>NZ_JBIBKC010000020.1:0-62443 GCF_042958985.1 Pseudomonas sp. NPDC007930
ACACTTGACTCGCCTCAGAACCTCTTGAAGCGGGAGGCGAATTCTACAGCGTTACAACCTGCTGTCAACCACCTTTTTCACCGTTTCAATCCGGCTATCGGCGAACCGATACTGAAGCCACTTCCTACCACTCCGTTTCGCTAACTCCTTGTTTACCAAGGCTTTTCGCGTTCCGTTGTCGCTGGAAGTGGTGCGCATTATAGGGGGATAAAAACCGGCGTCAAGCGCTGGGTGCGGAATAACTGCGTTTATTTTTCCGGCGGTGGATCCGCCGGCTGATCACGGGCACCCGCAGCAGCATCAGCAGCGCGGCAACCGCCGCATAAATGGACCACTCCTTGAGGTCCGCCCGCACGATCCAGAGAAAGTGCAGCAGCCCCAACCCCAGCACCACGTAGGTCAGCTTATGCAGGGTTTTCCATTTAGCCCCCAGCCGGCGCTGGCTGAACCGGTTCGACGTGACCGCCAGTGCCAGCAGCATCAGGAACGCCAGCGCGCCCACGATGATATAAGGCCGCTTGCTCAGCTCTACCCCCAACTGGGACCACATCAACCCGAGCACGAAGAACAGGTATCCCGCCAGGTGCAGCACTACATAGGCAAAGCACCACAAGCCCAGTTGGCGCCGCACCACTACCCAACCGGCCCATGTGGTAACGCGCTGCAGCGGGGTCATCGCCAAGGTGACCAGCAGCAACACCAGTGCACCCAGCCCAAGGCGATCAACCAGCACCTTGCCTGGGTCTGGCCCCAACGCGAAGATCCATGCCTGGTAGAGCCAGTACACCGGCCACACGGCAATCACCACGAACACCGCCAAGCGAAACCACGGGTAGCGCATCAGTAGTTCACCCGAAGGTCGAGGTTGCTATAGAGAGAGGCGACCTCATCGGCGTAGCCGTTGAACATCTGGGTTTCTCGCACGTTGGGGCTGAACAGGCTGCTGGGCAGGCGCCGCTCGCGGGCCTGGCTCCAGCGCGGGTGGTCGACCGTGGGGTTTACGTTGGCGTAAAAGCCGTACTCGCTGGGGGCGATCTGCTGCCAGGTAGTGGCGGGCTGCTGTTCCACCAGGCTGATACGCACGATCGACTTCACCCCCTTGAAGCCGTACTTCCAGGGTACGATCAGCCGCAGCGGGGCGCCGTTCTGGTTCGGCAACTCACGGCCGTACATGCCCACCGCCAGGATGGCCAGCGGGTTCATCGCCTCGTCCATGCGCAGCCCTTCTACATAGGGCCAGTTGATCAGGGCGAAATTCGAGCGTTGCCCAGGCATGTGCTCGGGGTCTACCAGGGTTTCGAAGCGGATGTACTTGGCCTTGCTGGTGGGCTCGACCTGCTTGAGCAACGCCGACAGCGGGAAGCCCAGCCAGGGAATGACCATCGACCAGGCCTCGACGCAGCGCAGCCGGTAGATTCGCTCTTCCAGTTGGTAAGGCTTCATGAAGTCTTCGAGGGCGTACTTGCCGGGCTTGCCGACCTCACCATCGACCACCACAGTCCAAGGCTCGGTTTTCAGGCTGCCAGCGTTTTGCGCTGGGTCCCCTTTGTCAGTGCCGAACTCGTAGTAGTTGTTGTAATGGGTGGCGTCGCGGAACGGGGTGATGCTTTCACCCTGGGCCGTGATCGCCTGCCATTGGGTATTGGGCAGCTTTTGCTTGAACCAACTCGGCGGGTTGCCGGCTTCGACGCCGTCGTAGGCGGCGGGGGCCGCACCCAGCGCGAGCCCCGGCAACAAGGCACCGGCGCCCGCGAGGGCTGCGCCGCCCAGCAGGCGGCGGCGGGAGAAATAAACCCCTTCCGGGGTGACCTGCGACTCGTTGCAGTCGCTGGCCCTGGACAACTTGATGAGCATCGGGCGCCCTCCACAGGCCGTTCAAAGGTTCTGCTCGAGGTGTGACGGCGCCGCGACCGGTTTATTTCATGACTTACGCCGACGCATGCGCAACAGGTGCTGAATCGGGCCCGATACCGCATAGGCGAGGAAGATCAGCAGCAGGATGCGCGGCGGGTCACTGAATACCACGGCAAACACCAGCACCACCGCGAGGATGGCCACAAAGGGTACACGCCCACGGAAGTCGAGCTCTTTGAAACTGTTGTACTTGATATTGCTGACCATCAGCATGCCGGCGGCGGCCACCAGCAGAGCCACCAGGAACGACAGCTTGGAGCCGGGGATGTTGTAGTCGCTCAGCGCCCACACGGTACCCGCGACCACGCCCGCGGCGGCCGGGCTGGCGAGGCCGATGAAGTAGCGCTTGTCGGCCTTGCCGACCTGGGTGTTGAAGCGCGCCAGGCGCAAGGCAGCACCGGCCACGTAGATGAACGCGACCATCCAGCCGACCTTGCCCATGTCACCCAGTGCCCAGCCAAAGGCGAGCAAGGCTGGCGCCATGCCGAAGGCGACCATGTCGGACAGCGAGTCGTACTCGGCGCCAAAGGCGCTCTGGGTGTTGGTCATGCGCGCGACGCGGCCGTCGAGGCTGTCGAGCACCATGGCCACGAAAATGGCGATGGCCGCATAGGAGAAGTACTTCACCGCGTCGGCGGAGTTACCCGCGCTCAGCGCGTTCTGGGCGCTGATCGAGTTGATGATCGAGTAGAACCCGGCAAACAGGTTCGCGGTGGTGAACAGGTTGGGCAGCAGGTAGATACCGCGATGGCGGACTTTGCGCCCATCCGCATCATGCCCTTCCTCGATGTGTTCATCGATCGGCAGCAGGCTATCGGCGCCTTCGGCCTTGTTTGGCTCTTCGGGACGTTCGCTCATAACAAATACCTTGCAACGATGTGAAAAATTTCGACCCACGTTGGTGACGAGTGTTCGCCTGGTGTGCTGCACCAAACGTTGCAGCTTTATACCAGAACCGCTGGCGCCCAAACGAAAAAACGCGGCCGAAGCCGCGTTTTTCATGAGCACAGAATGTGTCAGTTCTTGCTCTTGTCGACGATCTTGTTGCTGGCGATCCACGGCATCATCGAACGCAGTTGCTCACCGATCACCTCGATGCCGTGCGCAGCGTTGTTGCGGCGGCGCGCGGTCATCGATGGGTAGTTGGCAGCGCCTTCGGCGATGAACATCTTGGCGTATTCGCCGTCCTGGATGCGCTTGAGTGCGTTGCGCATGGCCTGGCGCGACTCGGCGTTGATCACTTCCGGGCCGGTGACGTATTCGCCGTACTCAGCGTTGTTGGAAATCGAGTAGTTCATGTTGGCGATGCCGCCTTCGTACATGAGGTCAACGATCAGTTTCAGTTCGTGCAGGCACTCGAAGTAGGCCATTTCCGGAGCATAGCCGGCTTCAACCAGGGTTTCGAAACCCGCCTTGACCAGCTCGACCGCGCCACCGCACAGCACGGCTTGCTCGCCGAACAGGTCGGTTTCGGTCTCGTCCTTGAAGGTGGTTTCGATGATGCCGGTACGGCCACCGCCAACGCCCGCAGCGTAGGACAGCGCGACGTTCTTGGCATTGCCCGAGGCGTCCTGGTAGATGGCGATCAGGTCAGGGATGCCGCCGCCTTTGACGAACTCGGAGCGCACGGTGTGGCCCGGGGCCTTCGGCGCGATCATGATCACGTCGAGGTCACCACGCGGAACGACCTGGTTGTAGTGGATCGAGAAGCCGTGGGAGAAGGCCAGGGTGGCGCCTTTCTTCAGGTTCGGCTCGATTTCGTCCTTGTACAGGCGGCCCTGGAATTCGTCCGGGGTGAGGATCATGACGAAGTCAGCGGCGGCAACGGCGCTTTGTACGTCGGTGACCTTCAGGCCATGGGCTTCAGCCTTGGCAACGGTCGGGGAGCCTTTGCGCAGGCCGACGGTGACGTCGACGCCGGAGTCTTTCAGGTTGCAAGCCTGGGCGTGGCCCTGGGAGCCGTAGCCG
This sequence comes from Pseudomonas sp. NPDC007930, assembly GCF_042958985.1. NCBI lineage: Bacteria > Pseudomonadati > Pseudomonadota > Gammaproteobacteria > Pseudomonadales > Pseudomonadaceae > Pseudomonas > Pseudomonas sp. NPDC007930. The sequence goes on from NZ_JBIBKC010000020.1 coordinate 3,883, forward strand.
ATGATGGCGACTTTCTTGCCCTGGATGATCGACAGGTCGCAGTCTTTGTCGTAATAAACTTTCATGAAATACCCCTGGTTTTTATCTGGGCCGCGCGGGCCATCTGCAAAGTGAAAAGAGTTTAGATGCTCAGGACCTTGTCGCCACGTGCAATCCCGGTCACACCGCTACGCACGGTCTCGAGGATCGACGCCGTGCCCACGGCCTGAATGAAACTGTCGAGCTTGTCGCTGGTACCCGCCAGCTGCACGGTGTACACGCTGCTGGTCACATCGACGATCTGCCCGCGGAAAATATCGGTAGTGCGCTTGATCTCGGCGCGCTGGGCGCCGGTCGCCTTGACCTTGACCAGCATCAGTTCGCGTTCGATGTGCGAGCTTTCCGACAGGTCGACGAGCTTGACCACCTCGACCAGCTTGTTGAGGTTCTTGGTGATCTGCTCGATGGTCTCATCGTGGCCGATAGTGGTGAGCGTCAGGCGCGACAGGGTCGGGTCTTCGGTCGGGGCCACGGTCAGGCTTTCGATGTTGTAGTTGCGCTGGGAGAACAGCCCGACCACGCGGGACAGCGCCCCGGGTTCGTTTTCCAGCAACAGGGAAATGATATGCCGCATGTCAGGTACGCTCCGTCTTGCTCAGCCACATGTCACGCATCGACCCGTCCTTGATCTGCATCGGGTACACGTGTTCGCTCACGTCTACCGCGATGTCGAGGAACACCAGGCGGTCTTTCATGGCGAAGGCTTCGGCCATCATCGGCTTGAGGTCTTTCAGGTCGGTGATGCGCATGCCAACGTGGCCATAGGCCTCGGCCAGCTTGACGAAGTCCGGCAGCGATTCCATGTACGAGTGCGAGTGGCGGCTGCTGTAGTTCATGTCCTGCCACTGGCGGACCATACCCAGCACGCCGTTGTTCAGGTTGATGATCTTCACCGGCAGGCCGTACTGCATGCAGGTCGACAGCTCCTGGATGTTCATCTGGATGCTGCCTTCACCGGTCACGCAGGCGACGTCCTGGTCGGGGAAGTTGAGCTTCACGCCCATGGCCGCGGGGAAACCGAAGCCCATGGTGCCGAGGCCACCGGAGTTGATCCAGCGGTTGGGCTTGTTGAAGCGGTAGTACTGCGCCGCGAACATCTGGTGCTGGCCCACGTCGGAGCTGACGAAGGCGTCGCCGCCGGTCACGTCCCACAGGGTTTCGATCACCGTTTGTGGCTTGATGATGCTGCCGTCGCCCTTGTCGTAAGGGAACAGGCCGCGGTCACCGCGCCAGTCGTCGATCTGCTTCCACCAGGCGGCGACCGTGTCACGGTCGGGTACCTGGCCGATGTCTTTGAGGGTGGCGACCATTTCGCTCAGCACGCTCTCGACCGGGCCAACGATCGGCACGTCTGCCTTGATCGTCTTGGAGATGGACGCCGGGTCGATATCGATGTGGATAACCTTGGCGTTCGGGCAGAACTTCGCCGCGCCGTTGATCACCCGGTCGTCGAAGCGCGCGCCCACGGCGAGGATCACGTCGGCGTGGTGCATCACCAGGTTGGCGGTGTAGCTGCCATGCATGCCGAGCATGCCGATGAACTGGCGGTCGGAGCCCGGGTAGCTGCCCAGGCCCATCAGGGTGTTGGTCACCGGCGCGTTGAGCGCCTGGGCCAGCTCGGTCAGCGCGGCCGAGCCGCCCCCGAGGATGACCCCACCACCGGCGTAGATCACCGGGCGCTTGGCCGCGAGCAGCATTTCGCTGGCCTTGCGGATTTGCCCGGAGTGGCCACGCACGGCCGGCGAGTAAGAGCGCAGCTTGGCTTTTTTCGGGAAGACGTATTCGTACTTCTCGCCGGGAGTGGTCATATCCTTGGGGATATCGACGACCACCGGGCCCGGGCGGCCGGACTCGGCCAGATAGAAGGCTTTTTTCAGCACGTCGGGGATTTCCGACGGGTGCTTGATCATGAAGCTGTGCTTCACGATCGGCCGGGAAATACCGATCATGTCGGTTTCCTGGAAGGCGTCGGTGCCGACCGCGGTGCTAGGCACCTGGCCCGACAGCACGACCATCGGGATCGAGTCCATGTAGGCGGTGGCAATGCCGGTGATGGCATTGGTCGCGCCCGGGCCGGAGGTCACCAGCACCACACCGGCCTTGCCGGTGGCGCGGGCGTAGCCGTCAGCCATATGCGTGGCGGCCTGCTCATGGCGAACGAGGATATGGGAAACCTCGGGCTCCTTGAACAGCGCATCATATACATGAAGAAGGGCACCCCCAGGGTACCCGTAGATGTGCTTGACACCCTCGTCACGCAAAAAGCGGACGATCATCTCAGCGCCGGATAAGAGCTCCACGTTGTTCACCTCTAACACGCCAGAATACCGCTCGTCGCGAGCGGGTCTTAAGTAGGTTTACTGCTAAGCAGAGCATGAGCGACGGTGGTCGCCGACTACGTCAGCACTGACTGAGCAAGTATCGGGAGTGCCCCAAAATGTTGCGGGGCTTTCCCACCCAGCGCGAGGTAACGCGTTGCGGGGTAAAACAGGTCGGCGCGGGTGTGCGCCTCATGATCTGCTGAGCGGGTCTGCTTCTGGCAGTCCCTTCACAGCGGACTTTGAATTGTTGTGAATAGCCCTTTGCAAGTCAAGTGATCGATGGTTTTTCTTCAATTGTGGTAGCTTTCTCGGCAGCCCTTACCCCTTGCGGAGCCCACATGCGCCTCAAACCACTCATAGCCTTGTTGTTAGCGGCAGCCAGCACCTGCTCGAGCGCGGCGCAGATCTACAAATGGGTCGATGCCAAGGGTGTGACCCATTTTGATGCACAGCCGCCGGCGGGCAGCGCTGCCCAGCCGGTGCAGATCAACGCCCCGCAACCGGCCACCCCGCCGGGGGAAAGCGGCGGCAATGCGCCCGCCCCCAGCGCCCCCAGCACTTCGCCCGGCGAAGAGGCCAAGCAGCGCAGCGTAGATGCCCAGGTGCGCCAGCAGGTGAACCAGCAGCAACAGCAGAACGACGACTATTGCCAGCAGGCCAGGACCAACCTGGCGCAACTACGCAATAACCCGCGGGTGCAGATGGAAGTCGAAGGCCAGATGCGCCGGCTGACCGAGAAAGAGCGGCAGGACCAGATCAGCACCACCCAACAGGGCATTGCCGACCACTGCAAGGATTGATCAGCCCTGGCTGATCAGTTTGTCGAACTGCTGAAGGGCCGCGCGCAGCCTTTGCGAGGCCTGCGGGCGGTCCTGCCAGGACATCTCGGCCATGGCCAGGATGCCCGAAGCGCTGGGCAGCGGCAGGTCGCGCTCGAGGATGGCTTTCATCCGCGGCAGGAAAACCCACTGCAGCCACTGCTCGAACGCCAGGGTGTCTACGCAGAACGGCTCCTGGCTGGCGAGCAGGTGGTCGGCCGGTGGCTGCGCCTCCCACCAGCCTTGCAGGCGCAGTTCACGCTCGATCAGCAGCAGGTGGTCGGCCAGTTGTGGCACGCGGCGGTCCATCAGCCGTTGGCCCGTGCCTGTTGCCGGGCCTGGGCGGCGCCGGCGCTGTCGCCTTGCTTCTCGCGGGCCTGGGCAATGGTTTCCCACAGGCTGGCTTGCAGGTCAGGGCGGCCGTTGGCGTAGGTTAGGGCGCGGCGCGCGAGCTGCTCGGCCTGAGCCGAGTCGCCCTGGGCCAGGCGCACCTGAGCCAGGCGGAACAGCACTTGGGGCTCACGTGGGGCGATGCGCTGGGCACGCTCCAGGCTGGACGACGCACCGTTGAGGTCGCCGCCACCCTGCTGCTGCTGGGCGGTGGTCAGCAACGACAACACCGGGCCGTCGAGCTGTTCGTCGGCGGCCAGGCCGCCCGTGCTGGAGCGGCTGGGAATACCACTGGGCGCGCTTGGCGTGCTGCTCGGGGTGTTGTAGCTGGTATAGCCACTGCTGCTGCTCGGCGCGGCCGCCGGCGCCGAGGCGCCACTGGAGAAACCAGGGCCAGTGGAGAAACCGGGGCCGGTCGACAACCCGGCATTGCCGGAGCTGCTGGGGGTGATCGGCTGCGAGCTGGCGCCCTGCGGCACCATCACCTGCACGTCGTTGCTCGACGGCTGGTAGGCCTGGGCCTGGGTTTGCGCCGCTGGCGCGCGGTAGGTATTGGTGCCGCGGTTGGCGGACACACGCTCACCGTTGGACACCGCCTGGCCTTGGTCGACCACCGGGATCGAACCGCTCGGCACGCTGGCGCAACCATGCAGTACGGCCAGGGACGCTAACGCGGGAAACCACCATTTGTTCACTTCAGTTCCTCATCGATCAGTTCAGCCAGCCCTTGATCCAGTCCATCACCGGCGCGGCGGGCGATGAATCGGAGCCTGCCCCGCAGGCCGGGCCGGGTGCGGGTTCACTGCCCCGAATATACGGCATCTGTACGGCATCCGGGCACCCCTCGGCCGAGCCCTGCCCGGTGTGCGAGTTGACCCAGGCATTGACCACGTTACCCGGCAGCGGGGTTTCCAGCGGCAGCGGGTCAGCCTTCTTCATGAAGGAGGTCCAGATCTGCAGCGCGCCGGTAGCGCCGGTAAAGGGCGTTTTGCCGTTGTCGTCGCGGCCCATCCAGACCACCGCGAGCAGGTCCTGGCTGAAGCCGGCGAACCAGCTGTCACGCGAGTCGTTGGTGGTACCGGTCTTACCGGCCAGGTTCAGCGATGAAGGCAATACGTTGTACACCGAGCGCCCGGTACCTTCGCGCAGTACGCGTTGCATGGCGTTCTGCAGCAGGTAGATGGAGCCGGCGTCGAAGCGCTGCTGCACCTGGAACGGGTAGCGCTTGAGTGGTTGCCCTTCGGCGGTGAGCACGCTGCGGATCGCCCGCATCGGCGTGTTGAAGCCGCCGTTGGCGATGGTCTGGTACATGGTCGCCACCTGCAACGGCGACATCCCACCGGCGCCCAGCAGCATCGACGGGTACGCCGGCCATTCGACGTCTACCCCAAGCTTGGCGATGGTCTTGAACACGTTCGGCACGCCCAGGTCGAGGCCCAGGCGCGCGCTGGAGAGGTTCAGCGAGTGCGCCAGGCCCTGATACAGGAAGATCGTGCCATTGGCGGTGCGCTCGTAGTTTTGCGGCGTCCACACCTGGCCGTCGGCGCCCTTGACCGAGAAGGGTTCGTCCTTGATCCAAGTCGTGAGCGTGTATTGGCTCGGCTGCTCCAGCGCCGTCAAGTAAATGGACGGCTTGACCAGCGAGCCGATTGGCCGCACGGCGTCCAGCGCCCGGTTGAAACCGGCAAAGCCTGGCACCCGGCTGCCCACCACGGCCTGCACTTCGCCGCTTTCCGGGTTGGTCACGACCATGGCCGACTCCATTTCGTCCACGCCCTTGCGGCCCTTGAAGCGCTTGAAGGTGTCGAGGATCGCCCCTTCGGCCTTCATTTGGGTGATCGGGTCGAAACTGGTGAAAATCCGCAGGCCCTCTTCGGTCAGGTCTTCGTCGCGGTAGTCGTCACGCAGTTGGCGCTTGACCAGGTCGATGAAGGCCGGGAAGGAGCTGTCTGCCAGGCTGCCGCGGCCGGTCACGCCCAGTGGCATTTTCTTCGCCGCGGCGACTGCTTCAGGGGTGGCCACGCCTTGCTCCTGGAGCAGGTCGAGCACCAGGTTACGCCGCTCCAGCGCGCGGTCCGGGTAACGCCGCGGGTTGTAATACGACGGCCCCTTGACCATGCCCACCAGCAGCGCCACCTGATGCAGCTTGAGCTCCGACAACGGCTGGCCGAAGAAGAACTGGCTGGCCAGGCCGAAGCCATGCACCGCGCGCTGGCCGTCCTGGCCAACGAATACCTCGTTGAGGTAAGCCTCGAGGATTTCCTGCTTGCTGTAGTGCAGTTCCAGCAGCATGGCCATCATGGCCTCGGTCACCTTGCGGGTGATGCTGCGCTCGTTGGTCAGGTAAAAGTTCTTAACCAACTGTTGCGTAAGCGTACTGCCGCCCTGGCGCATGCGCCCGGAGCTGGCGTTGATCCACATTGCCCGCACGATACCCTTCGGCGACACCCCGAAGTGGTGGTAGAAGTCGCGGTCTTCCACCGCTACCAGGGTGTCGAGCAGGTACGGAGGCACCTGGTCGATTTTGATCAGGATGCGGTCTTCGAGGTTTTTCGGGTAAATGCCGCCGATCAGCAGCGGCTCGAGCCGCGCCACGGGGAGTTTTTCCGCGCCGTTACCGGACAACTCGGCAACGAAGTCCCCAGAGAAGCGCACGCGCACCTGGCGCGCCGGCTCCAGGCCTTCGTAGAACTGGAAACCGCGGGTGTTGAGCACCACGTTGCCACCACTGACGGCGGCATCCCCCGGCCCGGCCACCGCGCTGACGCGGCGGTAGCCCAAAGCGTCGAGCTCGGTGAGAAAATCCTTCTCATCGAGCTTCTGCCCCACGAACAGTTCGAGCGGGCGCGCGTACACCTTGGCCGGAATGCTCCAGCGCTTGCCGGCGAATTTTTCCTGGACCACCGCGTCGAGGTAAACGGCAAAGCCGGCCAGCAATACGAGGCCTACCAGGCTGAGCTTGAGGGCCCATCCCAATAGGTTGCGCAGGCGGCTCGAAGGGGGGCGTTTGGGCTTGCGTGAGGTTCGGGTACGTGTCATGGGCGCGGATTATACGCATATTGCCGAAGACGGGGCAGGTGCTTGCAGGGGCGCGCACAGCGGCCATAATGTCGCGCAAATACACTTGCCACCCAAGGACCTTCCGTGAGCCAGCCCCTGATCACCGCGCTGCAAAACCCAGCGCTGTACCCGCACCCGGTCGAAGCCATCCAGGTGATAGAAACCCATATTTCGTGGGTCGTCCTGACCGGTGAATACGCCTACAAGATCAAGAAGCCCGCGGATTTCGGCTTCCTTAATTTCACCGAGCTGGCCTCGCGCAAGCATTTTTGCGAAGAAGAACTGCGCCTGAACAGCCGGCTGACCGAGAACCTCTACCTCGAAGTGCTGCCAATTACCGGCAGTGCCGAGGCGCCGCAACTGGCCGGCGATGGCCCGGCCATCGAATACGCGCTGAAAATGCGCCAGTTCCCGCAAAGCCAACTGCTGAGCAACCTGCAAGCCAACGGCGAGCTGGGCACCGCGCACATCGACGCGATGGCCAGGCAGATCGCCGAATTCCACCTGGCCGCGCCACGGGTCCCGGCCGAGCGCGCCGAGGGCACGCCCGCATTCGCCATGGCGCCGGTCACGCAGAACTTCGAGCAAATTCGCCCCTTCCTGAGTGACAAGGCCGACCTGCAACAACTCGAAGCACTCGAGGCCTGGGCCAACGCCGAGTTCACCCGCCTTCACCCGCTGCTCGAACAACGCAAGGCCGAGGGTTACATCCGCGAATGCCACGGTGACATCCACCTGGGCAACGTCACGCTGATCGATGGCAAGGTGGTGATTTTCGACTGCATCGAGTTCAACGAGCCGTTCCGCTTCACCGATACCTGGGCCGACACCGGCTTCCTGATCATGGACCTCGAGGACCGCGGCCTCAAAGGCCTGGCGCGGCGCTTCCTGAGCCTGTACCTCGAGGCCACCGGCGACTACGCCGGGCTGGAGCTGCTGAATTTCTACAAAGCCTACCGGGCGATGGTCCGCGCCAAGATCGCGCTGTTTGGCATCCCGGCGGATGCCGATGGCCTGAAAAAGGCCACCTTGCTGCGCCAGTACCGTAACTACGCCAACCTGGCCGAGAGCTACAGCGCCATCCCGTCGCGCTTTCTGGCGGTCACCAGCGGCGTGTCGGCGGTGGGTAAAAGCCATGTGGCGATGCGCCTGGTCGAGTCGCTGGGGGCGATCCGCCTGCGTTCGGACGTTGAACGCAAACGCCTGTTCGCCGATGACCTCTATAACGAACAGGCCAGCGCCACCACCTACGAGCGCCTGCACCGCCTGGCCGACGGGGTGCTGGCCGCCGGCTTCCCAGTGGTGATCGACGCCACCTACCTCAAGCGCCCACAACGCGAGGCCGCCGAGCAGGTGGCCGAGGCCCGCGGCGTGCCATTCCTGGTGCTCGATTGCCACGCCCCGCAGGCGGTGATCGAAAGCTGGCTGGCGCAGCGCCAGGCCGAGGGCAGCGACCCCTCCGACGCCACCCTGGAGGTGATCGCCGCGCAGCAGGCCAACCGTGACCCGCTCAGCGCCGAAGAGGCGCTGCTGTCACGCCCGGTGGCGACCCACGAAGGCGCCAGCCTAGACGCCCTGGTGGAGGATATCCGGCGCCGGCTACCGGGCATCTGATTTGTTTCACCCGTGACGCAATCGGCATTGTCCAACCGTCTAAGGTGTCACTATGATGGCGCCATAAAACCAACGAGGCGCCATCATGAACCAGCCCAAGCACATCGACTCGCCCCTGTTCACCCTGCTGCGGCACGAGGATGTACAGGCGTTCAACCGGGAAAAAACCGCGCATACGCCGGTGGACTTTCGCGGTGGTGACTTCCGCGGGCTCGACCTGCGCCAGCTCGACGCCGCCCAGGTCGACTTCAGCGATGCCTACTTCCGCTCCGCCGACCTGCGCGGTATCGACTTCCGTCAGTCGGCGCTGGAGGGGGCATCACTGGCCCATGCGCAAATCTCCGGCGCGTACTTCCCGGTAGAGTTGAGCGCCGATGAGATTCTCATGTCGGTGAATTTCGGTACCCGGTTGCGCTACCGCACCCGCTAAGGGGCCTGCGGCGAACCTTTGCGCGGGGGCTACACTCTCAGCAGTGTCAATGCCCCACAGCGCAGGGAGGCCGGATGAATGACGAATTGCTGCACCTGAGAAACCTGGGCAAAACTTCTGCACGCTGGTTGCATGCTGCTGGTATTCACAATGCCGCCGACCTGCGCCGGCTTGGCGCGGTGGGCGCCTACCGCGCCGTGCGCACGCGCGGGTTCCGGGCCTCGAAGGTGTTGCTGTACGCCATTGAGGGGGCTTTGCTGGGGGTGCACTGGAACGATGTGCCCGCCGCGCGCAAAGAGGCCTTGAATAAACAACTGGACGCGTTATCGTCACGGCAAGACGTTCAATGATTTCCGCGCGATTGATGGATCAACACTGACTATGTATTTACTCGGCGAACAACCGGCTTACGCCGATGCGTGGGTCAACCACCTGCAAACCCTCCCCGCCCGCCTGCTCGCCGGCCTTGCGCCGAGTGGCGCGGCGCTGAACCTCGAACCCTGCGCCGACCTGGCCCCGCACCTGGCCGCGGGCACCGTGTACTGGGTAGAAAGCGGATTGATCCACGGCCGCCTCAACGACCGGGCGCTGTTCCATGTGCAAGACGGCGACCTGCTCAACCTCGACGCCACCCCGGCGCAAATCCCGCTCAGTTGGTACTGCGACGGGCCGCTGGTGCTGGTGCCCTACTCCCGCCCCGCGCTGCTGGCGCACCTGGCCAACGCCGGCCTGCTGGCGCTGCTGATCGAGTACCAGCAAGGCCAGGCCCTGCTGCTGGCCGACGCGGTGACCCGCCTCAAGCAACCCGAGTACCGCAGCAGCAATGGCTTCAAGCGGGTGGCGCCGGGCGAAATGCTGATCCGCCAGGGCGACGCCGCCGATCATGTGTTCATCATCACCGAAGGCCACGCCGAGGCGTTCGTCGACGGGCAAAAGGTCGGCGATGTGCCCAAGGATGAGATTTTTGGCGCGATGGCGGTGTTCACCGACGAGAAGCGCAGCGCCACCGTGGTGGCCAGCACGCCGTGCACGGTGATGATCATCCCCAAGGAGCAGTTCCTCGGCATGACCCAGACCAACCCGCGCATCGCCCACAGCCTGATCGAGAGCATGGCGAAGAAAATCGACACGCTGAACAAGCAGCTCACCCGCCATGAGGAAGGCAGCCGCTGATTTTTCAAAACAGGCGCTTGACTTCGAAATGAGAATTGTTATGATTATCGCAACTGGTCGCGAGGCCAGCCAGATAATCTGGCGCCGTTTCGGTTTCAGCTTATCTCCTCATCAGGCTAATCACGGTTATTGACCCGGCTTTTTGCCGGGTCTTTTTTTGCCTGCGTGAAGGGTGATTGCGGGTGCTGCCAGCGCGGGTCAACCCCACTCAACCGCCAAGCGCCGATCCACGCACATCTCCTCCACCCCCATGCGCACCCCGTAGGCCAACACCTCCACCCCTTGCTCCCGCGCCAGCGCCAGCGCCTGGGCATAGGCCGCGTCGATCTCCAGCGCCGGGCGCACCGCCTCGACCCCATCAAGGCACACGCAGTACAACTGCACCGCGCGAATGCCTTGCCGCACTAGTGCGCCCAGCTCCCGCAGGTGCTTGGCGCCACGCTGGGTGACCGCGTCAGGGAAGGCCGCCACCGTGCTGCCAGCAAACCCCAGGGTCACGCTTTTGACTTCGACATAGGCCGGGCCGCTGGGGTACTGCAGGCAAAAGTCGATGCGGCTGCGCTCCTGGCCGTAGGGCACCTCGCGCTTGAACGACGTGAAGCCGGCCAGTTCCGGGATCACGCCGGCCAACAGCGCCTCTTCGACCAAGGCGTTGGCCCGCCCGGTGTTGATGCAGGCCAGGCGCCCCTGGGGGGTTTCACTGAGCTCCCAGGTGCCCGGCAGCTTGCGCTTGGGGTCGTTGCTGCGGCTGAACCACACGCGCCCGCCTTCGGCCATGCAGTTGAGCATCGAACCGGTGTTCGGGCAGTGCACCGTGAGCACTTCACCACTGGCCAGCTCGATGTCGGCCAGGAACCGTTTGTAGCGGCGCAACAGCCGCGCGGCTTCCAGGGGAGGCGAAAACCGCATCAGCCCTGCCACCCCTGCAAGCCCTTGGCGATGCGTTCCACTGCTTGCTCCAGGCGCGGCAAACTCTGGGTGTAGGCAAAGCGCACGTGCTGGCTGGCCAGGTGGCTGCCAAAGTCCAAGCCGGGGGTGAAGGCCACGTGCTGTTGTTCGAGGAAGTACTGGCAGAAGGCAAAGGCATCCCCGCCAAAGGCGCTGATGTCGGCGTACAGGTAGAACGCCCCCTCGGGCTCGACCGCGATGCCAAAGCCCAGCTCGCGCAGCGCCGGCAGCAAGAAGTTGCGGCGTTGCTCAAAGGCATGCCGGCGCTCTTCGAAGATGGCCAGGGTGGCCGGCTCGAAACACGCCAGCGCCGCATGCTGGGCCACGCTCGAGGCACTGATGTAAAGGTTTTGCGCCAGTTTTTCCAATTCCGGTACCGCCTCCGGGGGTGCCACCAGCCAACCCAGGCGCCAACCGGTCATGCCGAAATATTTGGAAAAACTATTCAAGACAAACGCGCCGTCGTCCACCTTCAGTACAGTGTCGGCATCTACCCCATAGGTCAGGCCGTGGTAAATCTCATCCACCACCAGGTGGCCGCCCTTGCCTTTGCACGCTTGGCTCAAGCCCTCGAGCTCGGCCAGGCTCAGCAAGGTACCGGTGGGGTTGGCCGGCGAGGCCACCAAGGCACCGGCGGTGCTGGCGTCCCATTGCTGCGCCACTGCTTCGGCGGTCAGTTGATAACGCTCCGCCGGGCCAACCGGCACCAGCTTGGCGCCGCCCTCCACCAGCCGCAAAAAATGCCGGTTGCACGGGTAGCCGGGGTCAGCCAGCAGCCAATGCTGGCCCACGTCTACCAGCAGGCTGCTGGCCAGCAGCAACGCCCCCGAGCCCCCCGGGGTGACCAGGATGCGCTGCGGGTCGAGCGCCACGCCATAGCGGCTGGCATAAAAGCCAGCGATCGCCTCGCGCAGCGCCGGCAGGCCGCGGGCGGCGGTGTAGCGGGTATGGCCGGCGGCCAGCGCGGCCTGGCCGGCGCTGACGATAGGTGCGGCGGTGGTGAAGTCCGGCTCGCCGATCTCCAGGTGGATCACGTCATGGCCGGCAGCCTGCAGCTCATTGGCGCGCGCCAGCAGGGCCATCACGTGGAACGGTTCGATCGCGCGGCTGCGTGCGCTGTAGGGCGAAGCCATGGTCGGATCCTGAGGGTGAGAAAAAACCCACATTGTACGCATCCCGCGAGGGATTTTTCCCGTGGGCTATGGTCTGATCAGCCAACGCCCAGCCCCCTCAGGGGCTGGATAACCGGGAGTAGCGCACCCTGATGCTATCTGGTAAGTTCGCCGGCTTGCAGTCGCAGGGCCGGCGGGTGCCGGAGATGGATCATCCTGCGCAGTGGATTTAGTTGAGCGAGAGGCGGTCAATTCATGCCCACCAATGAAAACCAGCAAAACAGCAATGCGCTTCGCGGCTTCGAACCTTATAAAGAAACCAAGGGCGAGGAGTACATGAGCGAGAACATGCGCAAGCATTTCACGTTCATCCTCAATAAATGGAAGCAGGAGCTGATGCAGGAAGTGGACCGCACCGTGGACCACATGAAGGACGAAGCGGCCAACTTCCCTGACCCGGCGGACCGCGCCAGCCAGGAAGAAGAATTCAGCCTCGAACTGCGCGCCCGCGACCGTGAGCGCAAGTTGATCAAGAAGATCGACAAAACCCTGCAGTTGATCGAAGACGAAGAGTACGGCTGGTGTGACTCCTGCGGCATCGAGATCGGCGTACGCCGCCTCGAGGCACGCCCCACCGCTGACCAGTGCATCGATTGCAAAACCCTTGCCGAAATCAAGGAAAAACAAGTCGGTAAATGATCCGCTTGCCAGGGGCGCGGCCAGCGCCCCTGTTAGCCGCCAGCCCTCGTGTTGGTAGAGCCTTCTTTTCCCATGAATAACCCCATCGGGCGCTTCGCCCCCACCCCCAGTGGCTACCTGCACTTCGGCTCGCTCATGGCGGCGCTGGCGTCATACCTCGACGCGCGCGCGGCCGGTGGCCAGTGGCTGCTGCGCATGGAAGACCTCGACCCGCCGCGGGAGGTGCCCGGCGCCGCCGATGCGATCCTGCGCACGCTGGAGGCCTACGGCTTCGAGTGGGACGGCCCGGTGCTGTACCAAAGCCAGCGCCACGAGGCCTACCAGGCGGTGCTCGAGCAGTGGCTGCGTGCTGGCCTGGCGTATGCCTGCACCTGCTCGCGCAAGGCGCTGGAAGGGTTCGCCGGGGTGTACCCGGGCCTGTGCCGCAACGCCGGGCACGCATGGGCCGGCAATGCCATCCGCCTGCGGGTGCCAGAGCTGCGCTACAGCTTTGAAGACCGCGTGCAGGGCCATTTCGCCCAGCACCTGGGTGGCGAGGTAGGGGATTTCATTGTGCGCCGCCGCGACGGGCTGTATGCCTACCAACTGGCGGTGGTGCTCGACGACGCCCTGCAAGGGGTGACCAGCGTGGTGCGCGGCGCCGACCTGCTCGACTCCACCCCGCGCCAGTTGTACCTGCAGGAGCTGCTCGGGCTGCCCGCACCGCAGTACCTGCACGTGCCGCTGATCATCCAGGCCGATGGCCACAAGCTCGGTAAAAGCTACCGCTCGCCGCCGCTACAGGCCGAGCAGGCCGCGCCGTTGCTGATGCGTGCCCTGCGCGCGCTGGGCCAGCAGCCGGAGCCAACCCTTGCCGGCGAAGCCCCGGCCACCCTGCTGGCCTGGGCCCGCGCGCACTGGAACGCGGCGGCCATCCCGCGCACCGCCACGCTGCCTGAAGCACACCTGGCGTGACCGCAGCGGTGCCGCTGCGCTACCATCGCCGGCTAGAATAAAAACCAGGACCGGCACGCAACCCATGAGAGGCCACTATGTACATCTATCGCCTGGTCTTGCTGCTGGTGGTGGGCATCTATCTGTTCTCCCCGGCGATCATGGACTGGTGGATCGAGCCGACCGGCGCCTGGTACCGCCCTTACCTGCTGTGGCTGATCCTCATCGTGGTCACTTTCATCCTGCAGAGCCAGCGAGACGCCGATGAGCTTTAGCCTCACCCAGATGGTGCTGGTCACCCTGGCGTACCTGCTGGTGCTGTTCGGCGTGGCCTGGATCAGCGAGCGCGGGCTGCTGCCGCGCTGGCTCACGCGCCACCCGCTCACCTACACCTTGTCGCTCGGCGTCTATGCCAGTGCCTGGGCCTTCTATGGCACGGTGGGCCTGGCCTATGAGTACGGCTACGGCTTTTTGGCCTGCTACCTGGGGGTGTCGGGCGCATTCCTGCTGGCGCCGGTGCTGCTGTACCCGATTTTGCGCATCACCCGCACCTATCAGTTGTCGTCGCTGGCCGACCTCTTCGCGTTTCGCTTTCGCAGCACCTGGGCCGGCGCGCTGACCACGGTATTCATGCTGATGGGCGTGCTGCCCTTGCTGGCGCTGCAGATTCAAGCGGTGGCCGACTCGATCGGCATCCTCACCCACGAGCCAATGCCGCACCGGATCGCCATCGGCTACTGCGTGATGGTGGCGTTGATCACGCTGTTCTTCGGCTCGCGGCACATCGCCTCGCGGGAGAAACACGAAGGCCTGGTGTTCGCCATCGCCTTCGAATCTCTCATCAAGCTGGTAGCCATGGGCGGCATCGGCCTGTACGCGCTGTACGGGGTGTTCGGCGGCCCGCACGCGCTGGAGCAATGGCTGCTGCAAAACCAGATGGCCCTGACCGCGCTGCATACCCCGTTGCAGGAAGGCCCGTGGCGCACCCTGCTGCTGGTGTTCTTCGCCTCGGCCATCGTGATGCCGCACATGTACCACATGGCCTTTACCGAGAACCTCAACCCGCGCGCGCTGGTCAGCGCCAGTTGGGGCCTGCCGTTGTTCCTGCTGCTGATGAGCCTGGCGGTGCCGTTGATTCTCTGGGCCGGCCTGCAACTGGGCGCCACCACCACGCCGGAGTACTTCACCCTGGGCATCGGCATCGCCGCCAACAAGCCGGCCCTGGCGATGCTGGCGTACGTGGGCGGGCTGTCGGCGTCCAGCGGGTTGATCATCGTCACCACCCTGGCGTTGTCGGGCATGGCCCTGAACCACCTGGTGCTGCCGCTGTACCAACCGCCGGCCGAAGGCAGCATCTACCGCTGGCTGAAGTGGACCCGCCGCGGGCTGATCATCGCCATCCTCGCCGCCGGCTATGCCTTCTATATGGTGCTGGGCACCCGCCAGGACCTCGCCCACCTGGGCATCGTCGCCTTCGTCGCGACGCTGCAGTTCCTCCCTGGGGTGCTCTCGGTGCTGTACTGGCCGGCGGCCAACCGCCGTGGCTTCATGGCCGGGCTGATGGCCGGGATCGCGGTGTGGATGCTGACCATGCTGCTGCCACTGATGGGCGACATCCAGGGCTTTTACCTGCCCGGGTTAGACCTGGTGTACGTGATGGACGACACCAGTTGGCACATGGCGGCGATCGCCTCGCTGGCGGTGAACGTGTTGATTTTCACCCTGGTGTCGCTGTTCAGCACCCCAAGCGCCGAAGAGGCCAGCGCAGCCGAGGCCTGCGCAGTGGACAACGTACGCCGCCCGCAACGCCGTGAACTGCACGCCGCCTCGCCCCAGGAGTTCGCCACCCAGTTGGCCAAGCCCCTCGGCCACCGCGCCGCGCAGAAGGAAGTGGAACAAGCCCTGCGCGACCTCTACCTGCCCTTCGACGAGCGCCGCCCCTATGCGCTGCGCCGCCTGCGCGACCGCATCGAGGCCAACCTTTCCGGGCTGATGGGCCCGAGCGTGGCGCAAGACATGGTCGAAACCTTCCTGCCGTACAAGGCCGCCGGCGGCGAGAACTACGTTACCGAAGACATCCACTTCATCGAAAGCCGCCTCGAAGACTACCACTCGCGCCTCACCGGCCTGGCCGCCGAACTCGACGCCCTGCGCCGCTACCACCGGCAAACCCTGCAAGAACTGCCCATGGGCGTGTGCTCGCTGGCCAAGGACCACGAGATCCTGATGTGGAACAAGGCCATGGAAGAGCTGACCGGCATCGCCGCGCAGCGGGTGGTCGGCTCGCGCCTGGCCACCCTGGAAGAACCCTGGCACAGCCTGCTGCTGGGGTTCATCCAGGTGCCGGACCAACACCTGCACAAACAGCAACTGGCGATTCAGGGCCATACCCGCTGGCTGAACCTGCACAAGGCCGCGATCGCCGAGCCCCTGGCCCCGGGTAACAGCGGGCTGGTGCTGCTGGTCGAAGACCTCACCGACACCCAACTGCTCGAAGACAAACTGGTGCACTCCGAGCGCTTGGCCAGCATTGGCCGGCTGGCCGCGGGCGTGGCCCACGAGATCGGCAACCCGATCACCGGCATCGCCTGCCTGGCGCAGAACCTGCGCGAAGAGCGCGAGCAGGATGGCGAGATCACCGAGCTGAGCAGCCAGATCCTCGACCAGACCAAACGGGTCTCGCGCATCGTGCAGTCGCTGATGAGCTTCGCCCACGCCGGCAGCCACCAGCAAAGCGTCGAGCCGGTGAACCTGGCCCAGGTGGCGCAGGATGCCATCGGCCTGCTGGCGCTGAACCGGCGTAACTTCGAGATACACTTTTTCAACCTGTGCGAGCCCGACCACTGGGCCGAGGGCGACCCGCAGCGCCTGGCCCAGGTGCTGATCAACCTGCTTTCCAACGCGCGCGATGCCTCCCCCCCCGGCAGCGCGGTGCGCGTGCGCAGCGAAACCCACGAACACACCGTTGACCTGATCGTCGAAGATGAGGGCAGCGGTATTCCCAAGAGCATCATGGATCGGCTCTTCGAACCCTTCTTTACGACCAAGGATCCCGGTGAGGGAACAGGACTGGGGCTTGCTCTGGTCTATTCGATCGTGGAAGAGCATTATGGACAAATCACCATCGACAGCCCGGCTGACGTAGAACGGCAACGAGGCACCCGCATCCGGGTGACCCTGCCACGCCATGTCGAAGCGACGTCCGCTGTCAACTGAGACCGTCGAGAGAATGGAATACATGCCTCATATTCTTATCGTCGAAGACGAGACCATCATTCGATCTGCCTTGCGTCGCCTGCTCGAACGGAATCAATACCAGGTCAGTGAAGCCGGCTCCGTGCAAGAGGCCCGGGAACGCTTCTCCATCCCGTCGTTCGACCTGATCGTCAGCGACCTGCGCCTGCCCGGCGCGCCCGGCACCGAACTGATCGGCCTGGGAGAAGGCAAGCCGGTGCTGATCATGACCAGCTACGCCAGCCTGCGCTCGGCAGTCGACTCGATGAAAATGGGCGCGGTCGACTACATCGCCAAGCCGTTCGACCACGACGAAATGCTCCAGGCGGTGGCGCGCATCCTCAAGGACCGCGGCCCGGCCGTGGCGCCAGCGCCCAGCGCGGCACCGGCCAAGGCAGGCGACAAACCCGCGGCCGCGGCCAACGGCGAAATCGGCATCATCGGCTCGTGCCCGCCGATGCTCGACCTCTACGGCAAGATCCGCAAGGTCGCGCCGACTGACTCGAACGTGTTGATCCAGGGCGAATCCGGCACCGGCAAGGAACTGGTCGCGCGGGCGCTGCACAACCTGTCGCGGCGCGCCAAGGCCACGATGATCTCGGTGAACTGCGCGGCGATCCCGGAAACGCTGATCGAATCCGAGCTGTTCGGCCATGAGAAAGGCGCCTTTACCGGCGCCAGCGCCGGCCGTGCCGGGCTGGTCGAGGCCGCGGACGGCGGCACGCTGTTTCTCGACGAGATCGGCGAGCTGCCGCTCGAAGCCCAGGCGCGCCTGTTGCGGGTGCTGCAGGAAGGGGAAATTCGCCGGGTAGGCTCGGTGCAGTCGCAAAAGGTCGATGTGCGTTTGATCGCCGCGACCCACCGCGACCTGAAAACCCTGGCCAAGAACGGCCAGTTCCGTGAAGACCTCTACTACCGCCTGCACGTGATCGCCCTGAAGCTGCCGCCGCTGCGCGAACGCGGCGCCGACGTGAGCGAAATCGCCGGGGTGTTCCTGGCCCGCCAAAGCGCGCGGCTGGGGCGTAGCGGCATGCGCTTCTCCGCCGAGGCCGAGAGCGCCATCCGCCATTACAGTTGGCCAGGTAACGTGCGCGAGCTGGAAAACGCCGTGGAGCGCTCGGTGATCCTCACCGAGGGTAACGACATTCCCGCCGACCTGCTGGGCATCGACATCGAGTTGAGCGACCTGGCCGAGGCCGATGACTTCCTCGGCCTGCCGCCGCAAACCTCGGCCGCCCCCAGCGCCAGCCACGACCCGACCGAAGACCTCTCGCTGGAAGACTACTTCCAGCACTTCGTGCTCGAGCACCAGGACCACATGACCGAAACCGAGCTGGCGCGCAAATTGGGCGTGAGCCGCAAGTGCCTGTGGGAACGCCGGCAACGCTTGGGCATCCCGCGGCGCAAGTCGAGCGTGGCCAACGAAAGCTGATACGTTTCAGCCAAGCAACCGCTCTAGCACGGCCCTCTCGCCAGGGAACGCAAAATTGTTACCGCAGGCGAATGGGCGTAACACCTGGCGAGGCGTACGGTAACGAAAACCCTCTGTAGCCGCGCTGGAAAATCACTACACAAATCTGCAACCTCTTGATTTTCAAGGGTTTTCAAAAGTTGGCACGGCACCTGCTATATTCTCGGTACAAGAATAAGAACAAGCGAAGCACCCATAACAAAAACAACACGAACCGGCTCAAGCACAATAAAAACAAGACGGCATGAGACGAAGCTAACTGATTCTTTTGGAGAGGCATTGATTTCGGGCTTACCCCCGCAGCCAGCGAAAAGAACAAAACTGCGATACAGCAGCTCGGCACTGGTTGGACAACGGTCATTTCACTGCGGCGTTCAAAGCAATCCGTTTGCTCTTCGCCCCCGCTATAGGGGGCATGCCCTCAAGCGATGAAGCTGCCAGGGTAGGGCATTGAACAAAAACAAAAAGCCCGCGAGAAGAATAAAAACGAGCATGCAACACTTGCTAGGGGAGCTACGGCTCCCCTTGTGGTTTCTGCGTTTTGGCAGCCCCCGCCTACCGCCCTGCCCCATCGGCCGCGGCGTCTTACACCATCGTGTTACTAAATGCTAGAATCCCCGCCCATCATGCGGCCATTACTGATCCGGCCGGTCATTCCTTCACACAGTGCATCCCATGCTGAAGAAGCTGTTCCAGTCTCTCCGCCCCTCGGCGCCTTTGGTGCATCACATTCGCACCACGCCGCAAGTGCTCAATAGCGGCCAGCATTCGCTGCAACGCCAACAGTTCAGCCGCCAGGCGGTGAACATCGTCGAACGCCTGCAACTGGCCGGTTACCAGGCCTACCTGGTGGGCGGTTGCGTGCGCGACCTGCTGTTGGGCATCACCCCCAAGGACTTCGACGTCGCCACCAGCGCGACCCCCGAGCAGGTGCGCGCGGAGTTCCGCAACGCACGCATCATCGGGCGCCGCTTCAAGCTGGTTCACGTGCATTTTGGCCGTGAAATCATCGAGGTCGCGACCTTCCGGGCCAACCACCCGGACGAAGACGCCCCCGACTCGCACCAGTCGTCCAAACACCAGAGCGGGCGCATCCTGCGCGACAACGTGTACGGCACCCTGGAAGACGACGCCCAGCGCCGCGATTTCACCATCAACGCGCTGTACTACGACCCGATCGCCGAACGCATCCTCGACTACGCCAACGGCGTGCACGACGTGCGTAACAAGCTGATCCGCCTGATCGGCGACCCGCAGCAGCGTTACCTCGAAGACCCCGTGCGCATGCTGCGCGCGGTGCGTTTCGCCGCCAAGCTGGACTTCAGCATCGAGCGCCGCACCGTGCAGCCGATCCGCGAACTGGCGCGCAGCCTGCGTGACATCCCCGCGGCGCGGCTGTTCGAAGAGTCGCTCAAGCTGTTTTTGTCTGGCCAGGCCGCAGACACCTTCGAAATGCTGGTCGACCTGCAACTGTTCGACGCGATGTTCCCGGCCAGTGCCGCGGCGCTGGAGTACAGCCCGAGCTACACCCATACGCTGATCCGCAATGCGTTGGTCAACACCGACCTGCGCGTGGCCCAGGGCAAGCCAGTCACCCCGGCCTTCCTGTTCGCTGCCCTGCTGTGGCCGGCCCTGCCGATGCGCGCCGCGCAGTTGCAAGCCAAAGGCCTGCCGCCGATACCGGCGATGCAAGAAGCCGCCCACGACCTGATCAGCGAGCAGTGCCAGCGCGTGGCGATCCCCAAGCGCTTCACCCTGCCGATCAAAGAGATCTGGGACATGCAGGAGCGCCTGCCACGGCGCACCGGCAAACGCGCCGACGTACTGCTGGAAAACCCGCGCTTCCGCGCCGGCTACGACTTCCTGCTGCTGCGCGAAACCGCTGGCGAGCAGACCGACGGCCTGGGCCAGTGGTGGACCGAGTACCAGGAAGTGCCCGACAGCGAACGCCGGGCGATGATCCGCGACCTCGCCGGCCGTGATGAAGAAGGCCCAGCCCCACGCAAAGGCCGGCGCCGGCGCCGCGGCGGCGGTGACGACGAGTGAGCCCGGTACGGGCGTTTATCGGCCTGGGCAGCAACCTCGATGCCCCGACCGAGCAGCTCCGGCAAGCCCTGGCCGCCCTGCAGGCGCTGCCCCACAGCCAGTGGGTGGGCGCTTCGGCGCTGTACAGCAGCGAATCGCTGCTGCCCGGGCAGCCGCTGTACACCAACGCCGTGGCCGCGCTCGACACCAGGCTGGCGCCGCTTGAACTGCTCGACGCCCTGCAAGGTATCGAGAACGCCCAGGGCCGGGTGCGCGGCGAACGCTGGGGCCCTCGCACCCTTGACCTCGACCTGCTGCTGTATGGGCAACAACTGATCGACGAGCCGCGCCTGGTGGTGCCGCACAACCAGCTGCACCTGCGCGCCTTCGTGCTATACCCCTTGGCAGAGTTGGTGCCGGCGCAGTTCAGCCTGCCGGATGGCCGCAGCCTGGCCAGCCTGCTCGAGGCGTGCCCGTTCGAGGGGTTGGTGCGGCTGTAGGGCCCCGCCCACCGGGCCAGTAACACCCAGGTAACATAACGGTAACAGCGGGATTGACTTGCGCGCCGCGCCTCCCGACTATAGGCCGCCGTTTGCCCCCCTCCCGGGGAACAGCACCCACCCGCCGTGGCCTAAGCCCTACCTAGAATTGGGTTACCCCACCGCGGATTTCAGGTAACGCCGCCCACTCAGGCGGCCAGCCGAGGATGCCTTTTCATGCCAGCCATCACACTGACCACCCTGCAAGGCCTCAAGCACAAGGGTGAGCCGATCACCATGCTGACCTGCTACGACGCCACCTTCGCCCACCTGGCCAGCCAGGCCGGGGTCGAGGTGCTGCTGGTGGGCGACTCGCTGGGGATGGTCCTGCAGGGCCACGACAGCACCCTGCCGGTCAGCGTCGCCGACATGGCCTACCACACCGCCAGCACCAAACGCGGCAACCAGGGCGCGCTGATCGTCGCCGACCTGCCGTTCATGGCCTGTGCCACGGTCGAACAGGCCCTGGCCAACTGCACAACGCTGATGCAAGCCGGCGCGCACATGGTCAAGCTCGAAGGCAATGCCTGGCTGGCCGACACCGTGCGCCTGCTCACCGAGCGCGGCATCCCGGTGTGCGTGCACATGGGCCTCACGCCGCAGTCGGTCAACCTGCTCGGCGGCTATAAGGTGCAGGGCCGCGAAGACGCCCAGGCCCGCCAACTGCGCGAAGACGCCCTGGCCCTGGAGCACGCCGGCGCGGCGATGATCCTGCTCGAATGCGTGCCCAGCGCCCTGGCCACCGAGGTCACCCAGGCCGCGCGGGTGCCGGTGATCGGCATCGGCGCCGGCAACGCCACCGACGGCCAGGTACTGGTGCTGCACGACATGCTCGGGCTGTCGCTCAGCGGCCGGGTGCCGCGCTTCGTGAAAAACTTCATGGCCGGCCAGGCGAGCATTGCCGGCGCCTTGCAGGCCTACGTAGAGGCGGTCAAAGACCGCAGTTTCCCTGCCAGCGAACACGGATTCAACGCATGATCACAGTCAATAACGTCGCCGCCCTGCGCGCCGCCGTGACCCAGGCCCGCGCCGAGGGCAAGCGCATCGGCCTGGTGCCGACCATGGGCAACCTGCACGCCGGGCACATCGCCCTGGTGCACACCGCGCGCCAGCACGCCGCATTCGTAGTGGCCAGCGTGTTCGTCAACCCGCTGCAGTTCGGCCCCAACGAAGACCTCGACAAATACCCGCGCACCCTCGCCGCCGACCAGGCGCAGCTCGAGGCCGCCGGCTGCGACCTGCTGTTCGCGCCCACCGTGAGCGAGATGTACCCCGACGGCACCGCCGTGCAAACCCGGGTGAGCGTGCCAGAGCTGGCCAAAGAGCTGTGCGGCGCCAGCCGCCCAGGGCATTTTGACGGCATGGCCACGGTGGTGAACAAGCTGTTCAACATGGCCCAGCCGGATGTGGCCGTGTTCGGCCAGAAGGACTACCAGCAACTGGCGGTGATCCGCGCCATGGTGCGCGACCTGAACATGCCCATCGAGATCATCGGCGAGCCCACCGTACGGGCGGATGACGGCCTGGCGTTGTCGTCGCGCAACGGCTACCTCGACGCCACCCAGCGCGCCCTGGCGCCGCTGCTGCAACGCACCCTGCAAGCCATGGCCGAGGCCATCCAGGGCGGTGAGCGCCACTACGAAGCGCTGATGACCCGCCACCGCCAGGTCATCGCCGGCAGCGGCCTGCGCCTGGATTACCTCGACATCCGCGAGGCCAGCAGCCTGCGCCCGGCCCACGCCAACGACGAGCAGTTGGTGATCCTGGTCGCCGCCTACGCCGGTAACACCCGGCTGATCGACAACCTGGTGTTCGAGCGGGCAACGGTTGCCGATAAAGCCCAGTGACCGAACGGTCGCGGCGGCGTATGCTTTTGCCGATAAACGGCGCGGCGTAGTACCCCGCGCCGTGTTCATGGGCACGCAGCTTGGGCGCTCTCCATAGCCCACCCGCCGTGGTGGCGTGAATTTCACGCAACCGGGGCGAGCCCCCCAATGTCCAAGAGGCAGTTCAAGCAATAAGGAATCCTGCAGCGATGGCGTACTACCGCACTCCTCATGACGTGACCACCCTGCCCGCCTGGCAGGCCCTGACCGACCACCGCGCGGCCATGAACGACTTCAGCATGCGCGAAGCCTTCAACGCCGACCCCAACCGCTTCAACACCTTTTCCCTGAGCGGCTGCGGTTTGTTCCTGGATTACTCCAAGAACCTGATCACCCAGCAAACCCGCGACCTGCTGGTGCAGTTGGCCGACGAGGTCAAGCTCAAAGACGCCATCAGCGCCATGCTCAGTGGCGAGATCCTCAACGCCTCGGAAAACCGCCCGGCGCTGCACACCGCGCTGCGCCGCCCGGTGGGCGACAAGCTGAAGGTCAACGGCAGCAACATCATCCCGGAAGTGCACCGGGTGCTGAACCAGATGACCGAGCTGGTCACCCGGGTGCACGACGGCCTGTGGCGCGGCTACACCGAAAAGCCGATCACCGACGTGGTGAACATCGGCATCGGCGGCTCGTTCCTCGGCCCGGAGCTGGTTTCCGAGGCGTTGCTGCCCTACGCCCAACGCGGCGTGCGCTGCCATTACCTGGCCAATATCGACGGCAGTGAATTCCACGAGCTGGCCTCGCGCATCCGCGCCGAAACCACCCTGTTCATCGTTTCGTCGAAGTCTTTCGGCACCCTCGAAACCCTGAAGAACGCCCAGGCCGCGCGCGCCTGGTACCTGGCCCAGGGTGGCTCGGAAGCCGAGCTGCACCGCCACTTCATCGCCGTGTCGAGCAACAACGCCGCCGCAGTGGCGTTCGGCATCCGCGAAGAAAACATCTTCCCGATGTGGGACTGGGTCGGCGGCCGCTATTCGTTGTGGTCGGCCATTGGCCTGCCGATCGCCATGAGCATCGGTACCGCCAACTTCAAGGAGCTGCTGTCCGGTGCCTACACCATGGACCAGCACTTCCAAACGGCACCGTTCGAGCAGAACATGCCGGTGCTGCTGGCCCTGCTCGGGGTGTGGTACGGCAACTTCTGGGGCGCGCAAAGCCACGCGATCCTGCCGTACGACCACTACCTGCGCAACATCACCAAGCACCTGCAGCAGTTGGACATGGAATCCAACGGCAAGAGCGTGCGCCAGGACGGCAGCCCGGTGGTGACCGACACCGGCCCGGTGATCTGGGGCGGCGTGGGCTGTAACGGCCAGCACGCCTACCACCAGTTGCTGCACCAAGGCACCCAGTTGATCCCGGCGGACTTCATCGTGCCGGTGGTCAGCTTCAACCCGGTGTCGGATCACCACCAGTGGCTGTTCGCCAACTGCCTGTCGCAAAGCCAGGCGCTGATGCTGGGTAAAACCCGCGCCGAAGCCGAAGCCGAGCTGCGCGAAAAAGGCATGGCCGAAGACGCCATCCAGAAGCTCGCGCCGCACAAGGTGATCCCGGGCAACCGCCCGAGCAACACCCTGGTGGTCGAGCGCATCAGCCCACGCCGCCTCGGCGCGCTGGTGGCGATGTACGAGCACAAGGTGTTCGTGCAAAGCGTGATCTGGGGCATCAACGCCTTCGACCAATGGGGTGTTGAGCTGGGCAAGGAATTGGGCAAAGGGGTGTATCAACGCCTGATCGGCGGCATCGAAGAGCCGGCCGAGGATGCCTCCACCCAAGGCCTGATCAACTTCTTCCGCAGCCGCCACCGCGGCTAAGGCTGGCCAGGGGCGCTGCGCATGGAAGCCATCCGCCGGCGCATCGAGCGGCAGGTTCTGAGCCTCACGGGCCTGTCGCTCGGCCAACTCGACCTGGAGAACCCCAAGGGTGACCCAGGCCTGTTCGGCCCAAACTCGGTCAGTTGGCAAGTGCACGCCGACTTCACCAGCATGCTGGTGGGCGGCATCGCCGCGTTAATGCTGCAAATGCTCCACCCGCTGGCGCTGGCTGGCGTGTGGGACCATTCGAATTTCCGCCAAGACATGCTCGGCCGCCTGCGCCGCACGGGGCAGTTCATTTCCGGCACCACCTTCGGCGCCACCCAAGACGCCGAATGGCTGATTGAAAAGGTCCGTACCATTCACCTGCGCGTGACCGGCACCGCCCTCGACGGCCGGCCCTACGCCGCCAGCGACCCCGACCTGCTCACCTGGGTGCACGTGGCGGAGGTCAGCCAGTTCCTCGCCGCCCACCTGCGTTACCGCAACCCGCAGCTGTCGCTGGCCGACCAAGACCGCTACTACGAAGAAATCGCCCTGATCGCCCGGCGCCTCGGCGCGCGCGAGGTGCCCACCTCACGCCAGGCAGTGGCCGACTACCTCGCCCGCCAGCGGCCACAACTGGTGTGCGACGAGCGCTGCCGCGAGGTGGTGCGGCTGCTGCTGCACGCCCCCGCCCCCAGCCGCATCGCCAGGCCAGTGGGGCAATTGATGATGCAAGCGGGCATCGACCTGCTGCCCACCTGGGCCAGCGGCATGCTTGAGCTGCACCAGGGGCCGCTGCGCCGCGAGTGCATCCGAGTGGCCATCAACCAAGGCGCGCCGATCCTGCGCTGGGCCGTGCGCGATGGCTCGGCACACCGCGCCAAGCGCCGGCTGGGCTTGCCTGTACAGTGATTTTCCGAAAGCACGATAGGCAATGAACCGTTTCGCCATGCCATACTCAAACCCACCTTTGATCGATGCAGCGAATATTTCATGCGCAAAGGATTTATCCGCGCCGTTATCGGCGTAACCGTGGCAGTGGCCCTCTATGGGCTGCTGGGCTTCCTGGTGCTGCCGGGCATTGCCCTGCGCATCGCTAACCAGCAACTGGCCCAGTACGCCACGCAACCGGCGCGCCTGGAACGCATCGAGTTCAACCCCTTCAGCCTGGAGCTGACCCTCTGGGGCCTGCACCTGGGCGCCGCGGATCACGAACAACTGGCGTTCGAGCGGCTGTACGCCAACCTGCAGGTCGACAGCCTGTGGACCGGCGCGCTGCACCTGGAGGCCATCACCCTCGACAAACCCCACACCGAGCTGGCGTTTGCCAAGGATGGCCAACTGAACCTGGCCAACCTGTTCAAACTGCCGCCTAGCGAACCAAAGCCCGCCGCGCCCGAGAGCAAGCCGTTCCCCGTGCGGATTGGCACCATCAGCCTCAACCAGGGTTACCTGCACTTCAAGGACGCCCGCCCGAGCGAGCCGATCGAGTTCGTGTACGACGCGATGAACCTGACGCTGAAAAACCTCAGCACCCTGCCCGATGACCAAGCCGACATGACCCTCAGCGCCGACGGCCCCACCGGCGGGCGGATCGACTGGACCGGGCAGGTCAGCCTTGCGCCGATTGCCTCCCACGGCACGCTGAAGGTCAGTGACGGCCGCCTGAAGGTGTGGTGGCCGTATGTGCGCGACGCCCTGCCGCTGGACCTCAAGCAAGGCCGCTTCGACTTCAGCACCGACTACCAGCTCGACCTGGCCACCACCACCCAGCTCAAGCTTGAGCGCGCCACCCTCAACCTGGCGCCGTTCAACCTCGACAGCACCGACGGCAAGCCGCTGCTGCGGCTGGAACGCCTGCAGGTGAGTGACACCTCGCTGGACCTCGCGCAACAAAAGGTCACCCTCGGCAAGGTGACCAGCGACAAGCTCGAAACCTGGGCCGCGCGCGAAGCCGACGGCCAGTTGGACTGGCAAAAGCTGTTCGCCAGCCAGGCACCCGCCACCGCGCCAAAAGCGGTGCCGGAGGCGAAAAAAACACCGCCGGCCAAGCCGTGGCAAATCCTTCTGGGCAGCGCCGCCCTGCGCGACTACCGGGTACACCTGGCCGACCGCCAACCGAAAGAGCCCGTAACCCTCGACGTAGGCCCGCTGAACCTCGACGTGCAGCACTTCGACAGCCTCGGCGGCAAGCCCTTCAACGTGAAGCTGGATACCGGCATCGGCAAACAAGGCCGCCTGGGCGCCACTGGCGAAGTGAGCCTGGCACCGGTCAGCGCGCGGCTGAAGGTCAACACCCAAGACATCGACCTGCGCGTGGCCCAGGCCTACATCAGCCCGTTCGTTCGCCTTGAGCTGCGCAGCGGGATGCTCGACAGCGACCTGGCGGTGGACCTGAAAAGCACCGAGCCCCTGGCGTTCGGCGTGACCGGCAACGCCCAGGTCAACCAGTTGCACACCCTCGACACGATCAAGTCGCGGGACTTCGTGCGCTGGCAAAAACTCGACGTGCAGGGCCTGGATTACCGCCAGGGCGCTGGCCTGACCATCGCCAGCGTGGCGCTGCAACAGCCCTATGCGCGCTTTATGATCAACGAAGACCAAACCACCAACATCGATGACCTGATCATCAAACAACCGGCAGGCGCCGCCAGCGCCAAGCCAGCGCCCCGTAGCAAAGCGGCGAGCGAAGCCGGCAGCGAGAAGCCGATGCCGATCCGCATCGGCGGCATCAGCATCAACGACGGCTCGGCCAACTTCGCCGACTTCAGCCTGACGCCGAACTTCGCCACCGCGATTGCCCAGCTGCAAGGGCAGATCGGCACCCTGGACAACACCGAACCGAAACCGGCGCGGGTCGACATCAAGGGCCGAGTGGACCGCTACGCCCCGGTGACCATCGAAGGCAGCCTGCTGCCGTTCGACCCACTCAACAGCCTCGACATCGCCACCCGCTTCAACCGCGTTGAGCTCACCACCCTCACGCCCTACTCCGGCAAGTTCGCCGGCTACCGCATCCGCAAGGGCCGGTTGAGCCTCGACCTGCATTACCAGATCCGCAAAGGCCAGTTGCAGGCGGAGAACAACGTGCTGGTGGAGCAACTGCAACTGGGCGACAAGGTCGACAGCCCGGATGCCACCACCCTCCCGGTGAAACTGGCGATTGCCTTGCTCAAAGACAGCCAAGGCAAGATCTCCCTGGCGCTGCCGGTGTCTGGCGACCTGAACAACCCGCAGTTCTCGGTGATGCCGATCGTTTGGCAAACCTTGCGCAACCTGATGGTGCGGGCGGTGGCGGCGCCGTTCAAACTGCTCGGTGGGCTGGTGCACGGCGGTGGCGGCGATGACCTGAGCAACGTGGCGTTCACCCCCGGCAGCAGCGAAATCGACGGCACCGCGCAAGCCAACCTGCTGAAGCTGGCCGAGGCCTTGAAGCAACGGCCAGAGCTGCACCTGGAGGTAGAAGGCACCAGCGCCCAGGCCAGCGACGGCAAGCTGCTGGCCAACCAGCGGCTGGAGCGCGAATACCAGAGCACCTGGTACAAGATCCTCCAACGGCGTGGGGATAAGGTCCCGGCGCAAGCGGCAGACCTCAAGGTACCGGATGCCGAGAAGCCGGCGCTGCTCGAAGGCATCTACCGCACCCGCTTGAAGCAACAGCCACCGGCCGAGTGGGAGAAGCTCGCCAGCGAGGCCCGCGAGCAGCAACTGCGCGATGCGGTGATTGGCTCCTGGAGCGACAGCACGGCGCTGCTGCGCCAGTTGGGGCAGGCCCGGGCCAGTGCGATCAAGGGCTTTTTGGTCGAGAAGGGCCAGTTGCCGGATGACCGGGTGTTCCTGATCGACGCCAGCCTGGTGCAGGCGCAGGCGGATGGGAAGGTCGAGACCAATCTGCACCTGGATGCGGAGTAGGCGCCGCCAAAAAAAGCCCCACTCAAGTGAGTGGGGCTTTAGGGTGATCAGGTCCTTCTGATCTTCGCATGAACCCAAGCAGAGGGGTCCGGGCGGTAATATCGATCAGGCGATATTACTCGGCATGCAGGCCATCGGCCGAAACCGACTTAACGCCTTTGATTTTCTTGGTGATGGCCACGGCTTGTTTCTTCTGGGACTCAGTGATGGTCACCTGGGAAGACAGCGACACAACGCCTTGGTTGGTTTCAACCTTGATGTCCGAAGCTGGAATGCCTTTCTCGGTCAGCAGGTCCGATTTCACCTTGGTGGTGATCCAGGTGTCGGAGGTGGCTTGCTTGGCCGAATCCACTTCACCGGCGGCCAGCATCATCGGCGCCGAAGTGGTTTGGGCGGCTTGGACCAGGGCAACGTTGCCCAGGGTCAGGGTCAGAGCGGTGGCGGCAGCGATAGTGAACTTTTTCATACGAAAACTCCTGTTTTTTTGAAAGCTCCCCCCGTCGTTCTAATGGGTAAAGGGGGGCAGTAACAGGGTAGTTGCAGGGGCCGTGCCAGCTTCGCTTAAAAAATAAACCTATTAAAAACAACAGCTTATAATTTCATCGCTACGCTAGGGTCGTGCATCTTGCAAGGTCGGGGTAAAAGCTTGCGTGCAAGTTGCAGCTTCCTGAAAAGTTTGGCCGGGCCCAACAGCCGGGCATAAAAAAAGGGCCCACTCGGGGCCCTTTCTACACAGCTGGGTGATTTAAACGCCCGAAGCTTCCGCTGCCGGTACGTCTTTGATCGACAGCTTGATACGGCCGCGGTTGTCCACGTCCAGTACCAGTACTTTCACTTCCTGGCCTTCTTTCAGCACGTCGGTGACTTTCTCTACGCGCGAATCGCTGAGCATGGAGATGTGCACCAGGCCGTCTTTGCCCGGCAGGATGTTAACGAACGCGCCGAAGTCGACGATGCGCTCAACCTTGCCCACGTAGATCTTGCCGATTTCAGCCTCGGCGGTGATGCCCAGTACGCGCTGGCGAGCAGCCTCGGCGGCTTCTTTGGTTTCACCGAAGATCTTGATCGAGCCATCGTCTTCGATGTCGATCGACGCC
Organism: Pseudomonas sp. NPDC007930; assembly: GCF_042958985.1. Lineage (NCBI taxonomy): Bacteria > Pseudomonadati > Pseudomonadota > Gammaproteobacteria > Pseudomonadales > Pseudomonadaceae > Pseudomonas > Pseudomonas sp. NPDC007930. The sequence goes on from NZ_JBIBKC010000020.1 coordinate 33,383, forward strand.
TTGGTTTCTTCGCAGATACCACGGATGGTCGCGCCACCTTTACCGATCACGTCACGGATCTTGTCGGTGTCGATCTTCATCGAGATCATGGTCGGGGCATTGGCCGACAGTTCGCTGCGCGACTGGGCAATGATGTCGTTCATCTGGCCGAGGATGTTCAGGCGCGCTTCCAGGGCTTGGCCCAGGGCGATCTCCATGATCTCTTCGGTGATGCCGTTGATCTTGATGTCCATCTGCAGCGCGGTCACGCCCTTGGCGGTACCGGCTACCTTGAAGTCCATGTCGCCGAGGTGGTCTTCGTCACCGAGGATGTCGGTCAGTACGGCGAATTTCTCGCCTTCCTTGACCAGGCCCATGGCGATACCGGCTACCGGCGCCTTCATCGGTACGCCGGCGTCCATCAGGGCCAGCGAAGCACCGCAGACCGAAGCCATCGAGCTGGAACCGTTGGATTCAGTGATTTCCGAGACCACGCGGATGGTGTACGGGAAGTCAGCGGCGCTTGGCAGCATGGCTTGTACGCCACGGCGGGCGAGGCGGCCGTGGCCGATTTCGCGGCGGCCGGCACTGCCCATGCGGCCACACTCACCGACCGAGAACGGCGGGAAGTTGTAGTGCAGCAGGAAGTGGTCTTTTTTCTCGCCTTCGAGGGTGTCGAGCAGCTGAGCGTCACGGGCGGTGCCGAGGGTGGCCACCACCAGCGCCTGGGTTTCACCGCGGGTGAACAGCGCCGAGCCGTGGGTCTTGGCCAGCACGCCAACTTCGATGTTCAGCGGGCGAACGGTGCGGGTGTCGCGGCCGTCGATGCGTGGCACGCCGTTGACGATGTTCTCGCGCACGGTGCGGTATTCGATTTCACCGAAGATCTCTTTGACTTCAGCGGCGCTCGGGGCACCTTCCTGCTCGGTGGCAAAGCGCGCCAGTACCTGCTCGCGCACTTCGCCCAGGCGGGCGTAGCGGTCAGCCTTCTGGGTGATGGTGTAGGCCTGCGAAACAGCGGCACCGAACTCGCCGCGCACGGCGTCGATCAGGGCGGTGTTGGCGGCTTTCGGCTGCCAGTCCCAGGTCGGCTTGGCGGCTTCGGCGGCCAGTTCCTTGACGGCGTTGATCACCACCTGGAACTCGTCGTGGGCGAACAGCACGGCGCCCAGCATTTGGTCTTCGGTCAGCTCTTGGGCTTCGGATTCAACCATCAGCACGGCGTCGGAGGTACCGGCCACGACCATGTCGAGGCGCGAGGCGGCCAGTTGCTCGTAGGTCGGGTTCAGCAGGTAGCCGGTGCCTTCGTGGTAAGCCACGCGCGCGGCGCCGATCGGGCCGCTGAAGGGGATGCCGGAGATCGCCAGGGCCGCGGAGGTACCGATCATGGCGGCCACGTCCGGGTCGGTCTTCTTGCTGGTCGACAGCACGGTGCACACCACCTGGACTTCGTTCATGAAGCCTTCGGGGAACAGCGGGCGGATCGGCCGGTCGATCAGGCGCGAGGTCAGGGTCTCTTTTTCAGAGGGGCGGCCTTCACGCTTGAAAAAACCGCCGGGGATTTTACCGGCGGCGTAGGTTTTTTCCTGGTAGTGCACCGACAGCGGGAAAAAGCCCTTGCTTGGGTCGGCGTGCTTGGCACCGACGACGGTGACCAGCACGGTGACGTCGTTGTCGATGCTGACCAGCACGGCACCGCTGGCCTGGCGGGCAACACGGCCCGTCTCGAGGGTTACGGTCGATTGACCGAACTGAAACTTCTTGATTACCGGGTTCACGGCTTCCTACCTTCCATTGCGCTTGGGGGAACTTGTATAAACGAATGCTTGGGCAACCGCGGGATTCGGCCCGGCGGGGGTCCAGATAAAACTTGAGGCTGGGGGCCCGCCCACCCGGCACTTGCGTACCGGGCGGCGCGGGCCGCCAACCTCATTGAGTCGCACGGCGCCCACGCCCGCCCCGGCCAAAGGCCGTTGCGAGGCGTGACACGCCATGCTCACCACTGGCCGTTCGCAATCAGCGACGCAGGCCCAGGCGGCCGATCAGGGTGCTGTAACGCGAAGCGTCTTTACCCTTGAGGTAGTCCAGCAGCTTGCGGCGCTGGTTAACCATGCGGATCAGACCACGACGGGAGTGGTGGTCTTTGCCGTTGGCCTTGAAGTGGTCTTGCAGCTTGTTGATGTTTGCGGTCAGCAGAGCAACCTGAACTTCCGGCGAGCCGGTGTCGCCAGCAGCTTGCTGATATTCGCCAACGATACGAGCTTTGTCTTCAACGCTGAGTGCCATGAGGCTTTCTCCAAATCAACGGGAAACGCCCGAGGGCGAATCCAATAGGCCGAGGATAAACTCCCCGTATTAAATAAAGAGGTATGACCGCGCCTACTGACAGCCACCCTCGTTCGGTCATTCAGACCGAATCAAACGACGCGGCGCAATGCGCCCGTCTTCGGCCACTTCACCGATACCGATGAAGCGCCCTGTGTGATCTTGCACCCGCACCATGCCAAACGCCGGTGCCTGTGGTGCGCGTACCGGTTGGCCATGCAACCAGTAGTAACTGCTGTGTTCGGAAAACTGCACCGCCGGCCAATCGAGCAGGCCGCTGTCGGACGGCAACAGGAAGCGATCGAGCGCTTCAGGGCCACCTTCGGCATGGGCCGCTTCCAGCGCTTCTAGCGTAACCGACTGCGGCAAACTGAACGGGCCCGCCTGCGTACGCCGCAGTTGGGCAACGTGCGCACCGCAGCCTAGACGCTCGCCGAGGTCTTCGACCAGGGTGCGGATATAGGTGCCTTTGCTGCAACTGACTGCCAGGGTCGCGGTGCTACCGCTGGCCTCCAGCAACTCCAGGCTGCCAATAGTAACAGAACGCGCCTCGCGCTCCACTACTTCCCCCGCGCGGGCGAGCTTGTACAGCGGCTGGCCGTCGCGCTTGAGCGCCGAATACATCGGCGGCACCTGCTGGATCGCCCCGCGGAACGCCGGCAGCGCGGCTTCGATGGCCTCGCGGCCGACCGTCACCTCGCGGCGCTGCAGCACCTCGCCTTCGGCGTCGGCGGTGGTGGTGGTCACCCCCAGTTGCATCACCGTCTGGTAGGCCTTGTCGGAATCGAGCAAGTACTGCGAAAACTTGGTCGCTTCGCCAAAGCACAGCGGCAGCACGCCAGTGGCCAACGGGTCGAGGCTGCCGGTGTGGCCAGCCTTTTGCGCGTTGAGCAACCACCGTACCTTCTGCAGCGCGGCGTTGGAGGTGAAGCCCAGGGGTTTATCCAGCAGGATGATGCCGCTGACGTCGCGGCGGACACGCTTGACCTGAGCCACCGTTTACTCCTTGTCGGCGTCGCGGTGCTGGCTGTCTTCGGCGACAGCCCGCTCGATCAGCGCCGACAGGTGGGCACCACGGGCCACACTGGCGTCGTAGTGGAAATGCAACTGCGGCACGCTGCGCAGTTTCATCTCGCGGCCCAACTGGGTGCGCAAAAAGCCCGCGGCGCTGTTGAGCACCTTGAGGCTTTGGGTGATCTGCTCTTGCGCCTCAGCGCCCATCACGGTGATGTACACCTTTGCATGGCCCACGTCGCGGGCAACGTCGACCGCGGTAATGGTGACCAGGCCCACGCGCGGGTCTTTGACTTCGCGGCGGATCAACTGGGCGAGTTCGCGTTGGATCTGGTCGCCGATCCGTTGGGTACGGCTGTATTCTTTTGCCATGGTGAAACTACCTGTGTCTGCCCCGCCTGAGGGGGGCTGAAAGCGGCAAACGCCCGGCCTGGCTAAAAGCCGGGCCGGGCGCTGCGTGTCATGGTGGCGCAGCTCGGGTTAGAGCGTACGGGCCACCTGGACTTTCTCGAAGACCTCGATCTTGTCGCCGGCCTTGACGTCGTTGTAGCTCTTGACGCCAATACCACACTCCATGCCGTTGCGGACTTCGGCCATGTCGTCTTTGAAGCGACGCAGCGATTCCAGCTCGCCTTCGAAGATAACCACGTCTTCGCGCAGTACCCGGATCGGGCGGTTGCGGTAAACGGTACCCTCGACGACCATGCAGCCAGCGACCGCGCCGAACTTCGGCGAACGGAACACTTCGCGGACTTCGGCGATACCCAGGATGTTCTCCCGAACGTCGCTGCCAAGCATACCGGTCAGGGCTTTCTTGACGTCTTCGATGATGTCGTAGATCACGTTGTAGTAACGCAGATCCAGGCCTTCCTGCTCGACGATCTTGCGCGCGCCGGCATCGGCACGCACGTTGAAGCCGAACAGGACCGCGCTCGAGGCCAGTGCCAGGTTGGCGTCGCTCTCGGTGATACCACCGACACCGCCTGCCACCACACGCACTTGCACTTCGTCGTTGCCCAGGCCCGCCAGGGCGCCTTGCAAGGCTTCCAGCGAACCACGCACATCGGACTTGAGCACGATGTTGAGGGTTTTCTTCTCTTCCTGGCCCATGGTCTCGAAAATGTTTTCGAGTTTGCCAGCCTGGGCGCGGGCGAGTTTGACCTCGCGGAACTTGCCTTGGCGGAACAGCGCAACTTCGCGGGCCTTCTTCTCGTCGGCCACCACGCTCATTTCGTCACCGGCTTCCGGCGTACCGTCCAGGCCGAGAATCTCGACCGGGATCGACGGGCCAGCTTCCTTGACGGTTTTGCCGTTCTCGTCGTACATGGCGCGGATGCGGCCGAAGTTCGAGCCGACCAGCACCATGTCGCCTTGGCGCAGGGTACCGTCTTGAACCAGCACGGTCGCGACCGGGCCACGGCCCTTGTCGAGGCGCGATTCAACCACCACACCACGGCCAGGCGCTTGCGGGCTGGCTTGCAGCTCGAGTACCTCGGCCTGCAGCAGCACGGCTTCGAGCAGGTCGTCGACGCCAGTACCCATCTTCGCCGAAACCGGCACGAACATGGTGTTGCCGCCCCACTCTTCCGGGATCACATCCAGCGCGGCCAAGCCGTTCTTGATGCGGTCGAGGTCCGCGCCCTGCTTGTCGATCTTGTTCACCGCAACGACCAGCGGCACACCGGCGGCCTTGGCGTGCGCCACGGCTTCTTCGGTTTGCGGCATCACGCCGTCGTCGGCCGCGACCACCAGGATCACGATGTCGGTCGCCTTGGCACCGCGAGCACGCATCTGGGTAAACGCGGCGTGGCCCGGGGTGTCGAGGAAGGTGACCATGCCACGGTCGGTTTCGACGTGGTAGGCACCGATGTGCTGGGTAATGCCACCGGCTTCACCGGCCGCCACCTTGGCGCGGCGGATGTAGTCGAGCAGCGAGGTCTTACCGTGGTCGACGTGGCCCATTACGGTCACGACCGGCGCGCGGGAAACGGTCTCGCCTTCGAACTTCAGCGATTCGGCCAGGGATTCTTCCAGGGCGTTGTCGCTGACCAGTTTGACGTTGTGGCCCAGTTCTTCGGCGACCAGTTGCGCGGTTTCGCGGTCCAGTACCTGGTTGATGGTCACCGGGGTGCCCAACTTGAACATGAACTTGACGACTTCAGCACCCTTGACCGACATCTGCGCGGCGAGCTCGGCCACGGTGATGGTCTCACCGAGCATCACGTCGCGCACAACTGGCCCGGTCGGGCTCTGGAAGCCGTGGGCGTTGCGTTTCTTCATCTTCGACTTGCCACCACCCCGGCGGCGGAAGCCGTCGCTTTCTTCTTCGGTGGTGCGCGGCGCGGCACGTACGGTCGGCGCTTTTTGCTTGTCGGCGGCACGGTGCGGCTGGCCCTTGGCCCGGCGCTCGTCTTCGCTGCGGGCTTTTTCCGGGCGGTTGCCGTCAACACGGCGAGGCGCGGCGTCTTCACGCTTGCGCACTTGCACGGTGGTGACCGGCGCGGCCGGGCGGTCGTTGCCGCCATTGCCGCCTGCCGGGCGAGCCGGTTCCGCGGCTGCGCTTGGCGCGGCAGCTTCGGCCGGGGCCTGAGCGGCTACCGGCTCGGCAGCTTTCGGCGCCTCGGCGGCGACCTCGGCGCGTGGCTCGGCGCTGCGCTGCGGGCGTGCCTGTTCTTCGGCCTGGGCCTTTTCACGGGCGACCGCGGCTTCGGCGGCACGGCGCTCTTCGAGCTCGCGGCGCTGTTCGGCCTCGATCTCTTCAGGGCTGCGCTTGACGAAGGTTTTCTTCTTGCGCACTTCAACGCTGATGGTTTTGCTGCCAGCAACTTTCAGGGTACTGGTGGTTTTACGCTGCAAGGTGATCTTGCGCGGTTCTTCCACTTTTGCCTTGTGGCTGCTTTTGAGATGGGCCAGCAACGCTTGCTTTTCGTTATCGGTCACAACTTGGCCAGCATCAGTGTGCGGCAAGCCTGCCTCACGCATTTGCTGCAACAGGCGCTCCACTGGGGCAGCGACCTCTTGGGCCAGTTCTTTCACCGTGACTTGCGTCATGCACTTCTCTCCTCAGGCCGCAGTAACTTACTCGAACCAATGGGCTCGGGCGGCCATGATCAACTTGCCGGCACGCTCTTGGTCGATGCCGTCGATGTCGAGCAGGTCGTCAATCGACTGCTCGGCCAGGTCTTCGCGGTTTACGACACCGCGTACCGCCAGTTCCATCGCCAGATCCTTGTCCATACCCTCAAGGGAGAGCAGGTCTTCTGCCGGATGGGCATCTGCGAGCTTTTCTTCGGAAGCGATGGCAGCGGTCAACAAACGATCCTTGGCAGAGGCGCGCAGCGCTTCGACGAGCTCCTCGTCAAAGCCATCGATGTTGAGCATTTCTTCCAGAGGAACGTAGGCGATCTCTTCCAGGCTGGTAAAACCTTCGTCTACCAGTACTTGGGCAAGGTCTTCGTCGACATTCAGCTCGTCCATGAAGTTGCGCAGGATGTCACCCGTCTCGGCCTGCTGCTTGGCCTGGATGTCCGACTCGGTCATCACGTTCAGGGTCCAGCCGCTGAGCTGGGTGGCCAGGCGCACGTTCTGCCCGCCGCGGCCGATGGCCTGGGCGAGGTTGTCTGCACCGACGGCGATGTCCATCGCATGGGCGTCTTCGTCAACGATGATCGCGACCACTTCCGCGGGGGACATGGCGTTGATCACGAACTGCGCCGGGTTTTCGTCCCACAGGACGATGTCAACGCGCTCGCCGCCCAGTTCACCGGATACCGCCTGCACGCGCGAACCGCGCATGCCGATGCAGGCACCCTGCGGGTCGATGCGTTTGTCCTTGGAGCGCACGGCGATCTTGGCCCGCGAGCCCGGGTCCCGGGAAGCGGCCATCACTTCGATCAGGCCCTCGGCGATTTCCGGTACTTCGATGCGGAACAGCTCGATCAGCATCTGTGGCGCGGTGCGCGACAGAATCAGCTGCGGCCCGCGGTTTTCACTGCGAATTTCCTTGAGCAGGGCGCGAACACGCACACCCACGCGGAAGGTTTCGCGGGAAATGATGTCTTCACGGGCCAGCAACGCTTCGGCGTTGTTACCCAGGTCGACGATAACGTTGTCACGGGTGACCTTCTTGACGGTACCGGAGATGATCTCGCCGACCTTCTCGCGGTAGGCGTCGACCACCTGGGCGCGCTCGGCCTCGCGGACTTTCTGCACGATGACTTGCTTGGCGGTCTGCGCGGCGATACGGCCGAACTCGATCGACTCGATCTTCTCTTCGATCACTTCGCCCGCCACGGCACCCGGCTTGCGCGCCTGGGCCTGGTCGACCGCCAACTGAATGGCCGGGTCGTCGAAGTTTTCATCCTCGACCACCGCCCAACGCCGGAACGTTTCGTAGCTCCCGGTGTGACGGTTGATTTCAACGCGCAGGTCGACTTCATCCTCGAACCGCTTTTTGGTCGCGGTGGCCAGCGCAATTTCCAGCGCCTCGAAAATGACTCCCGCCGGTACGCCCTTTTCATTGGACACCGACTCAACAACCAGCAGTACTTCTTTACTCATCGTACGCCTCGCCTTTCGCAAGCCCTTTTGGATCCGCGCACAGGCACGGAACCCGAAACGTCTTAGTCAAACCTTGGAATGATGTTGGCCTTGTCGATGATCTCGACCGGCAACAGGAATTCATGGTTATCGACTTGGACCACGACATCCTGTTCCTCCACACCGCGGAGCAGGCCCTGAAAATTGCGGCGCCCTTCGAACGGGCTGCGCAATTTGATCTTCACTTGCTCGCCGGCATGGGCGGCAAACTGCTCAATCGTGAACAGTGGGCGGTCCATGCCAGGAGAAGAGACTTCGAGGGTGTATTCAACGCTGATGGGGTCTTCGACATCGAGCACACCGCTGATCTGGCGGCTGACGACTTCGCAGTCTTCAACGCCGATACCGGTGTCCTTGTCGGTGTCGATGTAGACACGCAACAGCGTATGGCGGCCCTGGGAAATGTATTCGATACCCCAGCATTGATAGCCGAGGGCTTCAACCACCGGGGCCAACAAGGCCTGCAACTGTTCTAGCTTGCTCGACACCTGAACCCCCTCGTGCATGCTGTGCAAATAAAAAATGGGCGAAACGCCCATCCTGGAAACGCCCCTGTACAAGCGGCGTCAAAGACTGATCAGCTAACAAAAAGCCCCTGGACAGGGGCTTTACTACAACTGGTTGCGGGAGCTGGATTTGAACCAACGACCTTCGGGTTATGAGCCCGACGAGCTACCAGACTGCTCCATCCCGCGACAAAGCTGGGCCAAAAGTATACGACCGAACCCGAAAAGGGTCAATCTAACCTCCAGCGACAAGAAAGCCCGCATGGAGCGGGCCTTCCTGAAAAAATGGTACCGAGAAGGGGACTCGAACCCCTACACCCTATGGGCACAACCACCTCAAGGTTGCGTGTCTACCAATTCCACCACCTCGGCAAAACTACTTCGAAACCCTTTACTTCTGCCCAGGAGCCTTAGGAACATCGGCTGGCGCCGGGGTGCCTTTTTGCTCTTGAAGCACTGGTACATCATCTGAAGCAGGCTTCTGCTGCGGTGCTTCGATTGCAGCTGGCTGTTGTGGCAACCCTACTTGATTAAGCTCATGAGCTTTCTCTTTAGCAAAGTAACCTAACCCCAAGCTGGTCAAGAAGAAACAGGCCGCTAGTATAGCAGTAAGCTTACTCAAAAAGGTAGCGGAACCTTGGCTTCCGAACACAGTATTTGAAGCACCTGCGCCGAAAGATGCACCTGCTTCCGCACCTTTACCCTGCTGCAGCAACACCAGCACAACCACACCGAGCGCTGCGAGCAGATGAAACACAACTACGACTGTTTCCAGCATTTTGTCAGTTTCCCGCGGCGCGACAAATCGCACCGAACTCATCTGCATTCAGGGAGGCACCACCAATCAGCCCCCCATCGATGTCCGGCATGCTGAACAGGTCGGCTGCATTCGCCGCCTTGACACTGCCGCCGTATAGAAGCCGCGCGCCTTGCGCGACCTCAGCATTCCTGGCTGCCAGTTGGGCGCGAATGGCGGCGTGAACCTCCTGCGCTTGCTCTGGCGTTGCCGTGAGCCCTGTGCCAATGGCCCAGACTGGCTCGTAGGCGATAACCGCCTGTTTCAACACTTCGATACCCAGGGCATCAATAATGCTGGTCAACTGCTGCCCAACCACCGCGAGGGTTTCACCCGCTTCGCGCTGCTGCAGGGTTTCACCGATGCAGAGTACGGGGACCAGGCCCGCTTGCTGGGCGGCCGCAAACTTGAGGCAGAGCTCTCCGTCGCTTTCTCCCAACACCTGACGGCGCTCGGAGTGACCTACCAGAACCAGCGTACAACCTGCATCCACCAACTGGCTGGATGCGATCTCACCGGTGAGGGCGCCTTGTTCGGGCTGGCGCGCAACGTTTTGCGCACCGACCGCAACCGGCGTACCCCTCAGGGCTTCGACCACCTTGCCAATATACAGACTGGGCGGAAAAACCGCGACGTCAATATTGACAGGAAAATCAATTACTTTCAACGACTTGGTCAGCTCATCGACGCTAGCGCCGGTACCATGCATTTTCCAGTTACCAGCTACCATCTTACGACGCATGCTGTACCTCGTCGGTCAAAGTGGGCGCAGATGTTACCCAACGTTAAAGGGGCTGGCAAGCCATATTCACGCACAAACTTCACTGACGAGTTTCGCCAGCTCTTCGGCGTAACGGCGCACCTGAGGTTCTTCGTCGCCTTCGACCATCACCCGCACCAGGGGTTCGGTGCCGGATTTACGCAGCAACACACGGCCGCGGCCGCCCATGGCGGTGGTCACGCGCTCGCAGGCGAGCTTCACTTCGGGGTGCTCGACAGGGTCTACGCCGCCGCCATTGAAGCGCACGTTGATCAGCACCTGCGGGCATTTGCGCAGGCCATGGCGGGCCTGGGCGAGGGTTTCGCCACGGCGCTTGAGCGCCAGCAGCACCTGCAGCGCGGCGATGATCGCATCACCGGTGGTGGTGTGCTGGGAGCAGACGATGTGGCCGGAGTTTTCACCGCCCAGCACCCACTCGCGCTCTTGCATGTCGGCGATCACGTAGCGGTCGCCCACCTTGGCCCGGCTGAACGGGATTTCGAGCTCGCTCAAGGCCAGCTCGAGCCCCAGGTTGCTCATCAGCGTGCCGACCACCCCGCCGCCGAGGCGGCCGCGGGCTTGCAGGTCACGGGCGATGATAAACAGCAGCTCGTCACCGTCGACGATGGCGCCGCTGTGATCGACCATCAGCACCCGGTCGCCGTCGCCGTCGAAGGCGATGCCCAGGTCGGCGTGGCCCACCAGCACCGCGGCCTGCAGCGCTTCCATGTGGGTCGAGCCGCAGTTTTCGTTGATGTTCAGCCCGTCTGGCGCCGCGGAAAGCACCGTGACCTGCGCGCCCAGCTCGCGGAACACATTCGGCGCGACCTTGTAGGTGGCGCCATGGGCGCAGTCGATGACGATCTTCAGCCCGGCGAAGTCGGTGCTGGTCGGCACGCTGCTTTTGCAGAATTCGATGTAGCGCCCCGCCGCGTCATTGATGCGCGACACCTTGCCGAGCTTGGCGGATTCCACCACGGTCATCGGTTCGTCCATCAACTCTTCGATCATCAGTTCGATTTCGTCGGGCAGCTTGGTGCCCTGGCCGGAGAAGAACTTGATGCCGTTGTCGTCGTGGGGGTTGTGCGACGCGCTGATCACGATGCCGGCTTCGGCATGGAAGGTGCGCGTGAGGTAGGCGATCGCCGGGGTCGGCATCGGCCCGAGCAGCATCACGTCGGCGCCAGCGGCAGACAACCCGGCCTCCAGCGCGGACTCGAACATGTACCCGGAAATACGCGTGTCTTTACCCACCAGCACCCGGCAGGCGCCCATCTTGCGGAACGCCTTGCCGGCGGCCCAGCCCAGCTTGAGCATGAAGTCAGGAGTAATGGGGTATTCTCCGACGCGGCCCCGAATACCGTCGGTGCCAAAGTATTTTCTGCTCATGTTCACTCCAGTAGTTCTTATTCGGCCGCTTCAACGGCTTCGAGCATCCGCACCACGTCGGCGGTTTGCGCGACGTCGTGCACGCGCAGAATGCGTGCGCCCTTGACCTGGGCGAGCGCCGCCAAGGCCAGGCTGCCAAACAGCCGTTGATCGACCGGCTTGCCCAGTGCAAGCCCGACCATGCTTTTACGAGAGACCCCCACCAACAACGGGCGGCCCAGCGCGAACAGTGCTGGCATGTGCTTGAACAGGCTCAGGTTGTGCGCGTGGGTTTTGGCAAAGCCAAAGCCAGGGTCCAGGATAATGCGCGAGGCATCGATGCCCACATTCTGACAGGCCCGCATACGCTCGGCGAGAAAATCGCTGACTTCGCCCAGCAGATTGCTGTAACTGGGTGCGTCTTGCATGGTGCCAGGCTCGCCCAGCATATGCATCAGGCATACCGGCAAGCCACTCGCCGCGGCCGCTTCCAGCGCGCCTGGGCGCTGCAGCGAACGCACGTCGTTGATCAACCCGGCGCCGGCCAGGGCGGTTTCGCGCATCACCTCGGGGGTGGAGGTGTCGACCGAGATCACCACATCCAGCTCGCGGGCAATGGCCTCGACCACCGGCACCACGCGGTCGAGCTCTTCGGCCGGCAGCACCGGCGCCGCGCCAGGGCGGGTGGACTCGCCACCCACGTCGATCAGGGTGGCCCCGGCCTCGACCATGTCCCGCGCATGGGCCAGCGCCCGCTCGATGGAGCGAAAGCGCCCACCGTCGGAAAAGGAGTCAGGGGTCACGTTGAGGATACCCATGACATGGGTACGGCTTAAATCAAGAACCCGGCTGCCACAAGGCAGCCGGGTGGGGTGCAACGCTGGCATCATCGATAGCCTTAGACTTGTGCCGCCGGCCCGCCAATTGGCTTCTGCGGGCGATCGTCACGCGACTCCGGCGTTCCGGTTGGCCCGGAACCGCCCCAGTCGCGAGGTTCGCGGATGGTTCGGCCGGCCATAATATCGTCAATCTGGTCAGCGTCGATGGTTTCGTACTTCATCAGGGCGTCGGCCATGGCGTCGAGCTTGTCACGATGGTCCGTGAGGATCTGCTGCGCGGTGGCGTAGCAATGGTCGATGATGCTGCGCACTTCGCTGTCGATCAGCTTGGCGGTTTCGCCACTGACGTTGGAGTTCTGCGCACCACCACCCCGGCCCAGGTAGCCTTCGTTTTCGTCTTCGGCATACAGCAGCGGGCCAAGCTTCTCGGACAAGCCCCACTTGGTCACCATGTTCCGCGCAATCTGGCTGGCGCGCATGATGTCGTTGGAGGCACCGGTGGTCACGCCGTCGAAGCCCAAGGTCATTTCCTCGGCGATACGGCCGCCGTACAGCGAGCAGATCTGGCTGATCAACGCGCGCTTCGACAGGCTGTAGCGGTCTTCTTCGGGCAGGAACATGGTCACGCCAAGCGCACGGCCGCGCGGGATGATCGACACCTTGTACACCGGGTCATGCTCGGGCACCACACGGCCAACGATAGCGTGGCCCGCTTCGTGGTAGGCGGTGTTCTGCTTCTCTTTCTCGGACATGACCATGGTCTTGCGCTCGGCGCCCATCATGATCTTGTCTTTGGCGAGTTCGAACTCGCGCATTTCAACGATGCGCTTGCCGGCACGGGCGGCGAACAGCGACGCTTCGTTGACCAGGTTGGCCAGGTCGGCACCGGAGAAGCCAGGGGTACCACGGGCAATCACGGCGGCGTTGACGTCGTCGCTGGCCGGCACCTTGCGCATGTGCACCTTGAGAATCTGCTCGCGGCCGCGGATGTCTGGCAGGCCCACGACTACCTGGCGGTCGAAACGGCCCGGGCGCAGCAGCGCGGGGTCGAGAACGTCCGGGCGGTTGGTGGCAGCGATGACGATGATGCCATCGTTCATTTCGAAGCCGTCCATTTCAACCAGCAACTGGTTGAGGGTTTGCTCGCGCTCGTCGTGCCCGCCACCCATGCCGGCGCCACGGTGGCGGCCGACGGCGTCGATTTCGTCGATGAAGATGATGCACGGGGCGTGCTTTTTCGCTTGCTCGAACATGTCGCGCACACGGCTGGCGCCCACACCCACGAACATTTCGACGAAGTCGGAACCGGAGATGGTAAAGAACGGCACCTTCGCTTCACCGGCAATCGCCTTGGCCAGCAAGGTTTTACCGGTACCGGGCGGGCCGACCATCAGCACGCCGCGGGGAATGCGGCCACCGAGGCGCTGGAACTTGCCCGGGTCGCGCAGGAACTCGACCAACTCGCCGACTTCTTCCTTGGCCTCGTCGCAACCCGCGACGTCTGCCAGGGTGGTTTTGACCTGGTCTTCGGAGAGCAGGCGCGCCTTGCTCTTGCCGAAGCTCATGGGCCCGCCCTTGCCGCCGGCGCCGCCCTGCATCTGCCGCATGAAGAACATGAACACGGCGATGATCACCAGGATCGGGAAGCTGGCGACCAGCAGTTGGGTCCAGATGCTTTGCTGTTCAGGCTGCTTGCCTTCGATCACGACGTGGTTGTCGACCAGGTCGCCGATCAGGCCGTTGTCCGGGATGGCCGGGCGGATGGTCTTGAAGTTGTCGCCATCGTTGCGCTTGCCAGTGATGGAATAGCCGTCGACGGACACCTTCTCGATCTTGCCGTCCTTGACCTGCTGGAGGAAGTCCGAGTAGTTGAGGGTCTGCGGCTCGTTCGGGCTGGAGAAGTTGTTCATCACCGTCACAAGGACGGCGGCGATGATCAACCACAGGATGAGGTTCTTTGCCATATCGTTCAATTCACTACCCTCTGGAACGCACCACCTTTACCAGGGGCCATACGCTCCGCATGATAATCATCGGCCTAACTTACTACACAACCGCCACGAACAGCAGACGAGGTCTGTAACACGTTGTGAAACTTTGACTGCTGGATTATTCGCTTTGCTCAGCGGGCCGCACCATTTGAAAAAAGCTATCGACCTGGGCTGGCGGCCCCAATCGGCTGGATCCTACCCTCTAAACCCCCGTGCCAGCAGGTATTGTTCCCGCGAGCGATCCCGCGAGGACGAGGGCTTACGCATTTGCACCTTCTCGAACATCTGCCGAACGGTCTTCAGGTAGGTGTCGAAACCCTCTCCCTGAAAAATCTTGATAAGGAAGTCACCGCCCGGCCGCAGCGTACGCCCCGCCAGGTCCAGCGCCAGTTCACAGAGGAACATGGCCTTGGGCATGTCGACAGCGCTCAATCCACTCATATTGGGGGCCATATCGGAAATCACAAGGTCTACCTGCGAATCACCGACCGCGGCGAGGATTTGGGCCAGCACGGCGTCGTCGGTGAAATCGCCCTTGATGAAGGTCACGTCGGGGATGGCGTCCATGTCCAGGATGTCGGACGCGATCAGCCGGCCTTGACCACCGATCAGACGGCTGGTCACCTGCGACCACCCACCCGGCGCGGCGCCGAGGTCTACCACGGCCATGCCGGGGCGGATCAGTTTGTCTTTTTCCTGGATCTCCAGCAGCTTGTAGCTGGCACGCGAGCGATAGCCGTCCTTTTGCGCCATTTTGACGAAAGGATCGTTGAAATGTTCTCTGAGCCAGTTATGGCTGGATTTGGAACGGGCCACTGGGCACCTCTAAGCAGGGCGGACGTCGCGATTCCCGATGCCGTCGGGTAAAATGGCCGCCGTTTACAGTCAGATTCACTAAGGGTCAAACAATTATGCCGCTCACTCCGGAGCAGAAGAAACAGTACAAGTCCATCGGCCATCACTTGAAACCAGTGCTGATCGTGGCCGAAAACGGCTTGACCGAGGGTGTGATCGCGGAGCTTGAACGTGCGCTGGGTGATCACGAACTGATCAAGGTCAAGTTCAACATCATGGAGCGTGAAGACCGCATCGAGACCATCGCCGCGCTGTGCAAGGCCGGCCGTGCCGAACTGGTACAGACCATCGGCAAGATGGCGCTGGTGTACCGCAAGAACCCTCAGCCCAACCGGCAGCTCTCCAACATCCACCGCTACCAGTAACCGCGGGCTATGCCTGGCGCCCCGCGCCAGGCACTGGCTGCAGCACCAGCAACAGGCCACACACGCCCAGCACCGCGTAGCTGAGCACCTGCACGCGCCCGACCTGGGCACCGCTCAACACCAGCGCCAAGTATATCAGACACGCCAACAGGCTGATCAGCAGCAGCGGCCCACGCGCGCCTTCGCGCAGCGCGCGCACCCCACCGGCGCAGGCCAGCGCCAGGCATTGCACGGCAATACCAAAGCCCGCCACCCCCACCAACAATACGTTGGCCTGGGCGATGAGGTCTTGCAGCAGTAAGGGGGCGAGGCCGGTCAGGCCGAGGGCAGGCGCGACCAGCACCTGCATCATGAACAGGCCGCCGACCCAGAACACCTGGGCCAGCTGCCAGAGCGTCGCGCACAGGCGCGAGCGATCAAACGTGAGCGACTTCGACAATTTCGTACTCGACGATGCCGCTCGGCGTTTTCACGGTGACCACGTCACCCTCTTCCTTGCCAATCAGCGCGCGGGCGATGGGCGAACCCACCGACAGCTTGCCGGCCTTGATGTCGGCCTCGTCTTCGCCAACGATCTGGTACTTCACGCTCTCGTCGGTTTCAACGTTGGCGATCTCGACCGTAACGCCGAAGATCACCTTGCCGGTTTTCGGCACGTTGGTGACGTCGATCACCACCGCGTTCTGCAGGCGGCCTTCGATGTCACGGATGCGCGCTTCGGCCAGGCCCTGTTCTTCACGGGCGGCGTGGTACTCGGCGTTTTCTTTCAAGTCACCCAGCTCGCGGGCCTCGCCGATCTTGGCGCTGATCAGCGGGCGTTGCTCCTTGAGTGCCTTGAGTTCGTCTTCCAGGGCTTGCGCGCCCTGGATCGTCATCGGGTATTTATTCATGCATTGAGCCCTGCGTGAAGGTCTTGCAGGCGGCGCACGGTCTTCTCGGCACCAAACTTGAGCGCCTCGCAGATGGCTTCGCCGGCCGCGATGGTCGTGGTGCAGTAGATTTTGTGCTGCAGCGCGTTGCGGCGGATCGAGTAGGAGTCAGCGATCGACTGGCGGCCTTCGGTGGTGTTGATAATCAAGGTGACTTCGTCGTTCTTGATCATGTCGACCACGTGAGGGCGGCCTTCGGTGACCTTGTTGACGCGGCGCACCTTCAGCCCGGCGGCTTCGATCACCCGCGCGGTACCGGCGGTGGCCACGATTTCGAAGCCCAGGCTGATCAGGTCGCCCGCGACCTTGGCCACCAGCGGCTTGTCGTCGTCGCGCACGCTGATGAACGCGGTGCCGCCGGTCGGCAGCACTTCGCTGGCGCCCATCTGGGCCTTGGCGAAGGCTTCACCGAAGCTGTCGCCCACGCCCATGACTTCACCGGTCGACTTCATTTCTGGGCCGAGGATCGGGTCAACGCCGGGGAACTTGGCGAACGGGAACACTGCTTCCTTGACGCTGTAGAAGTTCGGGATGATCTCGCGGGTAAAGCCCAGCTCTTGCAGGGTTTTACCGGCCATCACGCGGGCAGCGATCATGGCCAGCGAGGTGCCGATGCACTTCGACACGAACGGCACGGTCCGCGAGGCACGCGGGTTGACTTCGATCACGTAGATCTTGTCGCCCTGCAGCGCCAGCTGCACGTTCATCAGGCCGACCACGCCCAGCTCGAGGGCCATCTTCTTGACCTGCTCGCGCACTTCGTCTTGCACGTGGGCCGGCAGCGAGTACGGCGGCAGCGAGCAGGCGGAGTCACCGGAGTGAACGCCGGCCTGTTCGATGTGCTGCATGATCGCGCCGATCACCACGTCGGTGCCGTCGCACACGGCGTCGACGTCCATCTCGATGGCGCAGTTGAGGAAGTGGTCGAGCAGCACCGGGCTGTCGTTCGACACCTGCACGGCGTCACGCAGGTAGCGGCGGATTTCGTCTTCGTTGTAAACGATTTCCATCGCGCGGCCGCCCAGTACGTACGACGGGCGCACCACCAGCGGGTAGCCGATGCGGCCGGCGGCGCGGATCGCTTCGTCTTCGCTGCGCACGGTGGCGTTCGGCGGCTGCAGCAGGTTCAGGCGCTCGACCATCTGCTGGAAGCGCTCGCGGTCTTCGGCGCGGTCGATGGAGTCCGGGCTGGTGCCGATGATCGGCACGCCGGCTTCTTCCAGGGCGCGGGCGAGCTTCAGCGGGGTCTGGCCGCCGTAGTGCACGATCACGCCTTTCGGCTTCTCGACGCGTACCACTTCGAGCACGTCTTCGAGGGTCAGTGGCTCGAAGTACAGGCGGTCGGAGGTGTCGTAGTCGGTGGACACGGTTTCCGGGTTGCAGTTGACCATGATGGTTTCATAGCCGTCTTCGCGCAGGGCGAGGGCGGCGTGAACGCAGCAGTAGTCGAACTCGATACCCTGGCCGATACGGTTCGGGCCACCGCCGAGGATCATGATCTTGTCACGGCCAGTCGGGTTGGCTTCGCACTCTTCCTCGTACGTGGAGTACAGGTAGGCGGTGTCGGTGGCGAACTCGGCGGCGCAGGTGTCGACGCGCTTGTACACCGGCAGCACGTCGAGCTTGTGGCGGTGGCGGCGCAGGTTCTTCTCGGTCACGCCGAGCAGCTTGGCCAGGCGCTGGTCAGAGAAGCCCTTGCGCTTGAGGCGGAACATGGTGTCGCGGTCGATGTCGGCCAGGCCGAGGGTTTTGACCTTCTCTTCTTCGGCGATCAGGTCTTCGATCTGCACCAGGAACCAGTGGTCGATCATGGTCAGGGCGAAGATTTCGTCGCGGCTCATGCCGGCGCGGAAGGCGTCGGCCACGTACCAGATGCGGTCGGCGCCCGGTACGGTCAGTTCGCGCTTGAGCACGCTGCGGGCTTCGGGGTCCGCCAGGTCGACTTTCGGGTCGAGGCCGACCACACCGACTTCGAGGCCGCGCAGGGCCTTTTGCATCGATTCCTGGAAGGTGCGGCCGATGGCCATGACTTCACCCACAGACTTCATCTGGGTGGTCAGGCGGGCGTCTGCGTTCGGGAATTTCTCGAAGGCGAAGCGCGGCAGCTTGGTGACGACGTAGTCGATCGACGGCTCGAACGACGCCGGGGTGCGGCCGCCGGTGATGTCGTTCTGCAGTTCGTCGAGGGTGTAGCCCACGGCCAGCTTGGCGGCGACCTTGGCGATCGGGAAGCCGGTGGCCTTCGAGGCCAGCGCCGAGGAACGCGATACGCGCGGGTTCATTTCGATCACGACCATGCGGCCGGTGTCTGGGCAGATGCCGAACTGCACGTTCGAGCCGCCGGTTTCGACGCCGATTTCACGCAGCACCGCCAGCGAGGCGTTGCGCATGATCTGGTATTCCTTGTCGGTCAGCGTTTGCGCCGGGGCGACGGTGATCGAGTCACCGGTGTGCACGCCCATCGGGTCGAAGTTCTCGATCGAGCAGACGATGATGCAGTTGTCCTTCTTGTCGCGGACCACCTCCATCTCGTATTCCTTCCAGCCGATCAGCGATTCGTCGATCAGCAGCTCTTTGGTCGGCGACAGGTCGAGGCCGCGGGCGCAGATTTCTTCGAATTCTTCACGGTTGTAGGCGATGCCGCCGCCGGTGCCGCCCATGGTGAACGAGGGGCGGATGATGCACGGGAAGCCCAGGCGCTCGAGGACAGCGAAAGACTCTTCCATGGTGTGGGCGATGCCCGAACGCGGGCATTCCAGGCCGATGGCCTTCATGGCTTTGTCGAAGCGCGAGCGGTCTTCGGCCTTGTCGATGGTGTCGGCGTTGGCGCCGATCATTTCAACGCCGAACTTTTCGAGCACGCCTTCGCGCTCGAGGTCCAGGGCGCAGTTCAGCGCGGTCTGGCCACCCATGGTCGGCAGCAGCGCGTCGGGGCGCTCCTTCTCGATGATCTTGGCCACGGTGGCCCACTTGATCGGCTCGATGTAGGTGGCGTCGGCCATGGCCGGGTCGGTCATGATGGTCGCCGGGTTGGAGTTGACCAGGATGACGCGGTAACCCTCTTCGCGCAGGGCTTTGCAGGCCTGGGCGCCGGAGTAGTCGAATTCGCAGGCCTGGCCGATCACGATGGGGCCGGCGCCGAGAATCAGGATGCTTTTGATGTCTGTACGTTTTGGCATGGTTGTCACTCAAATCCGCAGGTCAGTCGGCAGGCTGTAACGCGAGCCGCCTTGAACAATCTTTGGCAGCGCCCCGGCAGGCAGGGCGCGTTGAAATCTCAAGGCGATCGCTCAGCGCCTTTTCGCCATCGCTTCGATGAAGCGGTCGAACAGCGGCGCGACGTCGGTCGGGCCCGGGCTGGCTTCAGGGTGGCCCTGGAAGCTGAACGCACTCTTGTCGGTGCGCTCGATGCCCTGCAGGGTACCGTCGAACAGCGACTTGTGGGTGGCGCGCAGGTTGGCCGGCAGGGTGGCTTCGTCGACCGCGAACCCGTGGTTCTGGCTGGTGATCATCACCACGCCGGTGTCGAGGTCCTGAACCGGGTGGTTGGCGCCGTGGTGGCCGGTGCCCATCTTCACGGTGCGGGCGCCGGAGGCCAGGGCCAGCAGCTGGTGGCCGAGGCAGATGCCGAACACCGGCACGTCGGTTTCGAGTACGTCCTGGATCGCCTTGATCGCGTAGTCGCACGGCTCTGGGTCGCCCGGGCCGTTGGAGAGGAACACGCCATCCGGGTTCATCGCCAGCACCGCGGCGGCCGGGGTTTGCGCCGGCACCACGGTCACGCGGCAACCGCGCGCGACGAGCATGCGCAGGATGTTCAGCTTGACGCCGTAGTCCCAGGCCACCACGTGGTACGGCAGCTCGGCGTCGGTGCGCTCGGCGTGGGTGTCGCCGGCCAGCTCCCAGACGCTGGAACGCCACTCGTAGGTTTCGGTGGTGCTGACTTCCTTGGCCAGGTCCATGCCCTTCAAGCCCGGGAACGAGCGCGCGGCGGCGATGGCGGCTTCTTCGGTGACGTTGTCACCGGCCAGGATCGCGCCGTTCTGCGCGCCCTTCTCACGCAGGATGCGGGTCAGGCGGCGGGTGTCGATGCCGGCGATGGCCACCACGTTGTTGGCTTTGAGGTAGTCAGACAGCGACTGGGTGTTGCGCCAGTTGCTGGCCAGCAGCGGCAGGTCGCGGATCACCAAACCGGCCGACCAGACCCGCGACGACTCAGCGTCGAGCGCGGTGGTACCGGTGTTGCCGATGTGCGGGTAGGTCAGGGTTACGATCTGCTGGGCATAGGAAGGGTCGGTAAGGATTTCCTGATAACCGGTCATAGCGGTGTTGAACACCACCTCTCCGACGGTCTGGCCATCGGCTCCGATCGCTTCACCGCGAAAGATGCTGCCGTCGGCAAGGGCGAGTATGGCTGGCTTAGTCAAGAAGACCTCCGAAATTCAAGCCTGAAAGGGCGATCGCAGGTTGTAAAAAAGCGGAATGACGTAGTTAACGTCACCCCGCTTCTTTGAACGAATTTTTCTGCGCGCTTTTAGTGGACACACTAAAGCTGTAGCTTACAGAAAAACTGTTTTTTGGTCCACCGCGAAAACGCCTTGTTTTCCGGGCGCTGCCGGAAAGGTGGTATCAGTGTAGCCCCAGAACGTCTTGCATGTCGTAAAGCCCCGGTGCGCGGCCGTCGAGCCACATGGCCGCGCGCACCGCGCCCTTGGCGAAGGTCATGCGGCTGGAGGCCTTGTGGGTGATCTCGACGCGCTCGCCTTCGGTGGCGAACAGCACGGTGTGGTCGCCCACTACATCGCCGGCGCGCACGGTGGCAAAGCCGATGGTCTGGCGGTCGCGGGCGCCGGTCTGGCCTTCGCGGCCGTACACGGCAACTTCACGCAGGTCACGGCCCAGGGCCTTGGCAACGACCTCACCCATGCGTAGCGCGGTACCCGAGGGCGCATCCACCTTGTGCCGGTGGTGCGCCTCGAGGATTTCAATGTCGGCGTCTTCGGCCATCACCCGCGCGGCGGTGTCGAGCAGTTTCAGGCAGAGGTTGACGCCCACGCTGAAGTTGGCGGCGAAGACGATCGGGATGTCTTTGCCGGCTTCGGCCAAGCGGGCTTTTTCGTCTTCGGTAAAGCCGGTGGTGCCGATGATCATCGCCTTGCCAGCCTTGCGGCAGAAGGCCAGGTTGCGCAGGGTCACCGAAGGGTGGGTGAAGTCGATCAGCACGTCGAACTCATCGCCCACCCGGGCCAGGTCGCCCGACAACGGCACGCCGATGCGGCCCAGGGCCGCCAGCTCGCCGGCGTCAGCCCCGACCAGGGTGCTGTCGGGGCGGTGGATGGCCGCGGTCAGGCCGGCACCGGCCTCTTTGTGTACGGCTTCAATCAGGGCCTTGCCCATGCGGCCGGCGGCGCCGGTCACAGCTATACGTCGCATGTGTGCGTTCCTTCCAAACCGTCAAAGATCGCCGAAAAAGCGCTTCATGCCTTCGAACCAGCCACTGGCCTTCGGCGAGTGGGAGCTGTCGCCCTCGAGCGTGGCGCGGAACTCTTCGAGCAGCTCGCGCTGGCGGCGGTCGAGGTTCACCGGGGTTTCGACGGCCACGCGGCACATCAGGTCACCCGGGCCACCGCCACGCACGGGGGCCACGCCCTTGCCGCGCAGGCGGAACTGCTTGCCGGTCTGGGTGCCCTCGGGGATTTTCAGCTTCACCCGGCCATCGAGGGTCGGCACTTCGAGCTCGCCACCCAGGGCGGCATCGGTGAAGGCGATCGGCACTTCGCAGAACAGGTGCTTGCCGTCACGCTGGAAGATCGCGTGCTCGCGCACGCTGATCACCACGTACAGGTCGCCGGTCGGGCCGCCATGGGCACCGGCCTCGCCCTCGCCCGCCAGGCGGATACGGTCGCCGGTGTCGACGCCCGCCGGCACCTTGACCGAGAGGGTTTTGAATTCTTCGACACGGCCTTCGCCGTGGCAGCTGTCGCACGGGTCGGAGATGATCCGGCCCTGGCCGTGGCAACGCGGGCAGGTTTGCTGCACCGAGAAGAAGCCCTGCTGCATGCGCACCTGGCCAACACCACCGCAGGTGGGGCAGGTGATCGGCGCGGAGCCTTTTTTCGCGCCGCTGCCGTCGCAGGGCTTGCAGTTGACCAGGGTGGGCACGCGAATGCTGACCGTGGTGCCGCGCACGGCTTCTTCGAGGTCGAGCTCGAGGGTGTAGCGCAGGTCGGCGCCGCGCTGGGCACCGCCACGGGCGCCACCACGGCCGCCGCCAAAGAAGTCACTGAACACATCGCCGAAGATGTCGGAGAAGTTCGCCCCACCGAAGCCCGCGCCGCCGGCGCCGCCGCCCATGCTCGGATCTACCCCGGCATGGCCGTACTGGTCGTAGGCGGTGCGTTTGCTGGTGTCAGACAGCACTTCGTAGGCCTCGTTGGCCTCCTTGAACTTGTCTTCGGCTTCTTTATCGCCCGGGTTGCGGTCCGGGTGAAATTTCATCGCCAGGCGGCGATACGCCTTCTTCAGGTCGGCTTCACTGGCGCCGCGCTCGACCCCCAGCACTTCGTAATAATCACGCTTGGCCATAAGTTCTTTTTCACACTCTCGATGACGTTTGGCAGCGAACTGCCTGGCATGCCCCAGGCGGCACACCGTGAGTAGAAAGCGGGGAAACGGCAACCCTGGTCACGGGCTACCTGCCGCAATGGCCCGCGCCATGGGTGCGCGGGCAAGAGAAAAAAGGTGTTGCAAAAGCCGGACGCCAGACGCGCCAACGCGGGGGCAAGGCCCCCGCGCGGCGACATCCTACCAGCCACCACGCAAGCGTAGGGAACCGGCGATCAACAAGCGGTTACTTGTTGTCTTTCACTTCTTCGAACTCGGCGTCGACCACGTCGTCGTGCTTCTTCGGCTCTTCGGCGCCACCGGCAGGCTGCGCGCCCGCTTGGGGTTGCTCGGCCTCGGCGTACATCTTCTGCGCCACCGGCGCGGAGACTTTCGACAGTTCTTCGATCTTCGCTTCGATGGCCGCCTTGTCGTCGCCCTTCACCGCGGCTTCCAGCGCCGACAGTGCTGCTTCGATGGCGGTTTTTTCTTCGGCGGTGACTTTGTCGCCGGCTTCGGAAATCATCTTGCGGGTCGAGTGCACCAGCGCGTCACCCTGGTTGCGGGCAGCGGCCAGCTCTTCGAACTTGCGGTCTTCCTCGGCGTTGGCCTCGGCGTCACGCACCATGCGCTCGATTTCTTCGTCCGACAGGCCCGAGTTGGCCTTGATCACGATCGACTGCTGCTTGCCGGTGGCTTTGTCTTTGGCGCCGACGTGCAGGATGCCGTTGGCGTCGATGTCGAAGGTCACTTCGATCTGCGGCACGCCACGCGGGGCTGGCGGGATCTCGGCCAGGTCGAACTTGCCCAGCGACTTGTTCTGCCCGGCTTGCTTGCGCTCGCCCTGCAGCACGTGGATGGTCACGGCGCCCTGGTTGTCGTCGGCGGTGGAGAACACCTGCGACTTCTTGGTCGGGATGGTGGTGTTCTTCTCGATCAGCGGGGTCATCACGCCGCCCATGGTTTCGATACCGAGGGTCAGCGGGCTGACGTCGAGCAGCAGCACGTCTTTCACGTCGCCGGCCAGTACCGCGCCCTGGATGGCAGCACCCATGGCCACGGCTTCGTCCGGGTTGACGTCTTTACGGGCTTCTTTGCCGAAGAAGTCGCTCACGGCCTTTTGCACCATCGGCATGCGGGTCTGGCCGCCGACGAGGATCACATCGTCGATTTTCGACGGGTCGATGCCGGCGTCTTTCAGGGCGATGCGGCATGGCTCGATGGTGCGGGTGACCAGGTCTTCGACCAGGGCTTCGAGCTTGGCGCGGGAGATCTTCACGTTCAGGTGCTTCGGCCCGGTGGCGTCGGCGGTCACGTACGGCAGGTTGACGTCGGTGCTCTGGCTCGACGACAGCTCGATCTTGGCTTTTTCAGCGGCTTCCTTCAGGCGCTGCATGGCCAGCGGGTCGCCCTTGAGGTTGATGCCGCTTTCTTTCTTGAATTCTTCAACGAGGTAGTCGATCAGGCGCAGGTCGAAGTCTTCACCACCGAGGAAGGTGTCACCGTTGGTGGCCAGCACTTCGAACTGGTGCTCACCGTCGACTTCGGCGATTTCGATCACCGACACGTCGAAGGTACCGCCACCGAGGTCGTAAACGATGATGGTGTGGTCACCCTTGGACTTGTCCATGCCGTAGGCCAGGGCCGCGGCGGTGGGTTCGTTGATGATGCGTTTTACGTCGAGGCCAGCGATTTTACCGGCGTCTTTGGTGGCCTGACGCTGGCTGTCGTTGAAGTAGGCCGGCACGGTGATGACCGCTTCGGTCACGGCCTCGCCGAGGTAGTCTTCGGCGGTTTTCTTCATTTTTTTCAGCACTTCCGCGGAGATTTGCGGCGGTGCCATTTGCTTGTCTTTGACTTCGACCCAGGCGTCACCGTTGTTCGCCTTGACGATCTTGTAAGGGACCATGCCGATGTCTTTCTGCACGACGTTTTCGTCGAAGCGGCGGCCGATCAGGCGCTTGACCGCGTACAGGGTGTTGGTCGGGTTGGTCACGGCCTGGCGCTTGGCCGACTGGCCGACGAGGATTTCACCGTCGTTGGTGTAGGCGATGATGGACGGCGTGGTGCGAGCGCCTTCGGCGTTCTCGATCACCTTGGTTTTGCCGTTTTCAATCACGGAGACACACGAGTTGGTCGTCCCCAGGTCGATACCGATAATCTTGCCCATGTTAAAACTCTCCAGAAACTTCGAATTGGGTTGCCGCAGCAGTGGTGGCTGGCTGCGGTAGCACTGAACGCTTGCCGACTAGATGGGGGCGGCCGGTTTTATTTCAAGCCTTTTCGTCGATCGAAGGCGAAACCGGTGCCGGCGCCTTGCTGACCACGACCATGGCCGGGCGCAGCAGGCGGCCGTTGAGCAGGTAGCCCTTCTGGAACACCTTGAGCACGGTGTTCGGCTCTACGTCGGCGCTCTCTTGCATGGCCATCGCCTGGTGCTGTTCGGCGTTGAACGGCTCGCCGTGAGGGTCGAGCGCGTCGAGGTTGTAGCGCTTGAGGGTGTCGGCGAACAGCTTGAGGGTCATCTGCATGCCTTCGCGC
Organism: Pseudomonas sp. NPDC007930; assembly: GCF_042958985.1. Taxonomy (NCBI): domain Bacteria; kingdom Pseudomonadati; phylum Pseudomonadota; class Gammaproteobacteria; order Pseudomonadales; family Pseudomonadaceae; genus Pseudomonas; species Pseudomonas sp. NPDC007930. The sequence goes on from NZ_JBIBKC010000020.1 coordinate 58,853, forward strand.
ATCGGGCGCAGGGCTTCGTCCTGGTCGTTGGACAGCTCAAGCCCACGCTCCAGGCTGTCGATCACCGGCAGCAGGTCGTTGGCGAACTTCTCGAGGGCGAACTTGTGCGCCTTTTCTACGTCCTGCTCGGCGCGGCGGCGCACGTTCTGCAGGTCGGCGACCACGCGCAGGGCCTGGTCCTTGGCGGCGGCCAGCTCTTCTTCAAGGGCTACCACACGCGCGCCGAGGTCTTCGCCAGCGCCTTCCTGGGCCGGGTTAGCGGCTGGGTTCTGCTCGTCCAGCTTCTGTTCATCAGCCATGGAAATCTCCTTTGGGATCACGTCGCGAGCAACGGGCTCGCACTTCTGCCCGCCTATATGGGGCCTGTGCTCGGCGCTTCAAGGGGCAATGGGGCGAACGGCGGGATAAATTCTTTTTGGCGATAAGCGGCAAGGCGGTGCGCGCTATTTGGCCTAACCCTCGGCATTGCCAGGCACCTGAAAACAACTGTATAAATAAACACTACTTCGTGTTTTTGCCCGGGAGCCGAGCATGCTGGTGCACCTGTCCGTTCATAACTACGCCATCGTCGAGCACCTCGACCTCGAGCTGCAGCGCGGCATGAGCGTGATCACCGGCGAAACCGGCGCGGGCAAATCGATCATGCTCGACGCCCTCGGCCTGGCCCTGGGCGACCGCGCCGAGCCCGGCGTGGTGCGCCCGGGCGCAGACAAAGCCGACATCCTCGCGACCTTCGACATCAGCCAGATCGGCGAAGCCCGCGACTGGCTCGACGAACGCGATCTGGCCCACGAGGGCCAGTGCATCATGCGCCGGGTGATCACCGCCGAAGGCCGTTCTCGCGCCTACATCAACAGCACCCCCTGCCCCCTCGGCGACCTCAAGGCGCTGGGCGAACTGCTGATCGACATCCACAGCCAGCACGAACACCAGTCGCTGCTCAAGCCCGACACCCACCGCCGGCTGCTCGACGAATACGCCGGCGCCAGCGACCTCGCGCGCCAGGTGCAACTGGCCGGCCAGCGCTGGCGCCAGGCCCGCCAAGAGCTCGAGCGCCTGAGCAACGCCGGCGATGAAGTGCGCGCGCGCCAGCAACTGCTCAGCTACCAGCTTGAAGAGCTCGACAACCTGGCGCTGGCCGACCATGAGCTCGAAAGCCTCGAGGAAGAACAGCAAAACCTGGCCAACGCCGAGGGCCTGTTCGCCACCGGCCGGCAGGTGCTGGAGCAATGCAGCGACAGCGACTCGGGCAACATCCTCAGCGCCCTGCACAGTTGCCTGAACCGCCTGGGCAGCCTGCACAACCCGCCCAAGCCACTGCAGGAAGCCGCCGGCCTGCTGGCCAACGCGCAGATCCAGGTAGAAGAAGCCGTGGGCGAACTCAACCGCTTCATCGACCACTTCGACGCAGACCCAGCCCGCCTGCAGTACATCGAGGAACGCCTCGACACGGTGTACACCCTGGCGCGCAAGCACCGCGTGCAGCCCCATGAGTTGGCCGCGCTGCACCAGCGCCTGTTCGAGGAGGTCGAAAGCCTCAACGCCAGCGACGAAACCCTCGAGAAGCTGGCCGAGGAAATCGCCGCCTACGCCCGCCACTACCAGGAAAAAGCCCAAGAGCTGAGCAACCTGCGGCACCAGGCCGCCAGCCACCTGGCCGAAGCCGTGGCGGCGGAGATTCACCGCCTGGGCATGCCCGGCGGGCGCTTCGAGATTGCCCTGCGGCCGTTCACCGGCAGCGAACTGCACCCCCACGGGCTGGAGCAGGTCGAACTGCTGGTGAGCGCCAACCCGGGGCTGCCATTGAAGTCGATCGCCAAGGTCGCCTCCGGGGGCGAGCTGTCGCGCATCAGCCTGGCGATCCAGGTGATCACCGCGCAAACCTCGCGCATTCCCACGCTGGTGTTCGACGAGGTCGACGTCGGCATCGGCGGGCCCACCGCCGAGGTGGTCGGGCAGCTACTGCGCCGGCTGGGCGAGCGCGGCCAGGTGCTGACGGTCACCCACCTGCCGCAAGTGGCCTCCCAGGGCCACCATCACCTGTTCGTGCACAAGCTGCGCAGCGACGACACCACCCACACCGCGGTGAAGGCGCTGAGCAAGGCCGAGCGGATCGAGGAGATCGCCCGCATGCTGGGGGGCATCGACTTGACCCGGGAGTCACTGGCGCATGCCAAGAAGATGGTGACCCAGGGCACTGCGCGCTAGAGCAGAGAGTCCGAACGCCAGGCATAAAAAAAGCGCCCATACAGGCGCTTTTTTCATGACCCTAGCTCAGCGCTTCTTGCGCACATACAGCACCAGGTTGTGCTCGACCAGGTCATAACCATGGCTTTCGGCAATCCGGTGCTGCAGCTTTTCGATCTCGTGATCGACGAATTCAACCACCTCACCCGAGTCGACATCGACCATGTGATCGTGGTGGCCGGTGTCTGCCAGTTCGAACACGGCATGGCCGCCGTCGAAGTTGTGACGCACCACCAAACCGGCGCTTTCGAATTGGGTCAGCACACGGTAAACCGTGGCCAGGCCAACGTCTTCACCCGCATCCATCAGGGCTTTATACACATCCTCGGCACTCATGTGCCGCTGTTCGGCCGAGTCCAGCATCTGCAGGATCTTGACCCTTGGCAGGGTAACCTTCAGACCTGCTTTACGTAGTTCGTTGTTTTCAACCATGTGAGCTTTCTCGCCGATTGCTGCTTTCGCAGCTTCATTCAATGCGGGTATGATCGGGGCTTTCGTTGACCCAGCCAAGATAGTGGAAGTCGCCCACCGATGCAAAACACCAAGCATTTGCTCACCAGCCTCACCATCGTGGGCCTGCTCGCGCTCGCCGGTTGTTCTTTCCCCGGGGTTTACAAAATCGACATCCAGCAGGGCAATGTCGTTACACAAGACATGATAGACCAGTTGAAGCCCGGAATGACCCGTCGGCAAGTAAGGTTTATCATGGGTAACCCCCTGATCGTCGACACTTTCCACCCGAACCGCTGGGATTACCTGTACAGCATGATGCCCGGTGGCGCCACGCGCCAGCAGGAACGCGTCAGCCTGATCTTCAACGACAACGACCAATTGGCCAGCCTCTCGGGTGACTTCATGCCCGGCGTGAGCCGTGACCAGGCCATCATGGGCGGCGACAGTGGCAATGCGGTTACACCGGCCGACCAGCCGAAGCAACAGCCGCAAGAAGCCCCGGCCAAACCAGGCTCGCTGCTCGATGACATTCAAAAGAGCGTCGACGAAGCCAAGCCCACCGCCGTGCCCAGCCCGCAGCCGCTGGAAACCAACCCGCAGTAAGGGGTTGGCCCATAAAAAAGCCCAGCACGATGCTGGGCTTTTTTTTGGGTGTTGGTTGGAGGGCCCATCGCCCGGCACAGCCGGAGTGCCGGGCGATGGGCTCCCACCAGTTTTGCGTAAGCCCCGGATTTACGAGGCAACCCGTGGGAGGCCGGATGTGCCGTAATGCTGTTCACTTAAGCAATCAGAGCACTAAATCGGGGTTAAAAAGCCCTGATTTCTTCAAATGGTTTTACTGAGCGCATGACCTGACTGGCCCTTCGCCCGGCACAGCCGGCCTCCCACCAG
>NZ_JBIBKC010000021.1:0-56027 GCF_042958985.1 Pseudomonas sp. NPDC007930
CGGGGGCGGCCGGCTGTGCCGGGCGATGGGCCAGTCAGGTCATGCGCTCGGTAAAACCATCGGGAGAAACCGGGGCTTTTCACCCTCAATCTAGCGCTCTGATTGCTTAAGTGAACAGTATTACGATATAGGGCCAATTATTCTCCAGCCCTATGATCATGTAACCTCTATAATAATCCATATAGGGTTACAGTGCTTTCGCCACTCCTTCCGGCTCTACCCGTGGCGCCACCTTGCGCCCGTCGAGCACCTGCGCCAGCCGGGTGCGGTCCAGCGCGCCGACCCAGCGGGCGATCGCCAAAGTGGCCACGCCGTTGCCGATGGTGTTGGTAATCGCCCGCGCTTCGGACATGAACCGGTCGACCCCCAGCAACAGCACGATACCCGCCACTGGAATGGTGCCCAGGCTGGCCAGCGTGGCCGCCAGGGTGATGAACCCCGACCCGGTCACCCCCGCGCTGCCCTTGGAGGTGAGCATCAGCACCGCCATGATGATCAACTGGTCGCTCAGCCCCAGCGGCGTGTTGGTCGCCTGGGCGATGAAGGTCGCCGCGGCGGTGTAGTAAATCGCTTGGCCGTCGGGGTTGAAGGTCAGCCCGGCCGGGATCACCATGCCGGCCACTGGCTTGGAGCACCCGGCGTTCTCCATTTTGCGGATCATCTGCGGCAGTACCGACTCACTCGAGCTCGTCCCCAGTACGGTGAACAGTTCCTCCTTCAGGTACTTGAGCAGCTTCCACAGGCTGAACCCGCAGGCACGGCAGATCGGCCCGAGAATCAGCGCCACGAACAACACGCAGGTGAGGTAAAAGCACGCCATCAGCTTGCCCAGCGAGAACAACGAGCCAAAGCCGTACTTGCCGATGGTGAAGGCAATGGCGCCAAACGCCCCCAGCGGGGCCAGGCGCATCACCATGTTGACGATGCCGAACATGCCGTTCATCAAGCTGGTGAGGGTGTCGGTGATCAGCTTGCCTTTTTCGCCGCAACGGGCAAGGGCCACGCCGAGCAGGATCGAAAACAGCAAGATCTGCAGGATGTTGCCCTTGGTGAAGGCATCGCCCAGGGTGTCGGGGATGATCTGCAGCATGAAGCTGATGAACGAGTCGTGCCGCGCCGCTTCGGTATAGGTCTTGATCGATGACGCATCCAGAGTGGCCACGTCGACGTTCATGCCGGCGCCAGGCTTGACCGTGTCGACCACCACCAGGCCGATCACCAGTGCCAGGGTCGAGACCACTTCAAAATAGATGAACGCGCGCAGGCCCACCCGGCCCAGCTCCTTCATGTTATTCATCTTGGCGATGCCGGTCACCACGGTGAGAAAAATCACCGGCGCCAGCAGCATTTTGATCAGTTTGATGAAACTGTCGCCGATCGGTTTGAGGGTTGTGGCGAAGTCTGGGTACAGCACGCCGAGGATGGCACCCAGGATCACCGCCAACAGCACCTGCACGTAAAGTTTGCTCAATACACGCTTCATGGGGGTTCCGCTCTTGTTATTGTGGTCGGAAACACGCCCTGGCCAGCCGCGCGAGGGCTGGCGCAGGTGGGTGCGCGGTCAGCGCCGCAGCAGTTCGATCACCGCGTCGGTGACCTGCGCGGTGGTCGCCGTGCCGCCCAGATCAGGGGTGTGCAGGCCGCTGGCGGTCACCGCTTCGATGGCCTGCATCAGGTGGCGGGCGGCGGCCGGCTCGCCGAGGTGTTCGAGCATCAGCGCGGCGGTCCAGAAGGTCGCGATGGGGTTGGCCACGCCCTTGCCGGTGATGTCGAAGGCCGAACCGTGGATCGGCTCGAACATCGACGGGAAGCTGCGCTCCGGGTTGAGGTTGGCGGTGGGCGCGATGCCCAGGCTGCCCGACAGCGCCGCGGCCAGGTCAGACAAAATATCCGCGTGCAGGTTGGTGGCCACGATCACGTCCAACTGCGCCGGCTTGAGCACCATGGTGGTGGTCACCGCGTCGACCAGCTCGCGGGTGGTGCGCACGTCGGGGTAATCCTTGGCCACTTCGGCGAATACTTCGTCCCAAAGCACCATGCCGTGGCGCTGGGCGTTGGATTTGGTCACCAGGGTGAGGTGCTTGGCTGGGCGGCTGCGCGCCAACTCGAAGGCAAAACGATGGATGCGCTCCACGCCCACCCGGGTGAAGGTCGACACCTCGGTGGCCACCTCGATCGGCAGGCCCTGGTGCACCCGCCCGCCGCTGCCGGAGTATTCGCCTTCGGAGTTTTCCCGCACGATCACCCAGTCGATTGCCTCACCGTTGTGCAGTGGGCTCTTGACCCCCGGTAGCACCCGGGCCGGGCGCACGTTGGCGTACTGGTCGAAGCCCTGGCAAATCGGCAAGCGCAAGCCCCACAGGGAGATGTGGTCCGGCACCTGCTGGCTGCCGACCGCGCCGAAGAAAATCGCGTCGGCCTGCTTCAGCTGGGCCAGGCCGCCCTCGGGGATGTAGTGCCCGTGCTTGAGGTAATAGGCCGAGTCCCAGGGGTAGTGGGTCACCTCGAAGGCAAAGCCGCCCAAATGCTGGCTCAAGGCCTCGAGCACCTGCAACCCGGCGGCGATCACTTCCACGCCGATGCCGTCACCGGGTACCGCGGCCAATTGATAGGTTTTCATGGGGTAAGCCCTGTTGTTGTTGGAGGTGGCCGCAGTGTAAGTGGTGAAAACAAGGCTATGATTCACCGCAAATAACAACTTTAGTGAATTGAAGTTACTAATGAGCCAAGACCTCGCCTTCTTCAACCTGCTGGCCCGCCACGGCAACCTGGCCGCCACCGCCCGCGAACTGGGCATTACCCCACCGGCTGTGAGCAAACGCTTGGCCGCACTGGAGCAACGCCTAGGTGTGCGCTTGGTCAACCGCACCACCCGCAGCCTGGGGCTGACCCCGGAGGGCGAACTGTACTTCCGCAATGCCGGGCGCATTCTGGGCGACATCGAAGCGCTGGAGGCGCAGGTCACCAGCAGCCGAGGCCAGCCCAAGGGGCTGTTGCGGGTGAACGCCTCGCTGGGCTTTGGCCGGCGCTACATCGGCCCGGCGCTGGCGGCGTTCATTGACCAGTTCCCGGAAGTCGAAACCCAACTGTTGCTCAGCGACCACCCACTGGAATTGGCCGCCCATGGGCTGGACCTGGGCATCCGCTTCGGCACCCTGCCCGATGCCGGCTACCACGCCCGGCGCATCGCCAGTAACCGCCGGCTGCTATGCGCCTCGCCGCTGTACCTCGAACGCCACGGCACGCCCCAGCGCCTCAGCGAACTGGGCCAGCACAATTGCATCTACCTTTGGCAGAACGACAGTATTCACGGCGTGTGGGATTTCGCCGAAGGCAGCCGCACTCGCAGCATCAAGGTGCGCAGCAACCTGAGCTGCAACGACGGCGAAGTGGCCCTGAACTGGGCACTCGAAGGCCGCGGCATCTTGCTCCGGGCCGAGTGGGACATCGCCCGCTACGTGCGCAGCGGCCGGCTGCGGCTGATCCTGCCCGACGCCCAACCGCTGCCGGCGGATGTGTTCGCGGTGTATGCCGAGCAGCATCACCTGTCGGCGAAGGTGCGGCATTTCATTGATTTTCTGGTGGAGCGGTTTGCGCGGGTGGATAGCTTGGGGTGAGCAGCGCCCCGGCAAACTGCCCCGCCTGATCATCCGGCACGAAATCTGCTTACCCTAGGGGCTGTTGCCGTTTCAGCGCGAACCGCGTTACTGCGGCAAATCGTGTCAGCCAAGGCGAAGGACGTAGAAAATGGTTACTCCCTTTTCAAGTCCTTCAACGCAGGCTGGCACGATTTGACGCGTAACCCGTAGGGCCGTGCCTGTTTTGCCGCATGCAACGCTCAAATTGCTGACGTAGAAAGGCGGCAAAGCGGGCCTCGGCGCGGTCGTGATGAAACGGGAACAGCCCCTAGCCCAACCATACGCGCCACAGAGCGCGCCCTTTGCGCTCCTGACTACGCCAGTGGCGCTTTTCGAACAGGCCGCCATGGCCGACTGCCGATAATCGTTACATTAATTGTCTGGAGTACGCGCATGGCCACCCCTGCACACGGGCCCGTTTCGCCCGCCACGCTACGCAAGGTGATCGCCGCCGCGGCGATCGGTAACTTCGTCGAGTGGTTCGACTTTGCCGTTTACGGTTTTCTCGCCACCCTGCTCGCCAAGCTGTTCTTTGCCGGTGAAGCCACCGGCGTCGCGCTGTTGAAAACCTTCGCGGTGTTCGCCGTGGCCTTTGCCCTGCGCCCGCTGGGGGGGATTTTCTTTGGCGCGCTGGGCGACCGCCTGGGGCGCAAGCGGATCCTCTCGTTGACCATACTGCTGATGGCCAGCGCCACCACCATCATCGGCCTGCTGCCAACCTACGCCAGCATCGGCGTACTGGCGCCGATCCTGCTCACCCTCACCCGCTGCGTGCAAGGGTTTTCCGCCGGGGGCGAATACGCCGGTGCCTGTGCCTACCTGATGGAGCACGCACCGCGGAACAAGCGCGCCTGGTATGGCAGTTTCGTGCCGGTGTCGACGTTCTCCGCCTTTGCCTGCGCCGCAGTGCTGGCCTATGCGCTAGACGCCAGCCTGTCGCCCGAGGCGATGGCCAGTTGGGGCTGGCGCGTGCCGTTCCTGGTGGCTGCGCCGCTGGGCATCGTCGGCCTTTACCTGCGCTGGCGCATGGAAGAAACCCCGGCGTTCCAGGCCGCCCAGGCCGAAGACGACGTGGTCGAGCACTCGCCGCTCAAGGAAACCCTGCGCAACCATGGTGGCGCGATGATCTGCCTGGGCGCGTTCATTTCGCTCACGGCGCTGTCGTTCTACATGTTCACCACTTACTTCGCCACCTACCTGCAACTGGTCGGCCAACTGACCCGCCCGCAGTCGCTGCTGGTCTCTACCGTGGCGCTGCTGTTCGCCGCCGCGGCCTGCCCACTGGCCGGGGCCTTCTCCGACCGCGTGGGCCGGCGCAAAACCGTGGGCTTTACCTGCCTGTGGCTGATGCTGACGGTGTTCCCAGCGTACTGGCTGGCCAGTTCGGGGAATATCGGCGCGGCGATTTTCGGGGTCATCCTGCTGGCCATCGGCGCCTTGCTGTGCGGCGTGGTGACCGCGGCGCTGTTGTCTGAAACCTTCCCCACCCGCACCCGCTACACCGCGTCGGCAATCACCTACAACGTGGCCTACACGATCTTCGGCGGCACCGCGCCGCTGATGGCCACCTGGCTGATCGACCTGACCGGCAGCAACCTGGCGCCGGCCTTCTACCTGGTGCTGATCGCCCTGCTGGCGATGGCGGGCGGCCTGGCGCTGCCGGAAACCTACCGTATTTCGCTGCATGGCGAGGCGGATGAGGCGCAGCCGGGGGAGCAGCGGTTGGCCTGAGGCTTGGGCGTGGGCCGCATGAAAATAGCGGGCTGGCCCTTCGTTCGGCACCGCCGGGCGAGCGCCTGATCAGATGCATATTGTGGCGATTTTTCCCTGGTCATTTAGCGAGGAGCTCTGCTGGTTTTGTGCATGAGCTTCAGGGCCTATCGCCCGGCACAGCCGGCCTCCCACGGGTTGTTTTTTGCTGCGTAAATCAATGGTTTACACAAATCTGGTGGGAGGCCGTGGTCCGGCACTCCGGCTGTGCCGGGCGATGGGCAGGCAGCTCATGCGCTCAGTAAAACCACCTGAAGCCATTAGGGCGTTTCACCCCCGATTTGGCGCTCTGATCGCTTGAGTGAACAGCATTACCCTAAAGCCCTAGCTTCTCCCTCAACTGCGCCTCGCTGTTGGCCCCCCCGAGCGGCCCGCCCGGCAGCCCCTCGTTGGCCCGCGCCAGCGGCACCAGCACCGGCACGAAACCGGCGTCGCGCACCAATTGGGCGCCCACCTGCCGCGCCCGGGCATCGTCGGCGAAGGTGGGGATCGCTACATTCCGCTGGGCCTGGCTTTTCATCGCCCCATAACCGATGGCATTGAACCCGCGCACCAGCGCCGCGCCGGGCAGGTAGCGTTGGTCTGCCTGGGCCACGCCTTCGGCCAGCGCCTGGCTGCCGACTTCGCCATCGCGGCCGCTGAAGGGGTTGCTGGCGCTGAACACCACCTTGCCCTGCAGCTTGCCCTTGAGCTGCTCGCTGATCGCTGGCATGGCGCCATAGGGCACCGCCAGTACCAGCACGTCGGCCCAGGCGACGGCATCGGCCACCGAGCCGGCGCGGGCATTGGGCCCGGCAGCCTTGGCCAGGCTGGCGAGCTGTTCGGGGTGGCGCGAGGAAAACATCACCGGGTGCCCGGCCTGGGCCCACAGGGTGCCCAGGGTGCCGCCCACATTACCCGCGCCGACCACGCCGATCTTCAGGGGGTCGGCCACGGCCTGGCTGGCCCACAGGGCGAGCGCGGCGAAGGCCAGCAAGAGGATTTTGCGCATGGGGAAGGCTCCTGGCTGAAGGAATACATTCCTTCACCGTAGCCAAGGCTCAGCCCGGTAACCAGTTGGGCGGGGTTTGGGTGAACAACGACCAGGCGATCAGCAGCAGGTCGGCAACGAACACGACCAGCAATAGCGGCAGCAGATAACGGGGCATCACGATCCTTGTGGCAGGGAGCCGTCCAATTGGCCGATAGCATTGTAACATTGCGTTGCAGAGGTGTATGCAACGCGGCAATGGCGCTTGGACCGGCCATTGCCGCCGTGGTTCTCCGCTCAGGGGGCCGTGGCCACGCAACCGCCGGGAGCCAGCGAGGGGTCGCTCAGGCTCGCCACGCTGCACGCCCACGCGCCCTCCTCGCTACGCTCCCAGGCCAAGCGCGCGCCGCGCACCGCCGGCGGTGCGTTTTGCACCTCGCAGGTCAGGGTGCCGGCGCCAGTGTCATCGAAGGCCGCCGTGAGCGCGCAATGCGCCGTTAACGGCCGCGCCCCGGGTAAATCATCGATACCGCCGAGGCGGCGGCCATCGTTGAGGTGGGTTTCCGCCACGCTGCGCAGCGCCGCGACCTCAGCCAAACCGGCGGCGAGCTTGCCACGCGCCTGGTAGGCGCTGTAAGCCGGCAAGGCGATTGAAGCCAACACCCCGATGATTGCCACCACCACCATCAATTCGATCAGGCTGAAGCCGCTGTTGCTGTGTTTCATCTTGCCCACTCCCTGGACGCGCAGCAAAAGCGCTGCGCCAAAGCTCTGGCAAGGGCGATGCCAACCGCCCTTTCCCTCGGTTTCACGGGGTAACGCTGCCCTGAGCCAGGCCAGCGCCAGTGCCCGGCGCCGTGCCACGCCCTACTCTGGCAGCCGCCATGCCGCGCCAGCCGCGGCGGTAGTGTCTTGAAGCATTTCCCTGCTGGCCAGGCCCAGCGCGCTTTTGGCAGAGTGCGGGCCCTTTTTCTACCCCTCAGGCAGGTCAACGATGGAGCAAGGCATCAGCCTGGAAATGGCCGAGCTACTCACCGGCTGCAGCCGGCGCACCTGGTGGCGGCGCTTGCAGCAAGGCCGCGTGCAGCGCGTAGCCGGCAGCGATGCCCGTGGCCGCACGCTGTTGCCACTGGCCGCGGTATTGCCGCTGCTGCCGCTGCGCCTGGCCGCGGCAGACACCGCGCTGGTGCACGCCGCCGACCGCGGCGATGCGCAGGCCCTGAACGAATTGGCGCAATTGTTCGCCCAGGCCGCCCACTGGGCGGTGGCCGAACAACTGTGGCTGGCGGCGGCGCGCCGCGACCATGCCGACGCCATGCAGCAATTGGGCATGCTGTACCTGCGCGACCGCCGCAGCCCAGAGGGCAGCCGCGCCCTGGTGTGGCTGGCGCGCGCCGCCGAGGCCGGGCACCCGCTGGCGTGCGCGCAGTTGCGCGGGCTGTGGCAGGCATTGCGGCGGTGAATTGCGCTGAACCCCCCGTGCGGCGGCGTGGTCCACTCAGTGATCCACCGGTGCGCTTGCCGCGCGCCGCCTGCCTAGCGCGTTACGGGTTGTACGCCTGCTCAACCACGCAGTCACTTTGCCAAAGGACAAACGATGCCTACCCAACCCAAGACCAAGATCCTAGTCGTCGAAGACGAACAGATCATCGCGGAACTGATCCAGGTAGCCATCAAGGATGAAGGCATACAAACCGAGGCCTTCGAACGGGCCGACGACGGCATTGCCTACCTGCGCGCCCATGCCGACGAGGTGATGCTGATCATCACCGACGTGAAAACCCCCGGCCAAGCCGACGGCGTGGCGCTCACGCGGTTCGCCCACGAGAACTGGCCACAGATCCCGATCATCATCAGCACCGCGTTCGCCCTGCCCGATGACATCACCGCGCTGCACGGGGTCGGGGTGCTGAAAAAACCCTGGAACATCGAAGAGTTGGTCGACGTGGTGCTCAAGGGCGCGCAACAACCGTCGATCAAGGGCATCGGCATCAGCTAGGCGGCGTGACCACCCATCGGCGCGTGGCCCGGGCGGCTGTCTTTACCGGCGAAACGCTGCTCCACTCAACGGCGTACTCTGCTGATCAGGAACAGGCTGTGGAAACTCTAGAGGTCGCCCTTGCGCAGCTGGACCCACCTTTGAAGCACCGGGTCACGTTCGAAGAGCAGGTGATGCACCTGCAGTTGATCGACCCGGGCGCCAAGGCTGTGGTCAGCCGTGTGCTCAAGCCCCAGGAGTATCAGAACCCCGAAGTGTTTTATCTGAAGGTGCTGCACGCGATCAATGAAATCCGTGGGTTAGGGTCCCACGCGCCGTTGGTGTTCATGCGCCAAAACGAGGATAAAACCCTTGACTGGGAGCAACGCTAGGCCCACCACCGCCCCTGCCGGGCGTGCCGACGCCGCCGGGCCGGCCCCTTCGCGCGCCGACCGGATGGCGCGCAACATGCTGCTGGCTGACGGCCGCTCGGTGCACCGCGACAGCGTTGAGCGCTACCTGGCCGCCATGGCCCAGGCGCTCTGCCACAAAGAATGCGCCGACAACCTCAACCGCGCCGAAGGTTACCTGGCCTGCCTGCTCAATTGTGGGTTGATCGACGACAGCCAGCACGGTGAGGCCCAGGGCCGCCTGCGCCAAGCCCACGAGGCTTGGCGGCAAAGCCGCAGGCTACCGGGATATTAAGCGCTGCTGGCAGGGCGCTCGGCGTTGCGTTGGTGTTGCACCTGGGCCACCACCGCCAGCAACTCGTTAAGCTGCAGCGGCTTCTGGATGTACTGCACACCGGCGGGCAGGTTGAGTTTGTCGTCCTGCTCGTAGCCGCTCATCACCAAGGCCTGCACCGCGGGCCACTTCTGCCGCACCAGCTTGACCAGCGCCAGGCCGTCGAGCTGGCCGGGCACCACCCGGTCGGTGATCAGCAGGTCAATCGGCGCCGCGCGCTGCAGCAGGGCGATCAGGGCGTCGTCGGCCGAGCCGAAATCCAGGCATTCGGTGCCGAGTTCTTCGATAAGGCCGGCCAACACCCGCCTGAGCAGGGGGTCGTCTTCGACCAGGGCAACCTGAATAGGGATGATCACGTGATGACTTCGCTCATGTCCGTATGAGGCCAACAGGGCCCAGCCGGTGTATTACGCAGGAGAACCTGGCCATGGATACCGAAACGGTACGCCGCCAAACGATACCACGGTAACGCGTGCCGGGCAGCGCCGATCTTGCCCACTCGCGGCGTGCCGATCAACGGTCATTGCATTGATTGCCCTAGCGGGGAGGCAAAGCCGTGAGAGGGTGGCTACAGTCACTCAGGCACTGGCATTCACACACAGGAGTACACATGGCCGAGGGCGTGCTGTTCGAAGGACCTTTTTTTGATCGCGTGCTGGCCCAGGAACCACTGCTGGGCGCGACGTTCTTCAATTACGGCACCTGCACGATGCTGTTCGAAAAAGCCGGGCGCATCTACCGCTTGACCCGTGAAGGCTGTGGCCACCAGTTTCTGGTGGCTGCCTCGGAGCGGCGGGTGCCACACGTGGCCCGGGTGATCTACGACTACGGCGCGGTGGCGCCGTCGGACGAAGGTGCCGGCGAGTTCTACTGGTTGGCGGAGGTCGAGCGGCTGGTCGAACTGGACCCGGCCGACGCCCGCGTCAGCCGCTTGCAGGCCGCGCTGGACAGCATCGCCGACCGTGCCCACTGGGTGCTGTTCAGTGACCTGCCGGCGTTGATCCAGCGCTGCCACCTCAAGGGCCTGAGCACCCCGGAGTTTCGTGGGCTGCTCAGCGCCTGGGGGCACGCCGCGCGCTTTGGCGTGGAGTTTGGCGCCGATGTCGACCTCAGCACGCGTAACGTGATGCTGCGCCCGCACACCGGCGAATGGGTGATCAGCGCGCCGCTGGGAGGCAGCTTCTACCCGGTCGGTGGCCAGCTCGATTCCTGAGCGCTGCTGATTCAGCGCAAGCCCTAAAACCCGCGCGCGGTGCCCACCCATGGCGCACCCGCGCACCAGCCTGGGGAACCCCCGGCAGTTGTTGAGCAAAGCTCAACACCCCCTGCGAAACCATGGTTTGCCGCTGCCGCGCGGGCGGTGCTGAAATGCCCTGGCCACCCCTCTGGATCAGGAAACCTTCGCCATGACCGCACCTGTCGTGTCTCCGGGGCTACGCCCGGAACTTGCCCGCAAGATCATCTGGCGCCTGGCACCGTTGCTGGTGCTGATGTACATGTTCAACCAGCTCGACCGGGCCAACGTGGGCTACGCCTCGCTGACCATGAACCAGGACATCGGCATTACCCTGGCCCAGTACGGCCTGGGCACCAGCCTGTTCTTCCTCGGCTATATCCTCTTCGAGATCCCCAGCAATCTGTGCCTGCATCGCTTCGGCGCGCGGGTGTGGATGGCGCGGATCATGATCACCTGGGGGTTGATCAGCGCCGCCTCGTGCCTGATCAGCAACGCCAGTTGGCTGTACACCGCGCGCTTCGCCCTGGGCGTGGCCGAAGCCGGGTTCTTCCCCGGGGTGGTGTATTTCCTCACGCTATGGCTGCCCACCCGGGATCGGGTCTGGCTGATGTCGCTGTTCATCATGGCGATCCCGCTGACTGGCATGCTCGGTGCGCCGGTGTCGACCTGGCTGATGCAAGAGGCTTCGCTGTTCGGCATGAGCGGCTGGCGCAGCATGCTGCTGCTCGAAGCGCTGCCGGCCACCCTGATGGGCGTGGCGGTGTTGTTCTGGCTGCCCGACAGCCCGCAGCGCTGCGGCTGGTTGAGCGCGGCCGAACGCAACGAGATCGAACAGGCCCTGGCCGCCGACGCCCGGCGCCTGCACAACCCGATGGAAACCAGCGCCAGCCGTGTACTGCGCAACCCACGAGTGTGGGCATTGGGCCTGGTGTACTTCGGCATCAACGCCACGATCATCAGCCTGTTGTACTTCCTGCCGCAGGTGGTCAAGGGCTTTGAGGCGACGTTCAATGTGAAGTACAGCGTGTTCCAGGTTGGCCAGCTCACGGCCATACCGTTCACCGCGGCGATCATCGCCATGGCGCTGTACGGGCAGTACGTGCGCAAGCGCAACTTCAGCGTGGCATTCGTGGCCGCGCCGATGATCATCAGCGCCGTGGCCCTGGCCAGCGCGCTGTACCTGAACACCCCGGTGCAAACCCTGATTGCTTTCTCCGTGGGCGCCACGGGCTGTTTCTGCAGCATCAGCACCTTCTGGCAATTGCCGCCGCGGCTGCTGGCCGACCGCGCCGCGGCCGCCGGCATCGCGTTGATCACCTCGATCGGCGTGGCCTCCGGGCTGTTCGTGGGCTGGTTCATCGGCGCGGTAAAAGACGCCACCGGCTCGTTCAACCTGGCAATGCTGGTGATCGCCGGCTTCATGACCCTCAGCGCCATTCTGGTGCTGTACCTCGAAGGCCAGCGCCGCGCCCATCTGGCGCCGAGCAACGGTTGAGCGCCCCTTTAACCCGCAGTTGAGCACAGCCATGAACAACCCCGCAGACTTCTACATCCCTACCCCTCTCGGCGGCGCCCTGCCCGCCCCGGAGGTGTTCACCGACATGGCCCAGGCCCGGGCCCAGCGCAAGGCCAGCCTGGCCGCGGCATTCCGGGTGTTCGGCAAGCTCGGCCTGGCCGAAGGCATCGCCGGGCACATCACCGTGCGCGACCCGGAGTTCGCCGAGCACTTGTGGGTCAACCCCTACGCGGTGCACTTTTCGCAGGTCCAGCCGGATGACCTGATCTGCATCAGCGAGGCCGGCGAGGTGGTCCATGGCAGCGGCCCAGTCAACGCCGCGGCGGTGGCGATCCACTGCGGCATCCACCGCACCCAGCCTGGGGTGGTGGCGGCCGTGCACACCCATTCAGTATACGGCCGGGCCTTTTCGGCGCTGAACCAACCGCTGTTGCCGCTGAACCAGGAGGCCTGCGTGTATTTCGAGAACCAGGTGCTGTTCCGCGGCGATGTCGTCGTGCTGTCGGGTGATGAAGGTGAGCGCCTCGGCCATGCCCTGGGCCAGTGCAAAAGCGCGATCCTGCTCAACCACGGCCTGCTGACCGTGGGCAGCTCGGTGGAAGCCGCCGCCTACCGGTTCATCGCCATGGAGCGCTGCTGCCAGATCCAACTGCTGGCCCAGGCCGCCGGCCCGGTCGAAGCCCTGCCCGCGGAGGAAGCACGGCAGGTGAAGGCACAGATCGGCTCCGACTACGTTGCCTGGTTGGGCTTTCGTGGCCTCATGGCCGCGCACCTGGAAGGCGGGGCCCCTGGCGTTGCGCGTTGACCTCCTGCTGGTAGGCCTGCACCGCCTCCAGCAACCAGGCCTCGAACAGCCTGAAGGCTTCGTTGAGGGCGGTGTGGTCGGGGTACACGCAATAGATGAAGTCCGGGTTGGGCAGGGTCACCGGGTGTGCCTGGCACAGCCGCCCCTGGCGCAACTCACGCCAGATCAACGACCGCGGCAGCAACGCCACGCCCAAGCCCTCGAGGGCGGCGTTGATGGCCATCACGTACATCTCGAAGCGGTGGTCGATACCGTCATCCTCCGCGGCCAGGCCGGCGCTCAGGCCCCAGTCGCGCCAGGCGTTGGGGATGTCGCGCAGGCTGATGCGCGGCAGCCGGGCGATGGCTTCCAAGGGCAGGCGGCCCTGCCCGGCCATCACCGCGGGGGCGCACACCAGCAGCAGTTCGTCGTCGTTGAGCAGGCAACGGCCCTGCATGCCCGGCCACACCGCGCGGCCGAAATACAACGCCGCGTCGAAATTCGAATCATTGAAGAACAGCGGCTGGTCGCGGCCCAGCAGGTGCAGGCGAATATGCGGGTAGCGCGCGTAAAAGCCCTTCAGCCGGGGGATCAGCCACTGCGCGCTGAAGGTCACGCCAATCGCGATATCGAGGCTGATTTCGCGGCTTTGCCGCACCAGTTGCACGGTGTCACGGCGCAGGTGCTCAAGGTGGATGCGCACCCGCGCGGCATAGCGCGCGCCGGGGTCGGTGAGGTACACCCGCTGGCGCTCGCGGCGAAACAACGTGACGGCGAACAGGGCCTCGAGTTCGTTGATGCTGCGGCTGATCGCCCCGCTGCTCAGCGCCAGTTCTTGCGCCGCCTTGGCGAAGCTCTCGTGCCGGGCGGCGGCTTCGAAGGCCTGCAGCGCCCCCAGGCTGGGAATACCGTTTCGCACCTAATCGCCTCTTTTCACGGGGTTTTCTGTTGTATCGCTACGCAAGGAGCATGCCAGTGGCAGCTCCCTGCCCTATTGAGGAACCGGCATGCCCTCGTACCTTGACCCCTTGAGCCTTGAGCAGGCCGCGCTGGCCCGCCAATGGCGCCACGACCTGCACGCCCACCCGGAACTCGGCTACCAGGAGCACCGCACCAGCGCGGCGATCGCCGCGCTGCTCGAAGGTTTTGGCTTGAGCGTGACCCGCGGCCTCGGCGGCACCGGGGTGGTTGCCACCCTCACCCGCGGCGCCGGCCCGGCGATCGGCCTGCGCGCCGACATCGACGCTTTGCCCGTGCAGGAAACCGGCAACGCCGCGCACGCCTCGACCCACCCTGGCTGCATGCACGCCTGTGGCCACGACGGCCACAGCGCGATCCTGCTGGCCACCGCCCAGCACCTGAGCCAGGCCAGCGACTTCAGCGGCCAGGTGCATTTTATTTTCCAGCCCGCCGAAGAAACCGGCGCCGGCGCCCGGCGGATGATCGAAGACGGGCTGTTCGAGCGCTTCCCGATGCAGGCGGTGTATGGCCTGCACAACTGGCCAGGGTTGCCCCAGGGCCAGGTGGCGGTCAACCCGGGGGCGATGATGGCCTCGCAAGACACCTTCGAGATCGTGATCGAGGGTTCCGGTGCCCACGCGGCGATGCCCGAACGCGGCAACGACCCGGTGGTGGTCGCCACGCAGATGGTCAGCTCCTTGCACACGCTGGTGTCGCGCCGGGTATCGCCACTGGACGCAGCGGTGCTGAGTGTGACCATGATCGAGGCCGGCACCGCCTACAACATCATCCCGCATACCGCCACCCTGCGCGGCACCGTGCGCTGCCTGGCGCCGGCGGTGCGCGAGCGCATGCGGGAGATGGTCACCACCCTGGGCGAAACCCTGCCCCAGGCCTTTGCCGCGCGCGCCACGGTGCACTACCGCGAAGGCTACCCAGTCACCCTGAACGACCCAGCCTGCGCCGCGCGGGTACGTGAGGTGGCCACCGCGCTGCTGAGCGAGCACAACGTGCAGTGGGCCGGCAACGCCTCGATGGCCTCGGAGGATTTCGCCTACCTGCTGCAGGCCTGCCCAGGGGCGTACTTCTGGCTCGGCGCCGACGGCGCCGAGGCCTCCAGGCCACTGCACCACCCGGCGTATGACTTCAACGACGAGCTGATCGGGCTGGGGGTGCGGCTATTGTGTGGGGTGGTGGGCAGTTATCAGCTGTAGCGCCGGGCCCAACGTCAATAGTCACAGGCCTTGCACCGCGCTTTCATGCACGCCAGGTAATGTGCCTGGGCCTGGTTGGCCACGGTTTTATCGGTGATGGTGCGGTCGCGCCGCACCCGCGCCGCGGTGGGAAAGGCCTGCTCGGTCTCGATCCGGCAACTGGCAACCACTTGCCGGTCCTCGGCGCTCAGCTCATCGAGGGGTTTGCCCTCGCCCGGCTTGGGCAGCACTACCCGGCCGAACACCAACTGCGGCTTGGGCCCACCGTGGGCCTTGGCCCAGGCTTGCAGCTCGGTTTCGTCGAGCAACTGCGGGTAGCGTGAATCCACCCGTACCTGGCCGTTGTTCTGCGCCATATCGAGCAGCGCGTTGGCCATTTTCATCGCATAGGCATGAAACGTCGGGCGGATGAATTCCGGCATGGCGTAGAGGTCGTCGAGCTGCTTGAACGCCTGGCCGTTGCTCAGCGCCGAAGCGATCGACACCTGCGCGGTGTACTGCCCGAGCAGGGCCGTGTCGCGGCGTTCGCGGGCCTGCTGGTAGCGGGCGAACACCGCCGGCAGGTCTGGTGCATTGCTGGGGGTTTGGCGCAGTGTTTCCCGGGCCTGCAGGTACTCGGGCACCACGGTTTTGAGGTCTTCGGGCATGCGTGCCTGCAGGGCCTCACGCGAGGCGTTCAGGCGCGCGTTGTTCTCGCACGTGCTCAGGCACATTTGCTGCTGGGCAAAGTCGCCGCTGCAATAACAATCGGCCTCGGCGGCGGCGGGTGTGAGCAGGATGAGCATCACGAACAGCACCCCCAGGCAGCAATGGCCCAGGGGCAAGGGGTGGGTGGGCGTGAACATGGCTCGGCCTCGCGGATGGGAAGGCAAAGGTGGCCTGACCCTCGCCGGGCACGCCGGCAACGCGAGACGACGTCAGTGCAACGGTAGCGCCAGCGGCGGCGCCGAACCCAGTGTAGCTCAGCCCCCAGCCCGCGCCATGCAGCGCGCGCGGCGTTCGTCTACGCGCTGGGCGAACCAGGCGGTGGTCAGTTGCCGGGTGATCTTCGGGCTTTGCAGGGTGATGCCCGGCAGCACCGCCCGCGGCAGCGTTTGCCCGGCCACCTGGTCGGCCAGTTCGAACACCCGGCGGTACAGCCCGGTGCCCTCGAAACCCGCTTCGCTGCCCTGCTCCAGGGCGGTGCGAATGGCCGCGTCGCTCATGTTCAGCCGGCTGCCCAGCGAGCGCACCGCCAGTTCGGTTTGCCCAGGGCTGGCCGAGGCGTAGTTGATCAGGTCGCCATCGAGCACCAGCCGCGCCTTGACCAAGCGGTTCAGCGCGGCCTGGAACGCGGCGTTGCGGCTGGCGTAATGGCCGGCGTTGTAATCGGCGAAACGGTACAGCGCCTTGGGGTAATTGGCCGGGTAACCGAGCAGGTGCGCGGTGCCGAAGTACACCCCGCCGCGGCGGCTGAATACCTCCTGGCGCACACTGCCGGCCCGCGGGTACGGGTAACCGCCGCTGTGCTGTTCGGCGAACGCCACCGCCACCTGCATCGGCCCGCCGGTGTGCACCGGGTTGAGCCGGCCAAACAGTTGCTGGCCCAGCGGCACCTGGCCGATGAAGTCGTCGAACAGCTCGCTCAGTTCGCGCTCCGAGCGCACCCGCGCAATGCGCTGGGCGTAGCTGCTGCCGTGGCTGGACGGCAAGCTGAGCGCCGCGCTGACGACAAACGCCGGCACGTGCAAGCGCGCGGCGCGGCGGTTGATTTCTTCGCGGGCGATGCGGCCCAGCCCGGGCACCTGGGGGTCGGCCTGGAAGTTGGATTCCTGCTCGATGACGGCAATCACCGAACACAGGTTCTCGACGCTGGGGTTAAGCCCCTGGGCCTCGAACGCGGCCTGGATGTCTACCGCCCAGCCGGCGCGGTCGCTGGCGCTGCGCGGCAGCAGGCGCTCAACCTGGCTGCGCACCTGCTCGGGGCTGGGCGCGGCCGGTTGCGGCTGGCGGCTACAGCCGGCCAACCAGAGCAAGGCCAGCGCCAGCATGGCAGGCCAGGCGCGGCTCACCCCTGGAAGCTCCAGCGCGCCGCTTCGACCACCTGGCAGAACGGCCCGGCGAGGGTCGCGTTGTGGTGGGCGATGATCGCCTCGGCCGCCAGTTGTGGGGTGTTGGCGCAGGAATGGCCGTCGGCGATCAACACCGCGGCAAAGCCTTCATCGCGCAGGGCGCGGCAGGTGCTGTCGACGCAATACTGGGTTTTCAGCCCCGCCAGCACCACCCCCGTCACGCCGCGGGCGCGCAATTGCTCGGCCAGGCCGGTGCCCGTGAAAGCGTTGGGCCGGCGCTTGTCGAACACCACCTCATCACCGCGCAGGGCTAGCTCGGGGGCGAGCTCAGTGAGTGGGCTGCCCGGCTCGATCGGCGAACCTACCGGGCCCAGGTGGCGGGCGATGTACACCGGCGCACCGGCGGCGCGGGCCTAGCCCAGCAGCCCGTTGAGGGTCGCCAGCAGGGCCTCGCCGCGCCACAGCGGGTCTGGGCCATGAACCAGGCCAACTTGCACATCGAGAATCAACAACGCGTACATGGGTGCATCTCCTTGCAATGAGCCGGCGATACACGGGCATAAAAAAGGCCCGTTCCATCGCTGGCGGGCCTTTGAAGTACGTTCGCTACCGGCTCACGACACCTCGCACGCGCCGCCCTGGGCGGTGGTGGTGGTAGTGGGCGTGGTGTGGCGGGCACTGTTCATGGCTTGACCTTAACCGTAACGGTGGGCGGCTGGCAAGCGCGGCGGGCGGTTAAGGGCCACATGCCAGAGCGGGCGCAGTCCAGTATGCTGTGCGTCCCCGTTGCCGCCAGAGCCCCGCGCCCAGCATGACCGCCGAGCACCCGCCCCACGCCCCCGAGAAAATCACCCGCGGCACCTCGGCGTTTCGCGCCATTGCGCTGTGCATGACCCTCGCCGGCCTTGCCACCTTCGCCCTGATGAACTGCGTGCAGCCGTTGATGCCGCTGTTCACCCAGGCCTTCAGCATCAGCCCGGCCCAGGCCAGCCTGTCGCTGTCGGTGAACATCGGCGTACTCGCCCTGCTGATGCCGTTCGCCAGCCTGGTGTCCGAGCGGGTGGGCCGCAAGCCGGTGCTGGTCACCTCGCTGATCAGCTCCGGGGTGATCTGCATCGCCTCGGCCAGCGCCGACAGCTGGAACACCTTCTTGATCTACCGCGCCCTGCAGGGCGCGGCCTTCAGTGGCGTGCCGGCCATTGCCATGGCCTACATCGCCGAGGAAATTGCCGCGTCGGATTCCGGCTATGCCGCCGGGGTGTACGTCAGCGGCGCGGCGCTGGGCGGAATGGCCGGGCGGGTGATCGCCGGGTTCGTCGCCGACGCCTGGGGCTGGCGCGCCAGCCTGGTGTTCATCGGCGTGGTCGGGGCGCTCTCGGCGCTGTTGTTCACCTGGCTGCTGCCGCGTTCGCGGCACTTCATCGCGCAGCGCTCGAACCTGCCCGAAGTGCTTGGCCACTACCGCCATCACCTCGGCCAGCGGCCCTTGCAGCGGGCGTACATCAGCGGCTTCTGCATGATGGGCATCCTGGTGATGGTCTACAACTTCCTTGGCTTTCGCCTCACCGCCGCGCCGTTCAACCTCAGCCAAACGGTCACCGGCTCGTTGTTCCTCACCTACCTGGCCGGCATCTATGCCTCCACCCGCGCGGGCCGCCTGGCCGACCGCTTCGGCACCCGGCCGGTGACCCTCGGCTCGCTCGGGTTATGCGCGGCCGGTGCGCTGTTGATGGTGGTGCCGCAGGTGGTGTTTATCGTGGTCGGGCTGGTGCTGTTCACGGTGGGCTATTTCGCCACCCATGCGGTGGCCAGCGGCTCGGTGGCGCGGCATGCCAAGGTGGGTAAATCCCAGGCCTCGACGCTGTACTTCGCCTCGTTCTACCTGGGCGGCGCGGTGCTCGGTTGGGCCGGTGGGTTCGCCTGGGCGCACTTTGCCTGGTGGGGGGTCACGGCCCTGCTCGGGGTGGCGATCGCGGTCACCTACGGCTTCGGCCTGGCCACCGCGCCCAAGGGCGCTTAGCCCATCACCGCCAGCAGGCAACGGCGGAAATCCGCCACCCCAGGCTGCGCGCCGGCCGCCAGCCGCAGGCACACGGCGAACGCTGGCAACGCCGGCAGGCCGGCGCCCGCGCCGAGCGCGACCAAGCCGGCAGGCACCGTGGAGGCGAGCATGGCCGTCACCGCCAGGCCCACGCGCACGGTGCTGGCGGTGGCCTCCAGGCTGCCGTTCTCGAACAGCGTGCGCCAGGCGATGCCCTCTCGGGCCAACGCGCCGAGCAGCAACGGGCGGAAGGCGCAGCGCTCATCGACCAGCGACAACGGCAGCGGCCGCGCCGCCCAGGCGTGATGGGCGGGGCTGCCCACCCACACCAGCGCTTCGCTGCGCAGCACCTCGCCCTGGGCATTGCCGGCCAGGTACTCGACCAGCGCCACGTCGAGCTCGCCGGCCTTTATCGCGTCATCCAGCGCGGTGGACGGCGCGCAGTGCATGGCCACCTCAACCTGTGGGTGCAGGTCGCTGAAGGCCTTCATCGCCGGCGCCAGGGCGCTGATCAGGTCTGGTGGCGCACCCACCCGCAACTGGCCACGCAATGGGCCGCCAGCGGTACTGGCCCAGATCTGGTCGTTCAGTTCCAGCAATTGCCGCGCCTTCGGCAGAAACGCCTCGCCCTGGGCAGAGAGCTCCAATTGCCGGGGCTTGCGCACCAGCAACGGGCACGCCAGCGCCGCTTCCAGGCGCTTGACCTGCTGGCTCACCGCGCCCTGGGTCATGAACAGCAGGTTGGCGGCGATGGTCATGCTCCGGTGCTCGGCCACCGCAACGAAGGTGCGGACCAAGGCAAGATCAAGCGTGCGGCTCATGCTGGGATTACACGGCGTAATGTGGGGCATCAAATATATTCGGTTTTCTAATCCCTAGGCGAGCAGTAGCGTAACGCCACTCTTACCCACGGATGACCCCTGTGCCCAACCTGCTCCCGCTGTTGCTGTTCGTGGCCGCGGCCACCTTCTCACCCGGCGGCGCCACCGCCCTGGCCACGGCCTCGGGGGCACGCTTCGGGCTGGCCCGCTCGCTGCCGTTGATTCTCGGCATCGCCGCGGCGTTGTGGCTGCTGGCGGCCCTGGCCGGGCTGGGCCTGGGCGAACTGGTGGGGCAACGGCCGGCGCTGCAATGGGCGTTGAAGCTGGTGGGCAGCCTGTACCTGTTATGGCTGGCCTGGTTGATCGCCCGCAGCGGCGCGCCAGCCTCCGGCGCGGCGGTGGCCAGGCCACTGGGGCTGGGCAAGGCGATGCTGTTGCTGCTGGCCAACCCCAAGAGCTGGGCGATGACGGTGAGCGCGGCGGCGGCGTTTTCGCCGTTGGCCAGCAGCCCCTACCACCTGGCGCTGCTGCTCGGCGCGGCGTTTGCGCTGGCGGCTTGTGTGTCGCTGGGGCTGTGGTGCGCGCTGGGTGTGCTGCTCGCCCGGCGCCTGCGCAGCGCCTGGCAGTGGCGGCTGTTCAATGGCTTGATGGCGGCGCTGCTGGTGGTGTCGATCATCCCGATGTGGCGCTAGCCGCGCACCGCCTTGCGCAACACCCGCGACAGTTGCTCCACCGAGTACGGCTTGTGCAGCAACTCGAAGCCGTCGGTGCCGCTTTCGGCCAGCACATGGCTGTAGCCGGAGGTGAGCACCACCGGCAGCGCCGGGTACAACTGGCGCAGCGCATGGGCCAGTTCGATGCCGCTGGTGCCGGGCATGACCACGTCGGAGAAGACCACGTCGAAGCCATCCGCGCCTTCGCCCAGCACCGCCAGCGCCTCCCGCGCGCTGCCGGCCAGCACCGGGGTGTAGCCCAGCTCGGCCAGGGCCTGGATGGCAAAGGCGCCGACCTCGGGGTTGTCTTCGACCACCAGCACACAGGTGCCGTGGCCCTCTTCCAGCGGCACGTCGGCCGGCGCCGCGGGCGCGGGCTCCACCTCACCGGCAACCCGTGGCAGGTACAGGGTGAAGGTAGTACCGGCGCCAACTTCGCTGGCCACGGTCACTTCGCCGCCCGACTGCTTGGCGAAACCAAACACCTGGCTCAGCCCCAGGCCCGTGCCCTGGCCTACGCCCTTGGTGGTGTAGAACGGCTCGAAGATGCGCTCTAGCAACTGCGCCGGGATACCGCTGCCGGTGTCGCTGATCGCCACCGCCACGAACGGCCCGGTCACGGCCGGGTGGGTGCGCACCGCGGGCATCTGCTCCACCGCGCGCACACGGATGGCCAGGTGGCCTTCGCCTTTCATGGCGTCGCGGGCGTTGGCGACCATGTTCACCAGCGCGGTGTCGAACTGGCTCGGGTCGGCGTTGACCAGGCACGGCTGTTGCGGCAGTTCGGTCACGGTGGTAATCCGCGAACCGGTGAGCGTGCCCATCATCGTGCTCATCGCCGTCACGCTGCTCGAGGCGTTGAACACCGCCGGCTTGAGCGCCTGGCGGCGGGCGAAGGCGAGCAACTGGCCGGTCAGCTTGGCGGCGCGGTCAACCGTGTCGGAGATCGCCCGCACGTAGCGCTCGCGGCGCTCCTCGCTGAGGTTGGGGCGCAGCAACAGGTCGGTGGAGGAACGGATCACCGTCAGCAGGTTGTTGAAGTCGTGGGCCACGCCACCGGTGAGCTGCCCGACCGCTTCCATTTTTTGCGACTGGCGCAGGGCCTCGGCCTGCTCGCGCTCGACCGTCACGTGGCGGCCGGCGGCGTACACCCGGCCGTCCTGGAAGCTGCCGGTCCAGCTGAACCATTTGTAGCTGCCGTCTTTGTGCCGCAGGCGGTATTCGAAGGGGTTGGTCAGCGGCGCGCTGAAGATCCCCTCGAACGCGGCCAGGGTCGCGGCCACGTCTTCGGGGTGGGTGAAGTCGCTGAACGGCCGGCCGAGCAGTTCGGCCTCGCTCCAGCCCAGTTGCTCGGTCCAGCGGGCGTTGATTTCATCGAGGGTGCCCTGGGGCGAGGCGATCACCAGCAGCTCTTGCGACATCGCCCAGGCCTGGTCGCGTTCGCGGGTGCGCGTGGCGAGGCTTTCTTCGCGGGCTTTGTCGCCGCTGATGTCGCGCGCGCTGCAGTAGATTTTGCCCTCCTCCAGCACCGCCACCCAGGCCAGCCAGCGGTAGCTGCCGTCGCGGTGCTGGCAGCGGTTTTCGAAGCTGACGATCGGCCGGCCCTGGGCCGCCTGGGCGAACACGGCCTCGCTGGCGGCGAGGTCGTCGGGGTGCACGAACGACAGGAAGGTCGCCTGCAGTTCCTCGGGGGCCCAGCCCAGGGTGGTGCGCCAGGCCGGGTTGGAGGTTTCGATCATGCCCTGGGCGTTGATCACCGAGAGCAGGTCGGGGCTGAGCAGCCAGGTGCGGCTGCGCTCGGTGGCGCGCTCGTAGACCTTGCGCTCCAGCTCCAGGTTCAGGGCGTGCAGTTCATCCTTGCTGCGCCGCAGCTTCTGCTCCGAACGGTGCCGCTCGATGGCCAGCGCGGCGGTTTGCGCAAGCACGGCGATGGCCTCGACATCACGCGGGGTCGGTGCCCGCGGTTCGCTGTAGTACACCGCGAAAGTGCCCAGCACCACGCCGTCGGCGGCCTTGATCGGCATCGACCAGCAGGCGCGCAGGCCGTGTTCCAGAGCCAAGGCGGCGTAGTCGCGCCAGAGTGGGTCATGGGCGATGTCGTCTACGAACACCGGCGTGCCACGCGCCGCCGCGGTGCCGCACGAGCCAATCCCTTCGCCAATGGCGATGCCGTGAATGGCCTGGTTGTAGGCCTCTGGCAAGCTTGGCGCGGCGCCGTGCAGCATGTGCCCGCCAGCCTCGCTGATGAACAGCACCGACGCCCGCATGCTGGTGCTTTGCGCTTCCACCGCCAGCACCAGGTCCCTGAGCACCTCGGCCAGCGGCACACCGGCGGCGATCTGCCCGAGCACGCGGCGTTCGCGGTCGATCAACGCCTGAAGGGCGTGTTCACCTTGCAGCAGGTTGTAGTCGGGGGTGGGCGGGAGGGGTGTTTCTGCAGGCACGGGGGGGCTCGCTGGCGGTCGGGCAGTGGCGAGTCTAGACGAGCGGCGGGGTGGGAAGCCATCGCCGTGTATCGGTGGCCCCTCGCCCGGCGCAGCCGGCCTGCCATGGCGGAAGGCCACCCATGCCTCAATAAAACACCAGCGCCCGCACTTCAATACTACGCCGCGGTGGCGCGCTGGCAGGGGTGGCCGGGTCATCGAAGGCGGTGTGGGCGGTCAACCGCGCGCCGCCTTCGTGGCTGTCGTGAATCTTCAGCAACAGCACCTCCTCGGGCCGCAGCCGGGGGTAGTAGTACCAGCGGTGCGCCGGGTTGGCCCTGAACGAAAAGGTTTCGCCGACCTTGTCCGGGTACACCAGGTCGCTGGCGACGAGGTCTTCAGGCCGCACGGTTTGTGCATCGCACAGCGCCAGCGGCGTGCTGTACACCGGCGCGCCGATCGGCCGCCACACATTGATGATCGCGAAACGCTGCCCCGCGCGGTGTTCGGCCTCCTGCGCCGGCAGGTGGTCGAACACCCGGCGCAGGGCCGAGCGCGGGGTCTGGTCGTTGTGCACGTAGCGCACCGGCTCGCGCAGGCCTTTGGCCTCACGGCCGGGTTCGTCAATGCGCACGGTGTGGTCGAAGATCACCACCTTGGCCGCGCCGGTCACCGCCTTGAGCAGGTTTTCGGTTTCCGGGTAGTACTGCTCGATCACCTGGGCCGGGTCTTCGAGGTTGGCCACCTCGCTGGGCCAGTCGAGCCGCTCGAAGCCTTGCACGTCGAGCCGCGCTGGGCTGGCCAGCAGGCGCGCGTCGTGCACCGCCACCTGCACCGGGTGCGGGTCGCGCTCATGAGGGGTCGCGCCGGCGGGCGCGGCGGCGGCGCTGGCGTAGGTCACTGGCCGTTGGCCGGTGTCGCGCAGGTAGTTGACCGTTGCCCGCACGAACGGCGCTGCGCTGTTGAGGTTGCCCATGGGTCAGGCCTCCGAAGCCGATTAGGGGGTGCTGTTGAATCTACCGGCAGCGCGGGCGCAAAGGATAAGAACATCGGGCGCTATGGTTAGCTGTGAACCGCGCCGGCCGCGCGGCACCGTGCAAAAGTGCCTAAGCCTATGCCGTAAAGCGCGGTGACACGCAGCGCGCCGGCGGGTACACCCAACGGTTTTGATCAACAAGGAGCCTACCCATGCCTCGCCTGCTCGGCCGCTACACCCTGCTTGCCCTGGTACTCACCAGCCTACTGCCGCCGGCCCTGGCCGCCACCCCCATTACCGAGGCGGATTACGCCCAGGTGCTGGCCGGCCCTTGGCGCGCGCCGGCCAACGCCGCCCGTGACGTTTACCGCCACCCCCAGCAAACCCTCAGCTTCTTTGGCCTGCAGGCTGACCAGGCGGTGCTGGAAATCACGCCCGGCAACGGCTGGTACAGCGAATTACTGGCGCCACTGCTGCACGACCACGGCCAGTACATCGCCGCGGTCAGCGCCCCCGGCGGCCTGGCGCAACGCTTCAAGGATGACCCCGCGCGCTTTGGCAACGCCCGCCTACTGCGCTTCGATCCCAGCGCACCGGTGTTCGGCGCGCCGGCCTCGGTGGACCGGGTGCTGACCTTTCGCAACGTGCACAACTGGGTGATGGCAAACAACGCCCCGGCCTACTTCGCGGCGTTTTACGCAGTGCTCAAGCCCGGCGGCGTGTTGGGCGTGGTCGACCACCGCGGCCCACCCGGCGAACCCGACGCGGCCATCGAGCAAAGCGGCTACCTGCCCAGCGAGTACGTGATCCACCTGGCCGAGGCGGCCGGCTTCACCCTGGAGGGGCAAAGCGAGGTGAACGCCAACCCCAAGGACACCAAAGACTACCCCGCCGGCGTGTGGGCGCTGCCACCCACCTATAAGCTTGGCGAGCAGGACCGGGCCAAATACGCGGCCATTGGCGAGTCTGACCGCTTTACCCTGAGGTTCGTGAAGCGCTGAGGGCGGCCGGCCCGCGCTAATGCCATTGAGCTATTAATACATAAAAATTCAGTATTTTTAGCGCTAAGGCAATCCCGCTACCTTGGGGCCATTACCACACGCCAAGAGCGCCTGCCATGCACGCCACTGCCCAGATCATCGATTTCGTTCGTTACCGCCAGCGCCGCCAGGCCCAGCAAAACGCGAAATTGATGTGGGCCATGTACGCCGCCCAGGCCGGGCTGGCGCACTTCACCAGCAGCCAGTTTGCGCCGCAGGCACCCGGCAAGGTGCGCCCGTGAGCGGCGTGCCGGGCGCCCTGCCCGGCAGCAGCCCCGAACCCGTGGAAGACGACGACAGCGCCGAATGGGTGGCGCTGAACCTGCAACGCCTGCGCAGCAAGCGGTACCTTTCTATCGACGGTTTGGCGCGGTTATCAGGGGTGAGCCGGGCGATGCTGGCGCAGATCGAGTCCGGCCGCAGCGTGCCGTCGATCAAAACCCTGTGCAAGGTGGCCAAGGCACTGAAGGTGTCGGTGGCGGCGTTCCTCGAACAGCACGCCTTCGAAGGGGTGCAACTGCTGCCGGCGCAGCACAGCAAGCGCCTGGTCAGCGCCAGCGGCGGCTTCGTCAGCCGTGCGCTGTTCCCCTTCGATCAGCCGCGCCAGGCCGAATTCTATGAAATACGCCTGGCCGGGCTGGCCGAAGAAGCCTCCGCCGGCCATCGCCCCGGGGTGCAAGAAAACCTGGTAGTCGCCCACGGGGTGCTGGAGGTCAGCATCAACGAGGCGCGTTACCTGCTCTCACCGGGGGATGCCCTGCTGTTCTACGCCGACCAACCCCACCGCTACCGCAACCCGGCGGACAGCGAAGCGCTGGCGTACTTGGTGGTGACCCACCCAGAGGGGGTGGCCTGACCGCGGCCAGCGCCCGGGGCGAGGCGTTAGCCCCTTAGCAGGTGCAGCACATCATCGGCATGCCGTTGCAGCTCATCATCATCGGCAGGCTGCAGGCGGTCATCATCTTGTCGAGCAACTGGCAGCAGTTGCTCATCATCGCCATCGACATGCCGGCCATTGGCATCATCATGCACTTCATGCAGTCGGCCTCGACGGTGCAGGTCATCATGCAGCGCATCATCGGCATGTTCATCATGGGCATGTTGGCCATCGGCATCATGTTCATCATGGCCATGCTTTCTTCGCTCATGCACATCATGGCCATAGGGCCGCACTGCATCATCATCGGCATGCCGCAGGTCATCATCATGGCCATCATTTCCGCGCTGTTGCGGAACATGGCCATGTCCATGCCGGCGGCCGGCTTCAGGGTGCACAGCATGCCGGTGTCCATCATCTGGCAGTGCATGGTGGCCATCATCATCGGCATGCCCATCATCGGCATCATCGGCATGGCGGTGTTCATCGGCATCTGCATCGCGTTCATCATGGTTCGAAACTCCGTATCGAATCGGTGGTTGAGACTGCTGGGGGGCGATTCTAGGGATCCACCGCCGCCCGGCAAGGTGGCGGCGCGGCGCCAGCGGCTGCGGACCGAAACGGTGAAACCGGGCCTATCAAAGCGTGATCGCCTGCCAAGACATGGAAATAGCCGCCACAGCAGCTAACGCGAGCGCTGTACGGGCCATTCAGCGGTTATCGATATGCGTTACCGGCCTATGCATAGAACGTTGATGCATAAACGGTCTAACCCAGCAGGGTTTAGTGCGGCGCGCACCTGCTTTTTAGCTTCAAGGCTATGCGCAAAGGCTCTATGGCAGGGCTTGGCCCGCTCATTAGGATGGCCGGTGGCGTTTAGCCAGCCACCCTCCTTCCAGCCTGCAGAGAGCCCCCATGAACACCCTGCCACCTGCCACTGACCAGGTCGACACCCTGCTCAGCTATCCTCGCCTTGCGCTGCTTGGGCTACAACACGTACTGGTGATGTACGCCAACGCCGTGGCGCTGCCGCTGATCATCGGCGCTGCCCTGCACCTGCCCAAAGAACAGATCGCCTTTTTGATCAACGCCGACCTGTTTGCCTGCGGCATCGCCACGCTGATCCAGAGCGTGGGCCTGGGCCCTTTTGGTATTCGCTTGCCGGTGATCATGGGGGTGACGGCCATCGCCATCCAGCCACTGCTGTCGATCGCGGCCATGCCTGGGGTGGGCATCACCGGGCTGTACGGCGCGGTGATCGCCGGCGGCCTCTACGGCCTGCTGGTTGCGCCGTGGGTGCCGCGGCTGATCCGTTTCTTCCCGCCGGTGGTGACCGGCACCATTCTCACCATGATCGGCATCGCGCTGATCCGCGTGGCGCTCGGCTGGGCGGGCGGTGGCGCCGGCACCCCGGGCTTTGGCGCGCCGGCCAGCCTGGCGGTGGCGGCCGCCGTGCTGCTGGCGGTGCTGCTGTTCGCCCGCTTCGGCCGCGGCCTGTTCGGCAACATTGCCGTACTGCTGGGCATCGCCGTGGGCTACGCGATCAGCAGCGCACTGGGCTGGACCAGCCTGCAGGGGCTGGCCGATGAACCCTGGGTGCGGCTGGTCACGCCATTGGCGTTCGGCTTGCCAACGTTTGACCTGCTGCCCTGCCTGATGATGTGCCTGGTGATGACCGTTGTGTTCGTCGAGGCCACGGGGATGTTTTTCGCCCTGGGCGTGATGACCGGCCGGCCGATCGCCCCTGAAGACGTGAAGCGCGGGCTGCGCGCCGACGCGCTGGGCACGGTGATCGGCGGCGTGTTCAACACCTTCCCGTACCTGTCGTATTCGCAAAACGTCGGCCTGGTCGGCCTGACCGGCGTGCACAGCCGCTGGGTGTGCGCCGCCGCCGGGGTGATCATGCTGGTCCTGGGGTTGATCCCCAAGGTGGCGTTCATCGCCGCGTCGATCCCGCAGGTGGTGCTGGGGGGCGCGTCGCTGGTGATGTTCGGCATGGTCGCCGCCACCGGCGTGCGGATTCTCGCGCAGGTC
This sequence comes from Pseudomonas sp. NPDC007930, assembly GCF_042958985.1. NCBI lineage: Bacteria > Pseudomonadati > Pseudomonadota > Gammaproteobacteria > Pseudomonadales > Pseudomonadaceae > Pseudomonas > Pseudomonas sp. NPDC007930. The sequence goes on from NZ_JBIBKC010000021.1 coordinate 27,788, forward strand.
AGCTTCGACGGCGCGGGTAACCGCAACGCTCTGCTGGTGGCGGTGGCGCTGGGCATCGGCCTGGTGCCGATCGTGCAGCCGGGCTTTTTCGCCAGCGTGCCGGCAATGCTGCAGCCACTGGTGAAAGACCCGATCCTGCTGACCGCCATCGTCGCAGTGCTGCTCAACCTGTTGTTGCGCAGCCCGCAGCGAGGCACCCCTTAGGCGAAGGGGATCGCCGGGCGCCCTGCGGTGATCGCCGCCTCGAGCATGTCGAGGCGGTCCTGGCCCCAGAACGGTTCGCCGTTGTAGAAGTAGAACGGCGCGCCGAACAGTTGCCCGTGCACCGCCTCGGCGGTCAGCGCAGCCTCCCGCTCGGCCAGCCCCGCCTCGCCCGCCCGCGCCAACAGGCGCTCGCCGTCGAGCCCGTTGGCGTTGGCCAGGCGCACCAGCGTGGCGGGCGCGGCGATGTCCAGTTCATCGGCCCATACCGCCCTCAGCGCGGCGTGCACAAACCCACTCACCTCGGCGCCCTCCGCGATCGCCGCCAGCAGCAGGCGGTGGCCGAGCGAAGGGTCTGCGGGGTAATGCTTGGGGTGCAGTACCAACGGAATGTTGCGCCACTGCCGCCAGCGCTGCATTTCAACCAGCCGGTAGGCCTGGCGTTGCGGCGGGCGCTGCTTGACCGGCTTGCCACCGCCCGCGGCGAATACCGCGAGCAGGTCGACCGGTTTGTACACCACTTGGGCGCCGGTGCGCGCGGTGACGGCCTGGAACTCCAGGCTGCCAACGTAAGACCACAGGGAAATGAAACTGAAGTAGTACTCGATCACGGGAGCTTGCGAGGGCATGGCGGCGTCCGCAGGTGGGTTAGAAGGCCTGCCCCGCGCCAGCGCCTTAGGCTATGTAGCCCTAGGGCACCCGCGCGGGGCACAGCGGCAGTGTGCGGGGTTGGCTCAAGCGCCGCCGGCGGCCTTCCAGCTACCGCCTTCGACGATCACCGCGTTCGGGTCGGTGCCCGGCGCCAGTTGGTCGCGCACGTACTGGTCATACAGCTTGAGCAGGTATTTCTCCTGGCCCAGGCGCGCCAGCTCCTGGTTCACCCAGTCACGCAACTCGGTGTTGCCCTTTTTCACTGCGGGGGCGATCGGCGCTTCGGCGCCGAGGGTTTCGGGCAGCAGGCGGTAGCCGGGGTTTTGCTTGGCCCAGCCGAACAGCACCAGGTTGTCTTGCGCGTAGGCATCGCCACGGTGGTTGGCCAAGGCTTGCAGCGACTCGGAGTTCTTCTCGAACTTCAGCAGTTTCCAGTCTGGGTGGTGCTGGGTCAGCCATACATCAGCGGTGGTGCCGGTGGTGACGATAATGGTTTTGTCCTTGAGCTCATCCAGGTGCTGCACCGGGCTGCCGTCGGCCACCAGGGCCTGCACCGCAACGCGCAGATTGGGATGGGTGAAATCCACCACCTGCTCGCGCTCGGGGGTCACGGTCATGTTGGCGAGGATCAGGTCGACCTTGTCGCTCTGCAAGAACGGTATCCGGCTGGCCGGCTCGACCACCACGAACTCGACCTTGCTCTCATCGCCGAGCAGGTCTTTGCCAAAACGCTTGGCGAGGTCGGTGTCAAAGCCCACGTAGGCACCTTTTTCATCGACGAAACCAAACGGCGGTTTATCGCTGAACACCCCTACGGTGAGCTTGCCACGGGCTTTGATCGTATCGAGGTAGCTCGCCGCGGCAGGCTTCGGCGCGGGCGCCGCGGCGCTTTTCGGCGCCTCGGGTTTGTCGCAGCCGGCCAGCAGGCAGGCGGCGACCAAGGGGAACAACAGGGCAGTTTTGAAGCTCACGATGCTTTCCTTTTCGGCAGGTTTTCAACAGAGGCGAAACGCTCCAGAAACTGCTGCGCGCGTGCGCTGTGCGGGTTGCTGAAAAATTCCCCCGGGGTGTTCTGCTCGGCGATCCGCCCAGCGTCCATGAACACGATGCGGTCGGCCACCGCGCGGGCAAAGGCCATTTCATGGGTCACGATGAGCAAGGTCATGCCGCCTTCGGCGAGCGCGAGGATCACCTCGAGCACTTCCTTGACCATTTCCGGGTCCAACGCCGCGGTAACTTCGTCGAACAGCATCACCTGCGGGTTCATGCACAGCGCGCGGACGATCGCGATGCGCTGCTGCTGGCCGCCAGAGAGTTCGCGCGGCCAGGCATCGGCCTTGTGCGCCAGGCCCACCCGTTCGAGCAGGCTCAGTGCCTGCGCGCGGGCCTCGGCCGGGGCGCGCTTTTGCACCCGCAGCGGGCCGAGCAGGATGTTGTCGATCACCCGCAGGTGCGGGAACAACTGGTAGCTTTGGAACACCATGCCCACCCGCTGGCGCACCGCCTGCCAGTCGCTGCTGGCGGTGAGCAGTTGCCCGCCGAGCAACAATTCACCGCCGCTGCCGGCCTCCAGGCCGTTCAAGCAGCGCAGCAAAGTGCTTTTGCCGCAGCCGCTGGGGCCAAGGATCACCACCACCTCGCCTTCGTTCAGGGCCAGGTTGACCTCGCTGAGCACGGCCTGCTCGGCAAAGCGCTTGCTGAAGTTGCGAAGCTCGATCAAGGCACTCATCAATGATTCCACCGTTGTTCCAGGCGCCGCGACACCACCGACAGCGGGTAGCAGGCGAGGAAAAAGAACACGAACAAAAAGCTGTAGAGGGTGACCGAGGCATAGGTGCGCTCGATGATCTGCTGGGCCATCTTGGTCACGTCGGCCACGCCGATCAGCACTGCCAGCGAGCTGGTTTTGATCAGCCGGGTGTAGACGTTGATCACCCCTGGGGTCATGCGCTTGAGCGCTTGCGGCAACAGTACCCAGGTGTACACCTGGTAGCGCCCCAGGCCGATCGCCAGTGCTGCCTCGCGCTGGGCAGCGGGCAGCGAACGCAAGGCCCCGCGCACCACCTCACCGACCTCGCTGGCGCCCCACAGGCCCAGCACCAGCACCGCGCAACTGAACGCCGGCACGGTCAGCCCAAAGAACATCGGCAAGCCAAAAAAGAACAGGTACAACCACACCAGCACCGGGATCGCCCGCCAGGCCTCCAGGTACACCTTCAGGCTGCGCTCGAGCCACCCGGCGCCCAGGCTGCGGCCAATCCCGTAGGCCAGGCCCAGCAGCGTGGCCAGGGCAATCCCGCTGGCGCTGATGGCCAGCGTGCGCGCCGCGCCGGCGGCCAATTGCGGCGCGGTTTGCCAGAGCAGTTCAAAACCCGAAGTGGCCACGTTGCAGCCTCCGTTCCAGTAAGCCCAGCAACAACGAAAGCGGCAGGAACAGCAGCACGCACAGGCCGCTGAGCACCGCGAGCATTTCGTAGGTTTTGTAGTAGAGGGCGATGTAGTTCTTGGTGGTGTAGAGCAGTTCCGGCACCGCCACCGCCGACACCACGGTGGTTTCCTTGAGCAGGAAGATCACATTGGCGAACAGCGCCGGCAGGCTGAACAGCCCGGCTTGCGGCAGCACCACATGGCGCAGCAATTGGCCAGGGCTCAGGCCGATGGCCCGCGCGGCTTCGAGCTGCTGCGCCGGGACTGCTTCGATCCCGGCGCGCAGCACCTCGGTGAGGTAAGCACCACCGAGGAAGGTCATGGCGATGATCGCCGAGGCGAAACCGCTGACTTGCACGCCTAGGCTGGGCAAGGCGAAGTAAATGAAGAACAGTTGGATCAACAGCGGCGTGTTGCGCGCCAGCTCTACGTAGGCGCGCACGGCGAAGGTCAGCGGCCGGCACTTGAACGCCAGCAACCCATTGGCCAGCAACGCCACCAGCAGCCCGCCAGCAATCGCCAGCGCCCCCACTTGAAGGGTCACCAGCACGGCACGGCCGAACGCGGGCAAGGTAGACAGCAGAAACGGCCAGTCGAAGGGCATGGGCAGGTCATCAACAAGGTGAGGGATTAGCGCTCATGGCCGGCGCCTTGCCGATACCTTATTGAATTTAAAAGTGTTTTCTTAAGACTGTTTGGGGATATGGATATAGCGGCCGCGGGGCCTGTGGCGGGGAAAATAAAAAACCCGCCGAGGCGGGTTCTTCGTTCCAGACCATCCAGCGTCCTGCCGGCGGCCTCCGAGGCCTATGGTCGATCGTCCGTGATCACCGGTGCCTATTCCGTGGCACCGTTTGGATGGGTGTAGATTACGGCCTGCCCCGCGCCGGCGAAATAAGCCTTCGCTGCGACCTTCTGTAAGCCTTTGGCTATAGCGCCTGTGGGCTGCGTCAGAAGGTTTGCCCGAGGGAGAACTGGAACACCTGGGTTTCGGCGCCTTCGGGCTTTTTGATCGGGTACGCCAGGCTGAAGCTCAGCGGCCCCAGCGGCGAGTACCAGGTGGCGCCCACCCCCAGCGAGCTGCCCATGCTGGAGAAGTCCAGCTTGCCGCAGTTCTCGGTGGTGGCCAGGTAGCACTGGCTGCTGAACGCCGAACCTACGTCCCAGAACAACGAGGTGCGCACGGCTTTGGTGTCTTTCACGAACGGTGGCGCGAACAGGTACTCCACCCCGCCGGTGACCAGCACGTTGCCGCCCAGGGTTTCGGTGTCGCGGTCGCTGTTGTAGGCCTGGCCCATGCTCGCGTAGGCCCCGGTCGACGGCGTGGTGCGCGCGCCGAGGCTGCTGTCCTTGAAGCCACGCACCGAGTTGAAACCACCCGCGAAGTAGTTCTCGTAGAACGGCAGGCCGCTGGTGGAACCATAGCCGTTGCCGTAGCCGAGTTCGGTGTGAAAGCGCAGCGCGTTGCGCTCGCCAATCGGCGTGAACAACTGGCCGTTGTAGTCGAACTTGTAGAAGGTCAGGTCGCTGCCGGGGACGGTGGTCATCAGGCTCAGGCTTTGCGAATAACCGCGGGTGGGCAACTGGCCGCGATCGAGGGTGGACTGGCTCCAGCCCAGGGTGGCCTTGAAGTTGGTGAACTCGGTGCCCTCGCGCTGGGCGAAGTCGTAGATTTCATCGGCGCTGTAGGTGCCCAGGTCGATCGCGTCGTGCTGCACGCTCAGGCCGTAGCTCAAGCGCGAGGTTTCGCTGATCGGGTAGCCCAGGGTGATGCCCGTACCAATGCTGTTGATCGCGTAGTACGAGACCTCGTCATCGTCATACAGTTTGCTGTAGTCGGTGCTCTTGTAGAACACGTTGTAACCCAGGCTGACCCCGTCGGGGGTGAAGTACGGGTTGGTGTAGCTGAAGTTGTAGTTGCTCTGGTACTCGGAGCGGGTCAGGCCCACGCTGACCCGATTACCACTGCCGAGAAAGTTGTTCTGGGTGATCGAGCCGCCGAGGATCAACCCCGCGCTCTGGGCAAAGCCGACGCTGGCGGTGATCGAGCCGGAGGCTTGCTCCTCCACGGCCCAGTTCACGTCGACCTGGTCGTCTACCCCAGGTACCGCCGGGGTGTCGACGTTCACTTCCTTGAAAAACCCCAGCCGGTTGAGGCGGGTTTTGGACTGGTCGATCAGGTAGGTCGAGGCCCAGCCGCCTTCCATCTGGCGCATTTCGCGGCGCAGTACCTGGTCGTCGGTTTTGGTGTTGCCGCGGAAGTTGATGCGGTCTACGTACGCGCGCTTGCCGGGGTCTACCACGAAGGTGATGTCCACCGTGTGGTCGTCATCGTGGGGCTGCGGCATGCCGTTGACGCTGGCGAAGGTGTAGCCCTCGTTACCCAGGCGGCGGGTGATCAGCTCGGAGGTGTCGGTCATCACTTTACGCGAGAACACCTGGCCCTTTTGCACCAGCAACAAGGCCTTGACTTGGCTTTCCGGGACTTTCAGGTCACCGCTGAGCTTCACGTCGCGCACCGAGTACTTGGCGCCTTCGTTGATGTTCACGGTGATGTAGACGTGTTTTTTATCCGGCGTGATGGACACCTGGGTAGAGGCGATGTCCATGTTGATGTAGCCGCGGTCCAGGTAGTAGGAACGCAGGCGCTCGAGGTCACCGGAGAGTTTCTCGCGGGCGTACTTGTCGTCGTTCTTGAAGAACGACAGCCAATTCGTGGTTTTCAGCTCGAACAGCGCCTTGAGTTCATCCTCGGGGAACACCGTATTGCCGACCACGTTGATGTGCTGGATGGCCGCCACCACCCCTTCGTTGATCTTGATCTTCAGGCCAACGCGGTTGCGCGGTTCGGTGACCACTTCGGTGTCGACCGTGGCCGAGTAGCGGCCCTGGGCCACGTATTGGCGTTGCAGCTCGTTACGCACCCCTTCGAGGGTGGCGCGCTGGAAGATCTCACCTTCGCTCAGGCCCGATTGGCGCAGGCCCTTGAGCAGGTCGTCGGTGGCGATGGCCTTGTTGCCCTCGATCTCGATACTGGCAATCGAGGGGCGTTCGACCACGTTGATCACCAGCACGTTGCCGTCTCGGCCCAACTGGATGTCCTGGAAGAAACCGGTTTTGAACAGCGCCCGGGTCGAATCCACCAGGCGTGCGTCATCCACGGTGTCGCCCACGTTCATCGGCAGCGCACCGAATACGCTGCCGGCAGAGACCCGCTGCAGGCCGTTCACGCGGATGTCGGAAATCGTAAAAGACTCGGCCCGGGCGGCACTGGCCAGCAACACCGCCGAATACAACGCAAGCTTCAAAACCCGTTTCATGAATATCCTGGCAAGTGCGAATGACCCCGCGCAGCCTAATGCAAACACTGCAACTAACCTTGTCGGCATTGTGCGCTGAAGTGTGCGGCGGGATACAAACAAAGAAGAACTTAAAAGTTCCGCTTAAGTTGTCTGAAAAGGTACACGCGAGGGTGTTTTGTTACCGTTCATTCAGCTTGGTAAATAAGTTCCGCGGCGCCCTGTTGTTCGCCCGGGTGGGTGTAGTACACCTCGCCGGCGCGGCTGTGCACGGCGTAGGCCGGGCGCTCGCCGGCCGCCGGGGCCAGCCGCCATACCTGCGCGACCTCCTCGAAGCGCACGCCGTCGGTGCCGTTGCGGCTGGGGCCGGTGAGCACGTTGACGTGGCTTTTCCACACCTGCCCGGAGGCCTTGAAGGTCGCGACCATGGCCTCGAAGCGCTCCAGCCGGGAGAAGCCCCACAGCGTTTGTTCAACCCCCAGGCCGGCATGGGTGAACACGAACAGGTTGAGCGAGGGCTGGTCTTCGCAGAAGAAGTCGTAGGGCAGCAGCCCGCCCGTCAGCGGGCTGTTGGGGATATACCCTTGTTTATGAACCTTGAACATGTTCGGCACTCGTGGCTGGCATTGATGCGGCCAGATCAGAACATGCCGAACGTGTCGCCGTGCATCCAGTTGGCATCGGCTGGGTAAGCGGGGGTTTACATGAACTTCTTTATTGAAGGCTGTTCACTTGAGGCATTTTACGGCTTCATCGAGGGGATTAATCTGTGAGCGCTGTTGATGTTGTGCACGCGCTTGAGGGCCCTTCGCCCGGCACAGCCGGCCTCCCACCAGTTTGGTGTAAGTATTTGATTTACTTGGCAACACAGAACCCGTGGGAGGCCGTGGTCCGGCACTCCGGCTGTGCCGGGCGAAGGGCCCTTGAGCAATCAACCCGCCAGCCGCGCCACGGTCATTTCGACCGCCTGGTAATCCACCGCCCGATAAAAATTCGGCAAGCCCTCGAAGGGGCTGAAATCATGCTCGCCATAGCCGATCACCTGGCTGCCGGCCGCCAGCCCGGCCCGCACGCCGCTGTGGCTGTCGTCGATCAGCACGCACTGCTGCGGCGCCAGGCCGATCACCCGCGCGGCCTCGACGATCAACCCTGGCGCGGGCTTCCAGCTTTGCACCTGGTAGGCACTGACGATGCGCCCGGCAAAATGCTCCAGCAGCCCGACCTGGCCCAGGCAGGTGTGGAGTTTGTCCAGCGGGCCATTGGAGGCGACGCTGCTGGCCAGCGCCAGGCCCCGCACAAATGCCACCGCGCCGGGCATGGGCGCCAGCTCGCGGCGGAACAGCTCAAGGCTGCGGGCGCGGAATTCGTGCATGAAGGCCTCGGCCTCCAACTGCGGGTACTGCTCGCACAACTGGCCAACGAACACGGCAAACTGCACCCCGCGAAACTCACCCAGCACCTGCTGCACGCTCCAGGCAATGCCACGCTCGGCGAGCAACTGCTGGAGCAGCCGCGCCGCCAGGTTCTCGCTGTCGACCAGCGTGCCGTCGGAATCGAAAATCACACCCTTGATGCGCACTGGCGCCCTCCCCTCATTCATGGCTTCAACCGGCGAAGCCGCCGCTGTCGAGAAACGCCGCCTCCTCGCTGGTGGTCTCGCGCCCCAGCAGCGCGTTGCGGTGCGGGAAGCGGCCAAAGCGCTCGATGATCTCGGCGTGCACCAGCGCCCAGCGCAGCGGCTCCTCACCCAGGCCGCGGTTGAAGGCCACCGACAGGTTCTGGTCTTCGCTGCGCTCGGAGTGTTCGAACGGCAGGTAGAAGAACTGCCGCAGCGCCTCGGCCACGCCCTCGTCGAGCTTGGCGTCGACCGCCTGGCGGGCGTACTCGCAGGCCAGCGGGTCAGTGGCGAACATATGCCCGGTGCCGCGGAAGGCGTTGCGCGGGTACTGGTCCAGCAGGATCAACAGCGCCAGCGCGCCCTCGGGGCTGTCGAGCCAGGGCTCGAGCTCGCGCCGGGCGGCTTGCAGGTGCAGGTCGAAAAAACGGCTACGGAAGGCGCCATCGAAGGCGGCGTCCTTGCTGAACCAGCGTTGCGGGCCCGCCGCTTCCCAGAATTCGATCACTGCCTGGGGCGTTTCGTGCGCCTGTACCATCTTCGCGACTCCTGAATGCGATATGTAGGCAGTTTGTATCAACCACCCCCGGCTTGCCAGTGACAATCACCGGGCCTAGAGTTCACACCCCGAGCCAGAGGCATCGCCATGATCGTTCGCCCCCATCGCCCGTCTTTGATGACCGTGCTGTTCGCCGTGCGCGGCTCGATCGTGCCGGCGATCTGGCGCAAGGTGCTGTACACCGTGTTGCTGAGTTCGGCGGTAGCGGCGTGCCATGGCACGCTGTTCCAGTTCAGGTTCTCGCTCACCGCCACGCCGTTCACCCTGTGGGGGCTGACGCTGGCGATCTTCCTGGGGTTTCGTAACACCGTGGCCTACCAGCGGTACTGGGAGGCGCGCACGCTGTGGGGCGAGCTGACCATCACCACGCGCAACCTGGTGCGCCAGTTGCACACCCTGGTACCCGGCGGCGCCACCGCGCTGGCCGGGCCGCTGCTGGCGTTCGCCTACCTGCTGCGCGACCAGTTGCGCGAGGTGCCGGCCAGCGCCGACGCCCGGCGCCTGCTGGGCGAGGCCGGTGCGGTGGTAGAAGGCGCCCGCGGCAAGCCCGGGGTGCTGCTCGGTTGGCTTGGCCGGCAGATCAGCGAAGCCGCGCGCCAGGCCGGCGCTGGCGAGGTGGTACGGGTGGCGCTGGACCAATCGTTGAACCACCTGGGTGGCGTGCTCGGTGGCTGCGAGCGGATCCGCGGCACGCCTATTCCCTACCCGTACATCCTGATGCTGCACCGGGTGGTGCACGTGTACTGCTTTTTGCTGCCGTTCTGCCTGGTGGGCAGCCTGGGCTGGTTCACCCCGGTGGCGGTGTGCGTGCTGGCCTATACCTTCTTTGGCCTGGACGCCCTCGGCGAGCAGATCGCCGACCCGTTCGACACCCAGCCCAACGACCTGCCGCTGGATGCAATGTGCCGCAACCTGGAGATCAGCGTGTGCGAACTGCTCGGGCAGGCGGCGCCAGAGCCGCTGCAACCGGTGAACAACATCCTGCTCTGAGCTATTCCGGCCAGGCATGCAGTGCATGCGAAACATGAATTTCTCTTATGGCAGCCGAGCGGCTAGGGTACGCCCATGACTGACATGGAGCCTGCTATGCCCCCCGAACCCTATGAGCAGCACTGGCAACGCAACCTCGCGGTCTGCGTATTCGGCGCCTTCACCACCATCGTGGCGATGACCCTGCTGCTGCCGTTCCTGCCGCTGTACGTGCAAAGCCTGGGCGTGAACGACCCCGCCGCGATCGTGCAGTGGTCGGGGGTGGCGTTCGCCGCTACGTTTTTCAGCGCCGCGTTGACCGCGCCGCTGTGGGGCCGGCTTGGCGACCGCTACGGGCGCAAACTGATGCTCATCCGCGCCAGCCTCGGCATGGCGCTGGCGATGTCGCTGATCGGCCTGGCCCAGGATGTGTACCAATTGGTGGCGCTGCGCCTGCTCGCCGGGTTGCTGGGCGGTTATGCCTCGGGCTCGACCATCCTGGTCGCCACGCAAACGCCCAAGGCGCGCTCGGCCTGGGCGCTTGGGGTGCTGGCCTCTGGGATCATGGCCGGTAACCTGGCCGGGCCCTTGATCGGCGGGTTGTTGCCGCCGCTGGTGGGCATCCGCAACACGTTTTTCCTGGCCGGCGCGGTGATCTTCGTCGCCTTTCTCGCCACGGCGCTGTTGCTCAAGGAAAGCCCACGGCCGAAAGCCGAGCCCGGCGCCAAGCCGGCGCTGCGCTGGGCTGAACTGGAACAGCGGCGGCCGGTGCTGTTGATGTACGCCGCCGCCTGCCTGCTGATGTTCGCCACCCTGAGCATCGAGCCGATCATCACCGTGTACTTGCAGGTGCTCAACGCCGAGCCGGTCACACTGATGGCGGGCCTGGCGATGAGCGCCACGGCGCTGGGCAGCATCCTCAGCGCGCCGCGGCTGGGCAAGCTGGCCGACCGGGTGGGCCACTGGAAGGTGGTCGCGGCGAGCCTGGCGCTGGCCGCGCTATGCGTACTGCCCCAGGCCTGGGTGCAGAACGGCTGGCAACTGATTGCCTTGCGCTTTGCCAGCGGGCTGGCGCTGGGCGGGTTGCTGCCGTGCATCGCTGCGATTCTGCGCCACAGCGTGCCGAGCAGCGTGGCCGGGCGCGTGTTGGGCTACAGCACCTCGGCGCAGTACGTGGGCCAGGTGCTCGGCCCCCTGGCCGGGGGCTACCTGGGCGGGCACGTAGGCATGCGCGCGGTGTTCGTGCTCACCGCGCTGCTGCTGGCGCTCAATGCCGTGCTGTGCCGGTTCGGCCGGCCACGGATGGCTTAGCTAAGCCCAGGCATGGCTGGCCCAGAAGATGGCAGCGGCCGCGACAACGACCAACAAGAAGGCGGTGGCCCAAGCATCGACGTGATGAGTGGGCTTGCGAGGCTTCACGGGATGGCTCATGGTGGATCTCACATTGTTATTGTTGTGGATGGAACGCTCGTTCCAGTTAAGGCCAGCTTGCCCCGCAACACAAGTTGCACATAAAACTTGCAGCTAACCCACTTATTACTCCGAGCTATACCCATATACCCAAGCGCCACTTTATCGAATATGCAAAAAAGGGTATCTTCCCGCGGCTCTGCGGAGAGTGCGCGGCCGTGCGCGCAGAATCAGCCTGAAAGACAGGACCTTTATGTACGTTTACGACGAGTACGACCAACGGATCATCGAGGACCGCGTCAAGCAGTTCCGTGACCAGACCCGCCGCTATTTGGCCGGTGACCTGAGCGAAGAAGAATTCCGCCCTCTGCGCTTGCAGAACGGCCTGTACATTCAGCGTTTCGCGCCGATGCTGCGCGTGGCCGTGCCTTACGGCCAGCTCACCGCGCGGCAGACGCGGATGCTGGCGAAGATCGCCCGTGACTACGACAAGGGTTACGCGCACATCAGTACCCGGCAGAACGTGCAGTACAACTGGCCCGCCCTCGAAGACATCCCCGAGATTCTCGCGGAGCTGGCCACCGTGCAGATGCACGCCATCCAGACCAGCGGCAACTGCCTGCGCAACGTGACCACCGACCAGTTCGCCGGGGTGGCCGCCGATGAGCTGGTCGACCCGCGCCCGTGGTGCGAGATCGTGCGCCAGTGGACCACCTTCCACCCAGAGTTCGCCTACCTGCCGCGCAAGTTCAAGATTGCCGTGAACGGCTCGGCCAGCGACCGCGCGGCCATCGAAGTGCACGACATCGGCCTGGAGCCGGTGCGCAACGCCGCCGGCGAGCTGGGCTTCCGCGTGCTGGTCGGTGGCGGCCTGGGCCGTACTCCAGTGGTCGGCGCCTTCATCAATGAGTTCCTGCCCTGGCAAGACCTGCTCAGCTACCTCGACGCGATCCTGCGCGTGTACAACCGTTACGGCCGCCGTGACAACAAGTACAAGGCGCGGATCAAGATCCTGGTCAAGGCCCTGACCCCGGAAGTGTTCGCCGAGAAGGTCGAGGCCGAAATGGCCCACCTGCGCGGCGGCGCGACCACCCTGACCGACGCGGAAGTCCAGCGCGTGGCGCAACACTTCGTCGACCCGGCCTACCTCGAGCTGGCCGACCAGGCCGCCGAACTCGCCGCGCTCGACGCCGAGCACCCGGGCTTCGCCCGCTGGCGCTCGCGCAACGTGCACGCCCACAAGCGCCCGGGCTATGCCTCGGTGACCCTGTCGCTCAAGCCCACCGGTGTCGCCCCTGGCGATTTGACCGACAAGCAGCTTGAGGCTGTGGCCGATTTCGCCGAGCGTTACAGCTTCGCTGAACTGCGCACCTCCCACGAGCAGAACATCATCCTCGCCGACGTCGAGCAGCGCCAACTGCACGCGCTGTGGCTCGAAGCCCGTGAACACGGCTTCGCCACGCCGAACATCGGCCTGTTGACCGACATCATCTGCTGCCCGGGCGGCGACTTCTGCTCGCTGGCCAACGCCAAGTCGATCCCGATCGCCGAATCGATCCAGCGCCGCTTCGACGACCTCGACTACCTGTTCGACATCGGCGAAGTCGACGTGAACATCTCCGGCTGCATGAACGCGTGCGGCCACCACCACGTCGGCCACATCGGCATCCTCGGGGTCGACAAGAAGGGCGAGGAGTTCTACCAGGTGTCGCTCGGTGGCAACGCCGCCCGTGACGCCAGCCTGGGCAAGATCCTCGGGCCTTCGTTCGCCCAGGAACAAATGGCCGATGTGATCGAGAAACTGATCAACGTCTACGTCGAAACCCGTACCGAAGATGAGCGTTTCATCGACACCTACCAGCGTATCGGTATCGAGCCCTTCAAGGAGCGCGTCTATGCAGCGAATCATTAAGAACGGCGCAGTGGTGGACGAAACCTGGCACCTGCTGCCCAAGGAAGCCACCTTCGACCAACTGACCAACTGCGACGACTACCTGGTGCCGCTGGCGCTGTGGCGTGAACACGCCCACGCGCTGAAGGCCCGCGACGGTGGCCTGGGCGTGTGGCTCGACAGCGACGAAGAAGCCGAGGAAATCGGCGAGCACGTGGCGGACTTCGCGGTGATCGCGCTGAACTTCCCGGCCTTCACCGACGGGCGCAACTACTCCAACGCGCGCCTGCTGCGTGACCGTTACGGCTACAAGGGTGAGCTGCGGGCGATTGGCGACGTGTTGCGCGACCAACTGTTCTACCTGCAGCGCTGCGGCTTCGACGCCTTCGCCCTGCGCGCCGACAAAGACCCGTACGAGGCGCTGGAAAGCCTGGCGGACTTCTCCGTCAGCTACCAGGCCGCCACCGACCAACCGCTGCCGCTGTTCCGCCGCCGCGGCTGATCAGTGCGCTAAACCAAGGGTAAAAGCCCTGATTTTTCTAGGTGGTTTTACCGAGCGCATGACCCGCCGGGCCCTTCGCCCGGCACAGCCGGAGTGCCGGACCACGGCCTCCCACCAGATTTGTGTAAACTCTTGATTTAAGAGTCAATACAGACCCGTGGGAGGCCGTGGTCCGGCACTCCGGCTGTGCCGGGCGAAGGGCCCTCAAGCCTACCGCCGAACCACGCCCCACAAGCGCCCCACATCCTCGGCCCGCTCCCGCAACAACCGCGCCGCGTCGCGGCACGCCGCCTCCAGGGTCATCGGCCCGCTGGCCAGCGAAAACGCCGCGTGAATGCCATGCGCATAAAGCGCCTGGTAACCCTCGCCCAACGTACCCGCCAACACCACCACCGGCACACCCGCCGCCTGGGCCACGCGCGCCACCCCGAAAGGGGTCTTGCCGCGCAGGGTTTGCGCATCGAAGCGGCCTTCGCCGGTAATCACCAGTGCCGCGCCTTGCACCGCCTCGGCCAGCCCGGCCAGTTCCGCGACCACCTCGACCCCCGGGCGGAACTGCGCGCCCAGGAACGCCTTGGCCGCAAAGCCCATGCCGCCGGCGGCGCCGCTACCGGGTTGGTCGCGCAGGTCATGGCCCAGCGCACGGGCGGCGTGGTCGGCGAAGTGGCCGAGGGCGGCGTCCAGGGCGAGCACCTGCTCGGGGCTGGCGCCTTTTTGCGGGCCGAAGATGTGCGAGGCGCCGTGGGGGCCGCACAGCGGATTGTCGACATCCGCCGCCACCTCCACGGTCACCTCGGCCAGGCGCCGGTCCAGCCCACTGAGGTCGAGCCGCGCCAGGCTGGCCAGGGCCGCGCCGCCAAAGGCCAGGCGCTGGCCGCCGGCATCGTAGAATTCCGCGCCCAGGGCGCGGAGCATGCCGCTGCCGCCATCGTTGGTGGCGCTGCCGCCGATTGCCAGAACGATGCGCTGGGCACCGGCATCCAGCGCTTCGAGGATCAACTCGCCGGTGCCAAAGGTGGTGCTGGCGCAGGCATCGCGGGCCGCCACGGCGACCAGTTGCAGGCCGCTGGCTTCGGCCATCTCGATGATCGCGGTGCGGCTAGCCGGCAACCAGCCCCAACTGGCCTCGACGGTGCCGCTCAGCGGGCCGTGGGCGCGAGCGCGCCGCACCTCGCCGGCACTGGCGGCGATAATCGCCTGCAGGGTGCCCTCCCCGCCGTCGGCCATCGGGCACTGCAGCAACTGCGCGCCCGGCAGCGCACTGGCCAGCCCGGCGGCAATCGCCTCGGCGGCGGCGGCGGCGCTGAGGCTGTCTTTGAACGAATCCGGGGCGATCACGATTTTCATGGGGTTCTCCTTATGCAGGGGCCCATCCTGCCATGCCGCGGCCGGCGCCGCGCTGGGCCGGCGCACAAGCCAGGCCGGCGGCGGTTGTTCAGGCCGACAAGGCGCTGGCGGGCAACAACTGCACGCCCAGGTAAAGCGTGGTGAGGTCGGCCAGGCGGTTAGGGTCCAGGCCGGTGAGCTCGGCGATGCGTTCGAGGCGGTAGCGCAGGCTGTTGCGGTGCAGGCCCAGGGCGTCGGCGCAGGCCTGGGCCTGGCCGTTGTGGGCGCACCAGGCGCGCAGGGTGGGTAGCAGCATGGCGGTTTTGTCTTTCTCGGCCAGCGCCGCCAGCGGCGCCAGCCACTGGCGCAGGGCCGGATCGTCGCGCCAACGCCAGAGCAACGCCGGCAGGCGGTACGCGGCCACGCCCAGGCGCTGCTCGCTGGGCAGCACCTGGCGGCCGTAGGCGAGCACGTCGGCGGCCTGGGCGCTGCCCTGGCGCAACTCGGCCAGGCCGCTGGCGGGCTCGCCCAGGGCCAGGCGCAGCACCGGCCAACCCAGCCCGGCCAGGCGCCCGAGCCAACGCTCGGCGTCGAGCACCTGGCTGGCTGGCCGGCACCAGAGCAACTGGCCCGGCGCCGGGCTGCTGCACCAGCTGTCTGGGTAGCGCCCGCTCAACCAGTCGGCCAGCGCTTGTAACGGCTGCCCGGGGCCGAGTTCCAGCGCACAGGGGGTGCGTGCCAAGTCAGGTTTAAGGCCCAATTGGCGCGCCTCGTCGAGCAGGTGGCTGCTCGGCTCCGGCGCCGCCAGCAGCATCGCCACTAGGTCGTCGCTGCGTTGGCGCCGCCACTGCTGCTGGGCCTGTTGGCTGCGCTGGGCGAGCAGCATCTCGGCGGTCATTCGCACCAGCGCGGCATAAGTGCGCACCTGCGCCGGGGCGCCGGTAATGCCGAGCACGCCGATAAGCCGGCCGTCGAGCAACAACGGCAGGTTCACCCCCGGTTGCACGTTCTTCAGGCTGCGCGCCGCTTCGCCGTCCAGCTCGACCACCCGGCCGTTGGCCAATACCAGTTGCGCGCCTTCATGGCGGGTGTTCACCCGCTCGGGCTCACCACTGCCGAGGATCAGCCCCTGGCTGTCCATCACGTTGACGTTATGGGGCAGAATGGCCATGGCGCGGTCGACGATGTCTTGCGCCAGGCTGTGGTCGAGTTCGAACATGGGGCGGCAGGCTCCTGGGTGGCCAGCTTTGGTTTGCGCGCACAATAGCAGTTAACAATTATCGTGCACAGGCACAAAGACAAACCGCCCCCACCCCCACGACACTGCCTTGGCCCGTAGGGCCCAAGAACAATGCACAATAAGTGAGAACCGCATGACCGACACCCTCACCCGCGACCCGGCCGCCGCGCTGTACCGCCGCGTGACCCTGCGCCTGATCCCGTTCATCTTCGTGTGCTACCTGTTCAACTACATCGACCGGGTCAACGTCGGCTTTGCCAAGCTGCAGATGCTCGACGCGCTGCACTGGAGTGAAACCGTGTACGGCCTCGGTGCCGGCATTTTCTTCATTGGCTACGTGCTCTGCGGGGTACCGAGCAACCTGGCGCTGGCGCGCGTCGGCCCGCGGCGCTGGATCGGCGTGATGATGGTCACCTGGGGCGCGTTGTCTACCGCGCTGCTGCTGGTGAGCACGCCGCTGCAGTTCTACGCCGTGCGCCTGCTGACCGGCGCAGCGGAAGCCGGGTTCTTCCCGGGCATCGTGCTGTACCTCTCGCAGTGGTACCCAGACCGCCGCCGCGGGCGGATCATGGCGCTGTTCATGTCGGCGATCCCGGTGTCGGGGCTGGTCGGCGGGCCGTTCTCGGGGTGGATCCTCGGCCACTTCGCCACCGGCCAGGGCGGCCTGGCCGCCTGGCAGTGGATGTTCCTGCTGCAAGGGGTGCCCACCGTGGTGCTGGGCCTGCTGGCCTTCGTGTTGCTCAGCGACAACGTGGCCAGCGCGCGCTGGCTGGCCCCGGCCGAGCGCAGCCAACTGGAGGCAGAGCTGGCCGCCGACGCGCGCCAACGCCCGCAGCAGAGCAGCGAGTCCCTGTGGGCGGTGTTTACCCAGCCGTTGGTGTGGGTGCTGGGGTTCATTTACTTCTGCATCCAGAGCGGTGTGTACGCGATCAACTTCTGGCTGCCGTCGATCATCAAGAACATGGGCTTCAATGACCCGCTGGTGATCGGCTGGCTGAGCGCCATCCCGTACCTGCTGGCCGGGCTGTTCATGCTCGCCTGCGGCCGCTCCGCGGACCTGCGCGGCGAGCGCCGCTGGCATTTGGTGGTACCGATGCTGATGGGCGCCGCCGGGCTGCTGATCGCGGTCAACTTCGCCGGCCAGCCGGTGGTCGCCCTGCTCGGCCTGGCCCTGGCGACCATGGGCGCGCTCACCGGCCTGCCGATGTTCTGGCCACTGCCCACCGCCTACCTGAGCGCCGCGGTGGCCGCCGGCGGCCTGGCGATCATCAACTCGCTGGGGCAGATGGCCGGGTTCGTCAGCCCGTACATCGTGGGCTGGATCAAAGACCAGACCGGCTCCACCGACGCGGCCCTGTACAGCCTGGCCGGGCTGATCGTGGTCGGCGCGGTGGTGGCCGTGAAGGTCGCCGCGCCGGGCAAGGGGCAGGCCTTGGCGCGGGCCTGAGGCTGGCGGGCGAAAGGCCCTGCAACCGGCTATCATGGCTGCCCTTTTTCCCGCGCAGAGGCCGCCATGAGCGACACACTGATCATCGAAGACCTGCTCGAAGGCACCGGCAAGGCCGCCGTCAAAGGCGCCTTGATCACCACCCACTACCAGGGCTGGCTGGCCGACGGCAGCCTGTTTGACAGCTTGCTGGAGCGCGGCAAGGCATTCCAGTGCGTGATCGGCACCGGCCGCGTGATCAAAGGCTGGGACCAGGGCCTGATGGGCATGCGCGTGGGCGGCAAGCGCCGGCTGCGGGTACCGGCGGCGCTGGCTTACGCCGAGCGCGGGATGGGCAGCCGGGTGCCGCCGGGGGCGGATTTGACCTTTGAGGTTGAGTTGCTCGAGGTGTTGACGCGGGATGATTGAACAACCGCCATCAAAAAGCAGGCGAGATGGCACCGCGCCGGGCGACCACTGCGGGGTCAGCGAAGTGCTGGAAATACAGCTGGCTTCTGATCGCCTGGCTCAACGCCCGGTCCCCCTTAGCCCGCCCTGCTCCAAAAGTCAGTGGGGCTAACTCATCCGGGAGCTTGACCATGGCAGGCGCCGCATCCAACGCCCGCCTGACCGACGGGCCGCTCAGTACGTGGCGGATATCGACGCCTGCGGTATAGGCGCTCATTGAGAGATACGAAGCGGTGGCGTTGTATGCCAACGTAGCCTGCTCGGTGGTTAACGGCGCGCGCAACGGGCTGATGAAGTCGTAGGCCCGGCCTGAGAACTCAAGCGTGGTAACGGCCTGGGGATGCACAAACTCACCACTCAAACGGCGCATGGACACCGCCACCACATCGTCGGCCTTGCCTGCGCCAACGCCTAGTAGCTTCATGATCAGCTTACCCATCCTCCCGCTCGGGTCGCGATGGTTCACCGGCTCCGCCCAACAATACGCATAGGCGTTCAGCCCACCGCGCCCAAAGGGGCTGAGCTCATCGGCCGCGCCAAACCGCCCCAGCGCCGGGAAGTACGCGCGGTAGCCATTGCCCAGCAGGTAACGCCCGCCCTCGCTCCACTGCCCGGTAAAACCGCTGCGCTCAGTGCAGCCGTAGCCAAACGGAGTAAAACCCGGCACCCGCGCGCCCCGGCGCAGCACGGTGTTGGCCGGGGCAACGGCGAGCGGAACAACCTGCGTGAACGGCGCCATAACAAGGCCCTCGGGGTGCATGAGCCGCGATTACACCCCAAGTGCCCGCGTACGGTAACTGGTAGATCTACTAGGCTGTGTACGAAATTGATTGAAACGCAGTTTAGGCAAGGCGAAAACCGGCGAGGAAGCGGAGTTGACTGGTTGTCAATGAGCATTCCGACCGGGCTCGCGCTCGAGCCGGTTTTCAACGCCGCATAAGCAAGTTTCAAGCGGTTTCGTACATAGCCTAGGTCACTTCAGCGACCGCCCGCTGACAAAATGTGCCGGGTCATTGAACCCGGGCGTAGACGCATGCCCCGGCACCACCAGGCTGTCGATAAAAGCTTCGTCTTCGGCGGTCACGCGGTAGTCCAGCGCCGGCAGGTAGCCCTGCCAATGCGCTTCGGTGCGCGGCCCGACAATGGCCGAGGGCACCAGGCGGTTGTTCAGTACCCAGGCGATGGCGAAGGCCGTCGGCGTGGTGCCGCGGTCACGGGCGTAGGCGGCGACCTGCTGGGCGATGGCGAGGGATTCCGGGCGCCATTCGGTTTCCTGGATGCGTTTGTCCTGGCGCCCGGCGCGGCTGTCGGCGGCAGGCGCCTCGCCGGGGGTGTACTTGCCGGTGAGCACGCCGCGCGCCAGCGGGCTGTAGGGCACGATGCCCAGCCCATAGTGGGCGGCGGCGGTGAACACTTCCTGCTCGGCTTGGCGGTTGACGATGTTGTACAACGGCTGCACAGCGATCGGCGCCTCTACCCCAAGGCGTTTGGCGACGCTGGCGAACTCGGCGATTTTCCAGCCGCGGTGGTTGGACAACCCCCAGTAGCGCACCTTGCCCTGGCGGATCAGGTCGCCGAGGGCGGCGACGCTTTCTTCCACGGGGGTGTCGTGGTCTTCGCGGTGCAGGTAGAACAGGTCGATGTAGTCCGTGCCCAGCCGTTGCAGGCTTTGCTCGGCGCTGTGCAGCAAGTGCTTGCGGCTGGAGCCGACGTGGTGCGGCAGCGCCGAGGCTTGGCCAGTGGGGCTGCCGGCCTTGGTGGCGAGCACCCAGTCATGCCGGCGCGCGGCGATGGCGCGGCCGACGATGCGCTCGCTCTCGCCCTTGTTGTACACGTTGGCGGTGTCGATGAAGTTCACCCCCAGCGCCAGCGCGCTGTCGATGATGCGCCGCGAGGTGGGCTCGTCGGTTTGGTCGCCGAACATCATGCTGCCCAGGTTCAGGGGCGAGACTTTCAGGCCGCTGCGGCCGAGGGTGCGGTAGTGCATGGCAGGTTCCTTGTTGGGGGCATCAGGCAGGCCGCTACCCTAGCCGGCCGGCGCGCTGAAGGGTTAGTTCAAACGGCTATAAGGCTAGACCGCAATGGGCGGAAGAACGCGCGGATTTCTTCAGCCAGCAGTTGTGGTTGCTCCAGCGCGGCGAAGTGCCCGCCCTTGCGCTGGTAGGCCCAGCGCTGCACGTCGAAGCTGCGCGCCAGCCAACTGCGCGGCGGCATGGGCAACTCCTTGGGAAACAACGCCACGCCCAACGGCACCTGGGGCCGCTCGCCGGGGTAGAAGGCCAGCGGCTGCTGGCGGTTTTCCTTGTACAGCCGCAGGCTCGCCTGCAGGCTGGCGCTGAACCAGTACAGGCTGATGTCGGTGAGTACGGTGTCGAGGTCCAGCACCTGTTCCAGGTCGCCGCCGTGGTCGCTCCAGGCGTGGAATTTCTCGATGATCCACGCCGCCAGGCCCAGGGGCGAATCCGCCAGGGCGAAGGCCAGGGTTTGCGGCTTGGTGCCTTGCAGCAGGGCGTAGGCGCCTTCGCTGGCGGCAAACGCGGCCAGGCGCTCGAGGTAGGCCTGCTCCTCACTGCTTAGCGGCGGCTGGCCCTCGCCCAGCGGCGGGCGGAAGCTGGCCGGCACGTAGTTCAGGTGCACCCCGAGCACCTGCTCGGCATGTTCGCGGGCCAGCCACAGGCCGACACCGGCGCCGATGTCGCCGCCCTGGGCGCCGAAGCGCGGGTAACCGAGCTGGGCCATCAGGCCCTGCCACAGGCTGGCGATCCGCCGCGAGCCGGTGCCCGCCTGGCGCGGCGCCGGCGAGGCGCCATAGCCGGGCAGCGACGGCACCACCACATCGAAGGCATCGGCGGCATCGCCGCCATGGGCGGCGGGGTCGGCCAGCAGCGGCAGCAGTGGCTCGATCTCGATGAACGAGCCGGGCCAGCCGTGGGTGATCACCAGCGGCAACGGCGCCGGGCCCCGGCCACGCTGGTGGATGAAGTGAATACCCTGGCCGTCGACCTCGGTGATGAACTGCGGCAGGCGGTTGAGGCGCTGCTCTTGGGCACGCCAGTCGAAGCGCTCGCGCCAATGGCTGATCACCCGCGCCAGGTAAGCCGGGTTGGTGCCGTCGGCCCAACTGTCCGAGTCCAGCGCGTCGGCCCAGCGGGCGTTGGCCAGGCGCTGGGCGAGGTCGGCCAGGGCGGCGTCGGGGATGGCCAGGGTGTAGGGGCGGATAGGCATGGCGGCACCGGGTGGGTAGGCAGGGGGTTAAGGGTAGTGGATGCGCCGGGGCTTTGCATAAGGCTGCAGGGCCCTTCGCCCGGCACAGCCGGCCTCCCACCAGATTTGTGTAAGCCATTGATTTCAGACGCAACACAGACCTCGTGGGAGGCCGGCTGTGCCGGGCGAGGGGCCAGTCAGGTCATGCGCTCAGTAAAACCATTTGAAGAAATCAGGGCTTTTTAACACCCGATTTAGCGCTCTGATTGCTTAAGTGAACAGCATTACGGCACAGCCGGCCTCCTACGGGTTCTGTATTGCCATTAAATTAATGGCTTACACAAAACTGGTGGGAGGCCGTGGTCCGGCACTCCGGCTGTGCCGGGCGATGGGCCCTCCCAGGCGCTACTGCCGCCACCCCCCACCCAGCGCCGCCATCAACTGCACGCTGGCCTGCAAGCCTTGGCTGCGTGCCGCTTCCAACTGCCGCTGGGCCTGCAGGGCCGCGGTTTGCGCGGTGACCACGTCGAGGCCACTGGCGGTGCCCACGGCGTAACTGCTGTTGGCCAGGGCCAGGGCCTGCTGGCCGGCCGCCGCCGCGTGGCGTTCGTCTTCGGCTTGCTGTTGCCAGCCGCGCAGGTTGGCCAGGGCATCTTCCACCTCGCGCACCGCCTTGAGCACCTGGCCGCGGTACTGCGCGCTGGCGGCGCTGAATTCCGCGCGGGCAGCACGCTCGGCGGCGTTGCGCGCGCCACCGTCGAACAGCGGCAAGGTAAATTGCGGGCCCAGCGCCCAGATGCGGTTGCCGGCCGCCAGCAGGTTGCCGCTGCCAGCGGTTTGCCCGCCGGCCAGCCCACCCAGGCTGAAATCCGGGTAGAACGCCGCGCGCGCCACGCCGATGCCGGCGTTGGCGGCATACACACGGCGTTCGGCGGCGGCGATGTCGGGCCGCCGTTGCAGCAAGCGGCTCGGCAGGCTGGCCGGCAGCTGCGGCAGCGCACTGGCGCTGGCCGGGCCCAGGCTGAAGCCACTGGCCGGCGCGCCTACCAGTTCGGCGATGGCGTTGCGCGCCAGGGCCTGCTGGCGGGTGAGGTCAGCGGCCTGGGCCTGGGCGTCGGCCAATTGGGTTTGCGCGCGGGCTACGTCCAACTGGCTGGCGATCAGGCCCTGATAACGCTGCTGGGTCAGCTTCAGCGCCTGCCGGTAGGCCGCGAGTGCCTGGGCCACCACCTGGCCTTGCCGGGCCAAGCCCTGAGCATTCCAGTACAACTGCGCCAGTTGCGCCTGCAGGGCCAGGCGGGCGGCGGCGAGGTCGTCGGCCGAGGCGTTGGCCTGGGCGTCGCCGGCGGCCACCTGGTTGCGCAGGCGGCCCCAGAGATCAAGGTCGAAGCTGAGGTTCAGCCCCACGGTATCGGTGTTGTATTCATCCGGCTGGGCAGTGCCGCGCAGCGGTTTGCGGTCGGACTGGCGCTGGCGCACGGCGCTGCCGGCGGCGCCCAGTTGCGGCCAGAGGCTGCCATGCAGGCCGGCGGCGTAGGCCTGGGCGGCGTCGTTGTGGGCCACGGCGGCGGCGAGGGTCGGGTTGGCGGCCAGCAGGCGCTGCTCCAGGCCATCCAACTGCGGGTCGGCAAAGCCTTGCCACCACTGGCTGGGCAGGCCATCGGCCGGTTGCGCCGGCTGCCAGGGGCCGGCGCTGTAGTGCGCCGGCAGGGCCACGGGCGGCGCCTGGTAAGCCGGCGCCAGCGAACAGCCGCCGAGGGCGGCCAGGCTGATCAACAAGGCCAGGGGCTTAAGCATGGCTGCCCTCCTCTTTTGCCGGCACTACGCGGTCATGCTCGCCGAGGGCGTCGGGCGGGTTGTCGATCACCTGGTCGCCGGGCTTCAAGCCCTGGTCGATGTACAGCGTGGCGCCGCGGTCCTGGCCGATGTGCACCGGTTGCAGGTGCACCCGCTGGTGGCCGTCGAGCAGCGCCACCTGGGTACCGGCGCCGCGGAAGATCAACGCACTGGCCGGGATGCTCAGGCCGGCGCCGGTGGGCGGCACATTGAGCGTGGCTTCGGCGTAGTCGCCCGGCAGCAGCGCGCCGTCGGGGTTGCCGGCGGCGAACTGCGCCAGCAACGTGCCGGATTTCGCGTCCACCTGGGCGGAGTCGCCGAGCAACACGGCGTCGAAACTGCGCCCGGGGTGCTCCGGCACCCGCAGGGTGGCGTGCACGCCCGGGTGCAGCGCCCCGGCGGCGGCTTGCGGCACTGGCACGTACAGGCGCAGGCTATGGGTGTCGGCCACCTCGAACAGCGCCGGGCCCTGGTCGTTGCCGGCCTGGATCAACTGGCCAACGTCGGTGTTGCGCGCGGTCACGGTGCCGGCGAACGGCGCGCGCAGGGTTTTGTAGTTGGCCAGGTCCCGCAGGCGTTGCCAGTCGGCGCGGGCGGCCTGCTCGGTGGCCTCGGCGGCGCTGGCGTCGGCGGCCTTCTGGTCGGCGTCCTGGCGGGCCACGGCGTGGGTATCGAGCAAATGCGCCCAGCGCTGCGCGGTGAGCCGCGCCTGGCGCGCGGTGGCCTGGCTTTGCAGCCAGCGCGCGTGGGCCTGGGCCAGTTGCTGGTCGAGGTCGGGGCTGTCGATAGTGGCCAGCACCTGCCCGGCGCTGACCGTGCTGCCGATGTCGGTGTTCCAGCTTTTCAGGTAGCCACTGACCCGCGCATGGATCGGCGCCCGCGCCCAGGCTTCGAGGCGCGCGGGCAGTTGCAGCGGCTCGCTGCCCTGGCCCTGGCTGGGCTGGATCACGCTTACCGTCGGGGTGGCCTGGCGCACGCCCCAGGCGGCCACCGCCTGGGCCTGGGCGGCGCGGGCATGCAGGCCGCTGGCGACCAGCACGGCGGCAAGGCTCAAGCCGCCGGCCAGCCACAGCAGGCTGCGCCGAGAAAGGGTGTTAGTGGGCATGGGCGGTGTCTCCAACGGAACGGGAATGGGGTTGGTGGCGGCCGTGCACCCGGCTGAACAGCGCCGGCACGAACAACAGCGTGGCCAGCGTGGCCAGCAGCAGGCCGCCGATCACCGCGCGGCCCAGGGGGGCGTTCTGTTCGGCCGACAGCGCCAGCGGCAGCATGCCGATGATCATCGCCAGGGCGGTCATGCAGACCGGGCGGAACCGGGTGTAGCCGGCCTCCAGCGCGGCCTTGAAGGCATCGCCGTGGGCGGCCAGGCGCTCGCGGCAAAAGCTCACCACCAGGATCGAGTTGGCGGTGGCCACGCCCATGCACAGGATCGCCCCGGTCAACGCCGGCACCGACAACGGGGTGCCCGACAAAAACAGCATCCAGGTGATCCCGGCCAGGCCCGCCGGCAAGGCGCTGATGATCACCAACGGGTCGAGCCACGACTGGAAGTTCACCACGGTCAGCAGGTAAATCAGCAGCACCGCCCCCAGCAGCCCCAGGCCGAGGCCGCTGAAGGCCTCATGCAAGGCGCTGATCTGCCCGTGCAGGGTCACGCTGGCGCCCTTGGGCCGTTGCCCGGCCATGGCATCGATGGCCTGTTGTACGCCGTTGGCCACCGCACCGAGGTCGCGCCCCTGCACGTTGGCGTAGAGGTCCAGGGTGGGCTGGATGTTGTAGTGGCTGACCACCGCCGGGCTTTGGCTGCGCACGATCCGCGCGATGCTGCCGAGGGTCACCGCGCGGCCGTCGCTGCCGGTGATCGGCAGCGCCTCGAGCTGGGCCAGGCTGCCCATGCGGTACTGCGGGGTGGCGGCGACGATCGAATAGCTGATGCCATTGGCCGGGTTCAGCCAGTAGGTGGGCGCCACCTGGCCGCTGCCAGCCAGCGAGGCGACCATGGCGTTGGTCACGTCTTTTTCGGTGATGCCCAGGCCGTCGGCGAGTTGGCGGTTCACGTTGACGTTGAAGGTCGGGTAGCCGTTGCGCTGCTGCAGGTGCAGGTCGACCAGCCCTGGCACTGCCGCCAGGCGGCGCTGCAAGGCGGCGGCGTAGGCGCGGTTGGCGGCGTCATCGGGCCCGGCGATTTTCACGTCCAGCGGCGCCGGCGCGCCGAAGTTGAGGATCTGGCTGCTGGTGTCGGCCGGCAGGAACGAGAACGTGGTGCCCGGGAAACTGCGCGGCAAAACCTCGCGCAGGCGCTGCATCCAGGCCGCAGTCGGGCTGTGGCCGGGGTTCAGGCTGAGGCTGATGTCGCCGTCCTGCGGGCCGGTGGTGCCACTGTTGCTGTAGGCCACGTCGATGCCCGACAGCGGGATGCCGATGTTGTCGATTACATCGCCCAGTTCGGCCGGCGGGATCACTTGGCGAATACGCGCCTCGATCCGGTCGAAGGCCGCCGCGCTCTCTTCGATGCGGGTGCCCTCGGGCAGGCTCACGTGCAGCGCCATCGCCCCAGCGTCCACGGCCGGGAAAAAGTCCTCGCCCAGGCTCGGCAGCAAGGCAAACGAGGCCAGCACCGCCAGCAAAAAGCCCGGCAAAAACACCGCGCGGCGCGCCACGGCCACGCCCAGCAGGCGGTGGTAGGCATCGCGCAGGCGCGAGAAGCGCGCCTCGAAACCCTGCTGGAAGGCCAGCAGCGCGCTGGCCAGGCGGCCATGGGCCGGGCCCTGGCGGTCGCCTTCGTGGTGGTTGAGGTAACGGTTTTCCGGGTGGTGGCCGGCGCCGCCTTCGGTCACATGGGGCTTGAGCAGCGCCTGGGCCAAGGTCGGCACCAGGGTGCGCGAGAGCAGGAACGAGCTGCCCATGGCGAAGATCACCGCCAGCGCCATCGGCCGGAACAGGTAGCCGGCGATGCCCTGCAGCATGAACATCGGCACGAACACGATGCAGATGCACAGCAGCGAGACGAACGCCGGGCCGACGATCTGCCGGGCGCCGTCAAGGATCGCCGCGCGCACGCCCTTGCCCTGCTCCAGGTGCCAGTTGATGTTCTCGATGGTCACCGTGGCGTCGTCGACCAGAATGCCCACCGCCAGCGCCAGGCCACCCAGGGTCATCACGTTCAGGGTTTGCCCGCTCAGCGCCAGCAAACCGAGCGCCGAGAGCACCGCCAGCGGAATGGACGCGGCGATGATCAGCGTGGAGCGCCAACTGCCGAGAAACAACAGGATCATCGCGCTGGTCAGCAACGCGGCAATGATGCCCTCACGGGCCACGCTGCCCACCGACGCCTTGACGGACACCGAGGCATCGCCGAGGAACGAGGTTTTCAGTGCCGGCGGCAGCGCCTCGTCGATGCGCGGGAACATCCCGCGTATGGCGCCGATCACCGCCAGGGTCGAGGTGTTGCCGTTCTTCAGCGCCGGCATCAGCACCGCGCGGTGGCCATCGACCCGCACGATGTTGGTTTGCGGCGGCGAGCCGTCACGCACGTGGGCCACCTGGCCGATGGTCACCACTGCGCCGTCGACGGTCTTGATCGGCAGGCTGTTGAGCTCGTCGATGGCCGTGGGGCTGTTGTTGAGCAAAATGGTGTACTCATCGCCGCCGAACTTGGCGGTCCCCACCGGTACGATCTGGTTTTGCGCGGCCAGGGCGTTGCCCACGTCCTGCGCCGACAAGCCCTTGGCGGCCAGCGCCTGGGGGTCGAGGTCGAGGGTGATCTGCCGCTGCTTGCCACCCATCGGCGTAGGCATGGCCAGCCCCGGCACGGCGGTCAGCGGCAGGCGCACGGCGTTCTGCACCAGGTCGCGGATACGCGCCTCCGACAGCGTCGGGCTGGAAAACGCCATCTGCAGGATCGGCACCGTCGAGGCGCTGTAGTTGAGGATCAACGGCGGGGTGATGCCCGGAGGCATCTGCTTGAGCACGGTTTGCGAGATCGCCGTGACCTGGGCGTTGGCGGTGCGAATGTCCACGCTCGGCTGGAAGAACACCTTGACGATGCCCATGCCCGGCAGCGACTGCGACTCCACATGTTCGATGTCGTTGACCGTGGTGCTCAGCGCACGCTCGTAGGGGTAGATCACCCGCCCGGCCATCTGCTCGGGCGACAGCCCGGTGTACTGCCACACCACGGCCACCACCGGGATGCCGATGTCGGGGTACACGTCGGTGGGGGTACGCAGCGCGGCCAGTGGGCCGACCAGGCAGATCAACAGCGCCAACACGGCGAAGGTATAGGGTTTGTGCAAGGCGGTACGGACCAGACCAAGCATGGCGAAAGGCTCCCTTATGCGAAGCCCCGCAGCATCCGCCAAGCGCTCTAACACGAACCTTTCAGCGCGGTGAAAGATCATTTACGCAAACGGTGAAAGCGGTTTCAGGCGGCTTCACTTGGCCTGGGGTGGCCGGCGGCGCACCGTAGCGCCACGTCCACTTCGCTTACTTTCGAGGCCCGCACCATGACACTCACCACCCTGCGCACACTGACCCCCACCCTGCTGCTGTGCGGCCTGCTCAGCGCCTGCGCCACGCCCCTGCCGAACCCGCCGGCCGGCGATGCCTTCGTCAAGGTGGCGGAAACCACCACCCTCGACCAGGTGCTGGGCGAGAAGGTCGATGGGCATACCACCGCGGACGCGCGCTACTTCGAACTCAAGCCAGGCAACCATGACCTGGCAGTGTTGATCGAGCAGGAGGGTTACAACGATGAAGACCAAGACTGCTACGCCGACTTCAAGTACAGCGGGTTCAAGGCCGGCCACCACTACACCATCGACGAAAGCAGCCTGGGTGACCAGGTGACGGCGGTGTTGAAGAATGACCAGGGCAAGGTGGTGAGCCGGGCGGTGAACATGGATTGCATGCCGGGGTGAGGTTTACGGCCCATCGCCCGGCACAGCCGGAGTGCCGGGCGATGGGCCCCGAAGCTCATGCACAAAATCAGCAGAGCTCACAGATTGCTCCCCTCCTTGAAGCCGTGAAATGGCTTAAATGAACAGCATTACGCCACAGCGGGGCGAAGGGCCGGCCGCCGCTACGTAGCCTTACCCTTGCGCCCCGGCGCCAAGTCATCCGCCAGCAACACCTGCTTCGGCAACGTAAAATTCCTCAGCTTGAGCAACGCCAACGGCCCCTCGCCCAACTCCGTGCGCAGGTGCCAGCGCAGCGCT
>NZ_JBIBKC010000022.1:0-55847 GCF_042958985.1 Pseudomonas sp. NPDC007930
AGTTGGGGATGGAACTGGTGAGGGCTGCTTGATTTTTTCTTTTAAAAAACAAGGGGATATTTTTTGTTTGATGAGAGGCCGGCTGTGCCGGGCGAAGGGCCCTACGACACCTGCGCCACTTTCGCCTCCACCACCCGCGGGTCATAAAAGCTCGGCGCGGCCATGCCGGGGATGTACTGGTCGCTGACGAACATCCGGCAGCGTTCGGCAAAGGCACTGACCACCCGCGACATCTGCACGCTGGCCGCGGTGGCGTAGCCCAGCCGCATCGGCCGGTGGTTGCCGGCCAAGCGCAGGCGGATCAAGCGCTTGCCGTCTTGCGACAGGTTGGCCTTGGGCCGCACGTTGGCAATCGAAAACCCCACCCCGTTGGCCACCATCGAACGCACCACCTCCAGGTGCGCCGAGCGCATCACCACGTTCGGGGTGATGCCCTGCTGGTGGAACAGGCTCAGGAAGTACTCACTGCTCCAGGGCATGTCGAGCAGCACCATCGGCTCGCTGGCGAGGTCTTGCAGGGTCACCGCCGGCAGGTGCGCCAAGGGGTGGTGCTCGCCCACGATCACCATCGGCGGCAGCTGCGCCAGCGGCGTAAAGGCGATGTCGGCGCTGGTGGTGAGGTCGTAGGTCAGGGCGATGTCCAGCTCGGCGCCGCGCAGTTTTTCCAGCAACTGCTCATGGTGGCCTTCGAACTGGGTCACCCGCGCGCCGGGGAAGGCGCGGGCAAAGCCGAACACCAGCTCCGGGGTGATCATCGGCGCCAGCGACTCCATGCAGCCCACCCGCAGTGGCCCGCGCACGGTGTTCAGCGAGGCTGAGGCGACCGTATAGAGGTTGCTCATCTGCGCCAGGATCAGCTTGGCTTCCTCCACCACCAGCCGCCCCACGGCGGTCAGCGACACGCCCTGGGCGTGGTGGCGCACCAGCAGTTGCACGCCCAGCTCGGCTTCGATGTGCATGATCGCCGCCGAGATCGACGGCGCCGACACGTGAATGCGTTCGGCCGCGCCGATGATGCTACCCACCTCGGCGCAGGCCACGAAGTACTCGAGCTGGCGCTGGGTAATACGAGAAAGCATAGGGTTCTCCAGAATCTACAAGGCAGGCCAGTGCCTGTGCATGGACCATGCCGGGTGCTGGCCAGGCGCCGCCAGGGCTGACCGGCGGCGGGCCGGCGAGGCTAACGCGGCGGCCAAGCGGCCTAGCATCGGGTTTTCTGAGGCAAAAGGCAGGCAAAAGCTGTTTTACCCCACGCGCAACCGCGCCGCAGTATCCCGCTCAGCCGCCCCGGCAGGCCTGCACCACCTCAGTGCAGCCGCCCGCACCAGCCTGGCGCACCGCGCCCTGCTATGTGACTGGAGACCGTCGTGAACACAGCCACCGCCCCCGAGCACCCCGCCAGCGAGGCGCCGATCAAACTGCGCGCCGAGGGCCTGGGCAAGCGCTATGGCGCGATGACCGCCCTGCACGCGCTGGACCTCGACGTGCGCAGCGGCGAACTGCTGACCCTGCTCGGCGCCTCCGGCTCGGGCAAAACCACGCTGCTGCAAGTGATCAGCGGGTTGATCCCGCCCAGCCAGGGGCGGATCATCATCGACGGCCACGACCAGACCGCCGCCCCGGCCCATGCCCGGGGGATTGGCGTGGTGTTCCAGAACTACGCGCTGTTCCCCCACCTGACCGTCGCCGAGAACGTCGCCTTCGCCCTGCAGATGCGCCGCCTGCCACGCGCCGAGATCAACCAGCGGGTTGCCGCGGCGCTGGAGATGGTCGGCCTCGGGCCGATGCACGGGCGCTTCCCGCGCGAGCTGTCGGGCGGCCAGCAGCAGCGGGTGGCGCTGGCGCGCTGCTTTGTGTACCAGCCCTCGCTGGTGCTGATGGACGAGCCGCTGTCGGCGCTTGACCGGCAACTGCGCGAGAGCCTGCAAGCGGAGATCCGCCGGCTGCACCGGGAAACCGGCGCGACGATCATTTTCGTCACCCACGACCAGGACGAAGCCCTGGCGCTGTCAGACCGCATCTGCCTGATGCACAACGGCCGCATCGAGCAGATCGACACCCCGCGGGCCCTGTACGAGCGCCCGCGCTCGCTGGCGGTGGCGCGCTTTTTTGGCGCCTCGAACCTGTTCGAGGGCACGGTGCAGGCCGGCGGCCGCCTGCATGGCGCCGACGGCGCACTGGCCCTGCCCGCCCACAGCGGCGCCCAGCCTGGGCAAACCGGCGCGCTGATGGTGCGCCCCGAACACATGGCCGTGACCGAGCTGGCGCAGGCCAGCGTGCACGGCCAGTTGACCGAAGCGGTGTACGCCGGCGCCGTGCTGCGCCTGGGCGTGCGCCTGGCCTCGGGCAACCGCTTGACCGTGCACCACGCCGCGCACCTGCCGTGCCCGGCGATCGGCAGCACCTTGGGCCTGGCTTGGCCTACCCCCCACAGCCACTTTCTTCACGCTTGAACGCGGCCGCCGCCGGTGGCCGCGCCCATTTCGTTTGCAAGGGGTTCCAGGATGAGTGAGAGCAACCGTTTTTCGCGGCGCAGCGTGATCAAGGGCGCCGGCATCGCCGCCGCGGCCTCGCTGGCGCCGGCGGTGTTTACCGGCAACCGCGCCTTTGGCGCCGAAACCATCACCGTGGCGGATGTTGGCGGGGTCACCAGCGGCGCCATCCGCACGGCGTTCTACGACCCGTTCGAAAAAGAAACCGGCATTCACGTGGTCGGCGTGGTGCACGACTCAGACCCAGTCACCCAGTTCAAGCTGCTGGTCGACACCCAAAGCTTCATCTGGGACGCCTGCATGGTCACCCAGGACCACGTCGCCCGCCTCAGCCAGCCGAAGAACTACCTGGCACCCCTGAACATCGCCGCCAGCCAGGGCCAGGACATCCTGCCCGGCATGCTCACCGAGCACTGGCTGGGGTTTTCGGTGTTCGGCATCGTCATGGCCTACCGCACCGATGTGTTCGCCAACAACCCACCGACCAGTTGGGCCGATTACTGGAACACCGGCAAATTCCCTGGCCGCCGCGGCCTCTACAAAAGCGGCTGGGGCGTGCTGGAAATGGCCCTGCTGGCCGATGGCGTGGCGCCGCAAGACCTCTACCCGCTCGACGTTGACCGCGCCTTCAAGAAGCTCGACCAGATCCGCGACAAGGTGTCGCTGTGGTGGACCGCCGGCGCGCAGAACACCCAGAGCCTGCAAAGCGGCGAGGTGGACATCTCCGACACCTGGTCGGCGCGGGGCTACGCCGCGCTGGCCGCCGGCACGCCGCTGAAAATGCTCTGGCAAGGGCTGTATTCGGTCGACGGCTGGTCGATCCCGTTGGGCACCCCACGCACCGACCTGGCGCGCAAGTTCGTTGAATTCTGCATGCGCCCCGAGCAACAAGCGGTGTACTCCGGCCTGGTCGCCAACGGCCCGAGCAACCGCCGCGCCTTCGAACACCTGAGCGCCGAGCGCGCCGCGGTGCTGCCGTCGTCACCAGAAAACTTCAAGGGCCTGCGCGAGCTCGACTCGGTCTGGTGGGGCCAGCACTACGACGAAGTGACCGAGCGTTTTCAGGAATGGATGCTGGGCTAAGCGCCCCACCCCTCACCCGGCTGGCTTTTCAGGAATAGACGATGACCACCAAGCACATGGCCCTGGCCACCCTCGTTCAGGGCACCGGCGCGCACCCAGCCTCCTGGCTGCAGACCGGCACCCGCGACGATGCCTCCACCAGCATCGAGCACTTCACCGCCCTGGCCCAGTTGGCCGAACGCGGCTGCTTCGATATTTTCTTCATCGCCGACACCCCGGCGGCGCGTACCGAGAACCTGTACGCCTGGAAGCGCTTTCCGATGTTCATGAACGTGTTCGAGCCGATCACCCTGCTCTCGGCACTGGCCGGCGCCACCCGCCACATCGGCCTCGGCGCGACCGCCTCGACCAGTTTCATGGAACCCTACAACCTGGCCCGGCAGTTCGCCTCGCTCGACCACATCAGCCATGGCCGCGCCGCCTGGAACGTGGTCACCAGCGCCAATGACTACGCCGCGCGCAACTTCGGCCTGGACAAACTGCCGCCCCACGCCGAGCGCTACGACAAAGCCGCCGAGTTCGTCGAGGTGGTCGAGCAGTTGTGGGACACCTGGGAAGACGACGCCTTCGTTCACGACCGTGACAACGGTTTGAACTTCCTCCCGGAAAAACAGCACCCGGTGAAGCACGACGGCCGCTACTTCAAGCTCGACGGCGCGCTGAACATCGCCCGCCCACCCCAGGGCAAGCCGGTGATCATCCAGGCCGGCGCCTCGGAAACCGGCAAAGACTTCGCCGCGCGCACCGCCGAGGTGGTGTTCGCCTCGGACCCGACCGTGGCCAAGGGCAAGCTGTTCTATGACGACCTCAAGGGCCGCATGGCGCGCTTTGGCCGCCAGCCCGATGAGCTGAAGATCCTCACCGGGCTGTCGGTGGTGATCGGCGCCACCGAAGAGGAAGCCGAGGCCAAGTACCAGCACCTGCAGAGCTTGATCCACCCGGACGTTGGCCGCATGCGCCTGGCGCAAGACCTCGAGACCGACCTCTCCGACCTGCCGCTGGACGAGCCGATCCCGGTAGCGCGCATCCCCGCCACCTCGAACTTCCACCGCGCGTATTTTGACCACATCGCCGCAATGATCCGTGAGCAGAAGCTCACCCTGCGCGAGATGTGCCAAAGCTACGAGCGCGGCAACGTGACCTTCCGCGGCACCCCGGCGCAGGTGGCCGACCACATGCAGGAATGGCTCGAGGCCGGCGCGGCCGATGGCTTCATGATGATCTTCCACACCATGCCCGGTGGCATGGAGGATTTCGTCGAACAGGTGGTGCCATTGCTGCAGGCGCGTGGGCTGATGAAGCGCGAGTACACCGGCCGCACCCTGCGCGACCACCTGGGCCTGGCCCGCCCGGCCAACCGCCACGTTCGCTGAACCACCCGGAGGCCACACCATGCGCGACCTGGCGTTGCACCCACCCACCGCCGCCACGGCGCCCCGCGCGCGCGTGCGCCTGGGCGCCGGCTGGCTGGCCCTGCCGGGGGTGGTGTTTTTGCTGGCGTTCTTGCTGTACCCCAGCGCCGAACTGCTGCTCACCAGCCTCAAGCACCCGCAAACCGGGGCCTGGAGCCTGGCGGCCTTTGCCAAGGTGTTTGCCGGCGGGGTGTACACCCGCTCGCTGCAGACCACCTTCAGCGTGGCCGCGCAAACCACCCTCTGCTGCCTGCTACTGGGCTACCCGCTGGCCTACTGGCTGGCGCGCTTGCCGGCGCGCCGCCAGCGCCTGGCGGCGCTGTGGGTGATGGTGCCGTTCTGGACCAGCGCGCTGGTGAAGAACTTCGCCTGGATGGTGTTTCTCGGCCGCACCGGGGTGGTCAACGATGTGCTCGCCGCCCTCGGCCTGCAGCCGGGCGAGCTGCTGTTCTCGCGGGCGACGGTGGTGTTTTCGATGGTGCACACCATGCTGCCGCTGGCGGTGGTGGTGATGCTGCCGATCATGAACCGCATCGAGCGCACCCTGCTCAACGCCGCCGACACCCTTGGCGCCGGCGCGGCGCAGCGCTTCTGGCGCATCTACCTGCCGCTGTCGATGCCTGGGGTGGCGGCCGCCGGGCTGCTGGTGTTCGTTTCGTCGCTGGGGTTTTTCATCGCCCCCACGCTGCTGGGCAATTCCCGCGACGCGCTGCTCAGCCAGTTGATCATCGTGCAGATCAACCAACTGCAGAACTGGCAAATGGGCGCGGCGATCTCACTGATGCTGGTGGTCGCCGCGCTGGTGAGCTGTTTTGTCTACGACCGCACCTTCGGCCTGACCACCCTGGCCGGCGACAGCGCCAGCAGCCGCCGGCGCCCGGGCCGGTTGCGGCGCCTGGGGCTGGGCCTGGTGGCGCGCCTGGGCGATGGCTTCGAGCGCCTCGGCCACCTGCCAGGGCTGCGCCGTTGCGGCGTGTTGCTGCCGGCCTACGCCTGGCTGCTGCTGGCCTTGCTGGTGGTGCCGATCCTGGCCTTCGTGCCGATGGCCTTCACCGCCTCGAGCTTTTTGAGCTTCCCGCCCCAGGGCCTGAGCCTGAAGTGGTTCGCCGAATACTTCAGCTCGCCACTGTGGCTGGGCGCGACCCTGCGCTCGTTCGGCATCGGCCTGGCGGTAGCGCTGTTCACCACCCCGGTCGCGGTGCTGGCGGCACTGGGCCTGGCCCGTGGGCAAAGCCGCTGGGGTGGCCTGGCGTTCCTGTTGTTCATGCTACCGATGATCATCCCGCCGATCGTGATCTCGGTGTCGTTGTTCTACCTGTTCGCCGACCTGGGGCTGATCGCCAGCAACCTGGGGATCATCATCGGCCATACGGTGATCGCGCTGCCGATGGCCTTTGTGGTGATGCTGGCCACCTTCAAGCATTACGACTGGCGCCTGGACCAAGCCGCGGCTACCCTCGGTGCCGCGCCCTGGCGCGTGTTCGGCCGCATTACCCTGCCGCTGATCAAAGCCGGCGCGCTGACCGCGATGGTCACGGCCTTTTTGCAGTCGTTCGAAGAACTGACCGTGGCGATGTTCGTGGGCGGTGGCCTGAAAACCACCCTGCCCAAGCAGATGTGGGACTCCATCCTGCTGCAGGTGACCCCAACCCTGGCCGCGGCCTCGGTGGTGGTGCTGCTGGTGGTGTGCGCCCTGTTCTCGTTGTCTGAACTTCTCCGCCCCACTCCCAAGCAGGCTAGCTGACCATGACTGACGCGTTGCACACACCGGCCGCGGTGACCCTCACTTCCTTTCGCGATGCCATGGCCCGCCTCGGCGCCGCGGTGCACGTGGTCACCAGCGACGGCCCCGGCGGGCGCGCCGGCTTTACCGCCACCGCGGTGTGCAGCGTGACCGACAGCCCACCCACGCTGATCGTGTGCCTGAACCGCAACGCCTCGGCCTACCCGGCGGTGGTGGCCAACGGGGTGCTGTGCGTGAACACTCTGGCCGGTGGCCAGGCGGGCATTTCCAACACCTTCGGCGGCAAAACACCGATGGCCGAGCGCTTCGCCGCCGGCACCTGGAGCACTCTGGAAACCGGCGCGCCGGTGCTCGAAGGGGCCATCGCCCACTTCGACTGCCAGATCACCGAACGCACCGCGGTGGGCACCCACGATGTGCTGCTGTGCCAGGTGGTGGCGATCCACAGCGATACCGCGGCGCCGGGGTTGTTGTACCTGGACCGCGCTTACCATGCGTTGCATGGGGGTTGAGGGCCCATCGCCCGGCACAGCCGGCCTCCCACGGGTTGTTTATTGCTACGTAAATCAATGGCTTATACAAATCTGGTGGGAGGCCGGCTGTGCCGGGCGAAGGGCCCTGAAGCCCTACCCCATCATCCCCCCCAACATCTCCAGAAACGCCTCCCGCGCCGGGTGGTGCCGCACCGCCTCCTGCCAATAGAACAGGTTGTCGATGCTGGCCAGTTCGGCGAACTCATAGCCCACCCAGCCGGCGCCCTGCCGGTACTGCTCGTACACTCCACGCGGCACCAGCGCCACCCCGGCGCCGGCGCTGACGCAGCCGACGATGGTGCCGTAGCTGGCCAGGCTGATGATCGGCTGCGCCTGCCCCGCGGCCGCCAGCCAGCGTTCCAGCGCGGCGCGATAGGGGCAGCCTTCGGGCCACATGAAGATCGACTTGCCGGCAAGGTCGGCGGCGCTGCGCAGCGGGCCGAGGGATTCGGCGGCGATCAGCACCAGGCTTTCGCGGTAGATCACCATCCGCCGCAGCGCCGCGCGCTCGACATCGATCGCCACGATGGCGCCGTCGAGGCGGCGCTGGGCCACGGCGTCGAGCAGTTGGGTGCCGGTGCCGGTGGTCAGTTCCAGTTGCACCTGCGGGTAGCGCGCGTGGAACGCCGCGAGCAAGCGCGGCAACCGCGAAGTGGCCGACGACTCAATCGCGCCGATGCGCAGCGGCCCGGCCGGCTCGGCGTTGGGGTGCACTGCGCGGCGGGCTTCGTCGGCCAGGCTGAGCAGGCGCCCGGCGTAGTCACGGAAGATTTCCCCCGCCGGGCTCAGGCGCAGGCCGCGGCCCTGGCGGAAGAACAAGCCCACGCCGAGGTCGGCCTCCAGCGCCTTGAGCCGCGCGGTCACGTTCGACGGCACGCAGTGCTGCGCCTCAGCGGCGCGGGCGATGCTGCCGGTGTCGCACACGGCCTTGAACAGGCGGATTTGCTGCAGCTCCATAGCCTCACCCAAAGTGAATGGTTACATCATTATTGTTCGCTTGTGATGATCATAGCCGCGCCAGAATACTAAAGGCCAGCCCACCGCCTGTATGGCCCGCCCCGATGAATACCCTTGCCGCCCGCGCCCAGGCGCCGGCCTCGCCGCGCCTGAAAATCGCCCTTGCCACGGCGTTCGTGATCCTCTGCTGGGGCTACTCGCCCACCGGCATTCGCCAAGGCCTGCAGGCCTACGACCCGTTCCACCTGGCACTGCTGCGGTTCTTGCTGGCCTCGGCGTTCATGGCGGTGATCGCCCTGGCCAAGGGCATCGCCTTGCCGCGCTGGCGCGATGTGCCGCTGCTGGTGGCGCTGGGGTTTTTCGCGGTCACCCTGCACCACGTGGCAATCAACGCCGGCCAGCAAGGGGTCAGCGCGGCGGCCTCCAGCGTGCTGGCGCAATCCACGCCGCTGTTCAGCGCGCTGCTCGCGCACTTCGTTTTCGGCCAGCGGGTCAGCGCCTGGCGCTGGGCCTGCGTGGGCCTGGGGCTGGCCGGTGCGCTGATCGTGGTCAGCGGCGGCCAGCGCCTGGCCGAGGTGAACGCTTACGGGCTGTTGGTGCTGCTGGCGGCGCTGTCATGGGCGGTGTACTTCGCCCTGCAGCAACGCCACGCCCAGCGCTACAGCGGGCTGACGATGGTGTGCTACACGGTGTGGTTCGGCACCGCGCTGCTGCTGGTGTTTCTGCCTGGGCTGGCGGCGCAGGTCGCGCAGGCGCCGGCACGGGCCAACCTAGCGGTGCTGGTGCTGGGCCTGGGGCCCAGCTCGCTGGCGTACCTGGCCTGGGCCTATGTGCTGGCGCGGGTGGAGGTCAGCCGGGCGTCGATCAGCCTGTACCTTACGCCGCTGGCGGCAATCGCCATCGCCCAGTGGCTGCTGGGGGAACGGCCAGGGCTGGCGGTGCTGATCGGCGCAGCGGTGATTCTCGCCAGCGTGGCGGCGCTGAACCTGGGTGGGCGGCGCTAGGGTGGTATGGGGATAACGCTTTTGGCTAGGCTGGGAGGATTGGCCAGCACCTAAACACAAGGACCCTCAGCATGAAAGTCAGCGCCCGCAATATCTTCCACGGCAAGGTCAAGGCACTGCGCCCCGGCGCGGTCAACACCGAGGTCATTCTTGAACTGCCCGGCGGCCAACCGTTGGTGGCGGTGGTCACGCTGGAGAGCGCCAACAGCCTCGGCCTGGCGCCGGGGGTGGACGCGGTGGCGCTGGTCAAGGCGCCCTGGGTGATGCTGATGACCGACGCCGCCGGCATCCGCCTGTCGGCGCGCAACTGCCTGGCCGGTGAAGTGCTGAGCGTGACCGACGGCGCGGTCAACGCCGAGGTGGTGCTCGGCCTGCCCGGCGGTAGCCAGGTCTACGCCATCGTGACCCGCCACGCAGTGGAAGAGCTCGGCCTGGCGCCGGGGGTCAGCGCCACCGCGGTGATCAAGGCCAGCCACGTTATTCTTGGGGTGCCGGCCTGAGCACCGCCACGCACTTGATTTCCA
Organism: Pseudomonas sp. NPDC007930; assembly: GCF_042958985.1. NCBI lineage: Bacteria > Pseudomonadati > Pseudomonadota > Gammaproteobacteria > Pseudomonadales > Pseudomonadaceae > Pseudomonas > Pseudomonas sp. NPDC007930. The sequence continues at coordinate 9,750 of NZ_JBIBKC010000022.1, forward strand.
CCAGCAGCCCGGGGTGGGCCAGCTCGCTCACGCCGATGCAGGTCCAGGCACAGGTGCCACGGGGAAACAGGCGGTTCTTGACCTCGCGAAACAGCGCCATGTGCTCGGCCATGGCCACGTGGTAGGTGGTCATGTCGACCACCTCGTCAAAGCCGGCGCCGGCGGCGGCCAGCACGCTGCGCAGGTTTTCCCAGGCGGCGATGAACTGCTGCTCGGGGTCGGCAATCACCTCCAGCGCCTCGGTGCGGCCGACCTGGCCGGCGCAGTAAAGGGTGTTGCCGACCTTCACCGCCGGCAGGTAGCCGGCGCGCTCGCTGAGCAATGTCTGGTTGGGCGGGATGATCGGTTCACGGTCGGGCATGGGGCGGCTCGCGTGGCTTGACAATGCCGCCACGCTAACACGCGGGCGTTAGTGCATGAAGATCGCGATCAGGATGATCACCGGGATCGGCACGCCGAGGAACCACAACAGTAAGGAACGCATGGGGTATCTCCTGGCCCGGCGGCGCCGGGCGCATGGTGGGGAAGGTTAAAGCTGCCGAGTGCCGGCGGCGTCGAGCCACTGCACGCGGTCACGCTGGCGGCCGCCGAACAGCGCGGCAAAGCTGGCGAAAAACGCCCCGCACAGCAACGCGACGAAGGTCCACAAGGTGAGCTGGGCCGCCAGCCGCGCCGCCGTATCCGCGGCTTGCTTGGCTTGGGTTTTGGCGGTTTCGACCGCCTGGCGGGCTTGGCCGTACACCTGATCGACGCGCTGCTCGGCATCGCTCTGGCTCATTTGCGTGCGCTGGGCCACCAGGCCGGCGAGGTAGGCGCGGTCTTGCGGGTCGAGCTGGCCATCGCCAGTCAGCGCCTGGGCGAACACCCGCCCGGCCGCCGCCGGGGCCTGAGCGTCATCGTTGCTGGCAGTGCTGTCGCCGCGCAGCAGTTTGTCGACGTAATAGCCGTAGTGGCCCTGGCCCTGGGCAGCGGCGCCACCGGCACCGGCCGCCGCCGCGCCACCCGCCACGCTCATGGCACTCGACGCCACCGCGCCGCCCGCCTTGGCCGCGCTGCTGGCTACGCCACCGGCGAGGCTGCCGACCAGCGCCGCGGTCACCAGCGTGGCGATGGCCCAGGCGAGAAAACCATGGGCGGTGTCGCGAAAGTACACCTCATCGCCATGCAGGCTGGCCCACTTCACCCGCAAGCGCCCGGCGAGGTAACCGCCCAGGCCCGAGGCGAGAATTTGCGTAAGCAGCAACCAGACCACGGTCGCCACCCCAAGGGTTTTGGCGCTGGCACCCTGGTCGGCCCACGGCGACGACGCCGCGAAGCCCAGGCCGCTGCCCAGTAACAGGAGGATCATCGACAGCGCCGCCGCGCCGGCGGCCCCGGCGAAAATCGCCGCCCAGGCCACCCCGGACTGGGTGCTGCGTTCGGTTGAGGCAGATAAGTATTGCGGTGTTGTATTCATTGTTATGGGCCTTTGATGAATGGCAGTTGCCATGTACATCTGGACCCGAGGTTGCTACAGAATGTTACGAAAAAGTTGATGCGTTTTTTCAGCACGCTGCCTCAAGCCCAAAGCGCTCGAGCATGAACGCCACGAAGCTGCGCAGTTTCGGCGAGCCGAGCCGGTCGGGCAGGTAGAGCAAATGCAGCGGCCGCTGCGGCAGTTGGTAGTCCTCCAGCAGCCGGCACAGGCGGCCCTGGGCGATGTCGTGCTCGACCACCACCGCGGGCAGCAGGGCGATGCCCATGTCGGCCAGGGCAGCCTCGCGCAGCGCCGGGCCGTTGTCCATGCGCACGCGCCCGGCCACCTGCACCGCGTGCTCGCCATCGGCGCCGCTCAGGTGCCACAGTGCCAATGCCCCAGGCTGGGCGCCGCCGCGGGAATACAGGTAGGTCAGGCACTGGTGCTCGCTCAACGCCTGCGGGTGGCGCGGCCAGCCGTGGGCCTGCAGGTAGGCCGGCGAGGCGCACAGCGCCAGGGTGTGCGGCCGCAGCGGGCGGGCGATCAGTTGGGCATCGGCCAGCTCACCAATGCGCACCGCCGCCTCGAAGCCCTCTTCGAGCAGGTCGACCTGGCGGTCGGTGTAGATCACCTCCAGGTCGACCTTCGGGTAGCGGCCGAGGTAATCCTTGAGCGCCGGCATCAGCCGCTCCAGGCCAAACGCCTGGGGGATGGTCACCCGCAGGCGCCCCACCGGCTCGGCGCGGGCGGCCAGGGCCAGGCCGTTGGCCTCTTCGACCAGGCCGAGGATGTCTACGCAGCGCTGGTAATAGCGTTGGCCGAATTCGGTCAGGTGCTGCTGGCGGGTGGTGCGGTTGAGCAGCTTCATGCCCAGGTGCTGTTCCAGCGCGCGCAGGTGGTTGCCGACCATGGTCGGGGTCAGGGCACTGCCTTCGGCGGCGGCGGTGAGGCTGCCGAGTTCGACCGTTCGGGCAAACAATTGCATGGCTTTGAGCAGGTTCATTGGCAAGTTTTTCTTGGTAGTTAACCAATATATAGAGCATTTATCATTTTTATAAAACCAATAGGCTGGAGGTGAACCTTTCAACAGGAGCCACCCCATGCAGATCTACCGTTTCGACACCCCCACCCTCGCCGGCCTGCGCCGCCATGAAGCGCCCATCCCACGCCCACAACGCGGCGAACTGCTGCTGCGGGTGCGCGCCGTGGCACTCAATTACCGTGACCTGGCGCTGCTCGAAGGTGGCCTGCTGCAACCACGCTTGAAGGGCGCCGTTCCCACCAGCGATGCCGCCGCCGAGGTGGTGGAAGTGGGTGAGGAGGTTGATGATTTTACCCCCGGCGAGCGGGTGATCGGCCTGTTCCACCCGCGCTGGCTGGGTGGGCCGAAACGCCGCGAGCGGGCCATCGGCAGCTACGGCTACGACCGCGACGGTTGGCTGGCCGAGTACAAGGTGGTGCCACGCGAGGCGGTGGTGCGGCTGCCGGCCGAGCTCAGCGATGAACAAGGCGCCACCCTGCCCTGCGCGGCGGTGACCGCCTGGAACGCCGTCAGCGGCGTGGGCCCGGGGCAAACAGTACTGACCCTGGGCAGCGGTGGGGTGTCGGTGTTCGCCCTGCAATACGCCAAGGCGATGGGCGCGCGGGTGATCGCCACCACCTCTTCGGCGGCCAAGGCCGAACGCCTGCGGGCGCTGGGGGCCGATGCGGTGATCAACTACCGCGAGGTCCCGGCCTGGGCCGAGCAGGTCAAGGCCCTGACCGCCGGCCAAGGTGTGGAGCGGGTGGTCGAGGTTGGCGGCCCGGCGACCATCGGCCAGTCGCTGCAAGCGGTGGCGTTCCACGGCGAAGTGGTGCTGGTGGGCTTTTTGGGCGAGGCCGGCGCGCCGCTGGATTACTTCGAACTGATGGGCGCCGGCGCCAGCCTGCGCTCGACCAACGTTGGCGACCGGCCGATGCTCGAGGCCTGCGTGCAGGCCACCGCCAGTGCCGGCATCGCCCCGGTGATCGACCGGGTGTTTGCCTTCGACGAGGCGCGGGCGGCGTTCGAGCACCTGGCCAGCGGGCGGCATTTTGGCAAGGTGGTGGTGCGGGTCGGGGCATGACCGGATTAAGCAATTTCACGGCTTTAAAGAAGGGATGAATCTGTGAGCTCTGCTGATTTTGTGCATGAGCTTCAGGGCCCATCGCCCGGCACAGCCGGCCTCCCACCAGATTTGTGTAAGTACTTGATTTACGAGGCAGCATAGAACCCGTGGGAGGCCGGCTGTGCCGGGCGATAGGCCATTCAGGCCATGCGCTCGGTAAAACCCTCGGGAGAAACCTGGGCTTTTCATCCTCAAGTTAGCGCTCTGATTGCTCAAGTGAACAGCGTTACGGCACAGCCGGGCGTTGGCATCCTTAATGCGTTTATAGAGCTCTTCTTCCATCACCTGGGATCGGTAATTGTGGTGAAACGCTGCGCCGTGGCGAAACCACCGAAGGCGCTCGCTTCTGAGGCTTCACGGGCGGCCCGGCCTCGCCACCGGCACCAGGGAATAAAGAAAGGGATGGGCAAGCAGCGATCCGCCATGGGTGAACCCTCCGTGTGAAATGGGTCACCGGAATTGTTTCCAACCCGCCAGCCGGCGTCTGCCAGACAATTCCCAAAGGTGGCTCGGAAAAAAGGTAAGTTGCTGTAGGAATCCGCCCGCCCTACCTAAACATGCCCCCCTGCCAGCAACACTTTGAAACATTCACCCAGCGCAACGGTCCACCCAAGGCACCCACCAAGGCCTTTTCATGAAAACACCCCGCCCCGCCGACCGCCTCGACCCCCTCAACCAACTGCGCAACCTGAAAATGGCCCGTTCCGCCCACGCCTACGTGCGCGGCAGCACCGTGCAGTTTTACGAATGGCTGCACAGCCAGCCGGGCCGGCGCCTGCCCCAGGGGCCGGCGGTGTGGATCTGCGGCGACTGCCATGCCGGTAACCTCGGCCCCACCGGCGACCTCAAGGGCCGCATCGACATTCACATCCGCGACCTCGACCAGGCCGTGGTCGGCAACCCCGCCCACGACCTGGTGCGCCTGGCCTTGTCGCTGGCCACCGCCGCCCGCGGCTCGGACCTGCCGGGCGTGGCGACCGCGCGGATGCTGGAAGAAATGATGCGCGGCTATGAACTGGCCTTCGAGCACAACCCCGAGGACGACCCGCCGCGCCCGGCGCAGGTCAAGGCCGGCATGCGCAGCGCGGTGCAGCGCACCTGGAAGCACTTGGCCCGCGAGCGCATCGAGGGCACCCAGCCCACCCTGCCGCTGGGCAAGCACTTCTGGCAGCTGAGCAAGGCTGAGCGGCAGGCGGTGGCTGAGCTGTGTGGCACCGAGCACATCCACACCCTGGTGACCTCGCTCAAGGGCCGCAGCAAAAGCGACAGCGTCGAGCTGCTCGACTGCGCGTACTGGGTCAAGGGCTGCAGCTCATTGGGCTTGCGCCGCTACGCCGCGCTGCTGGCGGTGGGTGATGACGACGACGTGGAATACTGCCTGCTCGACATCAAGCAGGCGGTGGCCGCCGCCGCGCCGCGGGTGGCTGGCGCGCGGATGCCGCGCGACAACGGCAAGCGGGTGGTCGAGGGGGCGCGGCAGTTGTCGCCCGGGCTGGGCAACCGGATGATCGCCGCGCGCATGCTCGAGCACGCATTCTTCGTGCGCGAGCTGCTGCCGCAAGACCTCAAGCTGGAGCTGGACGAACTCAGCCAACGCGAAGCGATGGCGGCCGCCGGCTACCTGGCGCAAGTGGTCGGCCAGGCCCACGCCCGGCAGATGGACCTGGCCACCCGCCTGGGCTGGATCAAAGAGCTGCAACGCAACCGCACCCGCACCCTGGATGCGCCGTCCTGGCTATGGACCAGCGTGGTGCAGTTGGTCGGCAGCCATGAGGTGGGCTACCTGGAACATTGCCGGCGGTATGCGCTGGAGCATCAGCAGGGGTAGGGCCCGCAACGCCTACACCGGCTGCGCCACATACCCCGGCAACGCCTTGACCCGCTCGATCCAGCCCAGCACATGGGGGTACGGCGCAAGGTCTACACCCCCCTCTGGCGCCAGCACCACGTAGGGGTACACCGCGCACTCGGCGATGGTCGGCCGGCCCAGCGCCAGCCAGGGGTGGCTGGCCAGGTGCTGGTCGAGCACCTTCAGCGCCGCCGCGGCCTTGGCCAGGGTGGTGGGTTTATCCAGCGCGGCGCCGAACTTGTCGACCAGCCGTGCGGCGTTCGGGCCGTGCTGCACTTCGTTGGCGGCGAACGACAGCCACTGCATCACCTCGCCCTGCCCTTGTGGCTCGCCGGGCCACCAGGCCAGGCCGCCGTAGGTGCCGGCCAGGTACACCAGAATCGCCTGGGCATCGCGCAGCGCCAGGTTGCCGTCTTGCAGCACCGGCAGTTGCCCGAGCGGGTTCATCTCGATCAACGGCGGCTTTTTATGGGCGCCGCCGAGAAAGTCCACCGGCACGCGTTCCAGCGCGATGTTGGCCAGGCCGGCGAACAGGCGCACTTTGTAGCAATTACCCGAAGGTTCCAGGTCGTACAGTTTCATGGGCGGGGCTCCGCGGTCAGTTGGTTGAATTCCAGCACGTTGCCGTCTGGGTCACGAATGAACAGCGCCACCCGGCGTGGCCCGATCGGGTGCGGCCCTTCGGTGATGGTGATGCCCTCGGCCTCGAGCCAGGCTTGCAGGGCGGCCAGGTCATCGACGATGAACGCCGGGTGGGTGATGCCGGGCAGCTTCACCGGGGCGTCGAGCAGCACGTTATGGGCGGCGGGCCGCCGCGCGCCGTTGAAGATCAGATTGATGCGCACGCCGTCGGGGCTGAGCATTTCATTCGCCTCATGGGCGCTGAAGCGGGCGCTTTCGGTAAAGCCCAGGGCCTGGTAGAAGGCCATCGCCCGCGGGCCGTCGCTGACGCGAATGCCGATGTGGTCGTAGGCGAGAATCCGGGCCGGGTTGGCGGGGTTGTTCATCAGTGTGGCTCCTGTGGCAAGGCATGGGCAGGAGTATCCGCCGCCGCGCGGTTTGGACCTATGCCGCGAACCTGATAAAACCTGTGCACCCTCCGCACAAATACACAGGTGTACATGGACAGGCTCAAGGCGATGGCCAACTTCGTTCGCATTGTCGAGTGTGGCAGCCTCAGCGCCGCGGCGAACGCCAGCGGCCAGGCGGTGGCCTCGCTGGTGCGCTCGCTGGCGGCGTTGGAGCAGCACCTGGGCGTGCGCCTGCTCAACCGCAGTACCCGGCGCATGGCGCTGACCAGCGAGGGCGAGCAGTACCTGGCGTTCAGCCGCCGCACCCTGGCCGAATTCGACGACATCGAGCAGCAACTGGGCGCCCACGACGGCGCCCCCCGTGGGCTGCTGCGAGTGGGCGCGCCGGTGGAGTTCGGCCAGCGCTTCGTGGCGCCCTTGGTGAATGAATACCTCAAGGCGCACCCGGGCATCCGCGTCGAGCTGAGCCTGAACGACCAGGTGGTGGCGCTGCTCGACGAGCGCCTGGACTGCGCCCTGCGCATCGGCCACCTGCCCGATTCGGGAATGGTTGCGCGGGCGCTGGGCGCCACCCGCCTGGTGACCTGCGCCAGCCCCGCCTACCTGCGCGCCAGCGCGCCGCTGCCGACCCCGGCGGCGCTGGCCGAGCACGCCTGCATCAGCCAGGTTTCCCATGGCCTGCAATGGCATTTTCGCCAGGCCGGCAAAGACCTCGCCCAGCCGATCGCGCCACGCCTGGTGTGCAACCAGATCCGCGCCGCGCGGCTGGCCTGCGAGCAGGGGCTGGGGGTCACCCGGCTGTTGCATTATCAGGTGGCCGATGCGCTCGCCGAGGGCAGCCTGGTGCGGGTGCTGCGCGACTACGAGCCGCCGAACCTGCCGGTGCAGTGGGTGTACCCCCACGCCCTGGCCCTGGCGCCACGGGTGCGTGGGTTTGTGGAATGGGCCTACCCGCTGTTGGAGAGGGTGATTCCGGCGGTGGATCAGGGTTGAGGGCCCTTCGCGCCCACCGCCGGCCGAAAAGCACAAGACATCCCCCCGGCAAGCCCCGATAATGGCGCCCATTTCGTCTTGCGCGTGGTAGTGGTCGTTCCCCATGGAAATCAAAGTCAACTTTCTCGACAACCTTCGCTTGGAAGCCAAGTTCGATGACTTCACCGTCATCGCCGACCAGCCGATCCGCTACAAGGGCGACGGTTCGGCACCTGGCCCGTTCGATTATTTCCTGGCCTCCTCGGCGCTGTGCGCGGCGTACTTCGTCAAGCTGTACTGCAGCACCCGCAACATCCCCACCGACAACATCCGCCTGTCGCAGAACAACATCGTCGACCCGGAAAACCGCTACGCGCAGATCTTCAAGATCCAGGTCGAGCTACCTGCCGATATTTCCGAAAAAGACCGCCTGGGCATCCTCCGCTCCATCGACCGCTGCACGGTGAAGAAAGTGGTGCAGGAAGGCCCCGATTTCGTGATCGAGGAAGTCGAGAACCTCGACGCCGACGCCCAGGCCCTGCTGCTGCCGGCCCTGGCCGGTAGCGCCAGCACCTACATTGCCGGCAAGGACCTGCCCCTGGAGCAGACCATCGCCAACATGTCGGGCATCCTCGCCGGGCTGGGGATGAAGATCGAGATCGCCTCGTGGCGCAACATCGTGCCGAACGTGTGGTCGCTGCACATCCGCGATGCCCACTCGCCGATGTGCTTCACCAACGGCAAGGGCGCGACCAAGGAAAGCGCCCTGGCCTCGGCGCTGGGCGAGTTCATCGAGCGGCTGAACTGCAACTTCTTCTACAACGACCAGTTCTGGGGCGAAGACATCGCCAACGCCGAGTTCGTGCACTACCCCAACGAGAAGTGGTTCCAGCCCGGGCGCAAAGACGCCCTGCCCGCCGGCCTGCTCGACGCCCATTGCCTGAGCATCTACAACGCCGACGGCGAGCTGCGCGGCTCGCACCTGTTCGACACCAACTCGGGCAACCTTGAGCGCGGCATCTGCGCCCTGCCCTACGTGCGCCAATCTGACGGCGAGGTGGTGTACTTCCCCTCCAACCTGATCGAGAACCTGTTCCTGAGCAACGGCATGAGCGCCGGCAACACCCTCGCCGAAGCCCAGGTGCAGTGCCTGTCGGAGATTTTCGAGCGGGCGGTGAAGCGCGAGATCCTCGAAGGCGAGCTGGCCCTGCCCGACGTGCCCGAGGCGGTGCTGGCCAAGTACCCCGGGATCAAGGCCGGCATCGACGGCCTGGAGGCCCAGGGCTTCCCGGTGCTGGTCAAGGATGCCTCGCTCGGCGGGCAGTTCCCGGTGATGTGCGTGACCTTGATGAACCCGCGCACCGGCGGCGTGTTCGCCTCGTTCGGCGCCCACCCGAGCCTGGAAGTGGCGCTGGAGCGCAGCCTCACCGAGCTGCTTCAGGGCCGCAGCTTCGAGGGCCTCAACGACCTGCCGCAGCCTACCTTCGAAAGCCACGCGGTGATGGAGCCGAACAACTTCGTCGAGCACTTCATCGACTCCAGCGGCGTGGTCTCGTGGCGCTTCTTCAGCGCCAAGGCCGACTACCCGTTCGTGGAATGGGACTTCACCGCCCACGGCGACAACGCCGCGGAAGCCGCCACCCTGTTCGGCATCCTCGAAGGGCTGGGCAAAGAGGTGTACATGGCCACCTACGAGCAGCTCGGGGTGCCGGCCTGCCGCATCCTGGTGCCGGGCTATTCGGAAATCTACCCCGCCGAAGACCTGATCTGGGACAACACCAACAAGGCGCTGTTTTTCCGCGAAGACATCCTCAACCTGCACCGCCTGGATGACGACGCGCTGCAGGACCTGATCGAACGCCTGGAAGAAAGCGAGCTGGACGAATACTCCGACATCAAGACGCTGATCGGCATCGAGTTCGACGACAACACCGCCTGGGGCCAGTTGACCATCCTCGAGCTCAAGCTGCTGGCGAACCTGGCGCTCAAGCAGTACGACCCGGCCAAGGAGCTGGTCGAGGCGTTCTTGCAGTTCAACGACAACACCGCCGAGCGGGGGCTGTTCTACCAGGCCTTGAATGCCGCCCTGGAGGTGGTGCTCGACAGCGACCTGGCGATGGCCGACTACGAGGTGAACTTCCGCCGGATGTTCGGCAACCCGCGGATGGACGCGGTGTTCGGCTCGATCGACGGCAGCGTGCGCTTCTACGGCCTGGCGCCGACGAGCATGAAACTCGAGGGCCTCGACCGCCACCTGCGGCTGGTGGAAAGCTACAAGAAACTCCACGCGGCGCGGGCGGCGTTGGCGCGCTAAGCGCAGCGGTAGACAACCCACCTGGCAAATGCTCTGCTAGCGGCACCCTGCCCTGAGGTGCCTATGCCCAGCCCCCGCGTGCCCGCCCTGCTCTGCACGGCCCTGCTGGCCACTGGCGCCGGCGCGGCGCCGTTGCCACTGGACGTGATCGGCCTGTACCTGACCGGCGCCACCCCGGTGGCCGGCGGCCAGGGCTACCAGGTGGGTGACACCCTCGCCCTGCCTGGCGGCGCCAGCGCCACGGTGAGCCAAACCACCACGGGGAACGCCATCGCCGCGGTGACTGTCCGCCAACCGCTGATGCATGCCTGCGCCCCGAACCAACCCGTGCCGGTGCACGCCGGCGGCGGCAGCGGCGCCACCCTCAGCCTGGCCCTGCTCGCCCCCACCGGCTACGGCACCCGCCGCCTCAGCCAGTGCTACAGCGGCCCGGCCGTGACGGTGCGGCGAAGCGCCAATGAGCCGGGCATGGCCATCGGTTTTTTGCCCGATGGCAGCCTCGACAGCGCCAGCCTCGACCGCTACACCGCGCCACCGGCCACCCTGCAAGGCTATGCCCGTTTCGACAGCGGCGTAGCGCCCCGGGTGGAGGCCTGGCACGACCAGGGCGGCGGCGGCAACGACGCCACCCAACCGGTGGCCGGTAAACGCCCGGTGCTGGCCGGCACCCGCCTGCACGGCAACAGCCGGGCGCTGTTGTTCGACGCCCACGCCGGCGCCGGTGAATGGGACCCGGCCGATACCTTTTTGCGCTTGCCGATGGGGGTGGCGCTGGACGCCAACCGCTTCACCCTGGCGGCGCTGGCCGAAGCCACCTCGGCCTTTGCGCCGGTGGGGTTCATCACCGTGGGGGCGATGGCGGGGAAGAACGCCGGGCTGGGCTTTGCCCGCCATAACACCCAGCCCACCGCCTGCGAGGGCGGTGGCGACAACGTTTACGCGGCGACGGTGCCCACCGAAACCCCGGCGGTGATCATCTGCAGCGCCGATGAACAGGGCAAGGCCATCGACATGCTCGGCACCCACCGCAGCGCCAGTGGCGGCAATGGCGCGCACTTGCGCGGGGGGGCATTGGGGCAAAGCGGCTTCAACCGCTCGGGGTTGGTCAACATGAGCGCGGCGATCATCGTGCCCTGGCCACTGGACGCCGCCACCCGCGCGGCATTGGCTGAATCGCTGGCGCAGAGCTTTGGCCTGGCGCCGCCCAGTGGCGGGGTGATCGTGGTGCTGGGCGACAGCCACTCAGACGGCAGCGGCGCGCCGTTCCAGCAAGGCTGGCCGGCGCAGATGCTCAGCCAGTTGGGCCGGGCTGACCTGCAACTGGTCAATGCTGCCAGCTATGGCGGGCGCCTGGCCGCCGCGGTAGAGCGCTGGGAGCAATACGCGCTGCCGAACCTGGCGGCCTCGAACAGCCCGAACAAGCTGGTGATCCTCCAGGGCGGCTACAACGACCAGCAGTACGGCGACAGCGCCGCGGCGATCCTCGCCACCTACCGGCGTGGCGCCGCCCTGGCCCATGCCGCCGGGGCCAAGGTGGTGTGCGTGGCGGATGTGATCCGTAGCGCGCCGAGCGCCACCAACCGCGTGGTGCTGGAGGTGAACGCGGCGCTGCGGGCGCCGCTGAAGGGCTGCGACGCGGTGCTCGACTGGGCCAGCGAAGCGGCCTTCAGCGGCCAGAGCGGGCTGTACCCGCCGCCGTACTTCGCCAGCGACCAGGTGCACCTGAGCGCCGAGGGGCAGGCGCGCCAGGCGCGGATGGCGGCCAAGGTGGTGGGGAAGGTGTTGGGGTTTTGAAGCGATGGGGCCGGCAAGGCTGATCGCTGCAGGGGGTTGTCCCGTTGGCAAGGCTTCAGGGCCCTTCGCCCGGCACAGCCGGCCTCCCACGGGTTCTGTAGGGTCATTGATTTACGGGACGCTACACATCTGGTGGGAGGCCGTGGTCCGGCACTCCGGCTGTGCCGGGCGATGGGCCCTAAAAGGTTTTATACACAATGTCTGGCGCGGGTGAGCTGGCCAGCAGGATGAACACCGTGGTCAGCGCCGCCACCAGCGTCATGCTCACGGTGCGGGTGTAGCGCGAGGTGGCCAGCGGCGCATCGCCGGCCTTGAGCAACAGCAGCCCCGCCCACAACCGCCGCACCGCCTCGATCAGAAGTGCCGCGCCCAGCCACACCACCGCCCACACCAGCACCGCGCCGGCCCAGCCCAGGGCGCTGTAGAACGCCTCGATCTGCGCCCAACTGGCCCAGAACCAGAACAACGTGAAGGCGAACCAGGCGAAGGTCAGCCCGCGGCAGGCGGCGGTGTACAGCGGCCTGGCGCACAGCGCCTTGTACTGTTTTTTGCCCAAGCGCTGGGCCATTTGAATCTGGTACAGCTTGTTCAGCGCCACGCCGCCGCCCTGGAGTAAGCCGAACATCACGAACTCCGAGGTTTGCCCGTGCCAGATGCCCACCAGAAAGAACGTCACGAAAAACGCCAGCACGCCGAGAAACGGCTCGATGCCGCGTGCCGGAAAGCGCTCCATCAGGCGCATCAGCAAGGTGTTGTACACGTAGGTTTTCAGCCAGTTCGACAGCGACATGTGCCAACGGCCCCAGAAGCTGATGAAGTTCTCGGCAATGAACGGGTTGTTGAAGTTCTCCGGCAGGCGCAGGCCGAAAAAGTACCCCACGCCGATCACCACGTCGGTGTAGCCGGAGAAGTTGCAGTACAGGAACAACGGGTAGCTGGCCGCCACCAGCACCCCGGCCAGCACCGTGCTCCACAGCCCAAGCGCCTCGGGCAACAAACCCAGGGCGCTGCCTTGCAGGTCATGCAGCAGGTGCGAGAGCAGGAACACCTTGAAAAACCCGATGCAGATCCGCTCGATGGCGCGCCCGGCGTTGATCACATCCGGCCGCGCCACGCTGTCGGCCTGGGTTTTGTAGTCGGCGTAGCGCTGGATCGGCCCGGAAATCAACGCGGTGAAGTTCAGCGTGTAGTTGATGTACCCCAGCGGGGTAATCGCCGGCAGCACTCCGCCGCCGGCGTCGATCACCAAGTGCAGCACGCGGAAGAACACATAGCTCAGGCCCACCGTGGCGTAGGGGAAGTCCAGAAACACCCCGGGCGGAAAGAACCCGTATTTTTTCAGCCAGGCAAACACCAGGATGATCAGCACCACCGCGCCGGCCAGCAGCCCGCGTTGGCTTTGCCCGGCGCGGGCCTGGCAGGCGCGCAGCAGGCCGTAACCGAGCAACAGGAACGCCAGGAACGGCACGCAGGCCACCCAGCCGTGCATCAGGCTGGCGAAAAACACCAGGTTGGTGGCCAACAGCACCACCTGGCGGTAACCCACCCGCCGCACCAGGTTGAACAACAGCGCGGCCACGGCGGCAAAACCGAGAAACTCGAACGACGGCACGTTCATGGGGTAGCCCTCTGGGTCAGGCTGGCGATCACCGCCGGGGCGTCGCAATCGGCGAACGGGCTGCCGGCCAAACCGGCCAGGCGCGCCACCACGGCTTCGGCGATGACCGCGTGGCCGTCGCCGGAAGGGTGGCCGTCGACCGGGTAGTAGAGGTCGGCGGCGTTCTTCAGTTGGCTGAAGCTGTCGCTGGTATTGACGTAAACGATGCCGTGGCGCGCGGCCATGGCGCCAATCGCCTGGCTGAACGCCCACGGGTCTACCCCGGCCGGGCTCGGCGTGCCGCTGATCATCGCCGCCTGGGCCCGCTGCGGCACGTACACCAGCACCAGCGGTACGCCGGCGGCGTGGGCCTGCCCGGCCATCTGCCCGAGCAGCTCGTCGTAGGCCTGCAGCCGCGCCAGCCAGAACGGGCTGAACGGCGTGCGCAGGAAGTTCGCCTTCTCGCCATAGTGCAGGTACAGGTCGGTGAAGGCTTTGGCGTCTTTGAAGTAGAAGTACTGCGCCACGTAGGCGGCTTTCACCTGCTCCTTCAGCGCCACGTACAGCCGGTTGAGCAACGGTGGCGGTGGCGGCGCGGGGGCCGCGCTGGCGGCTGCCGCGGCCTCGGGCTCGTAGCTTTGCGGGTCGCGCTCGAGGTCGAAGGGCACGATGCTGGTGATCAGTACATCGGGCTGCAGCTTGGCCGCGTCAGCGAAGTTCAGCTGCTGGCGCTTCCAGTTGTAGCCGATGCTGGCCACGTCTTGCACATCCACCGGGCGGTGGCAGTAGCCGGCCAGGGCGTTGCCCACCCGCACCGGGTAGGCTTGCTCGTAGGGGATCAAGTAGCCCTCGGTCAGCGACGAACCAAATGCCACGATGCGCAACGTGCCGCTGGCCTTGGCCGCGCAGGAGGTGGCCGAGCGGGCACCGCACTCGTTGTACTGGTTGGTCACCCAGGGCCCTTCCGGGGCCTTGGTGGTCGAGGTGCAACCCGGCTTGAAGCGGGTGCCCATGATGGCATCGGGCACCTGGCAGGCGTCGATCGCCTCGGCTGGGTAAAAATAGCGCGCCACCCCCTCGCCCACCGCGAACAGCGCGGCCAAGGTGGCGACCACCAACAACGGCAGCAACCACAGGTCGCGTTTGGGCAGCGCCGGGGCACTGTGGTGTTTCGGTTCATGTTGCATGGCCGGCCCCCGTGGCTAGAGTGCTTCGTGGCGCACGCGCATGTGCGGCGCCGGTGTGGCGGTGGCGGTGCCCAAGGCCCAGAGGGTGGTGCCGTCGGCGTGTTCGGCCAGGCACTCGAAACCCAGCTTGGGGTAATGCGCCTTGACCATCATGTTGCGCTCGGTGGGGATGAACTCGCCCACCAGCCGGGTGATGCCACGGGCCCGGGCCTGGCTGATGAGCTCGCCGAGCACCGCGTCTTCGACCTTGCGCCCCAGCACCCGGCAGCTCATCAGCCAGGTATCGATGTGCCAGGTGTCTGGCTCGCCAGGCTTGCAGATGATCACGCTGATCATGCCGTTGTCGCCGAAGCGGTCGAGCAGGCGTACCTGCAGGGTGAAGGCACCCGGCTGCTGCTCGGCCGCGGCAACCTCGGCCTCGGTGTAGCGGCGGGTGGTGAGGTTGTACTGGTTCGACTTGTTGATCAGTTGCGCGATGCGCGCGCGCCCGGTGGGGTCGAAGGGCTTGAACACGATCTCCATGTCGAGCGAAGCGAGGTAGGCGTTAACGTCGCCAGCCTGCTGCTGCAGGGTCACCCGGCGGGCGTTCTCCTGGTACAGCGCGGCGCGCTTGCGGTCTTCCTCGGAGAACACCACGGTCTCGAAGTAGCCGGCCGCGGCCAGGGTGCGCGCGTAGCTGGCGGGGTCGTCTTCGAGCTCCGGCACCGCCACCTGCGGCAGCAGTTGGCGGATCAACCCGCGTTCGGCCGGGTTGTCGTCGAGAAACACCATGGCGTCCAGGCCAAGGGCGAGTGCCTCGGCGATGGCCTTGATGTTGCTGGCTTTGTCTTGCCAGTTGGCCTGGAACACCGCGAAGTGCTCTTCGCGCAGCAGCATCTCGGGGTGTTCGCGAAACGGCTTGCGGGCGATCTCGTCGGTGTTCTTCGACGACACCGCCAGCACGATCCCACGCTCGCGCAGGGCCAGGGCCATGCGCTGCACCGCCAAGTGTGCTTCGCCCACCGCGTCGCCCTGGGCAATGCGAATGCCCTCCAGGCCGTCGTCGCCAATGATGCCGCCCCACACCGTGTTGTCGAGGTCGAGGATCAGGCAACGGCGGCTGCGCCCACGCAGGGCACCGATGATGCGCAGCAGGTGGTCGGCGTACAACGGCAGGTACTCGCTGGCGAACGGCAGCTTGGCCATGTTCCATTCGGCGGGCGAATGCCAGGCGTCGAGGCCCACGCTGGCGGCCAGTTGGGCCACGTCGAAGAGCATGTCTTCACTGCCGGCCAGGCTGCTGAGCAGCCGCCGGTTGAGTTCATCCACCAGCCACAGCATCGTGCCCGGCACGCGCCGGTCGTAGCTGCCGAACAGGCCTTCGGCGGGTGCCGCGAGGTTTTGCACGATGCACAGCGCGCCGCTGTTGCGCCGCACCGCGTCGCGCACCCCCTGCAGGTAATTGAGCGCCATCTCGACGTTGGCGCTGGCCGCGCCGGCGTCCCCCGGGGTGGGCTGCCAGGGCAAGCCGCGGTAATCCACGGCAACCAGCACCAGTTGCGGGGCAAAGGTGTTGAGGCTGGAGTACTCATCACTGGCGGCCTGCAGTACTTGGTCGTATTCGGCCTGGGCTACGTCCAGCGCCAGCCCATGGCGGGCCGCGGTGGCGGCCAGCGCCGGGGCGGTGAAGTCCTGGGTGCCGTTGCCGAGCACCCCCAAGCGCACCGGCAGTAACGGCGCCAGCGGCGCGCCGGCGCCTTGCAGGCGCTTGAGGGCGTTGGCCAGCTTTTGCAGTTGGTTGCCGTCCATCGCGCAGTTGGCCAGGGCCCGCAGCGTGCGGCCGAGGTCGGGCGTGTCGGCGCTGAGCGCGCGGCATTGCGCGGAAAAGTCCGCCGGTGCGCGCACCAGCCAGGGCAAATCGCTGATCGAAATGGGCATGAGGGCTCCTTGGCGCGAGGCCACAGGCAGGCTTAATGAAGTTTGCTGGCAATCGCCGTGGCCAATTCGCCGACGTTCTTGAACGCCGCGGTTTCCGCGGCGGAAAACTTGATGTTGAAGGCTTTGCTGATGGTCAGGATCAAGCGCACATGGCTCAGGCTGTCCCACCCGGAAACATCATCGGCGGTCATCTCCGGTTTAACCTCAACATCGTCTTCGTCAAACACGTCCTGAAAAATTTCGTTCAACTTCGAATACACCGCTTGTTGGTCAAGGCTCATATAAGGCACTCCCCGGTTGGGACACTTTAAGTGGGTTGAATACACACGCAGGCACGCCGCGCCCGGGGCTGTGGCCCAGGCGCAGCAAGGGGTATAGAAAGTTTTGTGGGTGCGGCGAAACCCCGGCGCAGGCTGCCGCCGGCCGGTTGAACACGGCTACCGCAGTGTTCGGCCGGCGCCGGGATTCAGGCGCTGGGGGGATATGTCAGGTTTTTGGCTGGGGCACGCCTGCGGGGCGCAGGAAAGAACGTGGCCGTGAAGCCACTGTAGTACAAGCCAATGCCCCGGAATAGCCCTCCCATGTTATTTTCATTGCGTACCGATCAAGGGCAACGAAGGAGCGTACCGGTGTTTCCTATTACTGTTTGGCTGGCGTATACCTCAGCGTGCCTGTTGTTGGTAGTGGCCCCCGGCCCGGATAACCTGCTGGCCATTGCCCGTGGCCTGAGCCAGGGCAGAACCGCGGCGATCGTGTCCGGGCTGGCCTCCGGGGCGGGCATTGGTTTCCACGTGGCCGCCGCCGCGCTGGGGCTGACGTTACTGATGCAAACCTCGGTGGTGGCGTTCTGGATCGTCAAGCTGATCGGCGCCGGCTACCTGCTCTGGCTGGGCATCAAGGTGTTGCGCTCGCGCAGCTTGATCAGCCTGCAACCGGCGGCGCGGCAACCGCTGCCGAGCATCTTTCTCACCGGGCTGCTGTCGGCGGCGCTGAACCCCAAACCGGGGTTCTTCGTGCTGGCGTTCATCCCGCAGTTCGTTGACCCGCAGCGCGGCCCGGTGAGTGTGCAGATGGCAGTGTACGGGCTGTGGTTCGCCGTGCTCACGGCGCTGGGGTTCGCCCTGATGGGGGTGTTCGCCAGCACGCTGTCGCGGTTCTTGCGCCAGCGGCCCAAGGTGGTCGAAGGCCTGAACCTGGGCGCCGGGCTGACCTTCGTGGCCTCCGGGGTCTCGGTGGCGGCGCTTAGCCAGAAGTGAGTGCCTGGGTAGGCCCTTTGCCCGGCACTCCGGCTGTGCCGTAATGCTGTTCACTTAAGCTATCAGAGCGCTAATTGAGGGTCAAAAGCCCAGTTTTTTCCAAGTGATTTTACCGAGCGCATGGCCTGACTGGCCCCTCGCCCGGCACAGCCGGCCTCCCACGGGTTCTGTGTTGCCACGTAAATCAAGTACTTACACAAATCTGGTGGGAGGCCGGCTGTGCCGGGCGAGGGGCCGGCAAGCCGTGCGCGGTTCAGGTCGACACCGACAACCGATAGCTTTTGGTCAACTCCGCGTACTGGGCGATCTCACGCTGCATCAGCACGGCGATTTCCGCCGGGCTGGCGGTGTTTCGCTCCAGCAGCAGGGAGTTGAGCTGGGCGGTGTACTCATCGCCTACGGTCATCTGCCCCAGCTTGATCGCCTGGTCATTGAGCACCACCGTGGGCGTGCTGGAGGGCGCAAACCAGCCATACCAGCCGGTCAGGTTCAAGGCCGCCAGGCCGCTTTCGGCGAAGGTGCGGACGTCGGGCCGCGGGCCAAGCCGGTGCGGGTCGGTAATGGCCACCGCGCGCACGCCGGCGCGGGCCAGCAGCGGCACGTTGCCATTGACGGTAAAGGCCGCGCCAATGGCCCCGGAGGCCAGGTCGTTGAAGATCGAATTGGCCGAGCCATAGCCCTGCGGGCGTACCGCCGTGCCGCTCTCGCGGGCGAGCATCACGCTGAGCAGGTGCGCCTGCGAGCCATACAACGAGAAGCCCACGTCACGCTGGTCGGGGTTGCGCTCGACCCAGTCGAGGTAGCCCTGCACGGTGGTGACGTTGGCCGGCACCGCCGCGCCCAGCACCAGCGAGTAACCGTAGGTGCCGAGGATGGTCAGCGGGGCGAAATCCTTGACCGGGTCGTAGCCCAGCGCCTTGTAGGTGCTGGGGAACAGCACGATCGACGAACTCTGCGCCTGCAGCAAGGTGGCGCCGTCGGGCTTGGCATGCTGCACCGACTCGACCGCCGCGCGGCTGTTGCGCGCGTCGTTGATCACCAGCGAGTAATCGAGTTGGTAGTCGCGCCGCAACTGGGCCAGGGTGAGCTCGGCGAGGGTGCTGCCGATGGCGCCCTTGGCGGCGCCGAACACCACCGTGCCATGGGTGGGGGCGTTACTCTCGGCCCAGCCGCGGGCCATGGTCGCCAAGCCGGCGAGGCCAAGCCCGGCGAGTACGGTTCTTCTGTGCATTGTTGTTATCTCCCACCTGGTTTCCTACCGGGCATGAAACCTACTGCGTGTTGGGCGTAGGGCCTTCATTGAGCGTAGTTGCTCGGGGGTGAAGGTGTGGTGGGTTATTTTCACGGCCAGGCCTGGCACCGCTTAAGCTGCGCCACGGCAAGCCGCGGCCGCCGAAGCTACAGTAAAATGAAGCCAATGCAGCGTTTCGATGACCGAAGGGTGAACCCTGTGGTCAAATGGCCTGTCAAAAATTACACGCTCAGAAAGGCGGGAGAACCACCTTGAACCGACACAGCCTCACCCTCGCCGCCTGGAGTGCCCACGCATTTACGGCCACCGGGGTTTTCACCGCGTTGCTGGCCACCTTGGCCCTGTTCGAAGACAAACCCCAGGCCTGCCTGCTGTGGCTGGGCGTGGCGCTGATCGTCGACGGCGTCGATGGCAGCCTGGCGCGGCGGGTCAACGTGCGTGAAGTGCTGCCGCATTTCGATGGCAGCATCCTCGACCTGGTGATCGACTACCTCACGTACGCGTTCATCCCGGCGCTGTTCATCTACAAGTACATTCCGCTGCCCGAATACACCGTGCTGGCCACCGCCACGCTGATCCTGGTGTCGTCGCTGTTCTGCTTCTGCAACGTCAACATGAAGAGCAGCGACAACTACTTCGTCGGCTTTCCGGCGGCCTGGAACGTGGTCGCGCTGTGCCTGTACATCCTCACCCCGGCGCCCTGGCTGACCTTCGCCACGGTGGTGGGCCTGGCGATCCTCACCGTCAGCCCGATGAAGTTCCTGCACCCGTTCCGGGTCAAGCGCTTCATGCCGCTGAACATCGCCGTGACCTTCGGCTGGCTGCTCTGCAGCCTCTGGCTGATCATCATCCGCCCCAGCCTCAGCCCGCTGCCGCTGGCCCTGTGGCTGGCCTGCTCGGCCTACTTCGTGGGCATTTGCGTATGGCGCACGGCGCTGGAATGGCGTGAACGCGGGCTCAGCAGCCGGCGCATGTAACCCCCCTGCCCCGGGGCCGCCCTGGCCCCGGTCACTGGCCCGCGGTAGCGCGCAAAAACGCCAGCAGGTCGTTGAGCTTGTCGTCGTCGCTCACGCCCCAGAAGTACATCTTGGTGCCCTTCACCACATCCCCCGGCTCATTCAGAAAGGCCTTCAGGCGCGGTTCATCCCAGGTGAACCCGGCGGCCTTCATCGCCGGTGAGTAGCTGTAGTCTGGCAGGCTGCCGGCCGCGCGGCCGACCACGCCATTGAGCTGCGGGCCAAAGCTGTTACGGGCATCGGGGCCGGCCTTGTGGCAGCCCCCGCACAGGCGGGTGAACAGCTTCTGGCCGTTGCCGGCATCGCCTTCGGCGTGGGCGCCAGCGCTGGCCAGGGCGGCCAGCGCAATCAACAGTACGGCAGGTTTCACGGTGGGCTCCGGCGGGGCAGGTGCGCCAGTTTAGCCGGCGCGCGCCCCGGCGGTCACGCCTGCCCGCGCAGTTGCACGCGTTCGAAGCGCCCGGCCAGCAAGCCGTAGGCCAGCAACCCAAGCAAGCCATGGGCGGCGACGAACCACAGGGCGATGTTGAACGAGCCGGTGCTGGCGACGATATACCCAATCACCACCGGGGTAACGATCCCGGCAATGTTGCCAATGCCGTTGAACACCCCGCCGCTCAACCCCACCATGGCCTTCGGCGCGGTGTCCGAGAGCACCGCCCAGCCCACCGCGGCCAGGCCCTTGCCGAAGAACGCCAGGGCCATCAGGGCGATCACCGCGGCGTTGGCGTCGGTGAAGTTGGCCCCTACCAGCACCATCGACAGCGCCATGCCGATCATGAACGGGGTTTTGCGCGCCCGTGACGGGTGCATGCCGCGGCGGATCAGCCAGTCAGAGAGCATCCCGCCCAGCACGCCACCGGAGAACCCGCAGATCGCCGGCAGCGCCGCGACCCAGCCGGCCTGCATGATGGTCATCCCGCGGCCCTTGATCAGGTAGATCGGGAACCAGGTAATGAAGAAGTAGGTCAGCGCGGTGATGCAGTACTGGCCCAGGTACACCGCCCACAGGCTGCGGTGCTGGAACAACTGCTTGACCTCGGCCCAGCGCGTGCGCGGCTTGCTTTGCGTGCGGTCGCGCTCCAGGTCTACCAGGGCGCCGCCCTCACGCATCATCGCCAGCTCCGCGCTGCTTAAGCGTGGGTCTTTGTGCGGCTCGCGGTAGGTGGCGAACCACACCACGCTCAGCACCAGGCCCAGGCCGCCCATCCACAGGAACACATGCTCCCAGCCCATGGCGTGGGTAAGCCAGGCCATCAGCGGGGTGAACAGCACCACCGCCATGTACTGCGCCGAGTTGAACAACGCCGAAGCGGTGCCGCGCTCACGGGTGGGGAACCAGCAGGACACGATGCGGTTGTTCGCCGGGAACGCCGGCGACTCCACCAGCCCGAGCATGAAGCGCATGGCGAACAGGCTAATCGCCGCGCTGGCGCCCATCAGGCCGAACCAGCCGACGGTGCCCTGGGCCATGGTGAACAGCGACCACAGCACCAGGCTGATGCCATACACCCGCCGCGCGCCGAAGCGGTCGAGCAGCCAGCCGCCGGGAATCTGCCCGAGGGCATAGGCCCAGGCAAAGGCGGAGAAGATCATCCCGAGCATGACTGGGTCCAGGCCCAGGTCGGCGACTACCCCAGTGCCGGCGATGGACATGGTGGCGCGGTCAGCGTAGTTGATCACGGTGACGATGAAGATCATCGCCAGGATCACGAAGCGGTGCCGGCCTACTCGCGCATCTGCGACGGCGTAGGCATTGGCCAGGGGCTTGGCGCTCATCGAGAGGCCTCCTGTAGCGTTGTGTTGTTGTTTTTGGAAACACTTTGAACAGTGATGGCCCGATGATAGATCCGCGCATTGATATGCGTCTAACATAGAAACCGCATGCATCAATACAGGTTTTGAATCGTGGAAATGCACCAGTTGCGCTGTTTTGTGGCCGTGGCCGAAGAACTGCACTTCGGCCGCGCCGCCGCCCGCCTGTTCATGACCCAGCCACCGCTGAGCCGGCAGATCCAACTGCTCGAACGCGACCTGGGCATTACCCTGCTCGAACGCAACAACCGCGCGGTGCGCTTGACCGCCGCCGGCGCGGGGTTTCTGGCCGATGCGCGGCGGATCCTCACCTACACCGAGCAGGCCGGGGACCATGCCCGCCGGCTGGCCCGTGGCGAGGCAGGGCGGCTGGTGCTGGGCTTCACCGCGGTGGCCGGCTACCGGATGGTCCCGCAGCTGCTGCGGCAGGTGGCCGAGGCGCTGCCGCAGTTGCAGGTAAAACTGATGGAAATGGTCAGCGACGCGCAGCTCGAGGCGCTGCTGGCGGGCTTGCTGGATGTGGCCTTTTTGCGCCACCTGCCGCCCCAGGCCAACGTGGCCTCACAACAGGTGTGGCGCGAGCCGATGCTGGCGGTGCTGCCCGAGGGCCACCGGCTGGCGGCGCTGGCTGAAGTGCCGTGCCAGGCGCTGGATCAACAGCCGTTCATCATGTACAGCAGCGAAGAGGCGCGGTACTTCTACGACGCCATCGCCGGGCTGTTCGCCATGACCGGCGCCACCCCGCAGTACCGCTATCACCTGGCGCAGA
The DNA here is from genome assembly GCF_042958985.1 of Pseudomonas sp. NPDC007930. Lineage (NCBI taxonomy): Bacteria > Pseudomonadati > Pseudomonadota > Gammaproteobacteria > Pseudomonadales > Pseudomonadaceae > Pseudomonas > Pseudomonas sp. NPDC007930. The sequence goes on from NZ_JBIBKC010000022.1 coordinate 32,122, forward strand.
CCCACACCATTCTCAACCTGGTACGGGCCGGGTTCGGCGTGGCGATCGTGCCGGCCTCGGCGCAGCAACTCGGCGCCGGGCTGGTGTTCCGGCCGTTGGCCGAGGGGCTGGTGCATGCCGAGACGTACATGGCCTGGCGCACCGATAACGCCAACCCGGGGTTGGCGGCGTTTCGGGGGGTGGTGCAAGGGGCGAAGGCCCTTCAGTGAATCGACGGTGGGAAGCCCTGTTTTTCAGCGGGTTTTGCTCAGCGCATGGCCTGCAAGGGCCTATCGCCCGGCACAGCCGGCCTCCCACGAATTCTATGTTGCCTATTAAATCAAGCACTTATACAAGTCTGGTGGGAGGCCGCCTGTGCCGGGCGAAAGGCCCTTACAGGCACAAAAAAAGGCGACCGAAGTCGCCTGTAAAGTGCCTTGCGTGCCCGAGGGCCGCTTGCGCGGTCTCAGTGGGCTTACTGTATGGATTAGCCGCCCAGGGCGCCTTGACCTGGGTCAACGCTTTTTCGGCTTGGGCTTTTTTTTCTTGCGCCCCGGCAGCGGCAGCGCCTGCTCGAACGCCTGGCGCAGGTCGTTCAGGCGCTTGTCGTTGAGGTCGTGCACGCGCTTGGCGCGTTCACTGGAGAAATCGATCAGGTTGTCGTCCTGGGCCATGGTCATGCGCCGTGCTGCTCAAAGAGGCCCCATGATGCCAGCCTCACACCTTCAGGTCGATCCAGTGGCCCTGGCGTTCTTCGCCGTCGATCAGCGCCACCGCCGGCACGGTGTTGTCGGCGTTGAGCTCATCGCCCGGCACCACCAGCGGCTCGTGCGGCCGGCGCTTGCCGCGGCGCTGGCGGTCGCGCAGCAGCTCGGCGCCTTCCTGCTCGCGCTGGCGCAGGTCGATCTGCGCCTCGCCGGTGGTGGCCTGGGGCGCGACCACCGGGGTGATCTGCGGCGTCGGCTTGGCCGGGTCGAGCTGGGGGTTGATCGGTACGTGGACCGCGGGGGTGATCGGCGAAAGCATGGGCGTAGGGTCTCCTGTGCCCGGGTGATCGGCCGGCGCGGCCGCAACTTGAGGCATTCTGTCGCATTCCTGAGTATTTGCCTATGTGGGGCGAGACGAGCAACCCAAGCCGAATTACGCTAGAATCCTGACCTTTTTCGCAGGCGGAGTAAGTCAGGCATGGCGCAGCAGTATCAACCAGGGCAACGCTGGATCAGCGACAGCGAAGCAGAACTGGGGCTGGGGACGGTACTCACCCAGGACGGGCGACTGTTGACCGTGCTCTACCCCGCCACGGGCGACACCCGCCAATACTCGCTGCGCAACGCGCCGCTGACCCGCGTGCGCTTCTCGCCGGGCGATGTGATCACCCACTTCGAAGGCTGGAAGCTGACCGTGCGCGAGGTCGAAGACGCCGACGGCCTGCTGGTGTACAGCGGCCTGAACGCGCAGAACGAAGTGGTGGTGTTGCCCGAAACCCAGCTGTCGAACTTCATCCAGTTCCGCCTGGCCAGCGACCGCCTGTTCGCCGGGCAGATCGACCCGCTGAACTGGTTCGCGCTGCGCTACAACACCCTCAAGCACACCAGCGCCAGCCTGCAGTCGTCGCTGTGGGGCCTGGGCGGGGTGCGCGCGCAACCCATCCCGCACCAGTTGCACATCGCCCGTGAAGTGGCCGACCGCATCGCCCCACGGGTACTGCTGGCCGACGAAGTGGGCCTGGGTAAAACCATCGAAGCCGGCATGGTGATCCACCGCCAGTTGCTCAACGGCCGCGCCAGCCGCGTGCTGATCCTCGTACCGGAGAGCCTGCAGCACCAATGGCTGGTCGAGATGCGCCGGCGCTTCAACCTGCAAGTGGCGCTGTTCGACGCCGAGCGTTTCGCCGAAAGCGACGCCAGCAACCCGTTCGAAGACGCGCAACTGGCGCTGGTCTCGATCAACTGGCTGAAGCACGCTGAAAAAGCCCAGGATGCGCTGTTCGCCGCCGGCTGGGATTTGCTCGTGGTCGACGAGGCCCACCACCTGGTGTGGCACGAAGACAACGCCAGCGCCGAGTACAGCCTGGTCGAGCAACTGGCCGAAGTGATCCCGGGCGTGCTGCTGCTCACCGCCACCCCCGAGCAACTGGGGCAAGACAGCCACTTCGCGCGGCTGCGCCTGCTCGACCCGAACCGCTTCCATGACCTGGCCGCCTTCCGCGCCGAAAGCGAGCACTACCGCCCGGTGGCCGAAGCCGTGCAAGAGCTGCTCGACCACCCCAGCCCGTCGGCCCAGGCCCTGGCGAGCATCCGTGGTTTTCTCGGCGAGGCCGGCGAGGCGCTGATCAGCGCGGTCGAACAGGGCGACCAGGAGGCCAAGGCGCGCCTGGTGCGCGAACTGCTCGACCGCCACGGCACCGGCCGCGTGCTGTTCCGCAACACCCGTGCGGCGGTGCAGGGCTTCCCTGAGCGCAAGCTGCACCCCTACCCGCTGCCCACCCCTGAAGGCTACCTGGGCCTGGGCGCCGAGCTGTACCCCGACACCGCCTGGGCGGCCGACGGCGAAGACGACCGCTGGTGGCGCTTCGACCCACGGGTCGAGTGGCTGATCGACACCCTGAAAATGCTCAAGAAGATCAAGGTGCTGGTGATCTGCGCCAACGCCGAAACCGCGATGGACCTCGAAGACGCCCTGCGGGTGCGCTCGGGCATCCCCGCCACCACCTTCCACGAAGGCATGAGCATCCTTGAGCGCGACCGCGCGGCGGCGTACTTCGCCGACGAAGAGTACGGCGCGCAAGTGCTCATCTGCTCGGAGATCGGCTCCGAAGGCCGCAACTTCCAGTTTGCCCACCACCTGGTGCTGTTCGACCTGCCGGCCCACCCCGACCTGCTCGAGCAGCGCATCGGCCGGCTTGACCGCATCGGCCAGAAGCACACCATCGAACTGCACGCGCCTTACCTTGAAGGCACCGCGCAGGCGCGGCTGTTCCAGTGGTACCACGAGGCACTCAACGCCTTCCTGGCCACCTGCCCGACCGGCAACGCCCTGCAGCACCAGTTCGGCGCCCGCCTGCTGGCGCAACTGGCCAGCAGCGACGACGACGCCTTCAACGCCTTGGTGGCCGAGGCCCGCGCCGAGCGTGAACGCCTCGAAGGCGAGATGCACAACGGCCGCGACCGCCTGCTGGAGCTGAACTCCAATGGCGGCGGCGAAGGCAAGGCGCTGGTGGCGGCGATCGAAGAGCAAGACGACCAGTTCGCCCTGCCGATCTACATGGAAACCCTGTTCGACGCCTTTGGCATCGACAGCGAAGACCACTCCGAGAATGCCCTGATCCTCAAGCCCAGCGAGAAGATGCTCGACGCCAGCTTCCCGCTCGGCGACGACGAAGGCGTGACCATTACCTACGACCGCCACCAGGCCCTGGCCCGCGAAGACATGCAGTTCCTGACCTGGGAACACCCCATGGTGCAGGGCGGCATGGACCTGGTGCTGGCCGGCTCGATGGGCAACACCGCGGTGGCGCTGATCAAGAACAAGGCGCTCAAGCCCGGCACCGTGCTGCTCGAGTTACTCTACGTCAGTGAAGTGGTCGCCCCGCGCCACCTGCAACTGGCGCGCTACCTGCCGCCGCTGGCGCTGCGCTGCCTGCTCGATGCCAACGGCAACGACCTGGCCGCGCGGGTGAGTTTCGACACCCTCAACGACCAGCTCGAAAGCGTGCCCAAGGCCAGCGCCAACAAGTTCATCCAGGCCCAACGCGACGCCCTGGCACCGCGCATCGCCGCCGGCCAGGACAAGGTCGAGCCGCTGCACGCCGAGCGGGTGAGCCAGGCGCAGCAGCGTTTGAAGGCCGAGCTGGACGAAGAACTGGCGCGCTTGACCGCCTTGCAGGCGGTCAACCCCAGCGTACGCGACAGCGAAATCCAGGCCTTGCGCGAACAGCGCGAAAACGGCCTGAAAATGCTGGAAAAAGCCGCCTTGCGGCTGGAAGCGATCCGGGTGCTGGTGGCCGGCTAACGGCCTGCCGGGCTAGCCGCAGCCGGCGCGGGTGACCTTGCCGCTGCCGTCGAGGTACAGGTTGAGGCGGTCGGAGCGGTAGTCCATGGTGATCATGTCGTTGGGCCGCAAGGCCCGCGCCGCGCCGGAGCCCGAGCGTTGCCGCGCCTGGTCGAGCAACGCCTGGGAGCCCTGCTGGCCCACGGCGAACTGCGCGCCCTCGGCATGGCAGCGGCCATCGTTGGGCACCGTGGTGGCCGCGGGGGCCGTGCTGGCGGCGGCGGGGCTTTCGGTTTTGTCGCCACTGGCACAACCGGCCAGGGTGGCCGCGGCGGCCAGCGCCAACCAGCCGAACTTACTGAAGGGCATGAAGCCTCCTTTTCCTTTGGGATCAACGTGCTTGCGACCACGGCAAGGCGCAGAGGTTGCACAGCCGCGCAGTCTGCCAAAGCGAAACGGTACTGGCGCACGAGAGTTATGTCTTGATGTGTCTGGATGCGCGGTTATGGCCACACCGGCGGTTATGCCTTAAGTCTCAGTGCGAAGCGGCCGTGGCCATGCTTAACTAGGGGCCACTTCCCCGCTTCGCGAGCACGCCACCATGACCACCGTCAGGATCGACGCCGACATCAAAGCCCGCTGGCTCGACGGCCAGTGCTCCTTCAGCCCGGACAACCCCGAAGAACTGGCGATCATCGGCATCGACCTGCTGGTGCGCGAGCTGGGCATCGACGCGGCACGGCTGTTCATCGACCAGGCCTTCGAGCGCTTCAGCCATGTGCATTGGCCGTTGCACGCGGGCAAGCCCAGCGAAGCCACGGCAGAGAGCCTCTAGGCCCGCCGCGCCACGCCGCCGAAACCCCGGCACAAAACGCCGCCGCCACGCGCCAATCGGGTATGATCGCCCGCAACACCCCCAGCCTGCCGCGTGCCCCATGGCGATCGACCTGCAAACCCTCTACCCCAAACTGATCCAGCTGATGCTGGACACCGTGTTTGTGGTCGATGCCGACGACCGCATCGTGTTCGTCAGCGACGCCTGTGAAGCCCTGCTCGGCTACCGCCCCGACGAGATGACCGGCACCCTGATCACCGGCTACATGCACCCCGAAGACCTGCCCGCCACCCGCGCCTCGATCACCCGGGTGATGAGCGGCCAGCCGCATTTCGACTTCCGTAACCGCTATATCCGCAAAGACGGCGGGGTGGTGTATATCCTCTGGGCGGCGTTCTGGTCCGAGGAGGTCGGCGCGCGCATCGGCGTGGCGCGCAACGTCACCGCGCTGGCCCAGGCCGAGGAAGAACTGCGCTTCCTGGCCCACCACGACCCCCTCACCAAGCTCACCAACCGCTCGCTGTTCAACGACCGCCTGGCCGCTGCCCTGCGCCTGGCACACCGCCAGCAACAGGGGCTGGCGCTGTTGTTTCTCGACGTGAACGGCTTCAAGGGCATCAACGATGTGTACGGCCACGCCGCCGGCGACCGGGTGCTGTGCGCGGTGGCGCGGCGCCTCGAAAGCTGCGTGCGCGAAAGCGACAGCGTGGCGCGGATGGGCGGTGATGAATTCACCGTGCTGCTCACCGGCATCCACGGCCCGGAAGACGTTGCCCATAAGGTCGAGCAGATCCTCCGCGTGATGGCCGAGCCGCTGGGGCCGGAATTCGGCACCCTGGCCACGCCGCTGTGCAGCATCGGCGCGGCCATCTACCCTACGGACGGCGAAGACGCCGACACCCTGCTGCGCCATGCCGACGCGCAGATGTACCAGGCCAAGCGCAGCCGCCGCGCGGCCGAGGGCAGCGGCGCGGCACGCTAACTCTCGGCGGCCAGCACCTCGCTGATCCACGCAACCTGCTCATTGATGGCGTGCAGCTTGGCCGCTGGCACCGGCTGGCGGGCGTGGGCGAAGTGCGCCAGGGTGGCCTGTTTTTGCCGCAGCAACCGCCGCCACTTAGCCAAAAACGCCGGGCCGCGCGCCTGCAACTGCAGCGGGCCGAAGTACAGCTCGCGGGCGCTGTAGGCCGCCGCGCCCGGCTCGGCGACGATGATCTCGTAGTCGAAGCGGTGCTCGCGCAGCACTTCTTCATGGACGATGCGGTAACCCTCGGCCATCAGCCACTGGCGCAGCGGCGGCTCGCCACCGTTGGGCTGCAGGATCAGCCGCTCGCGGCCATTGAGGTGGGCCTTGCCGGCCGCCAGGATGTCGCGGATGGTTTCGCCGCCCATGCCACACAGGCTGATCGCGGTGATCTGGTCTTCGCCGCGGATGGCCGCCAGGCCGTCGGCCAGGCGCACGCTGAGGCGCGCGCCAAGGCCCTGTTCGCGCGCGGTGCGCTCGGCCGCGCGCAGCGGCGTGAGCGCCACCTCGCCGGCCACCGCGGCGGCAATCGTGCCGCGCCGCAGCAAGGCCGCCGGCAAATACGCGTGCTCCGAGCCGATGTCGGCCAAGCGCGCGCCAGCAGGCACCTGGGCCGCCACCCGTTGCAGGCGCAGCGACAATGTATGTTCGTTCAAAACGGCTCCCCTGCCCTCTCATCGGCGGAGGGCGGGCGCGATTGTGGCGGGGCCGGGCGGGGATTTCAAATGCTGGCAGGGCCTTGAGCCGCTTCGCCTGGCTGTATATGATAATGATTATCATACATGCCGCTTCTTTTGCAGGCCTTCCATGCCCCACCCCGCGCCGGCCGCCCAGGCCCAGCTGCAGCAACTGTACACCGAGCACCACAGCTGGCTGAAGACCTGGCTGCGCCAGCGTTTGGGCTGCCACCAGCAAGCCGCGGACCTGGCCCAGGACACCTTCCTGCGCCTGCTCTGCGGCGCCGAACCGGTCGCCGCGCGGCAACCGCGGCCGTTGCTGGTCACCGTGGCGCGGCGGGTGATGAGCAACCACTTCCGCCGCCAGCGCATCGAGCAGGCCTACCTCGAAGTGCTGGCCAGCCAGCCGGCACTGGAGGCGCCCAGCCTGGAAGCCCAGGCCATCGTGGTAGAAACCCTCGAAGCCCTCGACCGCCTGCTCGACGGCCTCGGTACCCCGGTGCGCCAGGCGTTCCTCTGGTCCCAGCTCGATGGCCTGGGCCATGGCGAGATCGCCACGCGGCTGGGGGTGTCGGTCACCAGCGTGAAGCGCTACATCACCAAGGCGGGCCTGCAATGCTTTTTCGCCGCCCAGGCCTGAGCCGATGAGCCAAGTCCCGGAACCCATCGCGCGCCAGGCCATGGCCTGGCTACTGGCGCTGCAAAGCCCGCCGGTGGCCGAGCGCACCCTGGCCGGCTGGCAGGCCTGGCGCCAGGCGGCGCCGGAGCACGAGCGCGCCTGGCAGTGCATCGAGCAGTTCGGTGAGCGCTTTGCCGCCTTGCAGGGGCACACCCGGCTCACCCAAAGCGCGCTGGGCAGCGCGCCGCTGGGCCGGCGCCAGGCGCTCAAGGTGCTCGGCCTGCTGGCCGGCGCCGGCGGCCTGGGCTGGGCCGCGCGCAGCAGCCGGCTGGGCCAGGATGCGCTGGCCGACTACCACAGCCCGGTGGGCGAACAGCGCCGCTACACCCTGGCCGACGGCAGTTCGGTGCTGCTCAATACCGACACCGCCATCGATGTGAGCATCACCGCCCAGGCCCGTGGCCTGCGCCTGCTGCGCGGTGAAGTGCAACTGCGCAGCGTGGCCGATTCCCGTGGGCCGCTGGCGCTGTGCACGGCCCAGGGCAAGGTCGAGGCCATGGCCGCCTGCTTCAGCGTGCGCCAGGGCGACGGCACTAGCCGGGTTTCGGTGCGCGAAGGCGAGGTGTGGGTGCGCCCGGCCGCGGCCGCCGCCCAGCGCCTGGTGGCCGGCCAGCAGTTGCTGTTCAGCAGCGCCCAAGCCGGCCCGCCGCGGGCCCTGAGCGAGGCCGACCAAGCTTGGGCCGACGGCATGATCATCGCCGACAACCAGCGCCTCGACGCCTTTCTCGCCGAGCTCAGCCGTTACCGCCACGGCCACCTCGGCTGCGCCGCGGCGCTGGCCGGGCTGCGGGTGTCGGGCACCTACCCGCTGGCCGACACCGAGCGGGTGCTGGCCAGTGTCAGCCGCCTGCTGGGCGTGGGCATCCGCCGGTTCACGCCGTGGTGGGTGAGCCTGGAGCCGATGCAGGCGGCCTAGGGGCGTTCGCCCCCCGCAAAAAAAACTCACATCAGGGTGGTCTGTTTCCCCTCGCTCAAGGGACCTCTCAGATAGCGACATTCATTTTTCAGTTCGTTCTCTGGAGCCCCGCGCATGCCCCCTGCCTTCACCCTTCGCCCGCTGAGCCTGGCCGTTGCCCTCGGCGCCCTGCTGCCCCTCGCCGCCAGCCTGCTGCACGCCCCGCTGGTCATGGCCCAGGGGCAAACCGTGGCCTTCAACGTGGCCGCGGGGCCGCTGGCCCAGGCGCTGTACAGCTTTGGCCACCAGGCCAACCTGCTGATCTCGTTCGCCCCGGCCCAGGTCGAGGGCCGCGCCAGCCCGGGCCTGCAGGGCACCTATGGGGTGGAACAGGGCTTTGCCCAATTGCTCGCCGGCAGCGGCCTGCAGGCCGTGCCCGGGGCCAACGGCAGCTACACCTTGCAAGCGTTGCCCGAGGGCAACCTGGTGCTGCCCACCTCGAGCATCAGCGGCACTGCCGTGGGTGAAGGCTACGCCGACGACAGCGCCCCCGGGCTGGTGGCCAAACGCTCCAGCGTCGGCACCAAGACCGACACCCCACTGCATGAAACCGCCCAGGCGATCAGCGTGATTACCCGCGACCAGCTCGATGCGCGCAACGTCGCCAGCCTCAACGACGCACTGCACTACACCGCTGGGGTGAACACCTCCTACAGCAACGACACGCGCAACGATGCGTTCAACATCCGCGGCTTCAGCTCGGACTTCTTCTACCTCGACGGCACCCGCCTGCCGGCCGTGAGCGGGCGCGGGCTGGACCAGTTCCGGGTCGACCCGTACCAGCTCGAGCGCATCGAAGTGCTCAAGGGCGTGAGCTCGGTGATGTACGGCCTGGGCGAGCCCGGCGGGGTGGTGAACATGGTGAGCAAGCTGCCCACCGCCGAGGCCCGCGGCCAGGTCGACGCGCAACTGGGCAACCACGACCGCTACCAACTGGGCACCGATGTGTCCGGCCCGCTGGATGCCGAAGGCAACGTGCTGTACCGGGTGATCGCCCAGCAAACCGGCAGCCACAACCAGGTGGACTACGTGAAGGGCACGCGCACGCTGTTGGCGCCCTCGCTGACCTTCAACCCCCAGGGCGACACCCGCCTGACGCTGATGGCCAGCTACCTGCACGACGACACCATGGATTCGAACAACTTCCTGCCCTACTACGGCACGGTCAAGCGCACCGCCCTCGGCCAGCGCTTGAGCACCCACCTGGCGACCAGTAACCCCGGCTACGAGAACTACGACAAAGAACAATTCTCCCTGGGCTACCTGCTGGAGCACGACCTCAACGACAACTGGACCCTGCGCCAGAACCTGCGCTACGCCCACCTGACCCTGGATAACCAGGCGCTGTTCGGCTATGCCCTGAGCGGCGACCAGCAGAGCATCGCCCGCGCGGCGATGAACCTGCAATCGAGCTTCAACGACGTCGACCTCGACAACCAGTTGCAAGGCCACTTCAGCACCGGCGCCCTGGCGCACACCTTCCTCGCCGGGCTGAACTACACCAACCAGAACTTCTACGACAGCGAAGGCTATGGCTACGGCTACCTGCTGAACCTGTACAACCCCACCGCGCTGCACGATGCCGTCGCCAAGCCGTCGTTCAACGACACCCAGACCCACCAGGTGCAGCGGCAAACCGGGGTGTACCTGCAAGACCAGATTGCCCTCGAGCGCTGGCGCCTGACGGTGAGTGGCCGCCAGGACTGGGTCAACACGCGCACCCTGGACAACCTTGCCGACACCCGCAGCCACGCCAGCGACAGCGCCTTCAGCGGCCGCCTGGGCCTGCTCTACCTGTTCGACAACGGCCTGGCGCCGTACCTGAGCTACGCCACCTCGTTCCAGCCGCTGATCGGCACCGACGCCTACGGCAGCCCCTACACGCCGCTCAAATCCAAGCAATGGGAAGCAGGGTTGAAGTACCAACCCAAGGCACTGAACGCCACCTTCAGCGCGGCCGTGTTCGACCTGCGCCAGCAAGACGCCCTCACCGAGGTGCCCGACACCGACTTGAACGGCAGCATCCAGGCGGGGGAGATCCGCTCGCGCGGGCTGGAGCTGGAAGCCACCGCGCAGCTGACCCCCGCGCTCAAGCTGCTGGCCGCCTACACCCTGCAAGACGTTGAAGTGACCAAGGGCAGCGCCGCAGACGCCTCCACCGGCCAGCGCCCCACGGCGATCCCGCGGCAACTGGCCTCGCTGTGGCTCGACTACACCCTGCAGGGCGGCCCGCTGCGCGGCCTGGGCTTCGGTGCCGGCGCGCAGTACGTGGGCAGCACCTACGCCGACACCGCCAACACCCTGAAAGTCGACGGCTTCACCGTGGCCGACGCCGCGCTGCACTACGACCTCCCGGCCTGGCGCTTCGTGCTCTCGGCGAACAACCTGTTCGACCAGCAATACGTGGCCCGCTGCGGCAGCGCGACCCGCTGCCAGTACGGCGAGCGCCGCGAAGTACTGCTCAGCGCCCGCTACGCCTGGTAAGCGCGCGGCACCTGGCGGGTGTAACGGGCTACACTGTGAGTAGCCCTTACGTTGCCACCGCGCCAGGCCCGCCTAGTGACCCCAGCGAAACTGACCACCGCCCTGCTGCTTTGCCTGTTGCTCGCCCAGCCCGCCTGGGCCGAGCAGCCCTACCAGATCGTGACCGAGGAATGGGCGCCGTATAACTACCTCGACAACCACCGCCTCACCGGCATGACCACCGACATCGTGCAGGCGATCATGGCGCTGACCGGCGACCACTTCGAGACCATGGTGCTGCCCAGCATGCGCAGCTCCCAGGTGTTGAGAAACCGCCCGCGGGTAATCCTTTACTCGATGTTCCGCACCCCCGAGCGCGAGCCGTTGTACAAATGGGTGGGGCCGATCGTCGAAGAGGCGATCTACCCCTACCAGTTGGCCAGCGCCGCGCCCCCGTTGAACAGCCTGGAGCAACTGCTGCAAGCGCCGCGGGTGACCACCCGCCAGGCCGGGTTGATCCCCGACGTGCTGCAAGCCAAGGGCTTCACCAACCTCGACAAGAGCGCCGCGGAGAACCAGCAGCTGTACCTGATGCTGGTGGCCGGGCGCACCGGCGTGATCGTTGGCGACACCGCCGCTGGGGTGGCCTACTACACCCGCCAGTTGCACATCGCCCCCGGCACCCTGCGGCAGGTCCCGGTGGAGCTGTACCGCTCTTCGCTGTACATCGCCTTCAGCCGCGATTCCGACGACGCCACTGTCACGGCCTGGGCCAACGCCTTGCAGCACCTGCGTGACACCGGCGAACTGGCGCGCATCCAGCAGCGTTACCAGCAGCCAGCCAGCCCCTGAACTGCACAGCGCCTGTGGTTGTACGATAACTTACGTAGTTAAATACCCTGACCACAACCACCACCACAGGCCCCCGCCATGCCCGCCTTGAGCCCTACCCTGCTGCACGCCCTTGAACAGGCCGTTGGCCCCGCCGGGGTGATCCGCAGCGCCGACGCCATGCAGCCGTACCTGCGCGACTGGCGTAACGCCTACCGCGGGCAGGCCGCGTTGGTGCTGCGCCCGGCCTCCACCGACCAAGTGGCCGAGGTGGTGCGGCTGTGCCATGCCGCCGGCGTGGCGCTGGTGCCCCAGGGCGGCAACACCGGCCTGTGCGGCGGCGCGGTGCCGGATGCTTCCGGCACCCAGGTGGTGTTGTCGCTCACGCGAATGAACGCCATCCGCGCCATCGACCCGGCCAACGAAACCATCACCGTCGAGGCCGGGGTGCTGCTGCAACACCTGCAAGAAGCCGCCGCCGAGGTGGGCCGGTTGTTCCCGCTGTCGCTCGGCGCCGAGGGCAGTTGCACGGTGGGCGGCAACCTCGCCACCAACGCCGGCGGCACTGCGGTGCTGCGCTACGGCAACATGCGCGACCTGGCCCTCGGCCTGGAAGTCGTCCTGCCCGATGGCAGGGTGTGGCATGGCCTGCGCGGGCTGCGCAAAGACAACACCGGCTACGACCTCAAGCACCTGTTCATCGGCGCCGAGGGCACCTTGGGGGTGATCACCGCGGCGGTGCTCAAGCTGTTCCCGGCCATCGCCAGCCGGGCCACCGCCTGGGCCGCCGTGCCCAGCCCGCAGGCGGCAGTGGCGCTGATCGGGCGCTTGCGCGGGGTGTGTGGCGACCGCCTCAGCGGCTTTGAGTTGATGTCGCGGCAAAGCGTGGAGTTCGTGCAGCGCCATGTGCCCGGTTGCGCCGAACGCTTCAGCCAGGCGCACCCCTGGTATGTGCTGATCGAACTGAGTGACGCGCTGGCCAACGCGCCCTTGGCCGAGCTGCTTGAAAGCAGCCTGGGCGGCGCGCTGGAACAGGGCGAGGTGCTCGATGCGGTGGTGGCCGCCAGCCAGACCCAGGTGGCGGCGCTGTGGAAGCTGCGCGAGGGGATTTCCGAGGCGCAGAACCACGAAGGCCCGAGCCTGAAGCACGACATCAGCGTACCGGTGAGCAGCATCCCGGCGTTTATCGAGGCCACCGACCGGCAACTGCGGGCGGCCCTGCCGGGGCTGCGTATCGTCGCCTACGGCCATGTGGGCGATGGCAACTTGCATTACAACCTGAGCAAGCCCGAAGGCAGCGACGATGCCGCGTTCAAGGCCGAGGCCGAGCGGCTGATGCAAGTGATCTACGCCGCCACCCTGGCGCTGGGCGGCAGCATCAGCGCCGAGCACGGGCTGGGCCAGGCCAAGCGCGAGGCGGCCCAGCAGTACAAGGCGCCGCTGGAGCTGGAGCTGATGCGCACCCTCAAGCAGGCGCTGGACCCGGCGGGGCTGATGAACCCGGGGAAGGTGGTGTAGAGGGCCTACTTAAGCCATTTCAGGGCTTCATGGAGGGGATCAATCTGTGGGCGCTGCTGATTTTGTGCATGCGCTTCAGGGCCTCTCGCCCGGCGCAGCCGGCCTCCCACAAGGTCTGTGTTGCCCTCGATTTTCGGGACGATACACATCTGGTGGGAGGCCGGCTGTGCCGGGCGAAGGGCCAGCCAGGCCATGCGCGCAGTAAAACCACCTAGAAAAATCAGGGCTTTTTACCCACGATTTAGCGCTCTGATTGCTTAAGTAAACAGCATTACGGAGCAGCCAGCCCACGATGTGGACTGGGCCCCCAGGGCGGCTCAGTCTTTTTTCAGCATCCCGGCCAGGGCGGCGAAGGGGTTGTGGGTGGCGGTGGCCACTTTCGGCGTGCTCAGCGAGCTGTCGCTGAAGTACTGCTGGTCGGTGTAGCGCGAGTGTTCGTTGTCGTGGCAGTACAGGCACAGCAACTCCCAGTTCGAGCCGTCCTGGGGGTTGTTGTCGTGGTTGTGGTCACGGTGGTGCACGGTCAGCTCGCTCAAGCGCTTGCCGGAAAACTCCCGCGCGCAACGGCCGCACACGTGCGGGTACATCTTCAGGGCTTTGTCGCGGTAGCCGCGTTCGCGCTCGCGCTGGTTGTCGGCGAGGATACGATCGAGCTTGGAAGTGTCGGTGGCCATGCTGCACCCGGTGCTGTGTAAAAAAGGCATTTTATAGTGCCCGTGGGGGTTGCGCCATCGCCCGGGCGTGCCGGGCGACAGCCCTCAGGCTAAACCTTGAACCGCCGCACCACCGCGATCAGCGTCTCGTTCGAGGCCGCCAGCGCCGCGGTGCTGCGTTCACTCTGGGCGCCCTCGGCCACCAACTCCTCGACGATGTGCCGCACCGCGACCATGTTGCGGTTGATCTCCTCGCTCACCGCGCTTTGCTCTTCGGCGGCGGTGGCAATCTGCGTGCTGAGGTCATTGATGCGCACCACCGAGTCGGCCATGCCGTCCAGGCCGCTGTTCACCTTCTGGGTTTTCGCCACCGTGGCCTGGCAGCTGTGCAGGGTTTTTTCCATCGCCGCCACCGCCGCGCCCACACCGTGCTGCAGGCGCGCGAGCATGTCGTTGATCTCCGAGGTGCTGGCCTGGGTGCGCCCAGCCAAGGCGCGGACTTCATCGGCCACCACCGCGAAGCCGCGGCCCTGCTCACCGGCGCGCGCCGCCTCGATCGCGGCGTTGAGCGCCAGCAGGTTGGTTTGCCCGGCGATCTCGCCGATCACCCCGAGCACCGCGTTGATGCGCTGGGCGTCTTCCTCCATGGCGCGCACCGTGCTGGTGGCCACCTCGACCTCGCCGATCAGCGCGTTGACGCTGGCCGAGGCATCGTCGACCACCCCCTTCGACTGCCGCGCGTTGTCGTTGGCGCTGCGGGTCATGCTGGCGGTTTGCGCGGCGTTGCGCGCCACGTCTTCGGCGGTGGAGCTCATCTCGGTGATGGCCGTGACCGCCTGGTCGGTTTCGTTGGCATGGCGCACCAGGATGCGGTTGGTGCCCTGGGCTTGCTGGCGCAGTTGCTCAACGCCGCCGGCGATCACCCCGGAGCAGGCCGACACCTCGGTGATCATGTTCTGCAAGTAGGCAATGAAGCGGTTGACCGAGGCCCCCACCGCGCCCAGTTCGTCGTCGGCGCGGATGGCGATGCGCCGGGTCAGGTCGGCATCGCCGGCCGACAGCGTGTCGATGTTGGCCTTGAGCACTGCCAGGCGTTTGATCAACTGGCGCAGCGCGACCACCATCAGCACCAGCAGCAAGGCCACCAGCGGCAGCTGCAGCGCCGCCAGGGTAGTCAGCACCTTGGCGCTCTGTGCAGTCAGCACCTGGGTCGGCTGGGCGATGGCCATCGCCCAGGGCGTGCCGTCGATCGGCTGCAGGAACAGCGTGTAGTCCTCGCCGTCGCTGCCAGTGTAGTGTTCACGCGCCGCGCCGCTTTTGAGCATGCCTTGCAGGGCCGCGGCGAAGGGGTACTGGGCGGCCAGCGCGGAGAGGTTCTTCAGCACGTTGTTGCCGGGGATCTCCGGCTGGTTGCTGAGCACGGTGCCGTCTTTTTCGACGATCATCAGCAGCGCGTGGGCCTGGGCCTCCTTGGCCGCGACCAGGTCGTTGAAAAACCCCAGGGTCACGTCGATGGTGGCCACGCCATACGGCGCGCCGCCCTTGCTGATGGCCATGGCGCAGTTGGTGCGCGGCTCGGGGCTGGCGTCGTCGCGGTAGGCGGCGGCCCAGTTGCACTGGCCGGCGGGGGCCTTCAGGCCACCGAGGTACCAAGACTGCTCGAAGTAGTTCTGCGCCTCGGGCGAGTTCCAGTGGGTGTTGACGATCAGCTTGCCGCTGGCATCGCGGTGGTAAAAGGTGCTGTGCTTGGCCCGCCCGGGGCTGCGTTTGTCTGGCAGCGGCCACACGCCGCCGCCAAACACTTTCAGTTCGCCGTACTGGTTGACCATCGCCGGCAGCAGCCGGTCGATGTCATCGCTCTCCAATTGCGGCACGGTTTCGGTGATCACCCGCTGCTGCGCCTGCACCCGGCCGAGCTCGGCCTTGATCAGGTTACCGATCTCCGCGGCCTGGCCGGTGAGCTGCCGTTCGTCGGCTGCGGTCAGGTTGGGGCTCACAAATTGGTGGATGCCCACCGCGGTGAGGATGCCGATCAGGGCGACCGAACCGATGAAAGTGGCGGTGTAGCGCGCTTGGATGGTTTTTAGCATGGCGAAGGTCCGTTAGCCGGCAGGGGGCCGTAACACGGCTATCGGCGGGACTGGGCGCAACTGGAGCGCCACAGGGTTTATTCGCCACAGCCACCGCCAGCGTGCTGCTGGAAAACCGCCCGGGCGGTGGCTTGGCGTGCGGGTGCAACGGCCGTGGGTGAGTTGATGGCCCTGGTTCTCCAAAGGGGGGTGTTGCTGCAGGCATGGGTTGGCTGGCCCATCGCCCGGCACAGCCGTAATGCCGGGCACTTGAGGAAAAATTCGATTCCAAATGGCTTAAATGAACAGCATTACGGCAGCGCCGCCCTACACACACACCCGCTGCGCCGGCTCCACCGCCGCATACACCGGCGCCGCCGCCTCCAACCCGCCGTAGCGGCCCAGCGGGATCGTCAGCCGCTCATCGCCGTACCCCCCGGCTTTGGGCAGGCAGGTGGTGGCGCCGATGATCAGCCGCGGGCTGCCCAGCACCGGCGCTGGCAGGCAGCGCCAAGGCAGCGAAAGCCGCAGGGTGGCGCTGCCACGCCAGCCCAGGTACACCCGCAGCAGGGCCAGCAGGTCGCTGTGTTGTTGGCCGCCCGGTAACCACGCCTGCACCTGATCGAGGGTGTCGCAGGCCAGCGTCAGCAGCAGCTCACTGTTGTGGTCGGTGTCCCGCGTGCCCAGTGGCATGCCGTCGCCCAGCCGCCAGGGGTGGTCGGCGGCCAGGCTGATCGGCCTGGGCACCGGGACCGCCTTCGGCCAATGGGGGGTGACCTCGGCGCGGGTGGCGGGGTCGAGCAGGGTGACCAGCGCGGCAATGCCTTCGCTGGGGCGGGTGGGCAGGCGCATCACCCCCAGCAACGCCAAAAACCGTGACACCGGCGTCGCCGCCCGTTGCGCGCTGCCGGGGATACCCAGGCCGATCAGCCCGAGCAGGCATTGCGAGGTGGCATCCGTGCCGCCTGGCTCGAAGGTGGCCGGGTAGGAATACTTGCGCCAGATGCGATAGAACTGGGTGAAGATCCGGTGGTTGAAGATGTCGAGAAAGGCCTCCAGCGCCTCGTGGCCTTCACGCTGGGTGGCGATGTCATCGAGGTACACGCCGGGCAACGGCGAATCCACCCCGTACAGCCCCAACAGCCGGGTGCGCACCGTCGGCCGCTGGCCGGCCGGCAGCTCCACGCCCTTGAACTCGCCCGCCGGGAAACCCATGCCCGGGTCGGGGCGAAACCGCACCGGGTCATCGCTGGGGCGCGCGGTGGTGCCCAAGGGCTGGCCGCTGGCCTGTTCGATCAATTGGCAGAGGCGGTACAGGTTCGCCTCTGGCACTCGCGCTTGCAGCGCTTCGAGCAGCGTACTGGCGCTCAGCCAGGGATGTGCAGGCTGTGATGTTCGTTCCATTGCAGGGTTTTCCCGGAAGGTTGCAGTACCAGAGTGAGTTGCTGAAACAGCTGCACGTCGCCATACAGCGCAAAGAAGCGCCGGAGCATTTCGCCGAACAGCCAGAGGTCGCCACTGCCACAGAAGCCGCCGCTGTCCAGCGTCACTTCAATGGCCACGCCGCGCAGCAGGCAGCCTTTGTGCCAGCGGTGGATAAGCGAGTGGCACACGCCGACGATGGCTTCGATCCGTCGGCGGTTGAGTTCGCTGTGGGTCCATTCGTACAGCGCCAGGGTGCTGCGCAGCACTTGCGGGTTGTCCATCATCGACAAAAAGGTCGCGCCCAGGTGGCTCAGCACACGCCAGTGAAAGCGGTCGCGGTTGGGTGGGTAGCACGGCTGGGTGGGCGCGCTGAGGTTGCGCACGGCGAGGTCTGGCCGCGGCACCGCGCAGCGGTCGAGCAAGGTGCACTGCAGCGCCCTGCGCGGCAATTGCCCCTGGGTGCCGGTCAGCGCCAGTGACACCCGCTCATAGCCCGCCACCCGATCACGCTCCAGGCCCTCGCCGCCCAGCACCAGCCAGGTATCGTGCAGGCCGCCGGCACCGCGCTTGACGCGCGTATGGAAGTAACGCTCCGGGGCTTCGTCGCGCTGCAACCCACCCTTGTGGCGGAAGGTGGAAAACGGCGCATACACCGCCGGGTTGTCACTGCCCAGGGCGGTCACGCCATCGACGCTGTAGATTTCCGTGTGGCCGTCTTGCAGGCGGCGGGGCCGCAGCAGGTGTTCGCTGTGCAGGGTGTCCAGCTGCACGGGGTCTGCCTCGAGGGTGAACAGGTTGATCACCGGCGTAACGTGCAGGCGCAGGTTTTCGGCCTCCAGCGGGTAATCCGCGGGCCAGGCCTCTGCCAGCTCGATGTCCAGCTCCAGCCAGGCGACCCCCTTGGGCAGCGCCACCTGCTCCAGCCCCTGCAGGGCCACGCGCATGAACTTCTCGCGAAAGGTGAAGTACTCCAGCAGCAACTGGTAGCCACTGAAGGCGCCCTCGCCCTGGGGCCACAACCGGGAAGCGCCACCGAAGCCATGGGCGGCGAAGCAGGCTTGCAGCGGCGCGCGCTCAGCCCAGCCAGGCAAGCGCAGGTAGACCGCCTGCACGCGGCCGGTCAGCGCGTGGTACAGGGCGCTGGCCTGGGGTGCATCGCCATTGAGGTAGAACACCACGTTCGCCAGGTCGAACAGCGACCAGTCGGTGTTTTCCCCGCAGGCCAGGCGCAGGCGCAGAACACTCCGGCCGTCGGCGCGGAACTCGTGGCGCAAGGCCTCGACCTGCCAGGGCCGCAACACCACGTCCTCGGTGGTGGTGTAGCGGCAGCACGTGCGCTGGGGCCCCACCGGCTGCGACACCACCTCAAAACCCTTGGGCAGGCTTTCGGGGTTCTTCATGGCTTTGAGGTCAGGGCTGAACTCAACCATGCACAAGGACGGAATGGGCCGCAGGTAACCGGGCCAGAGCAGGCTGACCAGGCCTTCGGTCATTTCGGGCAGGTCATCGTCGAGCTTTTCTCGCAGGCGCCCCATCAGGAACGCAAAGCCTTCGAACAGCCGTTCCACGAACGGGTCCGAAGCGCCGGGGCGGTCGAGGCTGAGCAAGGCGGCGCGGTCCGGGAAGGCGCGGGCAAACTCCTTGCCGGCCTCGCGCAGGTAGCGCATCTCAGCCTCGTAATAGCGCAAGGTAGGGTTGTCGTCGTTCATAAAGCCTCGTGTTCAGAAAATGCAAAGTGACGCTCAGGTTTTTTTCGCCTTGCTGGCACTGGGTGGCTCATCGGCGAGGAAGATCTGCCGCGGCAGGCTAAAGCCGCGCAGCTTGAGCAGCGCCAGCGGGCCGGCGCCGAACTCGGTGCGCAGGTACCAGGTCAGGCCCAGGCCATCGGGGGCGGTGATCACCAGGCGATACTGGCTCGCGGCGTGATCGAGCAACTGGGCGTCGGCGTGCTCCAGCAGGCGGATCAACCCCCACACACCTTGAAAGTCCCCATACAGCCGCGCGCCGCTGTGCACGCTGGTCCAGGTCAGCATCACCCCGGGGCGGTCGCTGCTGCCGGGCCAGGTGAAGCGCTGCCAGCGTTCCTTCTGGTTGAAGTACTCGTGGGTTTTGCCGTCCATTTCGAAGGTGGTTTGCACCACGTCGCGCACCGGCTTGCCTGAGAGTTCAAAGCCCAGGCCGACGGTGCCGTCGGCGAACAGCAGGTCGGCCAGTTCGCTGAGCTGGTCCAGCGCAGTGAGCAGCTCGGGGTTGACCCGCAGGCCATGGCTGCGCTGCGGGTCTACCACCCAGCGGCTGCCTTCCTTGCGCAACAGCCCGCCCACCTGGCCGCTGAGAAACCGCTCGATGCGCCCGCTGTCGCTGCGGATCATCTGCGCGAGCAACGGCAACGACGCATCCGCCTGGCTCGCGGCGAACGGATAACGGCCCACGAAGGCGATGTTCCAAGGCTCGACCACCGCGCGCTGCCACTGGCTATTGAGGCTTTGCGCCGACGGCCGCAGCAGGCGCTGCCAAGCCTGTTCCAGCGGCTGCACGAACAGCGCCTGGCCGGCGCCGCGCCACTGCCCACCGAGGCTGGCGGCAACCAGTTGGCCATAGGCCTGGGCGCCGCCCAGCTCGGTGCTGTTGCCCTGGAACACGCCCTGGGCCAAGGCCAGGGTCATCGCCTGTGGGTCGGCCGCGGCCAGCACTTGTTCAAGGCGCAAGCGCAACTGAGTGACCTGGCTCAGGTAAGCCGCCAGGCTCGGCGCGCCGTCGGCAGGCGCGGGGCCTGGCTCGACCAAGGCCAGCCAAGGGCCCAACCCGCTGGCCAACGGCGCGGCGCTGGCGGCGCTGATCGGCAGCGCATGCTCGCCTTGGCCGAGGGCCTGCTTGGCCGAAGCCAGCCAATCGCCGGCCAGGCCGCTGGGGCCACCGGCTTTAGCCTGCCAGGCCACGCTATTGAGCAGCGCCAGCAACGGCGACTGCTGGGCGTCGGCGAGCAGGGCCAACTGCTCGACGTTCTCCCCCAGGCTGCCGGCACGCGTGAAGCGCACGCTGTTGAGCATCTCCAGCCAGGCGCGGTTGTAGTCCTGAAAGTAGCGCGCCGCCAGGCGCTGCTTGAGGGCCTGCGGGGTGGCGGCCGGGTCGAGCTGGCCGGGGTGGTCGCTGAGCACCCAGTCCACCTGTTCCCGGCGGGCCTCGGCGGCCTGTTCGATGGCATCGCGCACGCGGCCTTCCCAAGCCTGGCGGGTGAACATGCCGGGCACCACTTTGCCCGTGCTGAACAGGCTGCCGGCGGCCGTGCCACCCACCAGCTGCGCCAGGCCCAGGTCAGGGAAGCCCGCCGCCACGCTGGCCAGCACCTGGGCATAGAGGGTGTTCTCCGCGCTGCGCTGGCCGAGCTCGCTGAGCAACACCTGGCGCGCACGGGCAACGAGGGTGTGGTCCATGGACAAGGCCCACTGCGGGTGCTGGGCGAGCTGCTCGAAATACACCCGCCACAGCTCGGGGTTGCCCTCGCCTTGGCTGGCCACGCCGAGCATAAAACGGGCGTCCAGCCGCTCGGGCCTGGCCAGCATCAGGTAGGCCTTGAGCGCCTGGTAGCCCTGCTCGGCATGGGCCTGGCGCGCCAGGCTGCCGGCAGGCAATTGGGCGGCCTGCGCCAACTGGGCCGCCAGGCGTTGCGCCAACGGGTCACGCAACAGCCGTTGGCTGGCCGTGGCATAGGTGGGCCGCAGATGGTCGAGCAAGGCTTGGCTGCGGTCCAGGCCGAAACGGGCATACCACGGCGCGCCGGCGCTGGCGCGGCCGGCCAGGTAGTCGATTTCCAGGGTGAGGTCATACAGCGCCTCAACGCCGCCCTGTTCACCGGCGGGGTGCTCGAGCCGGCCCTGCAGGGCCTGGATGTGGGCGATTTCGCTGCGGTTCAGCGCGAACGACACCAGCACCCCCAACACACACACCGCGGCCAGGGCCAGGCCACCCACGTAGGCCATGCGCCGCGCTGGCCAGCCGGCCCAGCGGCCCTCGGCGGTGTCTTGCAGTATTCCGTTCCAACTGGCGTCGGGTTGCCATAACGACGGCATGCCACCTTCCACGCGGGTGAGCGGCAGGCTGAACCATAACCCACGCAGCCAAACGCCTTGGGCCAGTGCTGGCACCAAGGGCTGCAAGGCCTTGCCCCAGCGGCCGATGCCTTCATCGCGCAGCGCCGCGGATAACCAGTAATAGAACACATAGCCATTGTCGCCCCGGGCCCAGCTCATGCCGGCTTCGGCCAGCGGCCCGACCATCGCCGCCAACTGCGCCTGGGCTGCATCGGTGCTGAATTCGCGGCCCAGCAGGCAGCCGGCCGGCAGGGTTTTCCGGGGGGTGTCTGGCCAGGGGCTGCGGTACACCTCCCACAGGTGCAGCGGCGCCTGCCATTGCAGGGTCTGCGCCAGGCTGCGCAGGTGGCGCAGGCCGGTGTCGAGGTGCACCGGCTGGCCCACCTGCTCGCTGCTGAGGGCCCACACGACCGCGTCGAAAGGGCGCCGTGGGTGCAGCGTTTGCCACTGGCCCACGGCAACGGCTGAAGGCGCCGCCTGCAGGCTGCCGCCGTGCAGCAGCAACACCCCTTCGGCCTCGAGCCAGTGCTGGCGGGCCAGGGTGGGGGCAATGGCCTCGATCTGCTCCGGCTCGCCCACCACCAGCACCACCCGCAACCGGCGCCGCCAAAAGCGCCCGTAGAGGTGGCGCATGTTCAGGCGCAGGGTACTGGGCCAGGTGGCCTGGCTGCGTTCGTCTGCTGGCTCCAAGGGCAGCGCCGGTATGCTCCCGGCGCCGAGCGCTACCCGCAGCGCCTGGCCGCCGCCCAGGTAGGCGCCGCCGATCAGCAGCAGGCACAGCGCGCAGGCGCCCAACCACACCTTCAGCGCCTGGCCCAGCAGCGCTTGCGGGCCCAGCCGTGGCCAACCCCACTCGGCGGCCGCCGGCGTGTACAGCAACGCCCCCGCCAGCACCAATAGCGTTACCACCAACAGGCAGAACAGCACCGCGCGGGTGGCTGGCTGTTTAGTTTTCTGTGTTTGCGTTGCCATAAGGCCCTGCCATCCCGATTACGATGTGTTGATCCATGCCATGGCTGGCCCAGCCACAGGGCGCCTCGGTTTGCGCGGCCTGCAGCCACGCCAGCGACAGCGCGACAAAGGGCGCGCAGTGCTGCAGCTCGCCCCAGTAACGGCCAAGTTCGTGGTTGCCCAGCGGCCAGCCAGCGGCGCGCAAGGCTTGCGCGGCGGGGCTGCCCAGGGCCAGGGCGGCGGCGGGTAATGCCGCCGGCCGCAAGTAGCGTTGCACCTGCGCGCACAGCGAGGCGGCGCTGTCACCCGGCGCCGCGGCCAGCACCTCGGCGCGGTGCACTTGGTGCTGGCCCGCGCGGCTGGCAACCCAGGCGAACGCCGCTTCGCCGGCCATGCCCGGCGCCGCGCCAGCCGGCGCCACCGACACCACCCCGGCGCACAACAGCCAGGCCTGCGGGGCGTCGTAGCGGTAGTGCAACAGGTCGATCAGCGTGCAGAGGTCGGCCGGGGCCTGCAGCGGCAGTTGCATGGCCGGCAGGCGCAGGCCCGCGGCCTGCAGCACCGCGGCAAACGCGGCGTGGCTGGCCGGGCAACCGCCCCAGGCCAGCGCACGCAACCGCGGCCAACGGGCTTCCAGCCCGGGCAAGGCGAGCACCCGCCGGGCAAGCCGCGCGCCCAACCAGGCGGCGCGGCCTTCGCCGCTGACGGTGCCCAGCGGGCAGCGCAACGCCGGCGCGCCGCCGGCGGCCACCGGGCTGGGCACCGCCGTGGCGGCCATGCAGCCCTGGTAGGCCTGCTGCCCCTCCCCGGCCGGGCCCAACAGCAGCACCTGTTCCAGCGGCAACCCCAGGCTGCGCCAGTGCCACCAGCGCGCGCGGGTAGCCGCTAATACCTGTTGGTAGCGGGCATGGCGCAGCCGCGCCAATTGGAACAGCCACAGGCGCAGGCTCAGGCCGAGCACCAGCAGCAGCGGCCCCAGCAGCGCCAGCAACCACCAGCCGCGCCGCGGCGGCGCGGCCGGCCAGAGCAGCGCCAGGCAGCCGGCCCAGGCCAGCAGCACCAGCAGCCCAACCTGCGCCCAACGCTTCCAGCGCGGTACCGCCGGTGCCGCGCGTGGGGCGTAACAAGGCGGCCGCGGGGTCATGGCTGCACCGCCATCAGCGCCGCCGCCAAGGTGCTGACCAACCGGCAACCACAGCCGCAGGGCCCGCCGTGCAACGCCACCGCCTGGCCCTCGAGGGTGGCATAGCTGGCGCCCTGCACGATGGTGGTCGCGCCGTGTTTGTTGCAACGGGCAGCGGCGCCGACAAACGCCACCGGCTTGCCGAAGGCATCGAAGTGCCCTTCGAGCACCTCCCCGCCGTGGGGGCTCAACGGGTCGCCCTGGCGTACCAGCGGGATCATGCCTTCACCTCCTGGCCCCACTCCACCAGCGCACCGGCGGCGCGCAAGTAGGCATCGCTGCGGCTCAAGCGCTCGGCCTGGTCGTCGCGGATAAACTGCGCCTTCAGCGCACCGGCCACCTCGCCGATGGCCTGGGTCGGCTTGAGCAACTCCGCCGCGCCCTCGACGAAACCCAGGGTGCG
>NZ_JBIBKC010000023.1:0-3121 GCF_042958985.1 Pseudomonas sp. NPDC007930
GTTGGGGATGGAACTGGTGAGGGCTGCTTGATTTTTTCTTTTAAAAAAACAAGGGGATATTTTTTGTTTGATGAGAGGCCGGCTGTGCCGGGCGAGGGGCCCTCAGCCCCTTTACACCGCATCCACCTTCAACGAATGGTCGCCCAGCATCCCATTGATCACATCATGGGCACTGACGATCAAGCCATCGCTGCCCGCGCTGGTCCCGGCGTGGTACTGCTCGGCCAGGTTGGTGTGCTGCAGGTCGATGGTTTGCGCGGCGGGGCCGTTGGCGCTGGTGCTGACCGCCAGGTGGGTGGTGGCATCGCTGCCGCTGCCACTGACGCTGACCTTGAAGAAGTCATCCAGCGAGGCGTTCTTGGCCACATCGCCGAGCAACTGGCTGAGGTCGAGGGTGTCGACGCCGGCTTTGAAGTCGGTGACCACATCATGGCCGCTGGCGCCATGCTCCCAAACGAAGGTGTCGGCACCGCTGCCGCCGGTGAGCACGTCGCTGCCCTTGCCAGCCACCAAGGTGTCGTTGCCCGCGCCGCCGTTGAGGGTTGAGCCGTTATCACCGGCATGCAGCCAGTCATCGTGCTGCGACCCCAGCAGGTTGGTCAGGGTATTGAAGCTCGCCTCGCGCAGGTCAGCCTGCACCCCATGCTCACTGCCCTGGTAGCTGGCGCTGTGCTCACCGCTGCTGGCGGGTGCGTCTGCCGTACTGGCGGCCGCCGCACTGGCATGGGCAACGCTGGCGTGGTGGCTGCTGTCGTCGGCGGCCTGCACCTGCACGGTGGGCTGGGCGCTGGTTTCCACATGGCTGTAGTCCACCGCGACTTTCAGCGTGTAGTTCTGCTCGGCGTGGCCGTTGCCGGCCGGCTCTACCCGCAACTGGTACAGGCCATCTTCGCTGGCGGTGAACTGGCCGTTCTTGAGCGCATGCAGGTCACCGTCGGCATCGACCAGGCTCAGTTTGACCGCGTGCCCCTGGCCGCCGAGCTGGCTGAGGTTGACGGTTTCGCCCTGGTGCAGGCTCACCTGCAGGGTATCGCTGGCCAGCGCCGCGTGGGCACCGCCCACCACCCCGGCCACCAGCAGGGTGGCGATCATCGCCGCGCTGTTGGCGGCGAACTCGCTGCGTTCCAGCACCCGGTCCTGGCCGTGCACCAGCACCCGCTGCAGGCTCTGGGCGGTGAAGTCATCGCCTGGCTGCGCCGTGCTCGGGCTGACCTTGATGCTGATCGCCGAGCTCACGGTGTCGTGGTCGCCATCCTCCAGAATGAAGCTGACCTTCTCCGAAAAGCTGCCGGTGCTGCCGCTGCCCACCGCGTAGCGGTAGTCGCCGGTGGCCATGTCGACCTGCAGCTCGCCACCGTGAGCGGTCTTGATGGTCAGGATCGAGGTGTTCGGGTCAAAGGTAAAGCTGTCGCCTTTGCCATTGGCAGTGACGCTGTTGCTGTCGGGGTTGAACGTCCAGCGGATGCCGTCGAGGGTGATCGACTGCACATGGCCGCCGTCGGCGCCGAAGCCGCCTTCGCCGACCAGGGTGCCGCTGACCGGGTCACCGGTCACGGTGCTGATCAACGCCGCCGGCAGGTCTGCCAGGTTGGTCACCACCTTGGCCGGCAGGTCGGTGTTCTGGCTGCCGTCATAGGCGATCGGCTCCAGGTAAGTGGCCGCCACGTTCTTGCCCAGGCCCACGGCGTAGCTCTTGATGTCGTGGTCGCGCAGGAAGCCTTCCCAGGCCAACTGCTCGCTCTCGCTGATGCCATCGCCCAGTTCTGGCTGGGTGGTGCGGCCGTTCTGCACGTCGGACGGCAGCGGGTTGCTGTCAGACAACGTCGGGTTACCATCGGAGAAGAAGTAACTCACATTCTGCGCCCCGGCCAGCTTGCCCTCGGCGCTCCACACATCGCTGGCTTTATCCAGCGCGTAGTCGTAGTTGGTGCCGCCCGAGGCACTGAGGCTGGCCACGTATTTCTCAGCCTGGCTCACGGTCATCCAGTCTGAACCCACCTGGCTGGCCTCGGTGCTGAAAGCCACGATCTGTACCCGCACATCACCAACGTTGGCGTACTCAGCCAACAGTTTGTCGATGGCGGCCTTGGTCAGGTCGAGGCGCGACTGCGAGCCATCACCGACCCGCGCCGAGGTGTTCATGCTGTTCGACACGTCCACCACCAGCAGCAGGTTGGTGCCGGTGCTGCCGGTGTGCACTTCCTGGCTGCCGCTGTTGGCGCTGGGGGTGTCGTCGACGATGTTCATGTGCAACGTGCCAGTGGCCTGGTCGTTGTTGCTGTCGGTGGCGACGATGGCGATGTTGTCATACACGCTGTCGTGGCCAGCGGCCGGGTGGTCGGCGGCGGTTTCCAGGGTGTAGTGGTAGGTCACCGTGCCGGTGCCTTTGTCGAAGCCGGTTACGGTGAAGGTGCCGTACTCGGTTTTGGCGGAAACCCCCTCGCTGCCGAAATTCACCGGCTCGCCGTTGCTGACCACGGTGATGCCGCCGACCACCAGGGTTTTCACCCCGTCGCCAGCTTCAACCTGGAAGGTGCCGTCTACGGTGCGGCCATCCACATTGCTGTGGCTGCCGCCCGGCAAGGCGCTTTCCTGGACGGTCAGGGTGTCGCACTCGATGTTCAGGCTGATCGGGTGGTCGCCGCCCTTCACGTTCAAGGTGAGCTGGGCCGAGCTGGTGTCGCCGTCCAGGTCCTTGATGCTGTAGTCGAAGGTTTCATGGCCCAGCGCGCCGACCGCCAGGGCCTTGTAGCCGGCGCTGGTGGTGTCGAGGGTGTAGGTGTAGGTGCCGTCGGTGTTCAGTTGCAGGGTGCCATAGGTGCCCTTGAGGGTCCCGGCGTTGGTCACCGGCTGCGGGTTGTAGTCGGCGCCCAGGGTGTCGTTCAGCAGCACGTTGCCGCTGGTGCTGGCGTGCTTGGCGTCGACGGTGTGGCGGTTGCTGTCATCGCGGGCGGTCGGCGAGTCGTCCTCGATGCGCACGTTGAGCCAGGCGTCGGCTTTATCGCCGTCGGTGTCGGTGGCGATCACGTGGAAGTCTTCAGACAGCTCGTCGGCGGGCGGGCTACCCGCCGGGTGTTGCTCGCGGTCGTTCAAGGTGTAGCTGTAGCTCACCGTTTGGGTG
>NZ_JBIBKC010000023.1:3216-54506 GCF_042958985.1 Pseudomonas sp. NPDC007930
ACCACCGTGTCGCCGACCTTGATCAGCTTGTAGGCATCGCTGCTGGTGTCGAGGGTATAGGTGTAGGTGCCGTTGGCATTGAGCACCAGGGTGCCGTAGTCGGTCTTGATGGTTTCCGCGGTGACGGGGTTGGCCTGGTAATCGGCACCCAGGGTGTCGTTGCTGAGCACCGTGCCACTGGCGGTGGTGCTGTGGTCACTGACCGTGGCGCTGTCGTCGCGGGCAGTGGGCGAGTCGTCCTGGATGCGTACGTTGAGCCAGGCGTCGTCGCTGTCGCCGTCGGTGTCGGTGGCCACCACGTAGAAGTCTTCAGACAAGTCATCGCCCGGCGGGCTGCCAGCCGGGTGCTGCTCGCGGTCGTTCAGGGTGTATTCATAGGTGAGGGTCTGGGTGGTAGGGTCGTAGCCGGTAATCACCAGGGTGTTGCCCAACTGCCCGGTGATGGTCACCCGGTCGCCGGCCAGGGCGCCGTTGGCGATCACGCTCACGCCGTCGATGGTCAGGGTGGCCAGGCCGTCGGCGGCCGTCACCGAGAAGCTGCCGGTGCGGGTCAGCGCGGCGGCATCGGGGGCCGAGCCGTCGGGCAGGTTGGCTTCAAACACACGCTGCTCGCCACCGTCGGTGTCGAGGCCGTTGATCTGCACCGGGTTGTTCGGCGTGCCGGGGTTGGTCGGGGTGCCGGGCGGCAGCGCGGCCTGCACCGAGAGCAGGGTGCCGATGTCGGGGTTGGGGAATTCCTGGGGGTTGTTCAAGCCTTCGGTGCCGAAGCCGACCACGGGGTCTACGGTGCCGCCGACCTCGGTCAGCAGCACGAACGAATGGCCGCCACCCAAGCCACCGGTGCCATTGGCATTGCCCGGCGCGGAGGGCGCGGTGGGGCCAGCGGCGGTGGGTTCGGCGTTCAGGGTGGGGTCGTCACCGGCGGCGATGGCCTGTTGCAGCTGCTCAACGTCGGTCAGCGGCGTGGTGCCGGGCGCGGCGTCGGCGATGTGCAGTTCGGGGGCCTGGCCGGCCAGCAACTGCGGGGTAAGCTCCAGGCTGCTGCCGCGGCCCAGGGTCAGGTCGCCCCCGCCCTGCAGGGAAACCGCCACCGCGCCACTGGCACCGGTATCGAGGCTCTCGCCCGCGTACACGCGATCGCCGTCTACCAGCAACCGGCGGCCGCCATCGGCACCCACCGCGTATACCTGGCCAATGACCTTGCTCACCACCCCGATCAACCTTGCCATGCCCATTCCTCCATTGCCGTAACGGCATCAGGCGGCGCACGGGGAACTGCCGGGTAAACACTCGAAAGTTACCGCAAGGTGGCACTTAGCCACTTTGCTGGGCACTTCATACTGCGGAACGAAACATGAATAAATTCAACTACATTCGTTTCAACGAAGCATCCATTGCTTCAGGCCCCAAGCAGTTGCCGGGCTTGGCCGACATTATTTTGTCACCGGGATACCTGACTCTCTTCCAGCGCTTACCACTGCCCCCACTACGCGCGAAAAAACTTTGAACTTTTCGAAAAGTCGCCAAATCGCTGCTAGAACTAACGCTTTGGTGCTGTGTCGGCGATCACAATGCGGCGAACCGATCGCGGATACATAAGTTTTTTTTGGCATAAGGCTTATGAAGAAATCGTCTTACGTTGACAGAATTTTCTTATTCCAACTGATGTTAGGATCGCCGGCAGGATGAAAATAAAAATACGTCAACTTATTGGCGAAGCAGCACAACATCATACAGGGAGAAGTAATCGATGCGCGTTTTGACACCCCTTTGCAGCGCCATCTTGTTGGCAATGAGCGCCACGCAGCTGCACGCGATGAGCCTTCAACAAGCGATCCAGGCCGCGGTGGATAACCATCCGGAGTTGCAGTCGAACATCAATAACCGCCTGGCCGCCGACGAAGACGTGAAAGTCGCAAAGGGCGGTTATTACCCCAGTGTCGACCTGGTCGGCGGTTATGGCCGCGAGCGTTCCGATACGCCCACCACTCGCGCGCAAGGCAACCACCACAAAGAAAGCCTGACCTACACCCAGTCGGAACTGCGCCTGCGGCAGATGCTCTTTGACGGCTTCAATACCGCCAACGAAGTGGGCCGCACCGAAGCGGTGGTCAACTCGCGTGCCTACTACGCGCAAGGGGTGGCGCAAGATCTCGCGCTGCGCGCGATCGAGGTGTACCTGCAGGTGCTGCAGCGCCGCGAAGAAGTCAACCTGGCCAAAAACAACCTGCAGGCGCACCTGCGGGTGAACGATCAGATCGGCCTGCGCACCGAGCGTGGCGTGGGCAGCAGCGCCGACGCCGACCAGTCGCGCGCGCGCCGCGCCCTGGCGGAAAACAACTACCAGACCGCGATGGTCGACCTGGCCGACGCCGAGTCGAACTTCTACAGCGCCGTGGGCCGCATGCCCGACGAGCTCGAAGAACCCACCTCGATCCGCACCCTGCTGCCGCAAAACCTCGAGCAGGCCCGGCAGACCATGCAGGACAACAACCCGTACCTGAAGTCGGCGCAGTCGGATGTAAAAGCCGCCGAACAGCAGTACGAAGAGTCCAAGTCGCCGTTCTACCCACGGGTAGACGCCGAGATGGCGGTGGGCGCCAACAACAATATTTCCGGCGAGGAAGGCCACGCCAACGACTGGCGCGCCGGCGTGGCGGTGAGCTACAACCTGTTCCGCGGCGGCAGCGACAAGGCCCGCCTGCAGGGCAACGCGCACCGCATCAACCAGGCGATGGACATCCGCAACAACGCCCTGCGCACGCTCAACGAGAACATGGCGCTGAGCTGGCACGCGATGGAAAACGCCCGCATTCAAACGCCAACCGCCCGCGAATACGCCGAAACCACCACCCGCGTGCGCGCCGCCTACCAAGACCAGTTCGGCCTGGGCCAGCGCACCCTGCTCGACGTGCTCGACAGCGAAAACGAGCTGTACAACGCCAACCGCCGCTATGTGGAAGTGCGCTACACCGAGGAATACTCGATGTACCGCGTACTCGCCAACATGGGCCTGCTGTTGCCGAAAACCCAGACCGTGTTGCCGCCCGAGGCCATCGCGGCCAGTGAAGTGAAGAGCGAAGCGCGCCTGCCGGCGATGCGCTGACGGCTCTTGGCTTCAGGGCCCGCCGCTCAGCGAAGGGCCCTGATGCCCCCTTTGAACGCCCCGCGGCAAGGACCAGCAGTTGATGAGTAACCTACAGGCCGCAGCGCCGGGCCAAGACCCGCGCCTGAACTTCGATGACCCGCTGCTCGACGGCTTGCTGATCCTCTGCAAGCTGCATGGGCTGGTCGCCAGCCGCGCCAGCCTGACCGCCGGCCTGCCCCTGGAACACCAACGCCTGGGCAAGGCCATGCTGGTGCGCGCCGCCGCCCGCGCCAACCTGCAAGGGCGCCTGCTGCGCCGGCCGCTGGAAAACATCTCGCCGCTTAACCTGCCGCTGCTGCTGCTGCTCGAAGGCGGCGGTTGCGCGGTGCTGCGCCGCCTCGAAAAAGGCGGCCAGGCGCTGATCCTGCCCTGCGAGGCCGACGGCGGCGAGCAGTGGCTGAGCCAGGAAGAACTCGCCGCCGCCTACACCGGCGAGGCGCTGTTCGTGCGCCCCCGGCATGCCCTGGAAGACGCCCGCAGCCCGCTGATGCCGCGGGTCAAGGCGTGGTTTCGCGACACCCTCAAGCTGTCTCGCTGGCTGTATGCCGACGCCCTGCTGGCCAGCTTGCTGATCAACGCTCTGGGCCTGATGGTGCCGCTGTTCGTGATGCAAACCTACGACCGGGTAGTGCCCAACCAGGCCACCTCTACCCTGTGGGTACTGGCCGTCGGGCTGCTGGTAGGCACCGCCTTCGAACTGGTGCTGCGGGTCACCCGCGCCCACTTGCTCGACCAGGCCGGCAAAAAAACCGACCTGATCCTCTCCGCCACGCTGTTCGAACGCATCACCGGCATGGCGCTAAAGGCGCGCCCGGCCACCATTGGCGGCTTCGCCCAGAGCATCCACGACTTCCAGGGCCTGCGCGAATTCCTCACCGCGGTGACCCTCACCAGCCTGATCGACCTGCCCTTCGCCGCGCTGATGCTGCTGGTGATCGGCCTGCTCGGCGGCTGGCTGGTGGTGATCCCGCTGGTGGCCTTCCCGCTCACCGTGCTGTTCGCGTTTATCATTCAGGCGCGCCTGCACGACACCGTGCAACGCAGCCTGGCCCTGGGCGCCGAGCGCCAGGCGCTGCTGATCGAAACCCTCGGCAGCCTGGAAACCCTCAAAGCCTGCGGCGCCGAAAGCGAGCGCCAGTACCGCTGGGAAAGCACCCACGGCGCCCTGGCCAAGCTCGAAGCCCACGGCCGCCACCTGGCGGCGATGGCCACCAACGGCACGCTGTTCATCCAGCAGTTCTGTGGCATGGCCACCATCGTCGCCGGGGTGTACAGCATCATCGCCGGCAACATGAGCGTCGGCGCGCTGGTGGCCAGCTACATGCTCGGCAGCCGGGTGCTGGCGCCGCTGGGGCAGATCGCCGGGCTGATCACCCGCTACCAGCAAGCGCAGATCACCATGCGCAGCACCGACGGCCTGATGGCCCTGCCGCAAGAGCGCGACCCGCAAAAACGCAGTCTCGAGCGCCCGCAACTGAAGGGCGCGCTGGCAGCGGAAACCCTGACCTTCCGCTATGCCGGGCAAGACACCCCGGCCCTGCAAACGGTGAGCTTCAGCGTGCGCCCCGGTGAGCGGGTGGGGGTGATCGGCCGCAGCGGTTCGGGCAAAAGCACCCTGGCGCGGTTGATCATGGGCTTTTACGAACCCGAGCACGGCCGCCTGCTGGCCGATGGGCTGGACCTGCGCCAACTGGATGTGGCCGACCTGCGCCAGCAGATCGGCTACGTCGCCCACGACCTGCCGCTGCTCAGCGGCAGCCTGCGCGACAACCTCACCCTCGGCGCGCGTTACGTCAGCGACGCGCGCATGCTCGAAGTGGCGGAACTGGCCGGCGTGAGCGAATTGGCCCGGCAGCACCCGCAAGGCTTCGACCGGCCGGTGGGCGAGCGCGGCCAGTTGCTCTCCGGCGGCCAGCGCCAGGCGGTGCTGCTGGCCCGAGCGATGCTGCTCGAACCGCCGCTGCTGGTGCTCGACGAGCCCACCAGCCACATGGACAACAGCAGCGAAGACGCCCTGCGCCAGCGCCTGCACGGCTGGCTGCCAGGCAAAACCCTGCTGCTGGTGACCCACCGCATGGCGCTGCTGAGCCTGGTCGACCGGCTGATCGTGCTCGACAACGGCCAGATCGTTGCCGACGGGCCCAAGGAAAACGTGATCGAGGCCCTGCGCAAGGGCCGCGTCGGCCAGGCCCCGGGCCTGTGAAGGAGTGCCGCGGATGAACAACCACACCCCCAAGGCCCTGCACGGTTACTTCTCGAGCTTCGCTAAAAGCGCCGAAAGCGACTACCTGCCCGAGCTGGCCAGCGCCACCCTGCCCGACTCGCCACGGCGCTCACGGTTGATCGTCTGGCTGGCCGCCGCGCTGCTGCTGTGCGCCCTGGTGTGGGCCAAGTTCGCCGTGTTGCAGGAGGTGACCATGGGCGAAGGCAAGGCCATCCCCTCGAGCAAGGTGCAGGTGATCCAGAACCTCGAGGGCGGTATCGTCAGCGAAATCTTCGTGCGCGAAGGGCAACTGGTCGACAAAGGCCAGACCCTGCTGCGCCTGGACGACACCCGCTTTCAATCGAACCTGGGCGAGAACACCGCCGACCGCTACGGGCTGATGGCCCAGGTGGCGCGGCTGGAGGCCGAGGCCAATGGCACGCCGCTGAGCATGCCGGCCGAAGTCGCCAAGCAGGCGCCGCAAACCGCTGCCGACGAAATGACCCTCTACCGCGCCCGCCAAGGCCGCCAGGCCAGCGAACAGAACACCCTCAACGAGCAACTGCGGCAAAAAACCCAGGAGCTCGCCGAGTTTCGCTCCAAAGCCGAGCAGTACCGCGCCAGCCTTGGCCTGCTGCAGCAGGAAGTGAACATGAGCGAGCCGCTGGTACAGCGTGGCGCGGTGTCGCCGGTCGAGATGCTGCGCCTGCGCCGCAGCACGGTAGAAGTGCGCGGGCAGCTCGACGCCACCACCCTGGCCATCCCCCGCGCCGAAGCAGCGGTGAACGAGATCAAGAGCAAGCTGCAAGAGTCGCAGATGACCTTCCGCTCCGACGCCGCCAAAGACCTCAACCAGAAGCGCACCGACCTCAACAAGCTCACCGCCACCACCGTGGCCATCGACGACCGGGTCAGCCGCACCACGGTGGTCAGCCCGATGAAGGGCATCATCAAAACCCTCAAGGTGAACACCGTGGGGGGCGTGGTGCAGCCAGGCAGCGACATGGTCGAGATCGTGCCGGTGGAAGACAACCTGCTGATCGAAGCGCGGGTGCGCCCGCAGGATGTGGCCTTTCTGCACCCCGGGCAGGCGGCGATGGTCAAGTTCAGCGCCTATGACTACACCATCTATGGCGGCCTGAAGGGCAAACTCGAGCTGATCAGCGCCGACACCGTGACCGACGAAAAAGGCAACGCCTTTTACCTGATCCAGGTACGCACCGACAAAAACCACCTCGGCGGCGATGCCAAGCCGCTGTTGATCATCCCCGGGATGACCGCCACGGTCGACATCATCACCGGCGAAAAAAGCGTGCTCGACTACCTGCTCAAGCCGGTGCTCAAGGCCCGCACCGAGGCGCTGCGCGAGCGTTGATCCGGTCGGCGGCCAGGAGGGGATGGCCGGCAGGATGAACGCCTGAGGTACACCTCACCCGCAAGGTCGATACGCTCATTGAACGTTTGGGTGCCGGCGGCTGCGACGATGCCCCGATTGGCCTGGGCCAACCTGGCCGGCTAAGGAGCGGCGCCGGCTGCCCGGTTAGCCAGGTTGCAGCCAGCACAGGCCTCTCGCCCGGCACAGCCGGCCTCCCACCAGATGTGTATTGTTCCGGAAATCAAGGACCACACACATCTGGTGGGAGGCCGGCTGTGTCGTAATGCTGTTCACTTAAGCGATTTCAGGGCTTCATGGAGGGGATCAATCTGTGAGCTCTGCTGAATTCGTGCATGAGCTTTAGGGCCCATCGCCCGGCACAGCCGGCCTC
This sequence comes from Pseudomonas sp. NPDC007930, assembly GCF_042958985.1. Classification (NCBI taxonomy): domain Bacteria; kingdom Pseudomonadati; phylum Pseudomonadota; class Gammaproteobacteria; order Pseudomonadales; family Pseudomonadaceae; genus Pseudomonas; species Pseudomonas sp. NPDC007930. Next base: position 10,334 of record NZ_JBIBKC010000023.1, read on the forward strand.
CCACGGGGTCTATGTTGAGCCCAAAATCAATGGCTTACACAAAACTGGTGGGAGGTCGGCTGTGCCGGGCGAAGGGCCAGTCAGGGCATGCGCTCAGTAAAACCACCTGAACAAATCAGGGCTTTTCACCTTCAATTAAGCGCTCTGACTGCTTAAGTGAACAGCATTACGGCACAGCCGGGCGAGAGGCCCGCAACAGCACCACCCGACCACCGGCCTTGCATCCCCCTCCTGGCTCCCCCATAAACAGGCCATGAGCCTACCCGCCCCCCAACACTCAGCCCTGGCCGCCTTTCACCCCGCCGTGCGCGCCTGGTTCGAGCAGCACTTTGCCCAGGTCACCGAGGCCCAGGCCCGGGCCTGGCCGTTGATCCAGGCGGGCGAGTCGACCTTGGTCGCCGCGCCCACCGGCTCGGGGAAAACCCTGACCGCCTTCTTCGCGGTGCTCGACGAGCTGTTCCGCCAGGGCCTGGACCACCACGGCCAACTGCCGGACGAAACCCAGGTGCTGTATGTGTCGCCACTCAAGGCGTTGTCCAACGACATCCAGCTCAACCTGCAGCGGCCGCTGGCCGGCATCAGCGAGCAACTGGCCGCCCGCGGCTTGCCGGTGCCAGTGGTGCGCACCGCGGTCCGCACCGGCGACACCCCGCAAAAAGAGCGCGCCAGCCTGCGCAAGCTGGCGCCGCACATTCTGGTCACCACCCCGGAATCACTCTACGTGCTGCTCGGCTCGGCCAGCGGGCGGCGCATGCTCGCCACGCTGGGCACGGTGATCGTCGATGAAATCCACGCGGTGGCCGGCAGCAAGCGCGGCAGCCATCTGGCCCTGAGCCTGGAGCGCCTGCAGGCGCTGTGCGGGCGGCCGCTGCGGCGCATCGGGTTGTCCGCGACCCAGGCGCCGATCGAGCGGGTGGCGCAGTTTTTAGCCGGGGCCGGGCGGCCCTGCCGCATCGTCGACGTGGGCCACAGCCGGCCACGGGATTTGGCCATCGAGGTCCCCCCGGTGCCCCTCGGCGCGGTGATGGCCAACGATGTATGGGACACGGTCTACGAGCGCCTGGCGCAACTGGCCCGCGAACACCGCACCACCCTGGTGTTCGTCAACACCCGGCGCCTGGCCGAGCGGTTGGCGCGGCACCTCTCCGACCGGCTCGGCCGCGAGGCCGTGGCCGCGCACCACGGCAGCCTGGCCAAAGAGCAACGGCTGAGCGCCGAGCAGCGCCTGAAGGCCGGCGAGTTGCAAGTGCTGGTGGCCACCGCCTCGCTCGAGCTGGGCATCGACATCGGCGAGGTCGACCTGGTTTGCCAGATCGCCTCGCCGCGCTCGATCGCTGCCTTTTTGCAACGGGTCGGCCGTTCGGGCCACCAGGTGGGCGGCACGCCCAAGGGCCGGCTGTTCGCCACCTCCCGCGATGATTTGATCGAGTGCGCGGCGCTGCTCGACAGCGTACGCCGCGGTGAGCTGGACCAAGTGCACATCCCTCGCGCGCCGCTCGACGTGCTCGCCCAGCAGTTGATCGCCGAGGTCAGCAACCAAGAGTGGCATGAGCATGAGTTGTTCACCGTGCTGTGCCAGGCAATGCCCTACCGCGCGCTCAGCTTCGAGGCCTATCAGGCACTGCTACGCACCCTCGCCGAAGGCTACGCCAGCCGCCAGGGCATCCGCAGCGCCTACCTGCACCGCGACGCGGTCAGCGGTACCCTGCGCGGCCGCCGCGGCGCGCAACTGACCGCGGTGACCAGCGGCGGCGCGATCCCCGACAACGCCGACTACACCGTGGTGCTCGAGCCCCAGGGCCTGAACATCGGCACGGTCAACGAAGACTTCGCGGTCGAGAGCATCGCCGGCGACATATTCCAGCTCGGTAACATCGCCTACCGCATCGTGCGCGTTGAAAGCGGCCGGGTGCGGGTCGAAGACGCCCAGGGCATGGCACCGAACATCCCCTTCTGGCTTGGCGAAGCGCCGGGCCGCAGCGATGAACTGAGCGCCTCGGTGGCGCGCCTGCAGGCCAGCCTGGATGCGCAGTTCAGCGCCCATCCCGGCCGGCCCGGGCACGCCAGCGCCTGGCTGCAACAACAGCTGGGCCTGGGCGCCGCCAGTGCCGAGCAGCTCGCCGACTACCTTGGCCGTACCCATCAGGCCCTGGGTGCCCTGCCCTCCCACGATACGTTGATCATGGAGCGGTTTTTCGATGAATCCGGCGCCACCCAGTTGATCATCCACAGCCCCTATGGCAGCCGGGTCAACCGCGCCTGGGGCCTGGCGCTGCGCAAGCGCTTTTGCCGCGCGTTCAACTTTGAGCTACAGGCCGCGGCCAGCGAAGACGCCATCGTGCTGTCGCTGTCGACCAGCCACAGCTTTGCCCTGGAGGAGGTCTGGCGCTACCTGCACTCGGCCAGCGCTGAGCAGATCCTGGTGCAGGCCGTGCTCGACGCGCCGTTGTTCGGCGTGCGCTGGCGCTGGAACGCCGCCACCGCGCTGGCCCTGCCGCGCTATGCCGGCGGGCGCAAGGTGGCGCCGCAACTGCAACGCATGAAAAGCGAAGACCTGATCGCCCAGGTGTTCCCCGACCAGATCGCCTGCCTGGAAAACCTCGCCGGCGAACGGGAGATTCCCGAGCACCCGCTGGTGGCGCAAACCCTCGATGACTGCCTGCACGAGGCGATGGACACCGAGGCCTGGCTGGCCCTGCTCAAGCGCATGGAACAGGGCCAGGTGCGCCTGCTCTGCCGCGACCTGCCCGCGCCGTCGCCGCTGGCGGCGGCGATTCTCAATGCCCGGCCCTATGCCTTCCTGGACGACGCGCCGCTGGAAGAACGGCGTACCCAGGCAGTGCTGGCGCGGCGCTGGAGCGACCCGGAATCCGCCAGCGACCTCGGCGCGCTGGACGCTGGCGCCATCGCTGCGGTGGCCGAACAAGCCTGGCCACAACCGGCCAGCAGCGATGAAATGCACGAAGCGCTGATGATGCTCGGCGCCATCAGCCACACCGAAGCCGAGCAGGCCGAGGGCTGGCCCGGCTGGCTGGCGGCGCTGGCCAAGGCCGGCCGCGCCAGCCGCCTGCAGGTGGCACCGGGCTGCGGCCTGTGGTTCGCCCGCGAACGCCTGCCGCTGCTGCGCGCGCTGTACCCGCAGGCGCTGATGGCGCCGGCACTCGCGGCCCTGCCCGGCTTCGACCAGCCGATCAACGGCGAAGACGCCGCGCTCGAGCTGCTGCGCGCGCGCCTGTCGGGCTTCGGCCCGCTGCGCCTGGCCGACATCTGCGTGCCGCTGCAGTTGAACGTAGCCAGCACCGAACAGGCACTGGCGCGGCTGGAGGGCGAAGGCTACGTGATGCGCGGGCAGTTCTTGCCCAACGTGCGCGAAACCCAGTGGTGCGAGCGCCACCTGCTGGCGCGCATCCACCGTTATACGGTCAAGCGCCTGCGCCGCGAGATCGAGCCGGTGTCACTGCAGCAGTTCATGCGCTTCAGCTTTGCCTGGCAGCACCTGGCGCCAACGCTGCAAGGCCAGGCCGCGCTGCCGGAAGTGCTCAACCTGCTCGAAGGCTTCAGCGCGCCCGCCGCCAGTTGGGAAAGCGAACTGCTGGCACCCCGCCTGGCCGGCTACAACCTGCTCTGGCTGGATGAAGCCTGCCGCAACGGGCGCAGCGTTTGGCTGCGGCCCAACCCGGCCGGCAAGGCGCCGGCCAATACCCTGCGCAGCACGCCAATCCTGCTGCTGCCGCGGGCGCGCCTGGGCCTGTGGCGGGAACTCAGCGCCGCCAGTGAGCCGCCGCAGGTGTCGGCCCGTGCCGAGCGGGTGGCCGAGGCCCTGCGCCAGCACGGCGCGCTGTTTTTCGACGAACTGCAAAGCCAGGCCCGGCTGCTGCCGAGCGAGCTGGAAAACGCCCTGCAGGAGCTGGTCGCCGCTGGGCTGGTCAGCGCCGACAGCTTCGCCGGGCTGCGCGCGTTGGTGACCCCGGCCAGCCGCCGCCAGGCGCGTAGCCCGCGCCGCGGGCGCGGGGCGTTTATCGGTGGCATGGACGACGCCGGGCGCTGGGCCCTGCTGCGCCCGCCGAGCGAGCCGAGCCCGCGCGCCGACCAGCTCGAGGCCGTGGCCCACACCCTACTGCGCCGCTACGGTGTGGTGTTCTGGCGCCTGCTGGAACGCGAAGGCGACTGGCTGCCACCCTGGCGGGAACTGCTGCGCACGCTACACCGCCTCGAAGCCCGCGGCGAGGTGCGCGGCGGGCGCTTCGTCGCGGGGCTGGCCGGTGAGCAATTCGCCCTGCCCGAGGCGGTCGGCCTGCTGCGCGAAACCCGCCAGCACAGCGCCACCGGCGCACTGGTCAGCGTCAGCGCGGTCGACCCATTGAACCTGGTCGGCAGCCTGCTGCCCGGGCAGAAGGTGCCCGCCGTGCCCGGCAACCGCGTGGTGTTTCGCGACGGCGTGCCGGTGGCGGCGCGGGTGGCCGGCAAGTTGGTGTTCTGGGAGGAGGAAACAACGGAGTTGCGCGAGCGCGTGTTGCGCGATGGCTGAAGCCCATTTTTGGGCACTAAACAACCCGGAGGGCCGGCTGTGCCGTGACGCCGTTCATTTAAGCAATCAGAGCGCCAAATCGAGGGTGAAAAAGCCATGTTTTTTCAGGTGTTTTGACTGAGTGCATGATCTAACTAGCCCTTGGCCCGGCCGATCAGAACAACCGACACGAACAGGTCGCCGCCAATAGTGCGGGCGATCCGCGCTGGCGAACCCGGTAGAGGGGTGCGCGAGCTGCACGAAATAAGACACCGAAGTCGCCATGCAAGCCGTTTTCGATCTTCCCGCAGGTGCCAACCCAAGGCCAATGGCTAAAAATGCAGGTGTCGTTGTAACAGCCTGCAACAAAGTGAGTTATGTTTTCAGCAGCCCCGTGCCGAGCCTGATAAGGAATATCCATGAGCCTTTCCCTGCTGAGCCGTTATGCGTTCTTCGCCGGTTGTGTGCTGTTCAGCCTGATCACCCTGCCCTTCGACTACCACCCCTGGCTATGGCCGTTCACCGCCATCACCACCCTGCTCAGCCTGCTGGGGGTGTTCGACCTGCTGCAAACCCGCCACGCGGTGCGGCGCAACTACCCGATCCTGGGCAACATCCGCTACCTGATCGAAGGCATCCGCCCGGAGATCCGCCAGTACCTGCTTGAATCCGACGAAGACGCCACGCCGTTCTCCCGCGCCCAGCGCGCGCTGGTGTACTCCCGGGCCAAGAACGAGGCCTCCGACAAACCCTTCGGCACCCTGATGAACGTGTACCAGACCGGCTACGAGTTCATCAGCCATTCGATGCGCCCGGCCGCCCTCAGCGACCCGGAGAGCTTCCGCGTGACCGTCGGTGGCCCGCTGTGCAGCCAGCCGTATTCGGCCTCGGTGTTCAACATTTCGGCCATGAGTTTTGGCTCGCTCAGCGCCAACGCCATCCGCGCGCTGAACAAGGGCGCCAAGCTCGGCAACTTCTACCATGACACCGGCGAGGGCAGCATCAGCCCCTACCACCGCGAGCACGGCGGTGACCTCACCTGGGAACTGGGCAGCGGCTACTTTGGCTGCCGCACCGACGACGGCCGCTTCGACGCCGAGAAGTTCGCCCGCCAGGCGCAAGACCCACAGGTGAAGATGATCGAGATCAAGATGAGCCAGGGCGCCAAACCGGGCCATGGCGGCATCCTGCCCAAGCACAAGGTCACCGAAGAAATCGCCAGCACCCGCGGTGTGCCGCTAGGGGTGGATTGCGTGTCGCCGTCGCGCCACAGCGCCTTCAATACCCCGCTGGAATTGATGCACTTCATTGCCCAGTTGCGCGAGCTTTCCGGCGGCAAGCCGGTGGGCTTCAAGCTGTGCCTGGGCCACCCGTGGGAGTTCATGGGCATCGCCAAGGCCATGCTCGAAACTGGCATCCTCCCCGACTTCATCGTGGTCGACGGCGCCGAGGGCGGTACGGGCGCGGCGCCGGTGGAGTTCACCGACCACCTCGGCGTGCCGATGCGCGAAGGCTTGCTGTTCGTGCACAACACCCTGGTGGGCATCAACCTGCGGGACAAGATCAAGCTCGGCGCCAGCGGCAAGGCCATCAGTGCCTTCGACATCGCCAGCGCCATGGCCATTGGCGCCGACTGGGTGAACGCCGCGCGTGGCTTCATGTTCGCCATCGGCTGCATCCAGTCGCAAAGCTGCCACACCAACAAATGCCCCACCGGCGTCGCCACCCAGGACGGCCTGCGCCAGCGCGCCCTGGTGGTGCCAGACAAAGCCCAGCGGGTGTACAACTTCCACCGCAGCACGCTCAAGGCCCTGGCCGAAATGCTCGCCGCCGCCGGCCTGACCCACCCCTCGCAACTGAGCGCCCGGCACCTGGTGCGGCGCATGTCGGCCACCGAAGTGAAGCTGTTCTCGCAGATGCACGTGTTCCTCAAGCCCGGCGAGTTGCTGCGCGGTGAGGTGAGCGGTGAGTTCTACCCGCGGATGTGGAAACTGGCGCGGGCGGAGAGCTTCGAGGGGGTGACGGTGGATGAGGCGGCGGCGTAGCGGCCGGCCTTTCACCATATTTATGTACGTACTTGATTTAAGGGGAATAATAGATCCCGTGGGAGGCCGGCTGTGCCGGGCGATGGGCCAGTCAGGCCATGCGCTCGGTAAAGCCACCAGGAGGAACCTGGGGTCTTCACCCTCAATTTAGCGCTCTGATTGCTTAAGTGAACAGCATTGCGGCACAGCCGGCTGTGCGGGGCGGAGAGGCCCTGCTGTCACACATCTGAAAACATCCTGTAACACGGAAGTATTGCCTTTCTCGCCGTTCCGGCCCACCCTTGCGCCCGCCGCTTCGCTAGCCCTACGGGGCTAGACCAGCGGCGCGGAACCCACCCCGGGCCGCGCCGCTCTACCTTGAACATCGAGCGGCTGCTCAACTGCACGGGCGTACGGACCATGACTAACGGACGAGACCTGCGGATCGACTTCTTTCGGGGCCTGGCCCTGATCTTCATTCTGTGGGACCACATCCCGCAAAACCCGCTGGGCGAGATCACCCTGCGTAATTTCGGCTTGTCCGACGCCGCCGAGGTGTTCGTGTTCCTGGCCGGCTATTCGGCGGTGCTCGCCTACGGCAAGCTGGCCCGGCGCGACGGCTTTACCGTGGCGGCGGTTCGCATTCTCAGGCGCTGCTGGACGCTCTACGTGGTGCACATCTTCCTGATGGTGCTGCTGATGGGCATCCTGTTCTTCGCCAACGATCACGTCGAAACCCGTGACCTGGTGCAGGAGATGGGCTTGGGCTACTTCGTTTCGAACCCGGAAAAAGCCCTGGTCGACGAACTGCTGCTGCGCTTCAAGCCCAACCTGATGGACCCGCTGCCGCTGTACGTGGCGCTACTGTTCGGCCTGCCGGCGATGCTGCCGTTGATGCTGCGCGCGCCCATGCTGGCGCTGGCGGCGTCGGTTGCGTTGTACCTGCCAGCGACCTTCCTCGGCTGGAACCTCTCCAACGAAGGCGGCGGCACCTGGTACTTCAACCCGCTGGCCTGGCAGTTGCTGTTCGTGGTCGGCGGCCTTATGGCCCTGCGCAGCGAGCAGCCCGGCAACGCCCCGGCCAAGCCGTTGCTGCGCCAGCCGCTGTTCGTGCTGTGCATGGCCTATCTGTTCTTCTGGCTGGTGCTGGCGCTGAACTGGCGCTGGCCGGGCATGGGCCTGCAGGTGTTGAGCGCCGATGAAATGGCCCTGCTGAAGTTCGGCCCCGGTAAAACCAACCTCACGCCGATCCGCCTGGCGCACTTCCTCGCCCTGGCCTATTGCACCGCCTGCCTGCTGCCGCGGGGCGCGGCGTGGATCGAGCAGCGCCTGTGGCAACCCCTGTGCAGCCTGGGCCGGCATTCGCTGGAGGTGTTCTGCCTGGGCGTGCTGCTGGCGCCGCTGGCCGACATCGCCAACGCCCTGTGCGGCGACCACCCCTTGGCGCAGTACGGCACCGCCCTGCTGGCGGTGGGGGTCATGGTCGGGCTGGCGGCCTGGCTCGACTTCTACCGGCGCCTGGGCAAGGTGCCGGCGCCAGCGCTGCCCAAGGTGCCGCCAGCCCCCTTGGCCGCTGCGGTCAAAGCGCGCGGATAAGCAGCTCGCCACGGGCCTGGTAACGGTCACGCGCCTGCCAGGCCTCCGCCGGCAGGCGCGCTTCGATAAACAACTGCACCTGCAACACCTGGCCCGGCGAAGCAGCCAGCCACGTGTCGCCCAGGCGTAACCCGGTACCGGCCTGGTGTTCTGCCTGGCCCTTGCCGGCACGGCGCAACAGGGCCACCGGTTGGCCGTCGAGCCAGGCTTCGCCCAAGGCCAAGCGAACGCTACCGCCGCCAAATGCCCATTCATCGCCCAAGCCATCGCCCGCCAAGACGAACCCGACCGGCTGCGGCTGCGTGCAGCGCACCGTCACCTGCACGGTTTGCGCGGGGCCCTGCCAGGCTTGCTGGTGCGCGGGCGGGTGAAGCGCGCCGTAGTCGAGTGCGCGCTGGCTCAGGTGCACCTCGCAGGCGCCGTGCGCGGCCAGGCTCAGCGCCGAGCAGGCGGCCAGCGTGGCGATTCGAATGCTGCTCATGCAGGTTCCTCTTCGAGGCACTGGGCCTCGGCGGTCTGGTAATGCTGCTCGCCGGCCAATGCCGGGAGGTTGAAGTGCAAACGGCAGTGGCGTTGGCCTTCAAGCTGTACCCGCAAAACGCGGTGGGCGTTGGCGTCGAGCAGATACACCTTGCCCGCCGCGCCGACGGCGGTGACCCACTGGCCATCGGCGCCGAGCACCGCGCTGCCCTTGGCCGGGGCGGTGCCATCAGGCTTGCGCACGGTCAACAGCAGCCGCCGCGCGCGCTGCACCGCGAAGTCCACATAGGCCACCGCGCCGCGGCCGGCCCGTACGCTCTGGGCGGCGGAGTTCACGTCCACATTGCGCGGCAAACTGGGGGTGGCCAGGCGCACTTCACTGTCGCGGTAGGCCGGCAGGTGAGCGATCAGCGCCCGGCCCTGGCGGTCGGTCCATACGCTGCCGGCCGGGGTGTCGAGGCGCGCGCCGGGCACATCGCCGACCGTGGCGATGGCAAAGGTATCGCCCAGCGCCGCCGGGCCAAGGGTCACGCCCTCGGCATGCCAGGCCGCCGCGCCGCTGAGCTGCCCGGTGTAGCTGCGTACCCCAGCGCCATTGTCGTTGATGCCGGCGCCCACCCGCGCGGCGCTGCCTTGCCAGTTCAACTGGGCGCCCAGGTCCGTGCCAGGCTGGCGCTGGCCCTGGGCCGCCTGCACTTGGTAGCCGAGGCGGTCGCTGCCACGCCCGCTCAACGAACTGCCCAGTTGCAAGCCCTGGCCGCTGTCGCGGGCAAAAGCGCCAAGGCGGGTGCCGCCGCCCAATGGCACCGTCGCGCTCAGGTAAAACTCGGTACCCCCGCGCTCGCGGTAGCGCCGGCCGGCGTGCTCGCGCGGCGCTGGGCTGATGTCCCGCTGCAACCGAGCGCTCAGGCTCAGCGCCCCGACGTTGCGGTTCCAGCCTAGGTTGACCGCGCGGCTGGCGGCGCCGCCGAAGGCTTGCACATAACCCAATGAGTAGCCGCCCAACCCAGGGTGGGAGCCGCCGAGCGCCACGCTTTGAGTGCGCTGGGCGCTGCCGAGATAGCGGCCTTGGGCCAAGGTTTGCGCCAGGTCCGTAAAGCCGGGGCTGCGCTGGGTGAAGCTGCTGCTCAGGCTCAGCCGCTCCCCAAAGCGGTGGCGCAGGGCCGCGGTTGCGCTCAGGCCGGCCACGCCGCCCCACTGGGCCGTGGCCACGCTGAACGCGCCGCCGGTGTGGGTTGCCCATTGTTGGTCGAGGGCCAGGCCCAGCCCTGAGTAGCCATCGGCGCTGGCGATCGCGGCCAGCGCCAGGCTGCGTTGGTGGCTGAGGGCAAAACCTTGGCTGATGCTGCCCACCCACGGCGTGGCCGTGCGATAACCGCCATAGCCACGGGCTTGCCCCAGCGCCAGCGCCAACCCGGCGGGGGCTGGCGCCGCCGCGCTGAAGCTAGCGATCGGCACGATGAACCGGCGCACCTCGCCACTGCCCTCATGCACCGCCACTTGCAGGTCTTGCTGGCGGTTGAGCGGGCGCACTGCGTCCAGGCGGAACGGCCCCTCGGGCACCAGCGTGCTGTACACCAGCGCCTGCCCTTGGTGCACCTCTACCCGCGCGGGGCCCTGGGCGATGCCCTCGATCGGCGCCAGGCGCCGCGCCCCTCGGCTGAGCGCGGTTTCCGGCAGCCACTGCACCCCCGTCAACGGCACCCCGGCGAGCACGCGGTTGTGTGCGTTGATCTGGCCCAGTTGAAGGATAGCCTGGCGCTCGGCCAGGGATGTTTGCGCATAGGTGCTCAACCACTGGCTGCGCATTCGGCCATTGGCATGGGCGAAGGTTTGCCGACTGCGAACCATCCAGTTGCCGGCGTTAACACCTAGCTCGGTGTTGCCAAACACCTGCTGGCTATCGCCCCAGGGCGCCTGCTGGCGGGCGCCGTACAGGTCGTAATTGAGCAGCCCGGCGCTGCCGCCTTGAATGAACCCGCCCTCGGTACCGGGCGCCGTGGCCAGGGCTTGCTGGCTGACCACCAAGCGCACGGTTTCATCACTGGGTTGCAGCTCGACCACGGTGTTGGGGTAACTGGCGAGAAAATCCTGGCAGCCGCCCTCGCCCGCCCCCGCCGGGGCCTTCAGCCGGGCCGCGCGCAGCAGCGCGGCGTCAAAGCACAGTTCGCCCTGTGCGCCGAACCGCGCCAGCACCCGCCCCAGCGGCCGCCCGTTCAGGTAAAGCGCCACTCGCCGCTCGCCGGCAGTGAACCGCGGTGCCTCGCTAAAATACCGGGCCATGGCCGGGTCCAGGCCGCGCCGGCGCAGTTGCGCCTCGTCGAACTCTAGCGCCGCGGCCAGCAGGGGGCCGGGCAGTAGGCACAGCCCAGCGCCCAGCAGCAGGCGGCGGCCGATCATGGCTGTTGCACAGGCGCCTCGAACGGCGCCACCGCATAGCCGTAGAGGCTGGCCGGGTAAAACCGCACCGCGCTCACCGTACCGCCAGCCGGCAAGGCCACCGAGCGCGCCTGGCCCGGCAAGAGGTAGGTGGTCGGCAGGCTTACGCCCTGCCCGCCCGGCAGCAGGGTTAGCTCGCTGACCAAGCGCACCACGTAGGGGCTGGGGTTGTGTGCGCTCAACTGCCCGCCAACGATGCGCCATTGCAGCAGCGCCCAGGGGTCGCGTTTGGGCGCCAGCCCTTCCGGGTGAATGATCACGGGCAGGTTGTGCTGCACCGTTACCGCCACCCGCGCCTGATCCCCCGGGCGCTGCGGGGCGATGCCCTCGAAGGTGGCGCGCATCATCCGCTGAGTGGTGATCGGCTCGCCCGGCTGCACGATGAAGCGCACGGTCTGCAACTTGCCCGGCTCAACCCGCGCCAGCGGTGGGGTCACCAACAGCAGCTCGGCGGGGTCTTCGGGCAGGTTTTGCAGGGCGGCGTGCAGCAGCGCCGGGTGGGTGTCGGTGTTGCGCACGGCAATGCTGCCCTCACCCTCGGCAACCTTCACCAGCACCACGGTGGTTTCCGGTTGCATACCGGCGGCATGGGCACTGGGCAGGGGGGTGAACAGGCAGGCGGTGGCCAAGGCCATCAGGGCGAACAGGCGGCTGGGCATGGGAAAGGGCTACACAGGTGGCTACCGCGCGGCCAGGGTGGCCGCGCGGTGCGGGGGGAATTAAAGGTAGGTCAGCGACAGCGTCGCATTACCTTGAACCTGCAGGTTTTCAGCTAGGTCGAGGTCTTTTTTTGGCGCGATGAAGGCTGCCAGGTAGAAGCGCCCGGTGTGCCGCGTATACGCGCCCGGGGTGGCGCTGCCGTCGGCTGGCGCATAAGCCATCATGTTGCTGCCATCGGCCTTGGCGATCCAGTTCTGCACCTTTGCCCACGTGGTGCCGCCGTCGTCGCTGCTCACCAGGTCGGCCTGGGTGCCGTCAGAATCATCCGACTTACTGTGGTGCACCAGATTGAACAGGCCGAGCTTCTTGCCATTGTGCTCCCCGAGGCCAAAATTTTCCGGCGCCGGGTCATAGGGGTTGCCCAGGTTGTCGACCCAGCTCATGCCCACCGCGCGGGCGCTGGGGCAACTGGCGGTGTAGCTGATCTCGTACTGATCGAGCTCGGTGCTTTGCTCATCGTTGAGGTCTTCAGCGCGGATCTGCCCGAAATCCACTTCAGCGGTATCCAGGGTGATCGAACAGGCACCGGGGATCACACTGCCGGTCACGGCCAGGGTGACTTCCTCAGCTGCCTGGGCAGCGGCCATCGACAGCGCGCACACGCTCGCGGCAGCCATCAGCGATAGCTTATTCATGTCACAACTCCATTGCGGGGGAAAATCAGAGATAACGCAGGGCGATGCTCAGGCTGCCTTGCAGCGCCAGTGCCTGGGCGGTATCGAGGTGCTTGCGCGGGACGATATTGGGGGTCACGTTAAGGGTGACCTTTGCCGCGCTGAGCGACACCGGCTGCTGGTTCGGCAGGGTCGCCCAGGCATGCTCGGTGTTTTTGTGAAAGACGTTGGTCAAGGCCCATTGGCCCGGCGCGGTTTGGCGTATCCACTGGCCAGTGCGCCCGTCGTAGTCGATGTTGGCGGCGCGAACGCTGTACCAGCCAATCGCCTGCTCACCCTGAAAACCCAGGGAAAACTTGTCGGTGTCACTCAGGGCAGGGTCCGGGGTGTTGTCACGCACATCGAGGCTGACCGTGGTGCTGCGGCCACAGGTGACGTCGAGCCTGACGCCCTTGCTGGGCAGCTCGGTCCAATCGTCTTCCTTGAGGTCGTGATAACCATAGGCGCCGAAGTCCAGGGCACCGTCGTTGCTGAGGGTGACGTTGCACACGCCAGGGGTGATGGCACCCGTGATGGACAGCTCGGCCGAGGGCGCGGCCGGGGCGGCCAGCGCCGGGCTGGCCAGCAGGCCGAGGGCAGCCAGGTATTTGAATCGCATGCTCACTCCTTGCTCACACCATGGGGTTCAGCCTGTAGGCAGGCGCCGCAATGGTAGGCAAGGGCTGGCGTGTGGTCTGTAAGACGGCTCTGAATTGCCCCAGAGGGCTCAGGCGTTACCGCTGGCCTTGAGCCGCGCCGCCTGGGTGAAGTCGAGCATGCGCTGCAGCGGCCGCACAGCGGCGGGGATCAATGCCGGGTCGACGAAGATCTCGTTGCTGCCTTCGCGCAGGCATTCCAGGGTGCGCTGCAGGGTGTTCATGGCCATCCACGGGCAATGCGCGCAGCTGCGGCAGGCCGCGCCGTTGCCGGCGGTGGGGGCTTCGATGAAGGTTTTGCCGGGGCACAGCTGCTGCATCTTGTAGAAAATGCCGCGGTCGGTGGCCACGATGAACGTGCTGTTGGGCAGGCGCTGGGCGGCAGCGATCAACTGGCTGGTGGAACCTACCGCGTCGGCCAGGGCGATCACCGACTCCGGCGACTCCGGGTGCACCAGGATGGCGGCATCCGGGTACAGCGCTTTCATGTCTTCGAGCTGGCGCGACTTGAACTCTTCGTGAACGATGCAGGCGCCGTCCCACAGCAGCATGTCGGCGCCGGTGCGGGTTTGCACAAAGCGGCCAAGGTGTTTGTCCGGTGCCCAGATCAGCTTCTCGCCGTTGTCCATCAGGCTTTCGACGATCTCCAGCGCACAACTGGACGTGACCACCCAGTCAGCCCGGGCTTTGACCGCCGCCGAGGTGTTGGCGTACACCACCACGGTACGTTCCGGGTGCTGGTCGCAGAAGGCGCTGAAGTCTTCGACCGGGCAGCCCAGGTCGAGCGAGCAGGTGGCCTCCAGGGTGGGCATGAGGATGCGTTTTTCCGGGGTGAGGATCTTCGCCGTTTCGCCCATGAAGCGCACGCCCGCCACCAGTACCGTGCTGGCCGGGTGCTGGCTGCCGAAGCGGGCCATTTCCAGCGAGTCGGCGACGCAGCCACCGGTGTGCTCGGCCAGGGCCTGGATCACCGGGTCGCAATAGTAGTGGGCCACCAGCACGGCATCGCGCGCCTTCAGCTCGGCGGCGATGGCGTCGCGGTACCAGGCCTCTTCATCGGGGCTCAGGGCCTTGGGCTGGCGAGCGTCAAGGTGGGCCTGGACCAGCAGGCGTTCGGAGATCTGCGTCATGGGAGGGCGCCCTGTTGTAATGGCTGCGACTGTACACCCGCGGCGGCGAGCGCGCGCAGGCTACCGCCAAATGGCACATTCCCCAAGGGGTTTTTTAGCTTTTTGATACACCTGCAGGGCGTTTTTGCCAGGCGCTGGCGGGAGCGCCATCAGTGGCAACTGAGTCCGTCGGCAATCTTCAGGCTGTCGCTGAGCAGCTCATCGGCATGGCTGGCCCAGGCGCTGGCCTGGCCCCCGTCGGCATGCCAGCGGGCCAAGGCGCCCTGCAGCCAGGCTTGGCTGGCCGGGTCCGCCGCGGCGAGGTACACGCGAGCGTCTACCGGCGCGTTCAACGCCAGCGGCAGGCGCCGGTAGAAGCGCCACTCCGGCAGCTTGAGCAGCCCGTCCAGGGCCACCCGGCTGTCGGCCAGGTAGCGGCATTCGCCACCGAGAAACGCCACCGAGGCGCGCAGTGTGGAGGGGTACGGCTGTGCCCGCGCGCCGTGTTTTTCCACCTCGGCCTGCCAGGGGCTGCCCTGGGCCACGCACACGCTTTGCCCGGCCAGCGACGCCCCGGCCTCGCGGCGCAGCGCCAGCAGCGCGCCCTCCGGCGCGGCGCGCAGGCTGGCCGGCGGTTGCCGCGGTGGCTGCGCGGGGTTGATCAACAACTGGGCATCGGCCGGCGCGGTGAAGCGCACCGCCACCCCCAGGCGGCTGCCCAGGTACTGCGCCAGTTGGGCGTCCAGCAGGTCCGGCTCGGGCACCAGCGCCTCACGGCTGAGGGTGGGCCGCGGGTAGCTGCGCAGCGCCACCTTGAGCACCCCGGCCTCGCGCGCCGCGGCCAGCAGCGGCCCCGGCGGCGGCGGGTGCTGCGCCGGGTACAGGGTGTAGCCGGCCAACAGCAACAGGCCGCCGGCCAGCAACAGGGCCCCGCCCCATTGCCGCCCCGGGCGTTGCAAGGTGAGTTCAGGCACCGTGCTTGAGCCCCCGCCGCCAGCGCGTGAAGCGCCGTTCCAGCAGCGCCAGCAGCGCGTTCATCGCCAGCCCGACCACCGCCAGCAAGAGGATGCCGGCATACATGCTGGGGATCTGAAACACCTCCTGGGAATTGAGCGTCAAAAAGCCCAGGCCGGAATGCGCGCCGATCATCTCCGCCGCCACCAGCGCGGTGATGCAATAGGCCCCGGCCAGGCGGATGCCAGTGAAAATCGACGGCGACGCCGCGGGCAGCACCACTTTCAAGAACAGAAAGCGCTTGTTCGCGCCCATCGACAACGCCGACTGCACCAGCAGGGTGTCGACCTGCTTCACCCCACTCACGGTACTGAGCAGGATCGGCCAGAACGACGCCCAGAAAATGATCGCGATCTTCGAGCCCTCGCCAATCCCCAGGAACAGAATGAACACCGGGAACAGCGCCAGCGCCGAGGTTTGCCGGAACAACTGCAGGATCGGGTCGAGGATGCTCTCGACCCGGGCGAACCAGCCCATCGCCAGGCCCAGGCCGACCCCGGCGGCGATCGCGATACCGAGCCCCGCCAGCGAACGCAGCAGGCTGGCCTGCAGGTGCTTCCACAGCGCGCCGCTGTCAGCCAGTTCGAGGATGCTCTGCAGCACTGCCGAGGGTGGGCTGAGGTACCCGGGGTTGACGATGCCCAGCCGCGGCAGGGCCTCCCACACGGCGAGGAACAATACAATGCCCAGGCTGCTGTCGAGCAGCCGGCGCGGGGTGAGCCAGGTGGCCATGGTCATACTCCTATGCGCGGGCCGCCGGCCAGCGCGATGCTTTGCCAGGTGGTGGGCGGCGGTGCTGCCTGGGCGGCGCGGGGCGCGCCCTGTACCTCATCGCGCAGCACTTCCCAGGCCTGCTGGCGCAGGTGCACGAAGGCCTCGGTGTTGCGCAACTCGGCGGCACGCGGGCGCGGCAGGTCGATGTCGAGGATCGCCTTGACCTTGCCCGGCCGCGCCGTCATCACCGCCACCCGGTCAGACAAGAAGATCGCCTCGTCGAGGCTGTGGGTGATGAACACGATGGTCTTCTTGTGCGCGTCCCAGATCCGCAGCAGTTCGCCCTGCAGGGTTTCCCGTGTTTGCGCGTCGAGGGCGGCGAAGGGTTCGTCCATCAGCAGCACGCTGGGCTCATACGCCAGCGAGCGGGCGATCGCCACGCGCTGGCGCATGCCGCCCGACAGCTCATGGGGGTAGCGCGCGCCGAAGCCCTCCAGGCCCACCAGCGCCAGGTACTCGCGCGCCCGCTCCAGCCGCTGTTTTTTCGGCACGCCGCGAATCTCCAGGCCCACGGCGATGTTGTCGAGCACGGTGCGCCAGGGAAACAGCGCATAGCCTTGGAACACCACGCCCTGGTCCGGGTTGATGCCACTGGCCGGTTGGCCATCGACCCGCAACTGGCCGCCGGTTTTATGGGCCAGCCCGGCGAGGATGTTCATGAAGGTCGACTTGCCGCAGCCCGACGGCCCCAGCACCGACAAAAACTCGCCATCGCGCACCGCCAGGTCAAAGCCCTGCAGCACCTGCACCGGCTCCCATGCGCCGGCCTCGTTGCGCGCGGTGTAGGCCATCTGCAGGCCCTCGGCCTGCACCTTGTAGGCCGCGGTCATGCGTTGGCCTGGGCGAACGGGTTGAACTGGTTGGTGTACACCTGTTTCACCTGCACCTTGCCCGGCTGCAGCTTGCCCTCGTTCTGCAGGATGTCGATGTAGTACTGGATCGGCGGCTCGGTGATGATCAGGTTGTCCACATAGGCGTAGCGCTCTACCAGCTCGAGCTTCATGCCCAGGCGCTCGGCGATCACCTTGCGGGCGTCGTCGGGGTTGGCGTTGACCCAGTTGCCGGCCTTGGCGATGGCCGCGACGAAGTCCCGCGTGGCCTCGGGGTTCTCGCGAATGAACCGCCCATGGCCGCTGTACGGCGCCATGCCGCCCAGGCCGCCGTCGAGGTCGTAGTCGCTCCACAGCTTGCGCAACGCCGGGTTGTGCTCGGCGCCACCAGACGCCGGCGGGTGGATGATGGCGATGTCGACGTTGCCGGTGGCCAGGGTCTGCTCGGCCTGGTTGTCGGGCACCACCACCCAGTTGATCTTGTCGACGTTCACCCCCTGCTCGCGCAGGTACTTCTTGCTGACGAACTCGGCGCAGGCGCCGAAGCTGTTGAAGCCCACGGTCTTGCCTTCGAAATCCTTCGGCTTGAGGATGCCCGAGTCGCTGCGCACGAAGTACTTCATGTGCGGCGCCTCTTGCAGGGTCTTGCCGCCGGCGGCCACCACCTTGAGGTCCAGGCCGCTGGCGATGGCGCTGATCACCAGCGGCACCATGCGCGTGCCGAAGTCGATCTCGCCGGTGCCCACCAGCGGGATGATCTGCGGCGCGGCGATCTTGCCGATGTAGTTGGGCCTGGCCTGGGTGCCGGCGAAGTAACCGAGCGAGTCGGCCAGGTACACCAGGTCGAAGGCCGGGTTGTCGGGGTACTTGAACGCCACTGGCTTGTCGCCGGCGTTCTTGATCACTGCCGGAGCGCTGGCGGCCTTGGCCGGCTCTTTTTTATCGCACCCGGCCAGCCAGCCGCCGGTCGCGCCGACGGCGCCGAGCACGGCGAGGTGTTTGACGAAGGCTCTACGGGAAGCGGGAGCGACCATGGCGGGTGTGTCCTGTGCGAATAGGGCTGGAAAGCCCGAGATGCTGCACACGCCTGGTTCTAAATAAAAATAATTTTAATGCTTATGGTTATATCGAAACGCGCTGATATGCCGTCATCTTTGGAAATAATTACCTGGGTGCAATTTTCCATGGGCTGGTTAGCATCGGCGTTCGGAATTCTCCTACAAGGCCCCCATGAACACCCAGGAACCTCCCAGTAGCACCCCCACCCCGCCCTGCCACCTTCACCTGCCCGTGTGGAGGTAACGCACCATGGAATGGATCGCCGACCCTACCGCCTGGCTGGGCTTGCTCACGCTGATCGTGCTCGAGCTGGTACTGGGCATCGACAACCTGGTGTTCATCGCCATCCTCGCCGACAAACTGCCCCCCCACCAGCGCGACCGCGCGCGGGTGATCGGCCTGTCGCTGGCGTTGCTGATGCGCCTGGGCCTGCTGGCCAGCATCTCGTGGATGGTCACCCTCACCCAACCGCTGTTCGAAGTGTTCGGCCAGGCCTTCTCTGGCCGTGACCTGATCATGCTGCTGGGCGGGGTGTTCCTGTTGTTCAAGGCCACCGTCGAGCTGCACGAACGCCTCGAGGGCCATGCCGCCGAGCGCAAGGCCAATGGCAGCTACGCGGCGTTCTGGCCGATCGTGGCGCAGATCGTGGTACTCGACGCGGTGTTCTCGCTGGATGCGGTGATCACTGCGGTGGGCATGGTCGAGCACCTGGCGGTGATGATGATCGCGGTGGTCGTCTCGATCGGCCTGATGATCGTTGCCAGCAAGCCGCTGACCCGCTTCGTCAACGCTCACCCCACGGTGATCATGCTGTGCCTGGGCTTTTTGTTGATGATCGGCTTCAGCCTGGCCGCCGAGGGCCTGGGGTTTCATATTCCCAAAGGCTACCTGTACGCGGCGATTGGTTTTTCGCTGTTGATCGAGGGCTTCAACCAACTGGCCCGCCGTGGCCGGCGCAAAAGCCTGCAGGGCAACCAGCCGATGCGCCAGCGCACCGCCCACGCCGTGCTGCGCCTGCTTGGCGGCAAGGCGATGGACGCCGACCATGTGGGTGATGAGGTCGCCGACCTGGTCGGTGAAGCGCCTCAGGCGCCGGTGTTTGGCCGCCGCGAGCGGGTGATGATCCACGGCGTGCTGCAACTGGCCGAGCGGCCGATCCGCAGCGTGATGACCCCGCGCGCCGAGGTGGCCTGGCTCGACCTGGCGGCGCCAGCGGCGGCCCAGCGCGAGCAACTGATGCACAGCCCCCATTCGCGCCTGCTGCTGGTGCGTGACGGGCGCCTGGATGCGCCATTGGGCTACCTGCAAAAGCAAGAGGTGCTGCGCGACCTGCTGGCCGGTGAAACCCCGAACTACGAGGCCCTGGCGCGCACCCCGCTGCACCTGCTTGAGAGCTTCAACATCCTCAACGCGCTGGAGCAGATGCGCGGGCAATCTACCCACGTGGCCTTTGTGGTCAATGAGTTCGGTGATTTCACCGGCCTGCTGACCCTCACCGACGTGCTCGAGTCGATCGCCGGCGAGCTGCCCGACGCCAGCGAATTGCACGGCCCGGACGTGATTGCCGAGGGCGAAGGCTGGCGGGTCAATGGTGGCCTGAACCTTGCGTACTTAAGCGAGCGCGTCGGTTTTCAGGCACCCGCCGATGACACCTGCCACACGGTGGGTGGGCTGGTGATGAACCTGCTTGATCGCCTGCCCACGGTGGGCGACCGGGTCACCTGCGCGCAGTGGCAATTGACGGTGACCGCGGTGGAAGATCGCCGGGTCAAGCAACTGCTGCTCGAACCACTGGCGCCCTGACCGGCGCCCGCCGGGCGGGCTATCGCGGCGCGTGCGCCGCGAGCATAATGGCCCTTGGCCAAGCTGCCCGGCAGGCGTTGAACTTCACCCTCGGCCCAGGCACTACACTGAATTGAACAGGACGAGGCAACTACCGTGACACCCATGATGATCACCCTGCTCATCATCGCAGGTGCAGCCATTCTGATCGCGATCGGCTTCCTCAATAACGTGGTGGAAGCCAACAAGGTCACGCGCACCCGCACCCGCCACGAACTGGCCGACCGCCTGCGCCGCCTGGCGGACATCACCGAGACCTTCCCCGGCCAACTGATGGCCCCGGACTTGAAGCTGCTGCTGTACCGCCTCGAGCTGCACATGTGCAAAAAGCTGCTGCCGCTGGACAAAAGCAACCCGGCGCTGAAGGAACGGGTGCCGGAGCTTGAAGCGCTGGTAGCCCAGGGCGATGAGCTGGAAGTGAGCAACGCGCCCAACCCGATCCAGACCGAAGAACGCGCCAAGCAGGTGAGCTACCAGTTGGAGGTGATCCACCACCAACTGATCCGCGCCACTCAGGAAGGCATGCTCGGCCCGGGCGAATCACGCCACTGGGTCGGCCAGATCCGCCATGTGCTGGTGCTGCTGCACATCGAATTCTTCAATAACCTTGGCCAGCAGGCCTTCCAGGAAGGCGAGCCGGGCCATGCGCGGCTGGCCTTCGAGCGCGGTGTGCAGTACCTGAAGAAACAACCCGAGCCGTCGGTGTACAACGAGCAGTTGCTGTACCTGGAAAAACTCCTGGCGCGGGCCAACGACATGGTGATGAACAACATCCGCCACCACCAGGACGACGCCAGCGCGCTCACCGAGGGGCTGGCCGAGGAAACCGCCGAAGAGAAGGCGGAGTGGAAGAAACGCGCGATTTATGACTGAGTAGCGGCTGGCAAGCCCCGTTGATGCGCCTTTGCCAGGCGTATTGGAATACCGTTCGGTAGCGCACGCTGCCTTGCCATGTTACAAAGCAGACAGCGGTTAAGGTACCACCTAGTGGTAGGCTCTTGGTTTGAAGGAAAGAGCCCTATCCATGCGAGTTTTCAAAACCAAGTCATTCGCCGTCGCGTCCCGTAAAGCAAGCATCAGCGATGCGGAGTTATGTGAGGCCATCCAGGATGTGTTCAAGGGGCGCGGAGTGAACCTGGGCGGAGGGGTATGGAAGAAGCGCCTCAATACAAACCTGCATCGCTCTATTATCCTTGCGAAGGCTGGCCAGCACTGGGTATACCAGTTTCTCTTCGCGAAGAGCGACCAAGCCAACATCTCTCAAAAGGAGCTGGTCGAGTTCAAGAAACTGGCCCTAGCCTATGCAAGGCTCAATCAGGATCACATCAAGGCCCTGATAGATACCCAAGCGTTCATGGAGATTTGTAATGGCGAAGCAATTCAAAAGTGAGGCGTTGGAATCTATCCATCAGTCTGCCAGCGCCCTGTTCGAAATAGGTGCGATCGACAAAGCCACCCTGCGCGATTTCGACGAGTCGTGCCTGGCCTGCGTACCCACCCACATTGAGCCGGCGGATATCAAACGCCTCAGGCAGGCCAACCATGTGAGCCAGCCCGTATTCGCCAAGTACCTCAACACCAGTGCCTCGACGATCAAGCAATGGGAGGCAGGAGACAAACGGCCAAGTGGAATGGCGCTCAAATTGCTCCAGATCGTACAGAAACATGGCATCGAGATCCTCGCCTGAGCAGGGCTACAACCCCTGTTGGCCCTTTAGCCGAAACTTGGACCATGAAAGGCCGTGGTCCGGCCTTCCAGCCCCGCCAAGCGAAGCGCCCTAGCAGTCAGTCCCCTCCAGAAACACCGCCACCAGCGCCTCGATCCCGGCCTGGTCCGCTTCGCTGAAGCGCCCCACCCGCGGGCTGTCGAGGTCGAGCACGCCGATCAGGCGGCCGGCCTTGACCAGCGGTACCACCAGTTCACTGTTCGACGCGCTGTCGCAGGCAATGTGCCCGGGGAAGGCGTGGACGTCTTCCACCCGCTGGGTTTGCCGGGTACGCGCCGCGGCGCCGCACACGCCCTTGCTGAACGGGATGCGCACGCAGGCGACCTTGCCCTGGAACGGGCCCAGCAGCAGTTGCTCATCGCGGTTCAGGTAAAACCCAGCCCAGTTCAGCTCGGGCAGTTCGCTGAACAGGAACGCCGAAAACTGCGCGGCGTTGGCGATGAAATCGCGTTCGCCCGCCAGCAGCGCCTGCAGTTGTGCCAGCAGCAGCGGGTAGCCGGCCAGGCCATCGCCGGCAGCGTCGAGGTCGATCATGGGTGGTTCTCCAAAAGCTTCAGGCCCAGCCAGTGGCGGGCGAATTGATAGGCACAGCGGCCGTTGCGGTTGCCGCGGGCGGTGGCCCAGCGGATCGCGTTGATGTCCAGCTCCGCGTCTGCCGCCAGCGCCAACCCAGCCTGCGCGGCCAGTTGCGCCACCCAGTGGCGCACCACATTCAGGTAGTGCTCTTGGCTGAAGGGGTAGAACGACAGCCACAGGCCAAAGCGGTCAGACAACGCGATCTTGTCTTCGACCGCCTCGCTGGGGTGCAGCTCGCCGTCGACGCGTTGCCAATGTTCGTTGTCGCTTTGCTTCTCCGGCACCAGGTGGCGGCGGTTGGAGGTGGCATACAGCAGCACGTTGGCCGGTGCCTGCTCCAGCGACCCGTCAAGGACGCTCTTGAGCACCCGGTAGTCACCCTCGCCGTGCTCGAACGACAAATCATCACAAAACAACACAAAAGCCTGGGGCAGGCCCTGCAGTTGTTCGACTACTCTGGGCAAGTCGGCCAGGTGATCGCGTTCGATTTCCACCAGGCGCAGGCCGGCGCCAGCGTATTCGGCCAGCAGCGCGCGCACCAGCGACGATTTACCGGTGCCGCGCGCGCCCCACATCAACGCATGGTTGGCCGGCAGGCCATCGAGGAACTGGCGGGTGTTGCGGCCGAGCAGGTCGCGCTGGCGGTCCACGCCGATCAGGTCGCCGAGGCGGATGTCATGGCTGACATTCAGCGGCTGCAGGTAACCACCCACCGCGTCGCGGCGCCAGCGCGCGGCGAGGGTAGTGGCCCAGTCGATTGGCGGCCGGGCGGCGGGCAGCAACGGCTCTAGCCGGGCCATCAAGGCTTCGGCACGGTCGAGAAACAGGGTCAAGCGAGGGTCCACGTCTTCACCTCGGGGCAGTTAAAGAGTAAAAGTGGCCGATTACGTGAACGCGCGCCACGGCCGAGAGTCGATTACCGGAACGCCGTAACGTTAAACATCAGGGAACCGGCGCAGTATCCATGGATATCAAGTTCACCCACCGCTTGTCGTACAAACAAGCCCGCATGACCGTCGTGGTGGGCCTGGTCATTGGCACCTTGCTCAGCTTTGCCCAGATCGCCCTGGATTATGCCAGTGTCACCGAAGCCATCAACCGCCAAGTCGGCTCGCT
This sequence comes from Pseudomonas sp. NPDC007930, assembly GCF_042958985.1. Classification (NCBI taxonomy): domain Bacteria; kingdom Pseudomonadati; phylum Pseudomonadota; class Gammaproteobacteria; order Pseudomonadales; family Pseudomonadaceae; genus Pseudomonas; species Pseudomonas sp. NPDC007930. The sequence goes on from NZ_JBIBKC010000023.1 coordinate 33,456, forward strand.
GCTCGACATCACCCATAACCCCGCCTCGCGCATTGCCTACAACATCGACGGCGAACTCGCTGAAGAACTCGCCCGCGGCCTGCTGCGCTCCGAATCGGTGATCGGCGCGACCTTGGTCGACAACGACAACCAGGTGCTGGCCAGCGTCGACCGCCAGCGCCCGGCCAGCCGCTACCGGGTACTCACCGACGCGCTGTTCGGCACCAACCTGGTGTTCACCGACCGCCTGTACCTGAACCACATGGCCGGCGAAACCCTCGGCACCCTGACCGTGCGGGTCGATACCGCGGCGATCGGCACGCGGTTTCTCGAGCGCGCCGGGATCACCCTGATCAGCGGGTTCCTGCGCGCGCTGGTGCTGACCGCGATCCTGCTGGTGATCTTCTACTACATGCTCACCAAGCCGCTGGTGCGGGTGGTGCGCACCCTGGCCGAAAGCGACCCGCACAACGCGGTGCCCAACCGCCTGCCCTACCCCGCCGGCCATGAGCGTGATGAAATCGGCGTGCTGATCAAGGTCGCCAACCAGCAGTTCGTTAGCATGGCGATGGAAATCCAGCAGCGCCGCGCCGCGGAAAACCGCCTCACCGACTACCTCGGCGAGTTGGAAAACATCGTCTCGGCGCGCACCACCGAACTCAAGGCAAGCAACGTGCGCCTGAGCCAGTCCAACGAAGAGCTCGAGGCCGCGCGGCGCACCGCGATGGAAATGGCCCAGGCGCGGGCGGCGTTCCTGGCCAACATGAGCCACGAGATCCGCACCCCGCTCAACGGCCTGCTGGGCATGATCGCCCTGGCCATGGACGCGCCGCTGGCCGCCGAGCAGCGCCAGCAGCTGTCTATCGCCCACGACTCGGGCAAGGTGCTGGTCGAGCTGCTCAACGATATTCTCGATTTGTCCAAGTTCGACGCCGGCCAACTGGAGCTCGAGCGCATCCCGTTCGACCTCGGCACGTTGGTGGAAGACACCGCCAACCTGCTGTCGCAGAACGCCGCGCCGAACGTTGAGCTGACCTGCCTGATCGCCCCAGGCTTCCCCCAACTGGTACTGGGCGACCCCACCCGGGTGCGGCAGATCGTCAGCAATTTGCTGTCCAACGCGCTGAAGTTCACCCGCTTCGGCCGCGTCGACGTGCGCCTCACGGCAGTCAGCAGCAGCGTCAGCATCGAGGTGCGCGACACCGGCATTGGCATCCCCAAAGAAGCCCAGGCGCGGATTTTCAAGCCCTTCACCCAGGCCGGCGCCGGCATCACCCGGCAATTCGGCGGCACCGGGCTGGGCCTGGCGCTGACCAACAACCTCTGCGAAGCCATGCAAGGGCGGCTGTCGATCAGCTCCGAGCCGGGCTTTGGCAGCCAGTTCACCGCCAACCTGCCGCTGCCCACCCACACCCCGGCGGCGCAGGCACCGGCGCTGCGCGGGCGCATCGTCGGTATCAGCAATGCCAGCAGTGGCCTGGCCGAACTGCTTGAAAGCCTGCTGCCGGCCTGGGGCCTGGAGTACCAGCGGCGCGAGCCGGACGACGCCTTCACCGAGCTGGCCGCCGACATGCTGATCACCGACACCCCGCCGTGCCTGTTCCGCTTGCGCCCGGGCACCCAGGTGCCGATCCTGCTGGTGACCGCCTACGGCAACTTCCTGCCCAGCGACCAGGCACTGCGCCTCGGCGCCTTGCAGCAACTGGCCCGGCCGCTGGCCCGCGAGGCGTTGCAGCAGGTGCTGCGGCGCACCCTCGGCCAGGAAGCGCCCGGCCCCGGCGCCAGCCAGCCGCAACCGGCCCGCGCCGAACGGCGGGCGCGCATCCTGTTGGTCGAAGACAACCCGGTCAACCAATTGGTGGCGCGCGGCATGCTCGGCAAGCTCGGCTGTGAGGTGACGGTAGCCGCCCACGGCGCCGAGGCCCTCACCGAACTGGAAATCGGCCCCTTCGACCTGGTGTTGATGGACTGCAACATGCCCGTGATGGACGGCTACGAGGCCAGCCGGCGGATCCGCCAAAGCGGCCGCTGGCCCGACCTGCCGATCGTGGCTTTGACCGCCAATGCCATGCCGGAAGAGCGCGACCGCTGCCGCGCCGCCGGCATGAACGATTACCTGGCCAAGCCGTTTCGCCGCGAGGAACTGGTCGCGTTGATCGACCAGTGGGTGCCCCACGCCTGAGGGTTAACCGAGCAGGCGCTCGATCTCGCCGGCCAGCTTGTGCGGCTTGGTGAAGGGCGCGAAGCGGCGCACCCGGCGGCCGTTGACGTCGATCAGGAACTTGGTGAAGTTCCACTTGATCTTCTGGCTGCCGAGCAGCCCCGGCGCCGCCGCCTTGAGCGCAACGAACAGGCGGTGGGCCTGGTCGCCGTTGACCTCGACCTTGCGAAACAACGGGAAGCTCACGCCAAAGGTGGTGTCGCAGAACTGCGCGATGGCGCGGTCGTCCGCCGGCTCCTGGTGGCCGAACTGGTTGCAGGGAAACCCCAGCACCACCAGCCCGCGCGAGCCATAGGTTTGCCACAGCTGTTCGAGTGCCTTGTACTGCGGGGTGAAGCCACACTGGCTGGCGGTGTTGACCACCAGCAGCGCGCGGGCGTCGAAGTCCCCGAGGGTGGTGCGCTGGCCGTTCATCAGGATGCACGGCACGTTCATCGGGTCGAGCGTCATGCTGGCTCGCCCCGCGCGACCAGGTCAAGGCACACCGAGTTGATGCAATAGCGCAGCCCAGTGGGCGGCGGGCCATCGGGGAACACGTGGCCAAGGTGGGCGTCGCATTGGCTGCAGCGCACCTCGGTGCGGATCATCCCGTGGCTGGTGTCGCGGATCTCGACCATGGCGTTTTCGGCGATCGGCTCGTAGAAGCTCGGCCAGCCGCAGCCGGAGTCGAACTTGGCGCGCGAGTCGAACAACTCGACGTTACAGCAGATGCAGTGGTAAACGCCGTCGGTCTTGGTGGCGTTGTACTTGCCGGAGAACGGCCGCTCGGTGCCGGCCAGGCGGCACACACGGTACTGCTCTGGGTCGAGCATGGCGCGCCATTCGTCCAGGGTTTTGTCGATCTTGGGCATGGTTACACCTCGGCAGTGGAAAAACGCCCCACTGTGTCTTTTCGGTGAATCGGCCGGCACGTATGATTGCGCCGTAACAGTGCGTCAGTCTGTCACCCGCGCCCTTGCGGTTCAAACCCTCTTTAACGGGGCGCCTTCGTCTTTCCAGGATCCCACCATGCAGTTCAGCAAATCGAACAAGCTCGCCAACGTCTGCTATGACATCCGCGGCCCGGTGCTCAAGCACGCCAAGCGCCTGGAAGAAGAAGGCCACCGCATCCTCAAGCTGAACATCGGCAACCCGGCGCCGTTCGGCTTCGAGGCACCGGAAGAAATCCTCCAGGACGTGATCCGCAACCTGCCCACCGCCCAGGGCTACAGCGACTCCAAGGGCCTGTTCAGCGCGCGCAAGGCAGTGATGCAGTACTGCCAGCAAAAAGACATCGCCGGCGTCGGCATCGAAGACATCTACCTGGGCAACGGTGTGTCCGAGCTGATCGTGATGTCGATGCAGGCCCTGCTCAACAACGGTGACGAAGTACTCATCCCGGCACCGGACTACCCGCTATGGACAGCCTCGGTCAGCCTGGCCGGCGGCAACGCCGTGCACTACCTGTGCGACGAACAGGCCGGCTGGGCGCCTGACCTGGCCGACATCAAGGCGAAGATCACCCCGAACACCAAGGCGATGGTGATCATCAACCCGAACAACCCCACCGGCGCGGTGTATTCCCGTGAAGTGCTGCTGGGCATGCTCGAAATCGCCCGCCAGCACAACCTGGTGGTGTTCTCCGACGAAATCTACGACAAGATCCTCTACGACGAAGCCGTGCACATCAGCACCGCGGCGCTGGCCCCCGACCTGCTGTGCCTGACCTTCAACGGCTTGTCGAAAAGCTACCGGGTGGCGGGCTTCCGTTCCGGCTGGCTGATCATTTCCGGGCCCAAGCACCAGGCGCAGAGCTACATCGAAGGCATCGACATCCTGGCGAACATGCGCCTGTGCGCCAACGTGCCGTCGCAGCACGCCATCCAGACCGCCCTGGGCGGTTACCAGAGCATCAACGACCTGGTACTGCCGCCGGGCCGCCTGCTCGAGCAGCGCAACCGCGCCTGGGAACTGCTCAACGACATCCCCGGGGTGTCGTGCGTCAAGCCGATGGGCGCCCTGTACGCGTTCCCGCGGATCGACCCGAAGGTCTGCCCGATCGCCAACGACGAGAAATTCGTGCTCGACCTGTTGCTGTCCGAGCGGCTGCTGGTGGTCCAGGGTACGGCCTTCAACTGGCCTTGGCCGGATCACTTCCGGGTGGTCACCCTGCCCCGCGTCGACGACCTTGAAGCGGCCATCGGGCGCATCGGCAACTTCCTGAAAGGCTATCGCCAGTAAGACCGCCCAGCCTCGGCAAAGCCCTTGTAATCCTTATGGATCAAGGGCTTCACTCCCTGGGGCGGCTGTAGGAAATTTCCCACGACATAGTTTGAAATAGTACCTTGGTTGAATCCCCTCCTCGGCAACCTTATATACCCACTACGCTTCATCCTTATCCGTCAGGAGTACTTTCACACCATGATGCGCATTCTGCTGTTCGTGGCCACCAACCTCGCGGTCGTGCTCATCGCCAGCATCACCCTGAGCCTGTTCGGCTTCAACGGCTTCATGGCCGCCAACGGGGTTGACCTCAACCTCAGCCAGCTTCTGGTTTTCTGCGCCGTCTTCGGCTTCGCCGGCTCACTGTTCTCGCTGTTCATCTCCAAGTGGATGGCGAAGATGAGCACCGGCACCCAGATCATCACCCAGCCGCGTACCCGCCACGAACAGTGGCTGCTGCAAACGGTCGAGCAATTGTCGCGCGAGGCCGGCATCAAAATGCCCGAGGTGGGCATTTTCCCGGCCTACGAGGCCAACGCCTTCGCCACCGGCTGGAACCGCAACGACGCCCTGGTCGCGGTCAGCCAGGGCCTGCTCGAGCGCTTCTCGCCCGATGAGGTGCGCGCGGTGCTGGCCCACGAGATCGGCCACGTCGCCAACGGCGACATGGTCACCCTGGCGCTGGTGCAGGGGGTGGTCAACACCTTCGTGATGTTCTTCGCGCGGATCATCGGCAATTTCGTCGACAAGGTGATCTTCAAGAACGAAGAAGGCCAGGGCATCGCTTACTTCATCGCGACCATCTTCGCCGAGATCGTGCTGGGCATCCTCGCCAGCATCATCGTGATGTGGTTCTCGCGCCGCCGCGAGTACCGCGCCGACGAAGCCGGCGCGCAACTGGCCGGCAGCGCCGCGATGATCGGCGCCCTGCAGCGCCTGCGCGCCGAACAGGGCCTGCCGGTGCACATGCCCGACACCTTCCGCGCCTTCGGCATCAACGGCGGCCTCAAGCACGGCCTGGCCGGGCTGCTGATGAGCCACCCGCCGCTGGAAGAACGCATCGAAGCCCTGCGCCGCCGCGGCTAAGGGTAAAAACAGGAAGGGGCAACCGATGGGTTGCCCTTTTTTGTTGTCCAACGGGCAGGTTTTCGAACAAGGCCACCCCATGCGCTACCTGTTGCTGCTCACCGCCCTGCTGCTCGCCGGCTGCCAAAGCCCGTACCTGTCGATGATGGAAAAAGCCGGCATTCCCAAACGGGAGATCCTCGCCCACCGGGTCGAGGATGCCCGCAGCGCGCAGATCAAGGCGCGCTACCAGTTCAACCGGGCGCTGGAGCATTACCGCCAGGCCCTCGATGCCCAGGGGGGTGATGCCGAGCAACGCTACGCCGACCTGCAACGCGACTACGCCGCCAGTGAAAAGGCCGCCGCCGCGGTGAAGCCGCGGGTCGATCAGGTGCAGCAGGTTGCCGAGGCGATGTTCGAGGAATGGGACGATGAGCTGGCCGATTACCAAACCCCTTCGCTGAAGGCCGCCAGTGCCCAGGAGCTGGCGCAAACCCGCGAGCAGTACGCCGAGCTGATGCAGAACATGCGCGCCGCCGAAAGCCGCGTACTGCCGGCGCTGGGCGCGCTGAACGACCAGCTACTGTTCTACAAGCACCACATGAATGCCCAGACGGTGGGCAACCTGCAGCAGGGCTACAGCACCGTGAGCGGCACCGTGGCGCCGCTGCTGCTCGACATGCAGCGCTCCATCGACGGCGCCGGCGGGCTGATTCAACGCTTGCAGAGCCCATAAACGGTTTCGACCAAACGCTCCACGCCGGCCTGGTGGAAGCGCGGCGCGGCTTTGTGCAGCGCGTCGATGGTTTCCAGCGGCTGCACGCGCCAGTGCGGCGCGTACAGTTGCTCAACCTCCTCGGCCAGCACTGAAAACGGCGGGCCGCCGAGCTTGTGCTGGGGGTACTCCAGCGCCACCAGCAAGCCCAGGCTGCCCTCGGGCAACAACTGGCCCAAGTGGGCCACGTAGGCCGCGCGCAGCTCTGGCGGCAGGGCGATCAACGCGGCGCGGTCGTACAGCGCGGTGCAAGGGCCGATGTCTTCGGCGCTCAGGGCGAACAGGTCGCCTTGCCAGATTTCAATCGCGCCGCTGCGGTACACCTGGTGCTGGCCACGGGCTTCGACCTCATAGGGTAGGCCCTGCTCGGCAAAAAACGCCTCCACCGCCAGCGGCGACAGCTCTACCCCCACCACCCAGTGCCCGCGTGCGGCCAACCAGGCCATGTCGAGGCTTTTGCCGCACAACGGCACCAGCACCCGCGAGCCGGCCCGGGCCATGGCCGGCCAGTAACGGGCCAGCGCCACGTTGGGTTTGTGCGCATGAAAACCGATCTGTTGGCGCTGCCAGCGCTCGAGCCAGAAGTTCGCGTCCATGAATACCTCAGGAAATTAGATCATCAGGCTCGAAAAATACCGTTGGATGAGAACGGCCCGCCTGCCGGAAGATGAAGCATCTTAAACGTATCAGGACTTTGCAATCATGCTTCCGAGCCTGTTCATTTCCCATGGCTCCCCCATGTTGGCCCTCGAGCCCGGGGCCAGCGGCCCCGCCCTGGCGCGGCTGGCTGCCGAGTTGCCGCGGCCGAAAGCGATCGTGCTGGTGTCGGCCCACTGGGAAAGCCGCGGCCTGTTGGTGGCCAGTGGCGCCCAACCGGAAACCTGGCACGACTTCGGCGGCTTCCCGCCGGCGCTGTTCGCGGTGCAATACCCCGCCCCCGGCGCGCCGGGCCTCGCTGCCCAGGTGGCCGAGCGCTTGAGCGCCGCCGGCCTGCCGGCCACGCTGGACCCCGCCCGGCCATTCGACCACGGCGCCTGGGTGCCGATGAGCCTGATGTACCCGGCGGCCGACATCCCTATCGTGCAGGTATCGCTGCCCAGTGCCCACGGCCCACGCCTGCAGCACGCGGTGGGCCAGGCCCTGGCCGGGCTGCGCGAGGAAGGCATTTTGCTGGTCGGTTCGGGCAGCATCACCCACAACCTGCGCGAACTCGACTGGCACAGCCGCGGCGAAGAAGGCAGCGCCTGGGCCGAAGCGTTTCGCGACTGGATGGTCGAGCAGTTGCGCGCCGAGGCCAGCGAGGCGTTGTTCGACTACCGCCAGCGCGCGCCCCACGCCGTGCGCAACCACCCCAGCGATGAGCACCTGCTGCCGCTGTACTTCGCCCACGGTGCCGGCGGCGCCTTCCAGGTCGCCCACCAGGGCTTCACCCTGGGGGCGCTGGGGATGGACATCTACCGGTTTGGTTGAAGGCTAGAGGCCGGCCTCGAGCACCGCGGGGCTGACCTTCAGGGTGCCATCCAGGGCCTGGTAGCGCAGGTAACCCGGGGCAGTGGGCAGCAGCCGGCCACGTTCGACCTCACGCCAACCGTCGAGGCTGTAACGCAAGGTGCGCTCTGGGCTGGCCGGGCCGCCTTGCAGGTCGACCATGGCCAGGGCCAGCGCCTGCTCGGCGCAGGCTTGCAGGGCCTGGTCAACCCGCGCCGGCTCCAGGCCGCCGGCATCCACGCAATCATTGCCGCAGCCACGCAACGAGGCGCTGGTGGCTTCGATGCGCGCGGCGTACAGCACCCCACCGGCGATGTCTTCCAGGCGCAGGTCAGTGCGCAAGGTCAAATGGCCGCGATCGGCGCTGAGCGTGACGTGGGGGGTGATCAACAGCCGCGCGGTCACCTGGCCGCTGCCCGCCGGCAGCCCCGCCAGGCGCGCCGCCTGGTTGTACAGCGCGGTAAAACGGGTGTCTGCCGGCTGGCTGTCGAGCAGCGCCGCCAGTGGCCGGGCATCGGCCAGCGCCGCGGCGCCGGCCCGCCGTTGCAGGCCGCCGAGCCCGGATTGGGCGTCTACCGCGCGGGTGATCACCGCACCGAGCAGGCCGTTGCCGCGCAGGTTGTTGGCGGTTTGTTCGGTGCTCAGTTGCGCGGCGCGGGCCTGCTTTGGGTCCACATAGGCCGCGGCATCGACCCACGGCCCGGCCGGCAGCGTCACCTCCAGCCGGGCACCATGCTGGGCCAGGTACTGGGCGGCGCTTTGGTCGCGCACATGGGGCGGGCTGGCCGGCGCCTGGGCACAGGCGCCCAGGGCCAACAGCAGGGGCAAGGCGAACCAGGGCTTCATGGCGAGAACGGCGCCAGTACCTGCTGGCGGCTGCCATCTACCGCCTGGTAATAGGCGTTGGAGAGGTTGGCGTAGCCGGGTTGGTCCCACTCGCCCTGGGCCGGCTGGGCGACGTTGAATGGCTTGTACCAGACCAGCCGGTTGTCCTGGGCGTCGATCAACAGGCCGGCGCCGCCGACGCTGGGCGTGGGCACGCTGGTGGGCACCACGCTGTAGTAGCTGCGGTAGGCGCCGGTGCTGTTGATGCCGACGAACAGCAAGCGGTCGATGCCGTAGCGGGCCTTGAGGGTGGTCACGTCGCGCTCGAGGTAACCTTCGCGGAATTTGGTTTCCTTGAACTGGGTCAGGTCGATGGGCTCTTCGATCACCTTGACCGTGTAGCCTTTGGCGCGCAGCTTGGCGGCCAGCGCTTCGGGCAGGCTTTTGAAGTCATCGTTGCTCCAGCCGGCCACCGACTGGCTGAGCTTGTTGTTCACGGCGGTGTTGATGGCCAGGTCGAGCAGGCCCTGGTTACCGGTCAGCGCCAGCCGGGGTGGCGGCACCGGGCCCATGGCCACGCCGATCACCGGGTGGGTGTCGGCCCAGAACTGCGGGTCGAGGTCGACCGGTTTTTGCACATGGGCACAACCGGTGAGTACGGCCAAGGCGGCCATGGCGAACAATCCAACTACGCGACGAAGCATGGTGCAGTTTCCATTCAAAAAGGTTAACCCGGGCACAAGGCTCGGCCGCAGGGCTCCCCTGTTGCGTACCGTCCTTGATACAGGGCGTAAGGCTAACCAATGCAATGTCAAAATGCCAGCGTCAATTTTAGTTCAGCGGAGAATTTCAGGGCCACAAAACCCAGGCACAAAAAAACCGCCGCGAGGTTTCCCAGGCGGCGGTCGGGTGTGGCTACGCGAGGATCAGTCTTCGCGGTACCGGCGCAGCTTCAACTGCTTGCCAGCGACGCGGGTGTCCTTGAGCTTGGTCAGCAGGCGGTCGAGGCCGTCTTCTGGCAGCTCGACCAGGCTGAAGCTCTCGCGCACCTGGATGCGGCCGATCGCGTCACGGGCCAGGCCACCTTCGTTGAGGATGGCGCCCAGCAGGTTTTTCGCGGCGATGCCGTCACGCGCGCCCAGGGCAGTGCGGCAGCGCGCACGGCCTTCGGCCAGCGGCAGCGGAGCACGGCGCTCGTGGCTGCGCTCGCCACCGGCGGACGATGGGCGATCACCACGCTCGGTACGCTCACGCGGGGCACCGGTCGGCACCAGCGGCTGCTCGCGCTCGACGCTCGCCAGGTCCAGCGACTGGCCGTTGGTGGCCTTGCGCAGCAGCGCGGCGGCCAGGGCACGCGGGGTGCAGCCCAGGTCAGCGGTCAGGCGGTCGAACAGCTCGCCGTGGGTGGTTTCAGCGTCGGCTACCAGCGGCTTGAGGCTGTTGGTGAGCTTCTTGATGCGCGCGTCGAGCACCGCTTGCGGGGCTGGCAGGCGCACTTCGCTGACCTTTTGCCCGGTCACACGCTCGATCACCTGCAGCATGCGGCGCTCGCGCGGGGTTACCAGCAGCAGCGCACGGCCTTCGCGGCCGGCACGGCCGGTACGGCCGATACGGTGCACGTAGGATTCCGGGTCGTACGGCATGTCAACGTTGAACACGTGAGTGATGCGCGGTACGTCGAGGCCACGGGCAGCGACGTCGGTGGCCACGACGATGTCGAGGCGGCCGTCCTTGAGCGAGTCGATCACGCGCTCACGCTGGTTCTGGGCGATGTCGCCGTTGAGCGCGGCAGCCTTGTAGCCCTTGGCTTCCAGCGCGGCGGCGAGGTCCAGGGTGGCTTGCTTGGTGCGCACGAAGGCGATCAGCGCGTCGAACTCTTCGACTTCGAGCAAACGCAGTACGGCCTGGGCCTTCTGGTCGGCGTGCACCAGCATGTAGGCCTGCTCGATGGCGGCGACCGTCTGGGTTTTGCTCTGGATCTTGACGTGCTTGGGCTCTTTCAGGTGGCGTTCGGCGATCGCGCGGATCGACGGCGGCAGCGTGGCGGAGAACAGCACGGTCTGGCGCGACTCGGGCATGGCGTTGAAGATGACTTCGAGGTCATCCATGAAGCCGAGCTTGAGCATCTCGTCGGCTTCGTCCAGCACCAGGTGGCCCACGGTGGCCAGGACTTTGTCGTCACGGCGCAGGTGGTCGCACAGGCGGCCTGGGGTGGCCACGATGATTTGCGCGCCTTGGCGCAGGGCCTTGATTTGCGGGCCCATCGGAGCGCCACCGTAAACGGCGACGACGTTCACGCCGGGCATTTGCTTGGCGTAGGTTTCGAAAGCGGTAGCTACTTGCAGCGCCAACTCGCGGGTTGGCGCCAGGATCAGGGCTTGCGGCTCGCGTTTGCTTGGGTCGATCTTGTGCAGCACCGGCAGTGCGAAGGCGGCGGTTTTGCCGGTACCGGTCTGTGCCTGGCCGATCATGTCGTGGCCAGCAAGGATGAGCGGGATCGATTGCTGCTGGATCGCCGAAGGCTCTTCATAGCCTGTGGCGATAACTGCAGCGACGATGCTCGGGTGAAGATCGAGAGCGGCGAAGCCGCCGGTTTCCTGGGTCATGGGTCTGCCTCTAGGTGCATCCGCAAAGACCCATGCTCCAAAACTGCGCATGCCGTGTTGAGACTTTATGAGAGTCGCCCTGGCAGTTTTGGTGGCGGGGATTTGCGAAAACGATTGAATGAATAGAATCGTCAAGGACCGCCCGGGTTGAAACGGGCGCTACCGAAGGAGCTTCGGGGAAATGCTACTTAACGCGACCCTTCCCGGGCCGGCGCGCATCATACCCGAAATCGCAACGGCCGGTGAGAGTTTTTTACGACAGAGCGGTAGCCGCGCCAGCATGTCGCAGGCTCGGGCTGAAACCATTCACCCTGCGCAAGGCCTCAACTGGCGGGGCGCAGGCAGGCGATCAACGGCGCCAGCGAATAGCCCAGGCGCGGCGCCAGGGCTTCGGCACGGGCTTTGAGCCCGTCGAGGTCGAGGGTTTGCTCGAGGCTGGCCGGCACCAGCAGGATCACATTGCCCTCGCTGACCGGCAGCTCCCAGTAATGCCGGTGATACAACCCGCGCAACAACGCCGCGCCCAGCGGCTTGCCGCTGTCGTCGCCCCACTGGTTGATCACCAGCCAGCCACCAGGCTGCAGGCGCTGCTGGCAGGCTTCGAGAAACTTCCAGGCCAGGTGCCCCACCGCCGGGCCCTGATCGTTGTACAGGTCAACGAAGATCAGGTCCGCCGGTTCCGCGCTGGGCAGCAGTTCAAGGGCATCGCCTACACGTATATAAAGGCGCGGGTCGTCGGCCAGGCCCAGGTATTCCATGGCCAGGCGCGGTACGTCTGGGCGCAGCTCGATGCACTCCACGTCTTCGAGCGGCAGGAATTTCAAACAGGCCTGGGTCAGGGTGCCGGCGCCCAGGCCCAAAAACAGCGCGCTGTCGGGCTGGGCATGGCACAGCGCGCCGATCAGCATCGCGCGGGTGTAGTCGTATTCCAGCCAGGCGGGGTCGGGCACGAAGGTGCAGCTTTGCTCCACCGCCGCGCCGAATTCCAGAAAGCGGTATTCGTCGACCTCCCACACGCGGATCAGGCCGTAGGCGTCCTGTACTTCGGCAAGCATGTGTTCATGGCGCGGGGCCGGCGGTGGCGGTGGGGTTTGCACGGGGGCGGCCTACGGTCAACGGCAAACGCCGATTGTGGCGCGGCAGGGCCCGATGCGCCAGTACCGGGAAGCGAACTGCTATACTGCCCGGCCGTTTTTTTGACCAGGAGCACGCCACCATGACCCTTTCGCACCTCGACCATCACCTGGCGCTGCTCAACCACCTGCGCGGCATCCTGGTGGCCCTCGGCGAGGCCGAGCAAGTACCCGAGGAAAGCCACGCGCTGTTTCTCGAGCGTTTCGACGAACTGCTGGCGCTGCTGCCGCAAGCCCCCGTCGAAAGCCAGTACCTGGGGCAAGACCTGATCTGCCAGGTGATCCAGCGCTACCCACAGATCGCCCACCTGGTCCCGCGCGACCTGCTGTGGTTCTTCGGCGGTGATTGCCTGCACTTCATGCCCGACGAAGAGATCGACCTGTTCCAGCAACTGGATGAACGCCGCTTCCAGGCCGAGGAAGACGGCGAAGCGTTCGACTGGGCCCACGAGCGGCAACTGCTGGCGCTGGGCGACGACGCCAGCCGCCACTGAGTCAGCCCCAGCACACCACGCACAGCTTGTTGCCTTCCGGGTCGCGGCAGTACGCGCCGTAGTAATCGGCGGCGTACCGCGGGCGCACACCCGGTGCGCCTTCATCCACGCCGCCGGCGGCGAGCGCCGCAGCCCAGGCCGCATCCACCTGCTCGCGGCTGGCCGCGAGAAAACTCACCTGGGTGCCATTGCCGGCACTGGCCGGTTGGCCATTGAACGGCAACTGCACGAAAAACTGCGGCAGGCGCTGGCCGGGCAGTTGCCAGCCCACCCCAGCGGGGCCGCCGTCGTCTTCGTCGGGCATGCGCTGCAGGCCCAAGGCGGCCAGGACCGGGTCGTAAAAGGCGGCCAACGCGGCGAGGTCGCGGGCGCCGAGGATGATGTGGCTGAACATGGGCGGGCCTGGCTGAGGTTGGGGGTGGCTTGATATCAGCGCACGCGGTGGAGGGTTGCGCAAGGGCCCAGGGCCCCTCGCCCGGCATAGCCGGAGTGCCGGGCGAGGGGCCCTGAACCCACAAGCCAAGGCTTCAGCGTTATACTCCCCGCCCCCTATTGATCAAATCCGAGTACTACGATGGGTCTTTCCGTTTCCGCGGCGCCTGGGCGCCGCTCGGCCGCGCCATGGATCGCGCTGGCGCTGCTCGCCGGCGCCGGGTTGTTCCTCAACGCCAGCGTGAACGCCAAACAGGTGCTGCTGCTGGTACTGGGCGCGGCCTTGGGCCTGGTGCTGTACCACGCCGCGTTCGGCTTTACCTCGGCCTGGCGCGTGTTCATCAACGAGCGCCGCGGCGCTGGCCTGCGCGCGCAAATGGTGATGCTGGCGCTGGCCACGCTGTTGTTTTTCCCGGCGCTGGGCGCTGGCAGCCTGTTCGGCCAACCGGTCAGCGGGCTGGTGGCGCCGGCCGGGGTGTCGGTGCTGTTCGGTGCGTTCATCTTTGGCGTGGGCATGCAGATGGGCGGCGGCTGCGCCTCGGGCACGCTGTTCACGGTCGGCGGCGGTAACGCGCGCATGCTGATCACGCTGCTGTTCTTTATTGTCGGTTCGGTAGTGGCCACCCACCACGCCGACTGGTGGTTCGCCCTGCCCGCCCTGCCCGCGACGTCGATCGTCAAGGTACTGGGCGTGTGGCCGGCGGTGCTGGTGAACCTGGCGCTGTTCGGGCTGATCGCCTGGGCCAGCGTGCGCCTGGAACGGCGCCGCCATGGCGCGCTGGAAGCACCCGCCGCCAGCGCGCACCAAGGCCTGCGCCGCCTGTTGCGCGGCCCTTGGCCGCTGGTGTGGGGCGCCGTGGCCTTGGCGCTGTTGAACTTCGCCACCCTGGCCCTGGCCGGGCGCCCATGGGGCATCACCTCGGCGTTCGCGCTGTGGGGCGCCAAAGTGCTCAGCGCGGGCGGGGTGGATGTCGCCAGTTGGGCGTTCTGGCAACTGCCGGCCAACGCCAAGGCACTGGCCGCGCCGGTGTGGGCGGATGTCACCAGCGTGATGGACGTCGGCATCATGCTCGGCGCGCTGTTGGCCGCGGGCCTGGCCGGGCGCTTCGCGCCGAGCTTGAAGATCCCGCCGCGTTCGCTGCTGGCGGCCGTGCTGGGGGGCTTGCTGTTGGGCTATGGTTCACGCCTGGCCTATGGCTGCAACATTGGCGCGTACTTCAGCGGCATCGCCTCGGGCAGCCTGCACGGCTGGCTGTGGCTGCTCGCCGCTTATGCCGGGAACGTGCTGGGAACGCGGCTGCGGCCGTGGTTGTTCGCCAACGAGCCGCGCCCGCTCGCGCTCAGCGGCTGCTGAACCAGGCTGCCGAAGGTGTCGCGCGGTGCCCAGCCGGTCTGGGCCCGCGCGGCGCGTTCGCGCAGTTGCTGGCCTTCGCGGGTGTCGACCAGGCCGCAGTCAACCATGTCCTGGATCAACGCCAAGGCCATGCGGTAGAACGCCTGGCAGGAAGACGGCATCGTCGCGCGGGTGATCTCGGCGATGCAGGCGTTCAAAAAGCGGTGAGCTTGGTCGGATGTCATCTTGGCTACCAGATTGCTATCACACAACTCTCTGACTGGCAGCGGTGAAGTTTCGTTCACCGCCGCGGCAGGCAGCTCATCGGCCCACGGCTAGTTGAAGCGGTAGGCCACGCCCAGATACACCCCACGCCCCTCGCCCGGCGTCGACCGGGCCACGTCCTGGCCTTTGTCGTCGTAGCCCGGGGTGACCGTGGCGGCGTAATGGCGGTTGCTCAGGTTGCGCAGGTCGACCCAGCCCTGCCAGTCGCCCGCCGGAGCGTCGTAGCCCAGGGTTGCGCCAAACAAGGTGTAGGGCGCGGCATAGAACGAATTGGCGTAGTCCACGGCAATCCGCGAGGCATGCTCGGTGTTCAGCCCGGCGTACCAGCCGCTGGGCAGGCTGTAGCGCAACTCGGCCTGGTAGAAGTGCTCGGGGATGCCGGGCAGGCGGTTGTCGCCGAAGCGGCTGTCGTGTTTGTAGTGGAAGTCGCTGTAGGTGTAGGCCTGGCGCAAGGCCAGGTTGCCGGCGGCGCCGCCGTCCCAGAGCGCGCTGTTCAGGCCTAGCTCGATGCCCTGGTGCACGGTAGGGCTGGCGTTGACCTCGGCAACCACCTGGGAGGTGCTGCTACTGGCGGCCTGGGTTTCGACGCTGAGCAGCTCATGGCGCACTTCCGAGCGGTACAGGGCGGCGTCCCATAGGCCAAACCAGGCGTTGCCGCGGCCGCCCACTTCAAGGGTGGTCGCGGTCTGGTTATCCAGGTGCACCGGCTGGCGCGCCAGCCCGGTGGCGGCGCCGCTGCCGGCGGGGAAGTAAGTGCCCGAACTCCAGATCAGCGACCAGGCATGGGGCGGCTCGACCGAGCGGCTGAGGTTGCCGTACAGCTGGGTGGCGGCGCTCAGGTCCCAGCGCAGGCCCAGGCGCGGGGCGTAGTCCCAGTCATGCTGGCTCACCGAGCCACCGCTGGCGGGGTAGGTCACGTCGCTCTGGCGGCGGGTGTAGATCGCCGCCAGGCCGCTGGTAAGCCACAGGTCCGGCAGCAGCTCCAGCTCGTTGCCCACGTGCAGCACGCTGTCCGAGCCGAGGTAGCTGTAGTCGCGGGTTTTGGTGCCGGGGGCGTAGCCGGCGGTGTTGCCGGCCGGCACCCGCACGTATTCGGAGGTGCCGTTGTTGGGCATCGCCTGGGTGGTGCGCAGGCCCACGGTGGTTTTGCTGGCGTGGCCCAGCAGGGTGCCTTGCAGGTGGTAATCCAGCGTGGCGCTGGCGTCGGTGTAGGCCACCTTCAGCCGGGTGGTGCCTTCGCGCAGGTCCATTGGGTAGTTGTGGTACACCAGGCCGGCCACCAGTTGGTCGCCGCTGTCGAAGGTGTAGGTGGTTTTGTTCGCCAGCCAGGTCGAGCCCGGCTCCAGGCGCTTGGAATCGCGCGCCAGGTTCAGGGCGTTGGCCTGGCGGGGGCTGTGTTCGATCTGCGCGCGGGTGAGCTTGCCAGGGCTGTCGTTGTCGGTTTCGCGGTAGCGGAAGTAAAACCGGGTTTCCAGTTGCGGGCTGAAGCGGTAGCCGACGTTCGCCGCCACGCCCTTGCCACTGCCGCTGCTGTGGTCTTGGTAGCCATCGTAGTGGGTGTCGGTCAGGCTGAGGTAGTAGTCCGCGGCGCCCAGCACCTGGCCCGAGCTGATTTCGCGCTTGCCGTAGCCGTGGCTGCCGGCCTCGTAGCGCAGTTGCAGGGGCGCGGCATCATAGCCGGTGTGGGTCACGTAGTTCACCGCGCCGCCCAGGGCCAGGGCGCCGCGGTCGAAGCCGTTGGCGCCGCGCAGCACCTCCACCCGGCTCAGCCACAGCGGCTCCTTGAGCTCGTAGGGGGTGCCGCCAGGGCCGGTCAGCGGCAGGCCGTCGATCGTCTCGTACAGCCCGGACGCATGGGCGCCGGGGCCGCGGTTCAGGCCCGAGCCACGAATCGACAGTTTGATGCCCTCGTTGTTGCCCGCCTTGGCGTACACCCCAGGCTGGTAACGGAACACGTCTTCGTTGCTGGCGACCTTGCCCTGAGTGGTGCTGGCCATGTCGATGTAGTTGGTGCCGCCCGGGGTTTCGCGCAACCTGGCTTCGGCCGCCTCGGCCTCGCTCAGGTTGGCGCCGTCTACCTCCAGCGGCGCCAGTTGCAGGGTTTCAGCCGCCTGGGCGAAGGGGCTCAGGGCCAGCGCCAGGCCGAGGGCGGGCCAGGGCCGGCGTGGGCCGGAGGTGAACGAAACGGCAAGCGGGCGATACGGCATGGGAAACGCAATCCTGAACTGTGTGCCGGGATTGGAAGCCGCCCACCGCGGCTAGGTCACTGTGCCAGCATCGCCAGGGCCTCGGCGCTGCCAACCACCTGGGCGTAATCCAGGGCGAGGTTGGCCAGCGCTTGCGCGTGCACCTCGGCGGCCGGCCAATGGCGGCCTTCGGCGCCGCGCAGGTCGAAGGTGAAGCAGGCATCGCCCACCACCCAGGCGCTGAAGCCCAGGCAGCCGGCGCTGCGCACGCTGGCTTCGACCGAGTTGTTGGTCGACACCCCGGCGAACACCAGTTGCGCCTGGCCACGCACCCGCAGCCAGCGCTCCAGGCCCGAGGTGGCGAAGGCACAAGGTACGTTTTTCTCGAACACCGCTTCGCCGGGCAGCGGCGCCAGCGCCGGCTGGAACTCACAGCCTGGCTGCCCGGGCCAGAACACCGAGCCCGGCTGGCGCGAGATATGCCGCACATGCACCACCGGGTGCCCGGCCACGCGCCAGGCGCTGAGCAATCTCAGGGCGTGGGTTTCGGCCTGGGGGTTGTTGCGCGGTGGCAGGCTGGGGGCCTGCATGCCTTGTTGCAGGTCGATGAGGATCAGGGTGGGCATGGGTGTTCGCTCAGGGGCCAGGGGCGGGTGGGCGAAGGTAGCATAGGGCCCTTGAGCCAACAGCAAACAAAAAAGCCGCCCTGCTTTCGCCGGGCGGCTTTTTTGAGAATCTGGAGCGGGAAACGAGACTCGAACTCGCGACCCCGACCTTGGCAAGGTCGTGCTCTACCAACTGAGCTATTCCCGCAATGTAATGGCGTCCCCTAGGGGACTCGAACCCCTGTTACCGCCGTGAAAGGGCGGTGTCCTAGGCCACTAGACGAAGGGGACGTAAAGCCCCGAAACACCCGATGAGCGTTTCAGCCTCCGAAAGTGACAGCCAGTCACCTTCAGGTTTTACCCGCACCGCCGAAGCCATGCGCACGTAAACTGGAGCGGGAAACGAGACTCGAACTCGCGACCCCGACCTTGGCAAGGTCGTGCTCTACCAACTGAGCTATTCCCGCAATGGCGTCCCCTAGGGGACTCGAACCCCTGTTACCGCCGTGAAAGGGCGGTGTCCTAGGCCACTAGACGAAGGGGACACGCTACAACTTTTCACTCCTTGCGGCGCTTGGCGATGTGCTTTGCGTTGCAAGTGGCGCGCATTCTAGGGGCGCTTTGGAGGGGCGTCAACCCCTCGTTGTAATTTTATTTAAATCAATGACTTCGTCGCGCGCCCCGGCCTTGGGCAAGGCCGGGGCAAGCACTCAGAACTCGACCGTACTGGACAGGCTGAACTGCCGCGCATCGCCCACCGCCACGTAGTTGGTGCTGGCGGACGACGGGTTGTACACGCGGTCGAAGAGGTTCTTTACGTTGAACTTGAAGTTCACGTTATGCCCTTCGATATGGGTGTCGTAGCTGGCGAAGGCGTCGGCCACGGTATAAGCGTCGAGGTTGAAGGTATTGCCGGCGTCCCCTGCCCGCTTGCCCACGTACCGAACGCCGCTGCCGACCCGCAGGCGGTCGCCACCGAACACGCTGCCGAAGTCGTACACCGCCGACAGCGAGGCGGTGTTGCGCGCCACGTTGGCCAGGCGGTTGCCCTTGTAGGTGGGGTCGTCGGTCACTTCGGCGTCGGTGAAGGCGTAGCTGCCGATCAGGCTCCAGTGGTCGCTGAGCTGGCCGGTCAGGTCGGCCTCCAGGCCACGGGAGCGTACCGCCCCAGCGAGAGAGTATTGGGTGGTGCCGCCTACGGTGTCAGACACCAGCACGTTGCGCTTCTTGATGTCGTACAGCGCCACGGTAGCGGTGATCGCCCCCGGGATGTCGAGCTTGGCGCCCAGCTCCCAGGACTTGCCCTCCTCCGGGGCGAAGCCCGAGTCCAACACCACGTTACCGGTCAGCGCGGCGATGCTCGAGTTGGGCTTGAACGACTCGGTGTAGCTGCCATAGAACGACCACTGGTCGTTGAGCTTGTACACCAGCCCCGCGCGCGGTACCCAGGTCTGGCCATTTGTGTCGGTATTGACCTGGAACGGGCGGCCCTTGCCGGCGTACTGGTCGTACAGTTGGTAGCGGCCGCCAGCGACGAAAATCCAGTGGTCGCTGAGGTGGATGGAATCCTGCAGGAACAGCGAATTGCTGCGCAGCTCATCGGTCTGGGCGCTGTCGGCGGCGCGCACGGAAGTGCCTTCAACCTCCTGCCCATACACCGGGTTGGTGTAGCTGAAGGTGGTCAGGCTGGTTTGCCGGATCAGGTCGGAGCGGTAGATTTTGCGGTATTCGTCATCCACCCCTACCACCAGGTCGTGCTGCATGCCGAACAACGACTCCGAACCCTCCAGGCTGAAGGTGCTGAAGCGGTCGTAGGTGAGCGCGCCGCGGGTGCCGTCCATGCTGCGGGTCAAGGTGCCGTTGGCGTTCACCGCCGTGGTACGCACCTGGCTGGCGTCATAGGTTTCGCGGTTGTAGCTCAGGCCCAGGTGGGCCTTCCAGTCATCGCCAAGGTGGTGGTCGACCTGCAACTGGTAGAGGTCCGAGCGGCCTTCCATGTTGTTGAAGGGTTCATCGAGCCGGCGCGTGGCGGGGATGTCCAGCGGGTGATGAGTGGCGGGGTTGATCGCCGTGCCGCGGTCGAACGGGGTGAGAAACTCCCGGTGCTGATAGCTGGCGACCACCTCGGTGTTCTCGCCATACCAGGCCAGCGACGGCGCCACCAGGCTTTCGCGGTGGGTGCCGAAGTTGCGCCAGTAGTCTTCGTCTTCGTGGTCGATGATCAACCGGTAGGCCAGCCCGCTGTCACCCAAGGGGCCAGTGGTGTCGAGGGTGCCACCGCTGCCGTTCTTGCCGTTGCCGTAGCTCGAGCCGCGGGCGGTGATGGCGTTGTACTGGGTCAACTGGGGGCGCTTGGCGACCAGGTTGACCACCCCGCCGGGGTCCTGGATGCCATACAGCAGGGACGCCGGCCCCTTGAGCACCTCGACCCGGTCGGTGGTGGCGTTCAGCGCGCGGCCCTGCACCAGCGGCATGCCGTCTTGCATGATCGAGCCGTCGCGGTTGTCGCCAAAGCCGCGCTTGAGCACCGAATCCTGCGTACTGCCCAGGGTGTTGCCCTGGGTGATGCCGCTGACGTTGTTCAGCGCGTCGTCGAGGTTGCGCGGGGCTTGGTCTTGGATCACCTGGCGGGCCACCACCACGATGGACTGGGGAATGTCCTGCACGCGGGCGCCGCTGCGGGCGATCGACGACGTCGCCGGTGGCTGGTAGCTGGTGCCGGCTTCACGGTCGAGGCTGCCGGTGATCTGCGTGGCCGGCAGGGCCAGGGTGCCGTCCTGGGGGATGGCTTCGAGCACCAGGGTGCGCGCATCGCTGTGGCGGAAGGTCAGCCCAGAGCCGGCCAGCAGTTGCGCCAACGCAGCGTCGGCGCTCATCTGCCCGTTCACCGCCGGGGCTTGCACCTGGCTCGGTACGCTGACGGTGTAGACCACGCTCAGGCCCGTTAGCCGGCTGAATTCCCCAAGCGCCTGGGGCAAGGGTTTGGCGCTGATGGCGAAGGCGTACTGCACGCTCTCGCTGGCCGCGGCCTGGGCCAACTGCGCGGTGGCCAGCGCCATCGCCAAGGCGCTGCCGGCAAACAATACGCTGGCGCCCAACCACCCTTGTGCCGAACGTAGCGCCGGCTTGATGCTGTGTTTCATCTGCTTCCCCGTCTTTAATTCGAATACGAACGACTCGCATACACAGCTAGACGGAGCACCTTGGGGGTTACCTCACGTGCCGGGTGAAAAATATTTTGGATCAGTATGTGCTGCATCAGGGGGGAGGCGCTGATTTTTTCAGGTGGTTTTACTTAGCGCATGGCCTGACTGGCCCATCGCCCGGCACAGCCGGAGTGCCGGACCACGGCCTCCCACCAGATTTGTGTAAGCACTTGATTTACGGGGCAACAAAGAACCCGTGGGAGGCCGTGGTCCGGC
>NZ_JBIBKC010000024.1:0-49461 GCF_042958985.1 Pseudomonas sp. NPDC007930
CTGGGATCGAATTTTCTGTACTTCTTGGTCATGAAAAGCTCCTCGATAGGGTCATTTTCACCTATCGAGGTGTCCGGGGTTAGTAGACCACTACATGGCGCCTAACCCTCCCCGGCATCACCGCCACCCCATCCACCCCCAACACCCCTTGGGACTACACCCCCATCCCCCTGACCCAACCCCTGGAAACCGTGTTCGCCGACCAACTCGCCTGGCTCACCGCCTGGCGCATCGGCCGCTACGCCAATGGCAGTTACACACGCCAACCCTTCTTCCGCTCGGCCATCGAGAACACCCCCGCCGAGGTTGAACAAGGCGAGGCCGCCTTCGAAGCCGCTAAAGCAAAGGCACTCAAGGAACGCGCCGGTGGCAATTCTAAAGCAGCCGGCCCACCCCTTTACGAAGGCCAGATCGATCAAACCCAACTGGGCGAAGCCGCCGCTGAATTCGCCAGCGACTACCGCGACGAAAAGCGCCAGCAAACCAGCCCCAAAGGCTACATCTTCGACGTGCTGGCGCGGGAAACCGTTTACTGGCTCAACGACGATGAAGAGCGCCGCGACCGCCACGAACTGGTGACCCAGGGCGACCAGTACCACCGTGAGTTGTTCGCCGACCACCACGGCACCCCGAGCCGGGATCGCAACCGGGCGCTGCTGGTGGAGCTGTTCGACGAGCAGGTGCACGACTCCCGCGCCTGGTTCATGCACTCGGCGCTGGGCACGCGGGAGATCTGGGCGGGGTACTTTTTCTACCGGATGATCTACTTCGGCAACCACAGCAACCGCCGGCTCACCCCGATGATGGTGGCGGGCAAGGTCATCGGTGTGACGATGGTCGCCGGGGCGGCGCTGTACGGCGTGCGCCGGCACCTGCGCAACGGCGTGGATGGGGCGGTGGCCGGCACGCTGGGGGGCTTCGGCAGCGCGGTGCTGGCGGTGACCTTGCCGGGCATCAGCTATGAGATTTTCGACGTGAGCACCGGCCGCACCCTGGGTTTCGTCGAGGGCGCGGCGGAGTTGCTCAAGCCGACCCAGGCCATCGGCGAGGTGGCCGGTGCGCTGAAGGCGCAGTTTATCCGTGACGACCAGGCCGAGCGCTTGAGCCGCAGCGATGCCTACTTGCGCGCCGCCGGTGTGCTGGTGGAGTGGGGCCAGGACAAAGGCGCTGCGGTGCAGCCTCGGTGAACCGATAGCCTAGTGCTGCGCACAAGCGCCTGAGGGCCCTCCACCCACTACAACGCACTAAACCTGAACACCGTGTTCTGGCTATACACCTGCCCCGGGTTCAAGCGGGTGCTGGGGAAGTTCGCCTGGTTGGGCGAATCCGGGTAGTGCTGGGTCTCCAGGGTGAAGGCGCCCCAGTGCGGGTAGGTGAGGCCGCCCTTGCCGCTGAACGCCCCGGTGAGGAAGTTGCTGGTGTACAGCTGCACCCCCGGTTCGCTGGTGAACAACTGCAGGCGCCGGCCGCTGCCGGGATCGGTCACTTCCACCGCCAGTTTGCGCGCGTCGCCCGCGGCATCCAGCACCCAGTTGAAGTCAAAACCGCCTTGCTTGGGCTCGGCGAACTTCAACTGCGGGTGCTCGTCACGGATGTGCTTGCCGAACGCCGTGGGCGTGGTGAAGTCCATCGGCGTGCCGGCCACTGGTGCCAGTTCGCCGGTGGGGATCAAGGTGCCGTCGATCGGTGTGTAGCGCGCCGCGTGCAGCACCGCCACCTGGTTGAGGATGTCGCCGTGGCCGGCGCCGGCCAGGTTGAAATAGCTGTGGTTGGTCAGGTTCACCACCGTGGGTTTGTCGGTGGTGGCCTTGTACTGGATGCGCAGTTCGTTCTGCTCGTTGAGGCTGTAGGTCACCTCCACGTTGAGGTTGCCGGGGAAGCCCATTTCGCCGTCTTTGGAATGGTAGCTGAGGGTCACCCCGACCCAGCCCGGGCCTTGCGCCGGCTTGGCCTTCCACACCTGATGGTCGAAGCCCATGGGCCCACCGTGCAGGGCGTTGGGCCCGTCGTTGAGCGGCACCTGGTAGGCCTTGCCATCCAGGCTGAAGCTGCCCCCGGCCAGGCGGTTGCCGAAGCGCCCGATGGTGGCGCCGAAGTGCACGTCGCCGTGGTCCTGGTAGCCTTGTGGGTCATCGAAGCCCAGCACCACGTCGGCGGCCTGGCCGTTGCGGTCGGGCACCTTCAGCGCCTGCAGCACGGCGCCGTAGGTGATCACGCTGGCCTGCATGCCGCGGCTGTTGCTGAGCACGTAGCGCTCGATCGGGGTGCCGTCCTTGAGGGTGCCAAAGGCGCCGTGTTCACTGCTCAGGGCGGCATGGGCAGAGGCGGCGAAAGCGCTCAAGGCCGTGGCCATCAGCAGTTGGCCCAAGCGAAAGGGGTGTGCCATGGGGGTGTCTCCTTGCATTGTTTTTATTGTGGCGTGAAGGCGAACAGGGCACCTTCTACTTCCAATATAGTCATACCAATCGAACGGGTTGAACGTTTTTACACCGTTGAATAATCCGGTTGCGCCATCAAAGGTAATACTTTTTAATCGGCCTACGCGTTCAGAACAACAACAACGGAGGCGCCATGCACTGGCAGCCGATCACGCCACAGCGCTATGCCCTGGCCGAAGGCCCGTTCTGGGACGGCCCCAGCCACAGCCTGTACTGGGTAGACATCGCCGGCCGCCTGGCCTGCCGCCTTGGCCCCGAGGGCTTGCAACAGTGGCCGATGCCCGAGCCGGTGTCGGCGTTCATCCCCACCCAGGCCGGCGACGCGCTGGTCACCCTGGCCAGCGGCGTATACCGCTTGCCCCTCGACCGGCCCACCGCCGCGCTCAGGTTGTTCTGCCAAGCCGACCTCACCCCGGGCAACCGCGCCAACGAAGCGCGCTGCGATGCCCAGGGCCAACTGTGGCTGGGCACCATGCAGAACAACCTCGGCGAGGGCGGCAGCGACCTTCCCGTGACCCGGCGCAGCGGCGGTTTGTTCCGCATTGCCAGCGATGGCACGGCCACCCGCCTGCTGGCCGAGCAAGGCATCGTCAACACCCTGCTGTGGAGCGCCGACGGCCAGTGGCTGTATTGCGCCGACAGCCTCGACGGCGAACTGCGCCGCTATCCGCTGCTTGCCGGGGGCCAATTGGGCCCGGCGCAGCCGTGGGCGCAAGCCGGCCCTGGCAGCCCGGACGGCTCGGCGATGGACGAACAGGGTTACGTGTGGAACGCCCGCTGGGGCGGTGGCTGCCTGCTGCGCTTCGCCCCCGATGGGCGCCTTGACCGGCGCATCGAGCTGCCGCTCAGCCACCCCACCAGTTGTGTGTTCGGCGGCCTGCAGCGGCGCCATTTGTACGTGACCTCGGCGCGCCCGCAAGGCAGCGACAACCCCTTCGACGGCGCCGTGCTGTGCGCCGAAACCGAGGTCGCCGGGGTGCAGTGCCAGCGGTTTGCCGGCTAGGCGAGGGTGACAATTCGTTACTTTGATGGCCAGACCACTCTGCTATCAATGCTTTGCAACAACAGGCTTTCAAACAACAACAAGGAGTGAGCCATGTTTGCTACCCAATGGGCCCGTACCCTCTGCGCGGCCGCCTGCACCAGCGTAATGCTGTCTGCCTCCAGCCTTGCCCTCGCGGCAGACCCAGTCAAGATCGGCTTTCTGGTCAAGCAACCGGAAGAACCCTGGTTCCAGACCGAATGGGCCTTCGCCGAAAAAGCTGCCAAAGACAAAGGCTTCACCCTGCTGAAGATCGCCGTGCCCGACGGCGAGAAAACCCTCTCGGCAATCGACAGCCTGGCCGCCAACGGCGCCAAGGGGTTTGTAATCTGCCCGCCGGACGTGTCGCTCGGCCCGAGCATCGTCGCCAAGGCGAAAATGGCCGACATGAAGGTCATGGCGGTGGACGACCGCTTCGTCGACGCCAACGGCAAGTTCATGGAAGACGTGCCCTACCTGGGCATGGCCGCCTTCGAAGTGGGGCAAAAACAAGGCAGCGCCATGGCCAGCGAAGCGCAGAAGCGCGGCTGGAAGTGGGATGACACCTACGCGGTGATCAACACCTACGACGAACTCGACACCGGCAAGAAGCGCACCGACGGCTCGGTCGATGCCCTGAAAAAAGCCGGCCTGCCGGCCGACCACATAGTCTTCGCGCCGCAGAAAACCCTCGACGTGCCCGGCGGCATGGACGCGGCCAACGCGGCCTTGGTCAAGCTGCCCGGCGCCGCCAAGCACTTGCTGATCGGCGGCATGAACGACAACACCGTGCTCGGCGGCGTGCGCGCCACCGAAACCGCCGGCTTCAAGGCGGCGGATGTGATCGGCATCGGCATCAACGGCACCGATGCCAAGGAAGAGCTGAAAAAGGCCAACAGCGGGTTTTATGGCTCGCTGCTGCCCAGCCCGCACATCGAGGGCTACAAAACCGCCGAGATGGTGTTCGACTGGGTGACCACCGGCAAGGAGCCGCCCAAGTACACCGCGATGGATGAAGTCACGCTGATCACCCGCGAGAACTTCAAGCAGGAACTGGAAAAAATCGGCCTGTGGAACTGAGCGGAGGGCTTGCGATGAGCAGCACCCCAGCGGCATTGCGCTTTGACGGCATCGGCAAGCAGTTCCCCGGCGTGCGCGCCCTGGCCGGCATCACCTTCGAGGTGCGCCCCGGCCAGGTGCATGCGCTGATGGGCGAGAACGGCGCGGGTAAATCCACCTTGCTGAAGATCCTCGGCGGCGCCTACACCCCCAGCGATGGCGAACTGCGCCTGGGCGATGAAGTGCTGCGCTTCAAAAGCGCGGCCGACAGCATCCACAGTGGCATCGCGGTGATCCACCAAGAGCTGCACCTGGTGCCCGACATGAGCGTGGCGGAAAACCTGCTGCTCGGGCACCTGCCCAACCGCTTTGGCCTGGTCGACCGCCGCGCCCTGCGCCGGCGTGCCACTGAGCTGCTGGCCGGGCTGGCCGACGAGATCGACCCAGGCATGCGCCTGGGCGAGCTGTCGCTGGGCCAGCGGCAGTTGGTCGAGATCGCCAAGGCGTTGTCGCGCGATGCCCGGGTGATCGCCTTCGACGAGCCCACCAGCAGCCTGTCGGCGCGGGAAATCGACCGCCTGATGCAGATCATCGGCCGCCTGCGCGACGAGGGCAGGGTGGTGCTGTACGTGTCGCACCGCATGGAAGAAATCTTCCGCATTTGTGACGCGGTCACGGTGTTCAAAGACGGCCGTTTTGTGCGTACCTTCACCGACATGGCCGCGCTGACCCACGACCAACTGGTCACCAGCATGGTCGGCCGCGACATCGAAGACATCTACGACTACCGCGAGCGCCCCCACGGCGAGGTGGCCCTGCGCGTGCAAGGCCTGCTTGGCCCGGGGGTGGTCGAGCCGGCCAGCTTTGCCGTGCGCCACGGCGAGGTGCTGGGGTTCTTCGGCCTGGTTGGCGCCGGCCGCACCGAGCTGTTGCGCCTGCTCAGCGGGCTGGCCCGGCGCCAGGCCGGGGAGGTGCTGCTCGACGGCAAAGCCCTGGCCTTGCACAGCCCCCGCGCAGCCATCGACGCCGGCATCCTGCTGTGCCCTGAAGACCGCAAGAAAGAAGGCATCGTGCCGCTGGCCTCGGTGCAAGAGAACATCAACCTCGGCGCGCGCCCGGCCCACGCGCGCTTTGGCTGCCTGCTGCGCGGGCCGTGGGAACGGGCCAACGCCGAGAAGCAGATCCGCGCGCTGAACGTGAAAACCCCCTCGGCCGACCAGGCGATCCTGTACCTCTCCGGCGGTAACCAGCAAAAAGCCATTCTCGGCCGCTGGTTGTCGTTGCCGATGAAAGTACTGCTGCTCGACGAGCCGACGCGTGGCATCGACATCGGCGCCAAATCGGAGATCTACCAGATCATCCACAACCTGGCCGCCAGCGGTGTGGCGGTGATCGTGGTGTCCAGCGACCTGATGGAAGTGATCGGCATCAGCGACCGCATTCTGGTGATGAGCGAAGGCGCCCTGACCGGCGAGGTGAACCGCAGCGAGGCCGATGAAGCACGCCTGCTGCAACTGGCACTGCCGCGTACCCGCGAGCGCGCCCAATAACAAGAGGTGAACATGGCTACCATCCCCCACAAAAAGCCCCTGGGCCTGCCCGGCCACCCCTTCAACCTGCGCCGGTTCCTCGACGACTGGGCCATGCTGCTGGTGGCGGTGCTGGTGTTCGCCGGCTCCGCGCTGTTGATCGACAACTTTCTTTCGCCGCTGAACATGCGCGGGCTGGGGCTGGCGATTTCCACGGTTGGCATTGCCGCCTGCACCATGTTGTTCTGCCTGGCGTCTGGGCATTTCGATTTGTCCGTTGGCTCGGTGATCGCCTGCGCCGGGGTGATCGCCGCGGTGGTGATGCGCGACACCGGCAGCGTTGCCTTTGGCGTGGCCGCGGCGCTGGGCATGGGCCTGGTGGTGGGGCTGATCAACGGCATCGTGATCGCCAAGTTGCGTATCAACGCGTTGATCACCACCCTGGCGACGATGCAGATCGTCCGTGGCCTGGCCTATATCTTTTCCAACGGCAAGGCGGTGGGCGTGGGCCAGGAGGGGTTTTTCGTGTTCGGCAACGGCCAGTTGTGGGGCGTGCCGGTGCCGATCGTGATCACGGTCGTGTGCTTCGCCTTTTTCGGCTGGTTGCTGAACCACACCACCTACGGGCGCAACACCATGGCCATCGGCGGCAACCAGGAAGCCTCGCGGCTGGCCGGGGTGCGGGTCGACCGCACCAAAGTCGTGATCTTCGCCGTGCACGGGGTGATTGGCGCGCTGGCCGGGGTGGTGCTGGCCTCGCGGATGACCAGCGGCCAGCCGATGGTCGGCCAGGGCTTCGAACTCACGGTGATCAGCGCCTGCGTACTGGGTGGGGTATCCCTGGCCGGCGGCATCGGCATGATGCGCCATGTGATTGCCGGGGTGTTGATCCTGGCGATCATCGAGAACGCGATGAACCTGAAGAACATCGATACCTTCTACCAGTATGTGATCCGCGGGACCATTCTGCTGCTGGCGGTGATCATTGACCGCTTGAAACAGAGGTAGGTGGTGAAGAGGCAAGGGGCAAGGGGCAAGCGGCAAGGGGTGCGCGGCGGTGGCTATGTCGCGGTTTTTACTTGCCGCTTGTAGCTTGACACTTGCCCCCTGCTCTAATTGTCATACAATCCTATATCAAGGATTGTGGAGTTTTACCTCGATGAAAGTACACCGCCAAGCTGCTTCGCTGCGCCACCAGGTGCAAGATGCCCTGCGCAACGAGATCATCTCCGGGCGTTTCAAGCCCGGCGACCGGCTGGTCGAGCAACAGCTGTACACCGCGCTGGACGTCAGCCGCACCTCGCTGCGCGAGGCCCTGCGCCAGCTCGAGGCCGAAGGCCTGGTGGAACAGGTGCCGCACCGCGGCGCCTTTGTCGCCTCGGTCGATGCCGCCGACGCGCGGCAGATCTACGACGTACGCGGCGCGCTGGAAGTGCTGGCGGTGCGGAACTTCGTGCGCTTTGCCAGCGCCGAAGACGTGGCCGAACTGCGCGCGGTGTTCGATGAATTCGCCGAGCGGGCCAGCATCGGCCTGGACGGCACCGCGCTGCTCGACATCAAGCAGCGCTTTTACCATGTGCTGCTCGACATCGACCAAAGCCGCATGGTCGGCAACATGCTCGAGCTGGTGAACAACCGCGTCAGCCTGCTTCGCGCGCTCTCGCTCGGCCGCCCGGGGCGCATGGCCTATACCCTCAGCGAGCTGCAAGCGGTGGTGCGCGCCATCGAAGCGCGCAACGAAGCCGCCGCCTGCGCCGCCGCCTTGACCCACGTGGAAAATGCCGCGGAGAACGTGCTGGGGTTGCTCCGCGATCAAGCCTGAACGGCCCCTCGCCCGGCACAGCCGGCCTCCCACCGGTTCTGTGTTGCCATGTAAATCAAGCATTTACACAAATCTGGTGGGAGGCCGGCTGCGCCGGGCGAAGGGCCCTAAAACCTTACTTCAACGCCGAATACCCCGTCGGCTGTAAGAACTGGTTCTCGATCCGCTCGACGATCGGCTTTTCCGCCTCGGTCGCGGCGCGTTTGGCGATCCACTCCGGGTCTGCCTGGAACGCGTTCCACTTCTGCTCACGCTCGGCCAGGCTGTCCCATTCCAGCAGGTAGGTAAGGGCGTGGTTCGACGGGCCGGCGATAGTGGTCCAGAAGCCGATGGGGCGGATGCCGTACTTCTCGAAAAAGCCTAAGGTGATCTGGGTAAAACGGTCGTTCAGCGCCGGCAGGCGGCCGGGGGCACAGTGGTAGATCCGCATTTCGACGATCATGGCATCGCTCCTTGTTGTGGTTCGGGCCAGAATACCCGTTGACGTATTGTATGACAATCCTATAGCTTATGGATCAGACGCTGTCGCTCGCTCACAAGAACACAATAGGGGCAAACCCATGAGTACACCGCACCGCATCGGTTTCATTGGCCTGGGGATGATGGGCCAGCCCATGACCGCCTGCCTGGCCAAGGCCGATTTCGCCCTCTACCTGCTCGATGCAGACACCGCCCGCGCCGAACAACTGGCCGGCGAATTGAAGGCCAACCTGCTCAACGAAGGCAATGCCGCCCAGCTCGACGTGCTGATCACCATGCTGCCCAGCTCGAAGGTGGTCGAACAGGTGCTCGAAGGCAACGGCTGGGCCGCGCGCCTGGCCCGTGGCGCCACGGTGATCGACATGAGCTCTTCGGAGCCGGCCCGCTCCCGTGCCCTCGGCGAACGGCTGCAGGCCGCCGGCCTGGGTTACCTCGACGCACCGGTATCCGGTGGGGTCAAGCGCGCCATTGCCGGCAGCCTGGCGATCCTCGCCGGTGGCGACGCCGAGCTGCTGCAACGCTGCCTGCCACTGCTCGAATGCATGGGCAGCAGCGTGCTGCACATCGGCCCCGCAGGCGCCGGCCACGCCGCCAAGGCGCTGAACAACTACGTCTCGGCCGCCGGGCTGGTGGCCACCGTCGAAGCCCTGCACGTGGCCGAGCGCTTCGGCATCGCGCCGCAGGTGATGGTCGATGTGCTCAACGCCTCCAGCGGGCGCAGCAACACCTCCGAGAACAAGGCCGGGCAGTTCATGCTCAGCGGCAGCTATGCCTCGGGGTTCTCCCTGCAGTTGATGGACAAAGACCTCAACATCGCCATGGCCCTGGCCGAGGCGCTGGGTTACCCGATGCCGCTGGGCAAGGCCTGCACCGCGCTGTGGGATGCCGCCGCCGAGCACGCCACGGCGCGCACCGACCACACTGAAATGTACCGCCTGCTCGCCGCCAAGGAGTGACCGCCATGGCTCACCTGGAACAGTTCTACATCGGCGGGCAATGGGTGGCGCCCACCGCGCCGCAGTGGCACACGCTGATCGACCCGGCCACCGAGCAGGCCGTCGGCCGCCTGGCCATGGGCAACGCCGCCGACGTCGACCGCGCCGTGGCCGCCGCGCGCCAGGCCTGGCCGGCCTGGGCCAATACCACGGCGGCAGAGCGCCTGGCCCTGCTGCAGCGCGTGCTGGCGATCTACCAGCGCCGGCAAGACGAATTCGCCGAAGCCATGCGCGTGGAAATGGGCGCGCCGATCACCTTCTCCCGCCAAGGCCAGGCGCCGCGTGGCGTGCTGCACCTGCAGGCGCTGATCGAGGTGATGCAGCGCTTTGCCTTCGAGCGGCCCCAGGGCAGCACCTTGCTGCGCTACGAACCGGTCGGGGTGTGCGGCTTGATCGTGCCGTGGAACTGGCCGGTCAACCAGATCGTGGTCAAGGTCGCGCCAGCGCTGGCCGCGGGCTGCGCCATGGTGCTCAAGCCCAGCGAATACTCGCCGTTGAGCAGCCTGCTGTTTGCCGAGGTGCTCGACGAAGCCGGGGTGCCGCCAGGGGTGTTCAACCTGGTCAGCGGCGAGGGCGCGGTGGTCGGCGCGGCGCTGGCGGCGCACCCGGACGTCGACATGGTGTCGTTCACCGGCTCTACCCGCGCCGGCATCGAAGTGGCGCGCGCGGCGGCCGGCACGGTCAAGCGGGTGGCCCAGGAACTGGGCGGCAAGTCGGCCAACCTGCTGCTCGATGATGCCGATTTCGAACAGGCGGTCTCCCGCGGCGTGGCGGCGTGCTTCACCAACAGCGGGCAGTCGTGCTCGATCCCCACCCGCATGCTGGTGCCGCAGGCCCGCCACGCCGAGGCGGTGGCCATCGCCCGGCGCTGCGCCGAGGCCTACGTGCTAGGCCCCACCGAGGCCGCCGATACCCAGCTTGGGCCGTTGGTCAACCGCGTGCAGTTCGAGCGGGTGCAGCGGCTGATTCGCCTGGGCATGGAGGAGGGCGCCCAACTGGTGTGCGGCGGCCCCGGCCTGCCGCCGGGCATCGAGCGTGGCTATTACGCGCGCCCCACGGTGTTCGCCGGGGTCGCGCCACACATGGCCATCGCCCAGGAAGAGGTGTTTGGCCCAGTGCTGGCGATCATGCCTTACCAAGATGAGGCCCATGCCATCGCCATTGCCAACGGCACGCCCTATGGGCTGGCGGCCTACGTGCAGTCGGCCGACCACAGCCGCGCCCAGCGTGTGGGCCGCGCCCTGCGCGCCGGCAGCGTGCACTTGAACTACCCACCGGCGGATTTCCACGCGCCGTTCGGCGGTTACCGGCAGTCGGGCAATGGCCGCGAGTGGGGCGAGCATGGCTTGCTGGAGTACCTGGAACTGAAAGCGATGGTGGGGTATACGCCGCGCTAGGCTGTGCCGCCCTTCGCCCCGCTCATATGGGGTGAAGGGCGAAAAAAATTTTAGCTATTTTGATTGTATGACAATCATCCCATCACACAGGCGGGGTACCACCGATGGACAATAACGAACGCTTCAACAAAGGCTTTGAAAACCGCAAAGAGGTGCTTGGCGCCGCCCACGTGGAGAAATCCTGGGCCGCCGCCGATGCGTTCAACCGGCCCATGCAACAGTTGGTCACTGAATACTGCTGGGGCGAGGTGTGGGGCGACCCCACCCTGCCGTTCAAAACCCGCAGCCTGCTCAACCTGGGCATGCTCACGGCGATGAGCCAGCACCACGAACTGGCGGTGCACGTCAAAGGCGCGCTGCGCAATGGCGTGACCGAAGAAGAAATCCGCGCGGTACTGATGCAGGCCTCGATTTACTGCGGCGTACCACTGGGGCTGGCGGCCTTCCGGGTGGCCAGCGAAGCGATCAAGGCGTACCGCGCCGAGTAAGCCCCAGCGCGGCACTTGGCACCTGATCAGCGTCTCGACAATAACGATAAAGGACACGCGCAATGACAACCCTAGCCCAGGAGCGGTCGGCCGAAGCCACTGACGCTTCCGTCGACAGCAAACGCAAGAACGCCATCAAAGGCGCGTTTTTCTCCGAATACATCGACATGTTCGACATCTACCTGCCTGTGGTGGTGTTGTCACCCGTGTTGTTCGTGTTCAAGCCCGACAACCTCTCGCCGGGCGTGCAGGCGATCTTCGCCTCGTTGATCTTCATCACCACCCTGCTTGGCCGGCCGATCGGCGCGCTGCTGTTCGGCATGATCGCCGACCGCACCGGCCGGCGCATGGCCTCGATCTACTCGGTCACCGGCTTTGGCGTGGTCACCCTGTTGATTGCCTTGCTACCGGGGTACCAGACCCTCGGCATTGCCTCGTATTGGCTATTGGTGCTACTGAGGTTCGTCGACGGGATCTTCCTGGGCGGTGGCTACACCGGCGCCATGCCGCTGGCCATCGAGTACTCGAAGAAGGAACAACGCGGGTTTGTGGGCGGGCTGATCATCGCCGGCTTCCCGCTGGCCTACGTGAGCATCAACCTGGTGGCGATGCTGATGTTCATGCTGTTCCCCCTCGACGGCCCGGATTCGCCCTACGCCCAATGGGGCTGGCGCATTCCGTTCGTGATCGGCGCGCTGTTGGCGGGTGTACTGGCGCTGTACTACGTGTACGCGGTGTCGGAGTCGGAAATCTGGGAAACCGAAGCCAGCGAAAAACCCAAAGAGAAGCTGCCGCTGTCTGACCTGATCCGTGGCCGTAGCGGGCGCAACCTGCTGCAAGTGCTGCTGATGATGACCGGCTTCTGGCTGACGCAGAACATCATCACCATCTTTTTGCCCACCGGCTTGCTGGTCAACACCCTGCACCTGAGCGGGCTGCAGGTCACCGGCACTTTGCTGCTGTGCTACACCGTGCTGTTCTTCAGCTACATCGGCTCGGGGATGATCGGCCAGCGCATCGGCCGCCGGCGGTTCTTCCTGACCCTGGGCCCGATCATCGCCAGCGCTGGCGCCGGGATCATGTACGTGCTGGCCAACGTGCCGAACCTGTCGTTCCCGGCCATCGTCGCGCTGGTGTGCGTGATGTCGGTGCTGGTCACCGCGCCCTGGGGCGTCATTGTCACCTACATCAACGAGCGCTTCGTCACCGACGTGCGCGCCACCGGCTTCGGCGTGGGCTTTAGCCTGTCGGTGATCCTGCCGTCGTTCTATGCCTTCTACATGAGCTGGCTGGGGCAGATCGTGCCGTTCAGCGTGACCCCGGCAATCTTGCTGGTGATCGGCGGTGTGATCGCGACGATTGGCGCGTACATGGGCCCGGAAACCAAAGATGTCGATTTCTGAATCTGGAGGCAATGCCATGAACCAACAGACACTGGGCTTTATCGGCCTGGGTAACATGGGCGGGCGCATGTGCAAGCGCCTGGTCGGCGCCGGCTGGCAGGTACTGGGCTACGACCCCAGCGCCGGGCGCGCCGAAGCCGCCGGCGCGCAGCCGGTGGCCAGCCTGGCCGAGGCGATGGCCGCCGAGGTGGTGTTGCTGTCGCTGCCCGACAGCCGCGTGGTCGAAGCCGTGGTCGAAGGCGAGGGCGGGCTGCTGGCCCACGCCCGCGCCGGGCAGATCGTGGTCGACCTGTCCACCGCCGCCGCCAGCTCGACCATCCGCTTGCAACAGCGCTTCGCCGAGCGCGGCGTGCACTACGTAGACGCCGGTATCTCTGGCGGCGCGGCGGCAGCCGATAAAGGCACGCTGACGCTGATGGTCGGCGGCGAAACCGCCGCGGTGCAGGCGCTGGAAGCGGTGTTCGCGCCGTTCAGCAGCAAGGTGGTGCACATGGGCGCCTCCGGCACCGGGCACACCACCAAGCTGTTGAACAACTTCCTCAACGCCGTCAGCCTGGCGGCCACCGCCGAGGTGATGGTCGCCGGGAAAAAAGCCGGGCTCGACCTGCGCCAGTTGCTGGAGGTGATCAACGCCAGCAGCGGGGTGAACTTCGCCAGCCTCAACCGCTTCCCGAAGATCATCGAGGGCGACTACCTCGAAGGCGGCTTGACTGGCCAGCTGATGACCAAGGACGTGGTGCTGTACATCGAGCGCGCCCGCGAACTGGGCGTGGCCTCGCTCAATGCCTCCGGGCCGCTGGCCAGCTTTGGCCTGCAGACCGCGCTGGGTTACGGCGGCCTGATCAGTAACCGGGTGGTCGATGCCATCGGCGACATGGCCGGTGGCGTACGCCTGCATGAACCGCTCAAGGAGCAAAGCGCATGATCGTGATCCACGGCAACGCCGAAGGCAGTACCAGCGAAAAACGCACCTCGACCTTCACCGGTGACGTGTGGGCCGACCCGATCCTGCCGGCGACCGACGCCGGCGGGGTATCGGTGACCCTCAACCATGTGCACTTCCTGCCCGGCGGGCGTACCCACTGGCACACCCATGAACATGGCCAGGTGCTGCAGGTGACCGCCGGCCGCGGCTGGGTCTGCCTCGAAGGCCAGCGCCCGCAGGCGATCGGCCCGGGCGACACGGTGTTCATCGCCGCCGGCGAGCGGCATTGGCACGGCGCCAGCGTGGACGGGTTGATGTCGCACATCGCCACGTCCATCGGCCAAACCCGCTGGGAAGAGCCGGTGGCCGACAGCGACTATCCGTGATGGCCTGAGGGCGCTTCGCCCGGCACAGCCGGAGTGCCGGGCGAGAGGCCCGTAACCCCCAACAACAATAACAAGGAGGCCCCCGATGCCCGATTCCCGCCCCTGGCTCACCGACCACCCCGGCTGGGCCAGCCTCAGCCGCCTGCACCCGGCCTTCGCTGAGGCCTGCGCCGATTACGCCCAGGTGCCTTGGCGCAACGGCCCGCTGCCGGCCAAGGTCAAGGCCTTCGTGGCCCTGGTGGCCTGCGCCAACGCCACCCACCTGCATGGCCCCGGCACCGAAGCCTGCCTGCGCCTGGCGCTGCGCTGCGGCGCCAGCCGCGAGGAACTCGCCGAGGTGCTGGCGCTGCTCAGCACGGTCGGCATCCATGCCGCCAACGTCGGCGTGCCGGTGCTGCTCGAGGTGCTCGAAGAGCGCGGCCTGCGCAGTGGCCCGGCCGCCCTGAATGAACACCAGCAAGCGCTCAAGGACGGGTTTGTCAGCAACCGCGGCTACTGGCACCCCAGTTGGGAAGGCCTGCTGGAATTCGACCCGGCGCTGTTCGAGGCGTACCTGGCGTTTTCCTCGGTGCCCTGGCGCCAGGGCGTGCTCGAGCCGAAGGTGAAGGAGTTCATGTACTGCGCCTTCGACGCCGCCGCCACCCACCTCTACGTGCCCGGGCTGAAGCTGCACATGCACAACGCCCTGGGCTACGGCGCCAGCGCCGAAGAACTGATGGAAGTGCTCGGCATCACCAGCCTGATCGGCATCCACGGCGCGCTGGCCGCCGCGCCACTGCTCGAACAACTGCTCGAGCCCGCCACCCCGCACACCCAAGGAGCGAACCATGCCTGATTTCCACGACCGCAGCCTGACCATCGTGCGCTACGGCACCCGCCCCACCCGCAAAAGCGAGTGCTACTACAACTACGCGCTGTACCACGAGCCCGACGCCCCGGTGGTGATGGACTACTTCTTCTGGATCTACCGCGACGCCGGCCAGGTGATCGTGATCGACTCCGGCTTCAGCCACGCCGCCGCCGTGGCGCGCAAGCGCTCGCCGCTGATCGCCCCGGCCGACGCCCTGGCGCGGCTGGGCATCGACCCGGCCGAGGTCAAGCAGTTGATCCTCACCCACGCCCACTACGACCACGCCGGCAACCTCGGCCTGTACCCCAATGCCCAGGTGATCATGTTCCGCCGCGAGTACGACTTCTGGCGCAGCCCCCTGGGCCAGCAGCCGCAGTACCTGCACCACGCCGACCCGCGTGACCTCGACTACCTCGCCAGCCTCGCCGAAGCCGGCCGGGTGACCCTGCTCGACGGCCCGGAGCACACCCTGATGCCCGGCTTTGAGCTGTTCGAACTGGGCGGCCACACCCCCGGGCAGATGGCCCTGCGCATCCAACTGGCGGAGGGGCCGTTGATCCTCGCCTCGGACGCGGTGCACTACTACGAGGAGCTCGAGCTCGACCGGCCGTTCGCGGTGATTGACAGCCTGGCGGCGATGTACCACGGCTACGCGCGCATCCGCGACTGGCTCCAGGCCCCGGGCGCGGTGATGGTGCCTGGGCATGACCCAGACGTGATGAACCGCTTCCCGCCGGTCGACCCGGCCGCGCCGGAGTTCGCCGTGCGCGCGGGGGCCGCGGCATGAGTGAGGCGCCCGTCACCGCGCCGCTGGCGCGGTTCATCGCCGGCTGCGCCTGGGCCGATGTGCCCACGGCCATCCGCCATGAGGCCAAGCGCGCGCTGGTGAACTACTTTGGCGTGGCCCTGGCCGGCGCCAGGGACCCAGACGTCGCCGCCGCGCGGTCGCTGCTGGCGCGTTTCAGCGGCCCGGCCGACGCTAGCCTGGTCGGTTGGCCGGTGCGCCTCGACGCCCTCAGCGCCGCCGCGCTGAACGCCATGGCGGCCAACGTGCACGACTACGACGACACCCACCTGCCGACCATCATCCACCCCACCGCGCCGGTGGCCGCCGCGCTGTTCGCCTTGGCCGAGCGCTACCCCGTCAGTGGCGAGCAATGGCTGCTGGCCTTTGTGCTGGGGGTGGAGGTGGAGTGCCGGCTGGGCCTGGCCCTGGGCGAAGGCCACTACCGCCGTGGCTGGCATATCACCGCCACCTGCGGGGTGTTTGGCGCGGCGGTGGCGGCGGCCAAGCTGCTCGGGCTGGGTGAGCAGGCCATCGGCGGCGCCCTCGGCAACGCCAGCGCGCAAGCCTGCGGGCTGGTCGAAACCCTCGGCAGCGCGGCCAAAAGCCTCGGTGTGGGCAATGCCGCCCGTGGCGGGCTGCTTTCGGCCTTGCTGGCCGCCGAAGGCTTCTACGGCCCGGCGCAGCCGCTGGAAGGCGAGCGCGGCTTCGTCCCGGTGTTCGGCCAGCCGGGCGCTGCCGCCGGGCTATTGGAGGGCCTGGGCGAACACTGGGCGTTGGCCGCCAACACCTACAAACCCTACCCTTGCGGGGTGGTGCTGAACCCGGTGATCGAAGCCTGCCTGGCGCTGCACCCGCGGCTGGCCCAGGCCAGCATCGAGCGCATCGAGCTGCGTGGCCACCCGCTGCTGCGCCAGCGCACCGACCGCCCCGGCATCCGCAGCGGCCGCCAGGCCCAGGTCAGTGCCCAGCACGCGGTGGCGGTGAGCTTGCTCGACGGCCAGGCGGGCCTGGCGCAGTTCAGCGATGCCGCCGTGGCCCGCGCCGACCTGCGCGCGCTGTACCCGCGGCTGGTGTTCGAAGATTGCCCCGAGATGGGCGTGGAGGCCGCCAACGTGCGGGTGCTGCTGCACACCGGCGAATGGCTGGAACAGCACGTCAGCGCGGCCCTCGGCAGCCTGCAACGGCCGCTGCCCGACGCGGCCCTGGAAACCAAGCTGCATACCCTGGCGGCGCCGTTCGACAGCACGGCGCTGCTTCAACTGATTTGGGGGCTCGAGCAGGCCGTTGACGCCGCCGCGCCCCTGCACCTTTGCCGTGAGGTCACTGTATGAGCAACGCACCGATCGTGGGTTTTATCGGCGTGGGCGTGATGGGCCAGCCGATGGCCCTGCACCTGTTGGCCAAGGGCCATACCCTCCATGTGTACGACCGCAGCGCTGAGGCGCTGGCGGTGCTCGAGGCCGCTGGCGCGCAGATCGCCAGCAGCGCCCGGGCGGTGGCCGAGCAGGCCAGTGTGGTGTTCACCAGCCTGCCCAACCCGGCGATTCTCGAGGCCGTGGTGTTCGGCCCCGAGGGCCTGGCCGAAGGCCGCGCCATGAAGGTGCTGGCGGATCTGTCCACGGTGGGCCCGGAGCTGATCCGCAGCCTCGCCGAGCGGCTGGCCGGGCAGGGCGTCAGCGTGGTCGACGCGCCGATCAGCGGCGGCGCCGAACGCGCCCGCAGCGCCACTCTGGCGGTGATGATGTCGGGCGCGCCGGAGGCGCTGCGGCAGGTGATGGACTTGGCCGCGGCGTTCGGCACCGAGCTGTTCAACGTCGGTGAGCAGCCGGGCCAGGCGCAACTGCTCAAGCTGCTCAACAACATGTTGTCGTCGACCGCGCTGTTGATCACCGCCGAGGCCTTCGTCGCCGGGGTGCGCGGCGGGCTGGACCCTCAGCTGATGATCGAAGTGTTCAACGCCGGTACCGGCAAGAACGGCTCGACGATGGACAAATTCCCCCGCCACGTGCTCACCGGCAGCTTCGACTTCGGCCATTCGATGGCCGGGGTGTGCAAGGACGTTGGCCTGGCGGTAGACGCCTGCCAGGCCCTGGGGGTGCCGATGTGGCTGGGCAACAGCGCCCGCCAGCTGTGGACCGCCGCCGCCCAGGGCGGCGCCCGCCAGGACATGACCGCGGTGGTCAAGACGATCGAGGGCTGGGCCGGCGCAGCAGATACGTGTCCATGATCCAGCCATGCTCGGCGCGGGCGGCCAGGCGGGTGCGCTGGATGTCGGCGCCGACCTCGTCGAGCAGGCCGGCCATGAGGATCTCCTGCGGGGTGCCGAGGTAGGCGCCCCAGTAGATCTCCAGTCCCTGGCCGCGCAGGCTGAGGTAGCTGTCTTCGGCGTCGAGCATGACCACCGTGTTGCCTTCGGCGGCCACGCCCTGGGCCAGCAGGCGCCGGCCGGTGGTGATCAGCACCGGCTGGCCGATCTCGTTCAGCGCCACCTTGTGCCGCGCCGCCAGGGCCTGCACCGAGCTGATGCCGGGGATCACCTCGAAGTCGAACGCCAGCCGGCCCTCGGCGAGGATCGCGCCGAGGATGCGGCTGGTGCTGTCGTACAGGGCTGGGTCGCCCCAGACCAGAAACGCCCCGCATTCGCCGTCGGCCATCTGCTCGATAAGCTGCTCGAACACCTGCTGTTTGGCCCGGTTCAGTTCTTCAACGCGGGTGGCGTAGTCGCCACCGCGTTCGCGCTCGGGGCTGTTCGCCTCAACGAAGCGATACGGCCGGCTGGCATCGATGTAGCGCTGGCACACCTGCTCGCGAAACGCGATCAGCGCCTGCTTGGCCGGGCCCTTGTCGAGCAGGAAAAACACCTCGGCGCGGTTCAGCGCGGCGATGGCCTGGGCGGTGAGGTAATCCGGGTCACCGGCACCGATGCCGATGAGCAACAACGTTTTCATGCAGAACAATCCTGGTTACGCGAGCAGGGGGCTATGGTACCGGGGGCGGGGGGGGCCGATACAGGGTGAATTTGCCGGCCCTTCGCCCGGCACAGCCGGAGTGCCGGACCACGGCCTCCCACAGGTTCTGTGTTGTACAGTAAATCAAGTATTTACATAAATCTGGTGGGAGGCCGGCTGTGCCGGGCGAGGGGCCCTATGCGCGCCCCATGACCCCCAGCAACCCCTCCGCCGGCAGCGCCTCGCTGAAGTGAAACCCCAGCACCTCGTCGCAGCGGTGCAAGCGCAGGCAGGCCAGTTGCTGGGCGGTTTCGATGCCTTCGGCGGTGACGGTAATGCCCAGCGAGCGGCCCAGGTCGATCATCGAGCGCACCACCGCCTGGTCGCCGGCCTCCTGGGCCAGGCCGGCGATGAAGCTGCGGTCGATCTTGATCCCATCCAGCGGGTAGTGGCGCAGGTACGCCAGCGACGAAAAGCCACTGCCGAAGTTGTCCAGGCTTAGCCGTACGCCCAGCGCCTTGAGCTGTTGCAGGGTGGCCAGGGCGCTGTCGCGGTGTTCCAGCAGGGCCTGCTCGGTGAACTCCAGCTCCAGCCGCGCCGGCGCCAGGCCGCTGCTGGCCAGCACCGCGGCAACGCCCTCGGCCAGCCGCGCCGGGGCGCTGAACTGCGCCGGCGCCAGGTTCACCGACACCTTCATCGCCGCCGGCCAGCCGGCTGCCTCGGCACAGGCCTGTTGCAGCACCCAATGCCCGAGCGGCTGGATCAGCCCGCATTCCTCAGCCAGGCCAAGGAACCGCCCGGGGTAGAGCAGCCCGTGTCGCGGGTGCTGCCAGCGCACCAGCGCCTCGGCGCCGCACACCTGGCCGCTGGCGGTGGCGTAGCGCGGCTGGTAATGCACGCGCAACTCACCCTCGGCCAGGGCCCGGCGCAACTCGTGCTCCAGTTGCTGGCGGGCCAGCAGGGCCTGGTTCATCCGTTCGTGGTACAGCCGCCAGGTATTACGCCCGGCGGCCTTGGCCTGGTACAGGGCGATGTCGGCCAGGCGCAACAGCTCGGCGGCCTCGGCGGCATGCGCCGGGGCCAGGGCGATGCCCACGCTGGTGCCGATGAACAGCACCTGGCCGGCCACCGCCAGCGGCTGGCACAGGGCATCGATCAGCGGCTGCGCCAGGCTGGCCAGCGCCGCCTCGGCGCAGGGGCCAGGCACCAGCAGCACGAACTCATCGCCGCCCAGCCGGGCCACGCTGGCGCCCGCCGGGGCGGCGCCGCGCAGGCGCTGGGCAACGGTTTGCAGCACCTGGTCACCCACCGCGTGGCCGAGGGCGTCGTTGATCGGCTTGAAGCGGTCGAGGTCCAGGCTCAGCAGCGCCAGCGGCTGGCCCTGGGCGAGCAGGGCGGCCAGTTGCTGGTGCAGCTGGTGGCGGTTCGGCAGGCCGGTCAGGCTGTCGTGCAACGACAACTGCTGCACCTCACTGAACTGCGCATCGAGCTGGCGCGCCGAGAGGATTGCGTAACGCAACAGCACCGTCAGCACCCCGGCCAGGGCCAGCACCGCGGCCATGAACAACGGCAGGGTTTGCTTGAGCAGGTGCCGCCCAGGCCGGGGCGGGTGCCAGTTGAGCAGGATGTTCGAAGCGGCCAGCGGCAGCGCGTCCTGCCCCGGCAGCGCGTTGTGGG
The DNA here is from genome assembly GCF_042958985.1 of Pseudomonas sp. NPDC007930. Lineage (NCBI taxonomy): Bacteria > Pseudomonadati > Pseudomonadota > Gammaproteobacteria > Pseudomonadales > Pseudomonadaceae > Pseudomonas > Pseudomonas sp. NPDC007930. The sequence continues at coordinate 20,206 of NZ_JBIBKC010000024.1, forward strand.
CCACGCTCAGCGGCGGCAGGCCGTAGGTGTCGCTGAGGTGGCCGAGCTTGGTGGGGTCGAGCACGTTGACGAACATCATCACCGAGGCCGCGCCGGGGGTCAGCGCCACATGGGCAGCGCCGGGAGTGATGGTCGCCGCCGCCACCAGCGCCGGCGTGCCGCCCACGCGGAAGGCACGCACCACGCCGTACTCCTCGCTGTCGCTGGCGCGGGCGGCGGCGACCAGCCCGGGCAGGTCGCCCTGCAGCCAGTCGCCGGCCTGCAGGGTGGCCGGCTGGCCGTCGATCACCGCGTACACCGTGCGGTCCTGGGCGTCGAGCACCAGCACGCCGTTGTAGCCATACAACTGGTAGGGCACATCGCCGACGTTGCGCTGCACGTCGGCCCAGTCTTTATCCACCACCACGTGCAGGTGCTGGTAAGCCTCGCCCCATTTGGCGTAGTTGACGATATTGCGCCCCACCTCATTGCACACCTGGTCCAGGGTGCGGGCGATGAAGGTGCGCGAGCGCTGCTGCACGTCGGCATCCTGGCTCAGGGCATTCTTGACCAGCAGGAAGCAGCCCAGGCCGATCAACGCCGACAGCGCGGCGATGGCCGGCAGCAAGCGCAGGATCAACTGGCGGCTGCGGCCGCGGGCAGCCCAGCGGGTAAAGGCGGGTTTGAACATGGCGGGCAAGGGGCGGGCCGGTGGTGGCGTATGGCTATCCTAACGGCTGAGGCCCCTCGGGGCCAGTGTTAAGACGGCAGCAGGATGCCGCGCTCCGGCGCGGGATGAGCGATCGATGGAACGAATGGTTACAGCCCATGGTCGCAGGGTCAGTACGCCTTGAAAGTTCGTGACCGTAGCAGACCGATTGATGAGCCTTTTGCAAAATTCCCCCGCGCTTTCCCTGCCTTCGACCGTGCTGGTGGTCGAGGATGACGACATGCTGCGCCTGCTGACCCTGGAAGTGGTCATCGAGCTGGGCCTGCCGGCGGTCGGCTTCGCCACCGCCGATGACGCCCTGGCGTATGTGCAGGCGGGCGGTGACACCGGCATGGTGATCACCGACCACAGCATGCCCGGGCAACTCACCGGCAATGACCTCGCCACCCTGCTGGTGCAGCAGCACCCCGGGTTGCCGGTGATCCTCACCAGCGGCTACGGCTACGCCGCCGAGCAAAAGGCCCCCGGCGTGACCTTTTTGCCCAAGCCGTGGGGGGTGGAGGTGCTCGCCACCCTGGTGATGACCCTGCTCGCCGCGCGCAACGCCCAGCGGCCTGGCTAACCCATTACAGCCCGGCGTTCCACGCCATGATCCCGCCAAAACCCAGCAGCAGGGTGCCGCACAGGCGTTTGCCCCAGCAGCCGGCGCGCGGGCCACTGAGCCGTGCCCGCAGCGGCGCGGCGGCCCAGGCATAGCCGGCCGCCACCGCCAGCTTGACTGCCACGAACAGGCCGATCAGGCCCAGTAGCGCCGCGCTGCCTGGGTGCTCGCTGGGCAAGAACTGCGGCAGCAACGACGAAAAGAACAGCATCGCCTTGGGGTTGCTCAACCCGACCATGAACGAGCGCCGCCACAGCCGCGCGAAGGGCTCGGCGGCGGCTGCGGGCGCCTGCGCCGGCGGGCTGTGCCGGGCCTGGCGCCATTGGCCGATGCCCAACCACACCAGGTAGCCGGCGCCCAGCAGCTTGACCGCCAGGAACAGCGCCGGTTGGCCCAGCAGCAAGGCATCCAGGCCGAGCAGCGCGGCGCCGGCAAGCAGGGCAATGGCCAGCAGGTCGCCACTGAGGATCGCCAGCGCACGGCCAGGGCCATAGGCCAGGGCGTTGTTGATCAGGTTCAGCGTCGACGGCCCGGGCGAACCCACCTGGGCAACGGCAATGGCGCAAAACAGCAGGTAATCGGGCAGGCCCATGGGGCACCTCACAGCGTGGTCACTGGCGCTGACATTACGGCGGCTATGGCCCATAGTTAAGGGCCATATAAGCGGTTAACCATTGGACCATTATGCCTAAAGGCCGTGTTGCCCAACGCTTCGACCTGCCGCGCCCGTTGCCGGCGCCCGGGCAAACCCGCCAGGGCGCGGCCTACCAGGCGTTGCGCGATGCCATCCTCAGCGGCCTGTTGCCGGCCGGCAGCGCCTTGCCCTCCAGCCGCGGCCTGGCCGAGCGCTGGCAACTGGCGCGCGGCACCCTTGAAGAGGTGTTCGACCGCCTGCGCCTGGAGGGCTATATCGAGCGCCGGGTGGGCGCCGGCAGCCGGGTGCGGGCAGTGTTGCCAGAGTTCTACCACCGCGCGCCGCCACCCCCGGCGCCGCGGGCGCTGGCTGAGCCGCTGGCGGCCGTGCCAGCGGCGGGGCGGCCACGGGTGGGGGTACCGTTCGCCGCGCGGCTGGCCAACCCGCAGCTGTTGGCCCCGGCGGTATGGGGCCGGCACCTGCAACGGGCAATGGCGGGCCTGCGCCCGGAGCAACTGGGCGAGGCCGAGGCCCAGGGCGCGCTGGCCCTGCGTGAGCAAGTGGCCGCTTACTTGCGCAGCCAGCGCGGTATCCCCTGCCAGGCCGATGAGCTGATCATCACCCATGGCATCCGCCATGGCCTCGACCTGGTCGCCCGTTGCCTGCTGCGCCCTGGCGACGGCGTGGCGGTGGAAGACCCAGGCTACCCGGTGGCGCGGCGGATCTTCCAGCAGGCCGGTGCGCGGGTGCAGCACGCCCGGGTCGATGAGCAAGGGCTTGACCCGGCCAGCCTGGGCGCCGGCCTGCGCCTGGCCTACGTGACCCCGGCGCACCAGTCGCCGCTGGGCGCCAGCCTGCCCGCGGAACGCCGCCTGGGCTTGCTCGCCTGGGCCGAGCGCGAGCAGGCCTGGGTGCTCGAAGACGACTACGACAGCCAATTCAACTACCGCAGCGCGCCGCTGCCAGCGCTCAAGGCGATCGACCGCGGCGAGCGGGTGATCTACTGCGGCAGCTTCAACCAGGCGCTGTTCGCCAACCTGCGGGTGGGCTACCTGCTGGCGCCGCGGCCGGTGCGCGAACAGGTGCTGGGGTTGTGGCAGGTGGTGGGGCGCAGCGTGGGCATCAGTGAGCAACTGGGCCTGGCGGCGTTCATGGCCAGCGGTGATTACCAGCGCCACCTGCGCCGGGCGCGGCTGCATTACCAAGGCCTGCGCGACACCCTGCTGGCGGAGCTGGCTAGCGCCGCGCCCGGCTGCCGGGTGAGCGGCGAGCATGCCGGGTTCCACCTCACCCTGTGGCTGCCCGCCGGCTGTGATGAAGCGCGCTTGCTCGCCCGCGGCCAGGCCGCCGGGCTCGACCTCTATCCGCTGAGCCAGGCCTGCCACGGCACCCGCCTGCCGCCGGCGTTGATCCTTGGCTACGCGGCGCTGGCGCCGGCGCAGGTGCGCCAGGCCGCGCGGGTGTTGGTGGGGTTGTTGGCGGGGTAGGGGTAGAGGGCCCTTCGCCCGGCACAGCCGGCCTCCCACCAGATTTGTGTAAGTACTTGATTTATTGGGCAGCACAGAACCCGTGGGAGGCCGGCTGTGCCGGGCGAAGGGCCCTGCGCCTCAAGCAAAACTGAACCGCCCCACCACCGCATTGAGGTTCACCGCCAGCCGCGCCAGTTCGGCGCTGGCCTCGGCGGTTTGCTTGGCGGCGCCGGCGCTGTGGCCGGCGAGGTCCTTGATGCTCACCAGGTTGTGGTCCACCGAGCGCGCCACCTGGGCCTGTTGCTCGGCGGCGGCGGCGATGACCAGGTTTTTCTCGCCGATTTCCATCACCGCGTCGGCGATCTGGTTGATCGCCTCACCGGCCTGGCGGGCGATTTCCAGGGTGTTGCCGGCTTCCTCGCTGCTCACCGCCATCGCCTGTACCGCCTGGGCCGAACCCGCCTTGATGCCTTCGATCATCACCGCGATGTCGCGGGTCGAGGTTTGCGTGCGGTGGGCCAGCGCGCGCACCTCATCGGCCACCACCGCGAAGCCGCGGCCCTGTTCGCCCGCGCGGGCCGCTTCGATCGCGGCGTTCAGCGCCAGCAGGTTGGTTTGTTCGGCGATCGCGCCGATCACTTCCAGCACTTTGCTGATCTGCTGCGAACGCCCGGCCAGTTCGCCCAGTTGCTCGCTGGTCACCGCTACCGCATCGCTCAGCCGAGTGATCGAGGTCAGGGTTTGGCCCACCCGTTCACGGCCCTGGCTGGCCGACTGTTGCGACTGCTGGGTGGCCACGCTGGCGTAGGAGGCGCTGCGCGCCACTTCCTCGACCGCGGCGCTCATCTGGTTCACCGCGGTGGCGGCCAGCTCGGTTTCCTGGCCTTGGCGCAGGATGCCGGCGTTGGCGTCGTGGGTCACCTGGGTGAGTTCTTCGGCGGCCGCGGCCAGTTGGCTGGCCGAGTCGTTGATCAACTGCAGGGTGCTGCGCAGGTTGCCGAGCATGGCCTCGGTGCTGGTTTGCAGCTCGGTGATTTCATCGGCGCCGTTGATCACCACCCGGCTGCCCAGGCGGCCTTCGGCGATCTCGCGGGTCACGCCCATCAGTTGCTGCACCGGCAGCAGGATGCTGCGGGTGAACAACAGCGCCACCAGCAGGGTGATCAGCACCGCCGCGGCGATGATCGCCCAGGTGGTCACCAGCCCGTGCTGGTACTGCTGCTCGGCCTCGCTGGCGGCGGTTTGGGCGTTGTCGTTGTTGAGCGCGACCAACTGGTCGATGCCTTGCTGCAGCTTCTCGGCCAGCGGCACGCTGACGCTGTTGACGAATGCCGTGGCCTGGCCGGTGCTTTGCTCGCCCTGGCCCAGCAACTGTTCGACGCTGTTGTTGTAGGCGTCTACGTCGCCCTTGAGCCGCGTATAGATCGCGCCTTCCTCGGCGCTCGAAACCAGCGGGGCGTAGTCCTGCACGGCCTTGGCCAGCGCCTGGCGGCGTTGTTCGAGGGTCGCGCGCAGCGCGGGTTTGTCGTCTTCGCCCACATAGTGCAGCAACGCCAGGCGCAGGCGCAGCGTCGCCGCCTCGATGGCATCGCCTTGGTGCACGCTGGGCAGCGCGTCGTTGGCAACCTTGCCCACAGCGCTGTGTAACTCACCCATCTTCCCTAGGGCAACGAGGCTCAGGCCGATCAACAGCAGGCAGATCAAACCGAAACTCAAGGTGGCACGGGTTTTCAAGCGCACGGATCGCAACAACATGATGGCGACTCCCAGGGGTGGATAAGTGGTGGCACTTTGACGTTACTTATCCGCCTCCCGGCGCCGTTTGGCAAGCCCCCGCAGACAACCCGCCCGCGGCCCGCTGGGCGGTTCAGGCGCGGTTCAGTTTGCCCCCAGCACCGCCTGCAAATGCGCCTCATACCGGGCCACGTCGGCCTCCACGTTGGGGCGCTTCATCACATCGACGGCGAGGAAGGTGGGCAGGGCGCTCATGCCGAGGAACTGGTTGGCCTTGTGGAAGGGGAAGTACACCGCATCCACGCCGCGCCCCTCGAAAAAGTCCGTTGGGTCTTCGAACGCCTGCTGGGGGGCGTTCCAGGTGGCGCTGATCATGTAGCGCTTGCCGTGGATCAGGCCGCCGCTGCCGTATTTCTGCGAGGCGTCGGCGCGGGTGCGGCCGTCGTTGGCGTAGAGGCTGCCATGGCCTTCGGTGAACACTTCATCGAGGTAACGCTTGACGGTCCAGGGCGCGCCCATCCACCAGCCGGGCATCTGGTAGATCACCACATCGGCCCAGAGGTACTTCTGCACTTCATCGGCACTGTTGTAGCCGCCGTCGATGAAGGTCGCCTGGACGTTGTGGCCGGCGCGGTCGAGCCAGGCCAGCGCGGCGTTGTGCAGGGTTTCGTTGTAGCGGCCATCGGAGTGGGCGAATTGCTTGCCGCCGTTTAACAGGAGCACGTTCATGGTAGGGCCTCGTGAGCTAGGAATGCTGCGCAGGCTACAGGCATCGCGGTGGGCGACCAAGGCACGGGGCGGTCAATAGCTTTTGCATAAAAGTCACAAATAGCCGGGTTTTGATGCGCTTAACATGGGTAAACCCAAGAGGCCCCCCGTGATGACCCAACCCGTAGCCTTTGTACTGCAAGCGAAAACCCGCCCCAGCCACAGCAGCGCCTTCAAGGCGTTTTTCCATCAGCACCTGGCCGCCAGCCGGCGCGAGCCGGGCTGCCTGCAGTACCACATGCTGCAAGATGCCGCAGACCCGACCCTGTTCGTGTTCTTCGAGGTGTGGGCCAGCCAGCAGGCCCTGGATGTGCACGCCAACCTGCCGCACATGCGCGCCTTCATGGCGCGAAAGGCCGAGTATCTGGAGGCAGACTTTGTGATCCAGGCGGTGCAGCCGCTGTAACGCCAAGTCACGGTTTTGCTTTAGGAAAGTTCTGATTGGATCCTTACCATGGCGCCTTTTTCGAGGAGGTGCCTATGTTCTTACGCTGCATCGGTCCAACCCTTGTGCTGGCGGCCACCGGGCTGCTGGCCGGGTGCCAGGCGGCCAGCCCGGTTCACACCGCGCCAGAGCGCCAGCGCCTGGCGGTGGCGCTCAACGCCGCCCTGGCGCCCTGGCTGCTGGCGGCCAATCACACACGAGACAGCGGCCAGTTCACCCTGGCGCTCACCTTCGACCGCCAGGGCCAGTTGCTCACCTGCAAGGCGCGCAAGGACTGGGGCGTGGCGCCCACGCTGGCGCGGGCAGCGGAGCGCGCCTGCTGGAATGCCGCGCTGCCCGAGGTGTCGGCTTCGTTCTGGGGCACGAACAAAACTCTGACGTTTTTGGCGCCGATCAACTTCCAATCCGCGCCGCTCACCCCCGGCCGTGCCTTGCGCCTGGGCATCGCCCAGTTCACCCCGTTCGAGCAGAACGAATACGTATGGGCGCGACTTCGCGAGGTGCAAATCGATGGCATCGGCGTGGCGGCGTTGTACTACCGGGCCAATGCCGCCGGGCAGGTGCAGGCCTGTGAAGTGGCGCTGTCGCGCGCGGTGGGGCGGGAGGGGGATTTTCGTGATAGCAAGCCGTTCCAGCGGCGCTTGCAGCAGGCCTGCCTGGGCCTGAACCTGGCCGCCATGCCCGGCTTTGCGGTCAGCCAGGATGGCCAGGCCCAGGGGGTGGTGCGCCTGCCGTATTCGCCCTGGCGGCGCAACGCCCCGCTGTGATCAGGCGGCTTCCAGCGCCTTGGCGATCGCCTCGTTGAAGGCCGGCAGGTCTTTCGGGGTGCGCGAGGTGATCAGCGTCCAACCGTTGGCGCCACACTGTTTTACCTGGGCGTCGACCCAGCCGGCGGCGTGGGCGTTTTTCAGGTCGGTGCTCACGCTGGGGTACGAGGTAAGGGTTTTGCCTTCCACCACCCCGGCGTTGATCAGCACCCAGGGGCCATGGCAAATCGCAGCGATGGTCTTGCCGGCCTTGGCGAAGGCTTGCACCAACTGCTGGGCGTCGGCGTCCTGGCGCAGGGTGTCCGCGTTTACCGTGCCGCCGGGGATCACCAGCGCATCGAACTCACCGGCGTTGACCTCGGCGAGCTTTTTGCTCGAGCGCACGGTGGTGTCTTTTTCGGTATCGCCCACGAACGTCTGGGTGGTGCCGCCTGCCTGCGAAGCGTGCACCACGTGGGCGCCCAGCGCTTGCAGCGCCTGCACCGGCTTGATCAGCTCGTCGCGTTCGATGCCGGTGTTGGAGGTGATCACCAGTACGTGCTTGCCTTCTAATCGATTGCTCATCGGTTTGCCTCTGTGCTGAGTGGAAGGAATGGCCTGGCAGGCCTGGGTACACCACAGTGGAGGGGCAAGGCGCGGGGATGGTTCAAACTGCTTGGCCGCGGGCCAGCCGGCCTACCGCGGTGGCGGCGGGCCGGCGGGGGCTTACATGTCCATTTCTTCCTTGGTGATCTTGCCGCTGTGCGGGTCGAGGTGGAAGTCGTACTTCATGCCGTCGGTTTTCAGGCCTTCACCTTCCCATTGGCCGTCGTCGGCCTTGATCTTGGTGACCTGGGTGTAGCCGGCGGCCTTGAGCAGTTGCTGGGCTTTTTCCAGGGGTATCCAATCCGCGCCGGGGGTGTCGGCGAAGGCGGGCAGGCTGAGGGCGGCGCCGAGGGCGAGCAGGGCGAGGCGTTTCATCGGGTGAACTCCTTGTGCGGTTGACCGTGGCAGTTTAACGGCGCGCCGGCCCGGCGGCCACCGGGCAGCCGGGCGGAACCGCCTCGCCATGCCCCCGGTCAGCACAGGTAAGTGGCCACCGGCCTGCGCCATGCAGGCCCCTAAACAAGCCGCGCTACCGTGAGGAAGCCCCATGACCGCTACCGTACCGGGCGCTACGCCCATTCCGTTCGCGCCAGCCTATGAGCAGATCCCCGACGACGAAGCCGCCACCGGCCAGGCCCTGGTCGAGGCCATGCAGCAGATTCTGCAAACCACCTACGCCGATTACGGCCGCCCGGTGCGCAGCGTGCACGCCAAGGCCCATGGCCTGTTGCAAGGCACCCTGGAGGTGTTCGATCACCTGCCGCCGGTGCTGGCCCAGGGTGCCTTCGCCAAGCCTGGGCGGCTGCCGGTGCTGATGCGCTTGTCGACCAACCCCGGCGACCTGCTCGATGACCGCGTGTCGACCCCGCGCGGCATGGCGCTGAAGATCATCGGCGTGGAGGGCGAGCGGCTACCTGGCAGCGAGGGTGACGTGACCCAAGACTTCGTGATGCAGAACGCTACGGTGTTCACCGCGCCCACCCCCAAGGCATTCTTGAAGAACCTGCAACTGCTGGCCAAGACCACCGACCGCCTGCCCGGCAGCAAACGGGTGTTGTCGGCCGCCTTGCGCGGGGTAGAGGCCGTGGTAGAAGCGGCCGGTGGCGAAAGCGGCACGCTCAAGAGCCTGGGCGGCCACCCGCTCACGCACATTCTCGGTGAGCGCTTCAACACCGTGGTGCCGCTGCTGTACGGGCCTTATTACGGCAAGCTCAGCGTGGTGCCGGTGAGCGAAGAACTGACCCGCCTCGCCGGCCAGAAGGTCGACTTTCACGACCGCCCCGACGGCCTGCGCGAAGAGGTACAGGCCTTCTTTGCCGAACACGACGGCACCTGGGAGGTGCGCGTGCAACTGGCCACCCACGCCGAGCACATGCCCATCGAAGACGCCACCGTGGAGTGGCCCCAGGCCTTGAGCCCTTACGTGGCGGTGGCGCGCCTGCACGTGCCGCGCCAGGCCAGTTGGAGCCCGGAAAAGGTCCAGGCCATCGATGAAAACCTCGCCTTCAGCCCTTGGCACGGGCTGGCCGCGCACCGGCCACTGGGCGGGATCATGCGGGTGCGCAAGGCGGCCTATGAGCATTCGGCGGCGTTTCGTGGCCAGCACCAAGGTTGCCCGATCCACGAACCGCGGGCGTAGGGCGGGCCGGCGCAAACGCGGCTATCGTGTAAGCAGCCGGCTGTAGTCGCGTTCGCTGAGCGGGCCCACCCCCCAAGGCCACAACAATAAGGACATGCCATGACACCGCTGGAGCTACGCCACACCATCGAGGCAGGCTTGCTGCCGCTGAAAAGCCAGACGAGCATCGACGAACGCGGGATGTTGCAGGTCACCGTGGAGGTACGCCCGGGGCAGCGCTTCGTCGCCGAACCGGTGCAGGTCGAAACCCTGGGCAGCACCCGCGCCATCCTTAACCTGATCGGCGCGCTGAAGGCCGACATCGCCGCCGGCAAGCCGGCGCGGCGGCGCCAACGGCGTTGACGGTTAATGCACTTCCTGCTTGACCACTAGCCGCCAGCGGATGCTCAGCAGGCTGGCGTGCTTGTGGTGGTTGGCCGGTGGCAACGGGCGCTGGCGCATCACCGTGACCTCTTGGCCACAGCCTTCGCAGCGATAGATGCCAGACGCCGGCGCATCGCTGCCCGGGGCATACGACGCCCATTGATCACCGGCGAGAAACCCATCAGTACCCATTGGCATGGCGCGCATCCTGTGCGTTGAGAGGTACCTTTGGGTATAGCGCATAGGATCCATTCGCGCGAAGCGGGGCGGGCTCTTGGCCTGGCACAGCCGGGGTGCTGTTGACTTAAGCCATTTCACTGCTTTATGGAAGGGATCATTCTGTGAGCGCTGCTGATTTTGTGCATGAGCTTTAGGGCCCTTCGCCCGGCACAGCCGGCCTCCCACCAGTTCTGTGTTGCCCCGTAAATCAAGTACTTACACAAATCTGGTGGGAGGCCGTGGTCCGGGAGGCCGGCTGTGCCGGGCGAAGGGCCCTCGGCCTCAACGCGATACCGCCACCACCCCCGCCTCGCGCCGGCGCCGCAGCAGGCCGATCAACAGCATTGAGCCGGCCACCGCCGCGGTCATCAAGGTTTCGTAGCGGTACGCCGGGGTGACCAGCATGTAGCCAAGCACCAGGGCGATCACCGCGATCACCAGCCAGGTCAACCAGGGGAACAGCCACATCTTCAGCGGCAAGTCATGGCCTTCGCGTTCCATCATCCGGCGCATGCGCAACTGCGACACGGCGATCACCAGGTACACCAGCAGGGCAATCGCGCCAGTGGTCGAGAGCAGGAAGCTGAATACCTTGCCCGGTAGTACGTAGTTGATGAAGCAGCCCACGAACCCAGCCAGGGTAGAGGCCAGCACGGCCACGCTCGGCACGCCGTTGGCGCTGATGCGCCGGGCCAGCGGGTGGGCGTCGCCGCGGGCGCCGAGCGAGTAGAGCATGCGCGAGGCGGTGTACAGGCCCGAGTTCATGCAACTGGTCACCGCCACCAGCACCACCACGTCGACCAGCCACTTGGCCCCCGGCACGTTGAGCACTTCCAGGGCACGCTGGAACGAGCCTGCCTGGGTGAGTTGCGGGTCGTTCCAGGCCACCAGCGAAACGATGAAGAAAATCGACGCCAGGTAGAACAGCGCGATGCGGTACACCACCAGGTTGGTCGCGCGGCGGATCTTCTCCCGTGGGTTGGCGGTTTCATCGGCGGCGATGGTCACGATTTCCGCGCCGAAGAACGAAAAAATCGTCACCAGCACCCCGCCCAGCACGGCGCCGAAGCCATTGGGCATGAAGCCGCCATTGCCCAGCAGCTGGCCCACGCCCGACACCGGCGCCAGCGGCCAGACGCCCACCACCGCGCTGCCGCACACCAGCAAAAAGGCGATGATGGCGATGACCTTCACCAGCGCGAACCAGTACTCGAAGGTGCCGAAGTTGTTCACGCTGACCAGGTTGGTCGCTGCCAGCCCGAGCATGATCACGAAAGCGAACGCCCACGACGGCACCAGCGGGAACCAGGCGTGGAGGATGTCGGCGCCGGCGATGGCTTCGACCGGGATGATCAACACCCAGAACCACCAGTACAGCCAGCCGATGGTAAAACCGGCCCAGGGGCCGATGGCGCGGCTGGCGTAGGTCGAGAACGAGCCGCTGTCGGGCTGCACGATGGCCATCTCGCCGAGCATGCGCATCACCAGCAGCACCAATAGGCCGGTCAGGCCGTAAGACAGCAGGATCGCCGGGCCGGCGGTGGCGATGGCGTTGGACGAACCAATGAACAACCCGGCGCCGATGATCCCGGCAATCGAGATCATCGACACCTGGCGCGAAGTGAGCCCGTGCTTGAGGCTGCGGGCGGGGGTAGGGCGGTGTGGCATGTGCGGTCCTCGTAGGGCGGGGCCGGGCTTTTTTCAAGCTGAACGGCGCCGCTGCCAAGCGTTGTTATAGGCAGTTGTGGCTTATGCAAGAGGGTGAGGTGTGCGTCTTCTGGCGCGCCGGGCGGTTAACGCGGGGCGGGCACACTCCCGTGGTGGCGTATTGACCGAGGGCAATCTTCACGGCTGGGAGAAGGGGCGGGCAAACGAAGTTTTGGCGGGATGTGATTCCGCTGGGGAATGGATGGCGGTAAACGGTCAAGTAAGAAGCAAAATTAGGCTTTAAGCATGAAATAAAGGAATGACATTGCGCGTTTTATTCTGATCGTCCAAGCCCAGCACGCCAGCCACCCTCAGCCCAACGCCAAGCCCTGTTGCGGCGCCTCGTGGGCCAACAGCCATTGCTTGGCGCCCAACCCCCCGGCAAACCCGGTCAACGCGCCACTGCTGCCGATAACCCGGTGGCAAGGTGCTATTATAGAGATCGGGTTGCGCCCATTGGCCGCGCCCACCGCCCGCACCGCCGCCGGGTTGCCCAGTTGTACGGCGATGTCACGGTAACTGCGGGTTTCACCATAGGGGATGGCCAGCAACGCGGCCCACACCTGGCGTTGGAAGGCCGTGCCGTTGAACGCCAGTGGCAGGTCGAAGGCCTGGCGGCGGCCGTTGAAGTAGTCCTGCAGTTGCCGCTGGGTGGCCAGCAACACCGGGTTGCCGCCGGCCGGCTGCAGCGCCGGCAGCGGCACCCGTGCCGGGCGGTCGTGTTCCCACAGCACCGCGCACAGGGCGTGTTCGCTGGCAACCAGGGTCAATTCGCCCACAGGGCTTGGCATAACAGTGGCAAACAGTGCCATGATGGGATCCGATGCGACCAGCGGCCAATGGCCAGCCTCTAGGGTTGCTTGACTGGGTCGATAAGGGTGAATGATTAACCGAGTTTCTCTTTTTTGCTCACTGCCAAGGTAACAGCCCATGCTGGTCGGTAGCTACAACCCGGTGATGGTGATCATCTCGTTGATCATCGCGGTACTGGCGTCTTATACGGCCCTGAACATGGCCAGCCGCGTCACCGCCTCCAAGCGCATGGCGGCCTATTGCTGGCTGGCCGGCGGTTCGGTGGCCATGGGCTTCGGCATCTGGTCGATGCACTTTATCGGCATGCTTGCCTTCAGCCTGCCGATCGCGCTGGGCTATGACCTCACCCTGACCCTGGTGTCGCTGGGCATCGCCGTGCTGTGCTCGGTGTTCGCCCTGTCGCTGGTGTGCCAGCGCACCTTGCCGCTGCCGCGCCTGTGCGTGGGCGCGGTGCTGATGGGCATCGGCATTGCCGCCATGCACTACACCGGCATGGCCGCGATGCGCATGCAGCCGGGCATCGACTACGAGCCGGTGCTGTTCAGCTTGTCAGTAGTGGTGGCGGTGCTGGCCTCCGGCGCTGCGTTGTGGATCGCCTTCCGCCTGCGCCGCGACGGCAAGGGTGTGGCCTTGCAGCGGTTGTGGGCGGCGCTGGTGATGGGCGTGGCGATCGTTGGCATGCACTACCTGGGCATGCTTGCCGCGCGGTTCCCGGACGGCAGCTTCTGCGGCGCCGCCGGCGACGGCATCGACACCCGCTGGCTGGCGATCGGCATCATCGTGATCAGCCTGATGGTGTTCGCCACCGCGCTGATCGTGGCCATGCTCGATGCGCGCACGGCGATCCTCGCCAGCTCGCTGGACCGCGCCAACCACGAGCTGGTGCAACTGGCCCTGCACGACAACCTGACCAAACTGCCCAACCGCCTGCTGCTGGGCGACCGCATGGAGCAGGCGATACAAAAAGCCAGCCGCGAGAAGCGCCACTTCGCCGTGTTGTTCATGGACCTCGACGGCTTCAAGGCGGTGAACGACATGTACGGCCACTACACCGGCGACCTGCTGCTGCAGGCGGTGGCCGAGCGCATCCAGGCGACCAAGCGCGGTGAAGACACCGTCGCCCGCCTGGGCGGCGATGAGTTCGTGTTGCTGATCGACCCGGGCAACCCCGAAGACGCCGCCGCGCTGGCCCAGCGCCTGGTCGAACGGATCGCCGAGCCGTACACGCTGTCACGCAACGTGGTGCGGGTTTCCACCAGCATCGGCATCGCCATCTACCCCACCGACGGCGCTACCCCCCACGAGCTGATGGTCAATGCCGACGCGGCGATGTACCACGCCAAAGAGATGGGCCGCGACGGTTATTCGTTCTTCGAAGTGAACATGAACCTCAACGCCCACCAGCAACTGCAGCTGCAGCAAGACCTGCGCGCGGCGTTGGACAACCGCGAGTTCACCTTGCACTACCAGCCCAAGCTGGTGGCCCCGCGCGGCCCGGTGACCGGGGTCGAGGCGCTGCTGCGCTGGGAAAGCCCGAACCACGGCTATGTTGCCCCAGACCGCTTCCTGCCGTTGGCCGAGCGCACCGGGTTGATCGTGCCGATCGGCAACTGGGTGATCGACGAAGCCTGCCGGCAACTGGCGGCCTGGCGCGACCAGGGCCACCAGGGCCTGACCATGGCGGTGAACCTCTCCACCGTGCAGCTGGCCCATGGCGGGCTGGTGGCGGTGGTGCGCGAGGCGCTGCAGCGGCATGCCCTGGACCCGGCCCAACTGGTGCTGGAGGTGACCGAGTCGTCGGCGATGCGTGACCCTGAAGCCAGCCTGGCGGTGCTCGATGAGCTGACCGCGCTGGGCGTGGGCATCTCCATCGACGACTTCGGCGCCGGCTACTCCAGCCTGCTCTACCTCAAGCGCTTGCCGGCCCAGGAGCTGAAGATCGACCGTGGCTTCATCCAGGAGCTGGGCTTGGCCAATGAAGACGAAGCGATCGTTTCGGCGATCATCGCCCTGGGCCGCACCCTGGGGCTGAACGTGGTCGCCGAAGGGGTGGAAACCGAAGCCCAGCAGGTGCTGTTGACCCGCCTGGGCTGCAACACTCTGCAAGGCTACCTGTTGGGCCGCCCGGTGCCACCGGAGCAGTTGCAACTGGGCGTACCGGCGGTGCTCAGCCACCCCGCCTGAGCCGCCAGGCCAGCGCGCCCACCGCCAGCAGCAAGCCGGCGCCGGCGGCGCCGAGCAGCACCCAGCCACGAAAATACAACGGCGGCTGGCCGCGGCGGGCGGCCACATCGCCGGGCACCAGCGCTGGCAGCCCTGGGGCGGCGAGGGCGTTGACCAGGGTCGCCGCCTGGCGGTCCGTGAGTTGCCCGGCAAAGCCGGGCATGCGGGTTTCGCCGCCGCGCTGCACGCCGTCGAGGATCACCATCAGCAGGTTCGCGCTGGCGCGCCGGGCGAGGATTTCTGGGTCATTCAACGCCGGCAGGCCACGGCCGCCACCGCGGTGGCAGCTGGCGCAATGGGCGTCGAACAACTGCCCGGCGCTGAGCTGCTCGGGGTTGGCCGGGCGCGGCTGGCCACGTGGCGGGCTCAGGTCGGCGTTTGCCGGCCCATCGCTGGCCGGTGCTGGCGCCGGCCCCGGCACGTGGCGCAGGTACAGGGCGATGGCGGCCAGGTCGGCACCGTTCAGGCGGCTCAGGCTTTGCTCGATCACCTCGGCCATCGGCCCAGCGGCGTGGGCCTTGCCGGGCGCCTGGCCGCTGGCCAGGTACTCCACCAACTGCGCCTGGCTCCAGCTTTGCAGGGCCTGGCCGTTGATGGCCGGCGCCGCCCAGCCTTGCACCCAGCCGCCCTGCAGCGGCGCCTCGCTGCGCTCCTGCAACCACAGCCCCCGCGGGGTGTGGCAGGCACCGCAGTGGCCGAGGCCATTCACCAGGTATTCGCCGCGTTCCAGCGCGCCCTGGGCCTGGGCCAGGCTGGCCCAGGCCAGCAGCAACGGCCACAGCCAGCGCACCTCAGCCTTGCACCTTGAGTAGCGGGCGGATCTGCTCGGCGCTGCGCAGCGCCAGGGCCACCGCGGTGAGGGTGGCGTTCATGGTGCCGGAGGTGGGCATCACCCCGGTGCCGCACAGGTACAGGTTCTCGTGGTCATGGGCGCGGCCGTAGCCATCGCACACCGAGCGGCTGGGGTCGGTGCCCATGGCCAGGGTGCCGGTCACGTGGTGGTTGGCCGAAAACGCCCCGGGCTTGCTCAGGCGCAGGCGCTGCCCGCCCATGCGCGCGGCGATGCGCTGGAAGTCTTCCTCGGCGGCCGCCGCGCCGCGCCGCACGTAATCGTCGATGCGGTAATGCACCTGTGGTGTGGGCAGGCCCAGGGCATCGCGGCGGCTAGACAACACAATGCGGTTGGCCGGGTCTGGCAGCACTTCGAGTACGTTGCGCACGCCCATTTCATGGGCCACCCGGCGCCGCAGTTGCACCTCCAGTTGCGGCCCGTACACGCCGTGCTCGAGCAATTCGCGGGTCACGCTGTCGACCCGCGACACGTTGGTGAAGTCCAGCCGGTAGGCGGCGTGCTCGCTTCGAAAGGCACCGTCGCGGCGGCTGTTGATCGCGCTCGGGCTTTGCGGGCCGCGGCCCAGCCAGAGGGGTTCGTCGGCCTCGAACTGCATCGAGGTGCTGAGGTGGTCCATCAGGTTGCGGCCCACCTGGCCGGAGCGGTTGGCAACCTCAGACATCAACAGCAGCTTGGGGCTTTCGACGCCGCCGGCGGCGAGCACGAAGACCTCGGCCTGTACTTGCCTGGCCTTGCCCTCCGGGGTGAGGTAGTGGGCGGCGCGGATGCGACCGCCAGGCTGGGTTTCGAGCCGGTGCACCACGGCCTCGCTGCGCAAGCGCACGCCGGCGGCCAGCGCCGCCTGTACGGCGATGCCGCCATGGTACTGGGCGTCGATCGGGCAGATCGGCTGGCAACTGTTGTTGCCACAGCACGCCGGGCGGCCGCCGTAGCTACGGCTGTTGCGCGCGGCGGTGTTGGCCTGCACCGCGTAGTCGGGCGCCAGCCGCTCGCGGATCCGGCGCATCGCCCAGGGCTCGGCCACCGGCGCCATGGGGAAGGGTTTGGCCCGCGGCGACCCGGTGCCTTCGGCGCCGGCCACGCCGAGAATCTCTTCGGCTTCCTGGTACCAGGGGTCAAGCGCCTCGTAACTCATCGGCCAGTCCACGGCCAGCCCGTACAGGCTGTGCAGGCGCATGTCGTTGGGTATCAGCCGCCAGGCCTGCGCGGCCCAGTGCCAACTGGTGCCGCCAACCCCGCGCAGGTACTGCACCGGCCACGGGTCGGGCCCGGCCTGCACCAGGTACTGGTTGCTGGCGGGCTGGTACAGCGGGTGCGGCGCCCAGGGGTGAAAGGGGTAGGGGGCGATGAAGTCACTCTTGCGCGGCGCGTCGCGAAACGCCGCCACCACCGCGCCGCGCTCGATCGGGCCGCCGGCCTCGAGCATCAGCACATCGGCCCCGGCCAAGGCCAGGCGCCGCGCCGCCAGGGCACCGCAGATGCCCGAGCCGATCACCACAACGTCGGCATCAGCCATCGCCGCGCTCTGCCCAACTGCCGTAGGCGCCATAGGCGTAGCTGGGGGGGCGCAGTACGTCGGCGACCATCTGCGCGTTAAGCGCGGTTTCATAGGCCAGGCAGCGCGCCCGCGCGCCGTCACCCACCACCCCGGCCAGCCACGCGCGCAGCACCTGGCGCGGCAGGCCGGCCAGCGGCGAGCGTTCGGCGTCCAGCGTGCGCTGCAGGGTTTCCGGCGGCAGTTGGCGGTCGTGAATCTGCCCCAGCAGCGCCAGGCAGCGCGCCGGGAAATCCCCGGCGTCGGCACACAGCGCCTCGAACAACGGCCGGCCCTGAGCCGGGTCGAGGTAGTCGCGGCCGACCAGGTACGCGCTCAGGGCGAGGAAGGCCGCCTGCTCATCGGCCGCCGGCGGCGCCGCCAGGGCCGGCAACAGGCCAGCGGCGTAGGCGGCAAGCAAGGCTTTGAGCAAGGTGCGGCGGTTGGCTGGGGGCATGCGCGGGCGGTTCCGGTTCAGGCAAGGCGCCTGCGCGCGGCGGGGCTTGCCGTGCGGGCGTACCGGGTAAGAGTGTGGCGCGCGGGGATTGTTCCGTGGCCGGGCGCGCCGCGTGTGCGCGCCCGGTACGGCAGGTTACGAGGCTTGTTGCACCAGCACCGGGGCGAAGCGCCGCTGCAGTTGCACGATCTCCAGCGCGCGGCTGTCGGGGATGTCGACATCGGCGAAGGTGATCACCTGCCCCGGCTCGATGCTGTGGCGCAGCACCGCGTGGTCGAGCATGCCGATCGGCACGTGGTCGGGGTTTTGCTCCAGCAGCACGGCCTCGCCGCGCAACTGGTAACCACCGATGCCGCGGCTGATCACATCGCCGGCTTTCATCGCGCGCTTGGCGATGGCCGCCACGCCGAGGGTGGGCGCGGTGGAGTTGTTCAGCAGTACGCCGCCGCCGTTGATCACCCGGCGCAGGGTTTTGCCAACCTCCAGCGAGCACAGGTGGAACGGCCGCAACAGCGTGTAGTAAGGCCCGCCGCCCAGCTTGAAGTACTCGATCGCCTGGGTTTGCGCGCGGTCATGGCGGCCCACCAGAAACACCCCGCCGGCCGGGTAGCCCTTGGGCAGCACGTAGTCGACGATGGGCTGGCCGAGGCGGTCGGCCAACTCGCCGAGCTGGCTGCCGCTTTGCATCAGGTCGGTGGAGGTGGGGCCCTCGAGGCCCTGGCAGGTGATGGTCGCGCCCAGGCCATTGCCCACCAGCGCCTGCTCGATCTGCACCTTGGTGCCGTCGGTGAACGAGATCGTCTGGTTCACGCTGATGCCCTGGCGCTGGGCCCAGTAGGCCATGTCCTCGGGCTTGGGGTCGTGGTTCAGGTAGCCTTTCATGTTGCCGTACACCAGCGGCGTGAAGCCCATGCTCAGGGCTTCTTCATGCAGGGCCGCGAGCGAGCCGGGCTGGTCGCCCTCGGCTTCGGTCAAAAAGCCCTTGCCGGCCAGGTAGGCGCCGGTGGTCACCTGCAGCTCGGCGTTGATGGTGATCACCTTCAGCCCCGCGGCAAAGGCGCGCTCGATCACCAGGGTGCCGTGGCACACATCGCCGCTGCATTCGATGATCAGGTCGGATTGCTCCACCAGGTCATCCATCGAGTGGGTGAGCAGGTGGTTGAGGGGGAAGTAACCCAGGCTGTTGAGCGGGCGACGGGTGAGGATGCGTGAAAGGCGGACATCGGGGTAATGCTCAGCCAGTAACCTGACCAGCGCCAGGGAAATCATACCGGTGCCGCTAATTCCAACACGTGTCATCAATGTTCTGTCCATAGAGTCGCTCGTTATACAGTGAGGTGAGTGCTAACCCGCCTGCGGGCGAATGGGTACGCCCTGCGGCAAGCTGGGGGCCAAACAATGCAAACAGTGCCCGTGCTCGCGCACGCGGCGGTCAGGGCATGAACAAGCCCGGGGAAGGGCGGGGGGCTGCGTCGGCGGCTACGGGCGGCGCCAGGCTGCCGATCGGCATCAGCGTGGGCAGCGGCGATAGCTCGGCCAGCAGCGCGGGCGCGGCGGCGGGCAGGCTGTGAGGGGGTTGCAGGCCGGCGGCCAACTCCAGGATGGAGTACCCATCAGCGAACACGATTGTCGGTTGAGCCAGATGAACTTCGAGCATGTCATCACCCCTTAGCACGCGCCACCGGGACCGTAGAAGAAAGTTGTTATTAGGGCGCCGCCAACGGCGGCCGAAGTAGCCAGGGGCTTGCTCCGAAATACCTGTGCACCTAGCGCCAGAGGCGAGAAGGTTTAAATGCCAGGCTGCCTGCCAACTCACATCTACAAGGATTGGCGACTGCTTCTGCCTGTTGCAGCAGGGGTGGAAATAAACTTTTTTACTGTGCCGCAGTGAAGAAATTTTCACCTTGGCAAGTGCGAGTTAAGAGGCAAAACCGAACGAAGTCAATCGGCCCGGCGAAAATGTGTCAGAAAAACCGACAGAAGGATTTTTAGGTTTTTCAAGCTATTGATATATAAAGGGTATTTATTTTTGATAAAGCCTTCATTGCAGCGGCAAAGCAGCCTGGGGCGCTCCGTGGTAACGTTCGCTCCATTATTTTGTGCCAAGGGCAAGGCCACGTGAGTTCACTACCGCCAGCGGGCGAGGGCAGCCCTTTGATCGAGGCGCGGGGCATCACCCGCCACGATGAGCGCAGCGGCGCGCTGCTGCTGCACCCCACCACCTTTACCCTGCGCGCCGGGGATAAAACCGCCATCAGCGGCGCCTCTGGCTCGGGCAAGAGCGTGCTGCTCAAGGCCCTGGCCTGGCTCGAGGCGCCCAGCGCCGGCATGCTGCACTGGCGTGGCGAGGGCCTGGGCAAGGCGCGGGTGCCGCAGTACCGCAGCCAGGTGTGCTATCTCTCGCAACGCCCGGGGCTGACCGAGGGCAGCGTCTTGGCCAACCTGCGCATGCCCTACGCCTTGAGGGCGCACCGCGGCCAGCGCTTCGACCAGGCCTGGGTCGAGCAGCGCCTGGCCAGTAGCGGCCGCGGGCCGGCGTTTCTCGAGCGGCGCGCGGCCGAGTTGTCCGGTGGCGAGGCGCAAATCGTCGCGCTGCTGCGCGCGCTGCAGTTGCAGCCCACGGTGTTGCTGCTCGACGAGCCCACCTCGGCGCTCGACGCCGCCTCCGCGGCCCAGGTCGAGCAACTGATCGCCGGCTGGTTCGCCCAGGCGCCGGGGCGCGCCTACGTGCTGGTGTCCCATGACCCAGCCCAGGCCCAGCGCCTGAGCAACCGCCAGTGCACGATGGCCGCCGGCCGCCTGGAGCAAACCCCATGAATTACCAAGCCCTGAGCGCCACCGACCTGGCCCTGGCGGCGGCGTTGATCCTGGTCAACGGCGCGTTGTCGGTGTTGCTGCGCCTGGGCCTGGAGCGGGTGCTGCTACTGGCAGCGCTACGCACCGTGGTGCAGTTGCTGTTGATCGGCTACGTGCTCGGCTATGTGTTTGCCTACGCCTACTGGTACGTGGTGCTGCCGCTGATGTGCCTGATGACCGTGATCGCCGGGGTGTCGGCGGCCGGCCGGGGCGGCCTGAGCTACCGCGGGCGCACCCTCGACAGCCTGCTGGCGGTGTGGGGCGGTTCCTGGTTGGTGGCGGCGCTGGGGTTGCTGTTGATCATCCGCATTCGCCCCTGGTACGAGCCGCAGTACGCGATCCCGATCCTCGGGATGATCCTCGGCAACACCCTGACCGGGGTGGCGCTGGGCATCGAGCGCATGGCCCAGGCGCTGAGCAGCGGCCGCGCCCAGGTGGAGGCGATCCTGGCCCTGGGCGGCAGCCGCTGGGAGGCCGCCCAGGGCCCGGCGCGCCAGGCGGTGCGCGCCGGCATGCTGCCAACCCTGAACCAGATGAGCGTGGTCGGTATCGTCAGCCTGCCAGGGATGATGACCGGCCAGGTGCTGGCGGGCGAAAGCCCGGCCAACGCGGTGCGCTACCAGATCGTGATCATGTTCCTGATCGCCGCCGCCTCGGCGCTGGGCACGGTGGTGGCGGTGCTGCTCACCTACCGGCGGTTGTTCTCGGAAGACCACCGGTTCCTGGCCCATCGGTTGCTTGAACGGTAGGGTTCCAGGGCCCATCGCCCGGCACAGCCAGAGTGCTGTTCACTTAAGCAATTTCACGGCTTTACGGAAGAGATCAATCTGTGAGCTCTGATTTTGTGCATGAACTTCAGGGCCCATCGCCCGGCACAGCCGGCCTCCCACCAGATTTGTGTAAGCACTTGATTTAAAAGAAAACATAGAACCCGTGGGAGGCCGGCTGTGCCGGGCGATGGGCCGGTCAGGTCATGCGCTCAGTAAAACCATTTGAAGAAATCAGGGCTTTTTAACCCTGATTTAGCGCTCTGATTGCTTAAGTGAACAGCATTACAGCTGTGCCGGGCGAAGCGCCGCCAGCCTCAGCGCCCAGGCCCGCGAAACGCCGCCACATCCTCCAGCAACATCGCCAGCACCCGGTTGGCGCCCACGCTCAGCTGCCGCCCCAGGCGGGTGATCAACTGCGCCTCGGGCTGGGCGAACACCTCGTGCAACAGCGGCAGCGCCACCAGGCTGCCAGCGTGCAGTTCGGCCTCGACGACGAAGGTTGGCAGCAGCGTGACCCCGCCTTCCATCGCGTAGCGTTTGAGCATCGCCAGGGTGTTGCAGGTCAGCGTCGGGCTCAGGGCGATGCCCAGCTGTTGCTCGGCCACGGTGAGGATCTGCCGAATGCCATAGGCCACCCCCGGCAGCGCCAGGCGGTGGCGGTCCAGCCCTTGCAGGGTGATCGCGCCCTTCTCCAGGGCCAGCGGGTGGTCTGGGCGGGCGATGGCCCGTACTGGCTGGCGCTGGCGCACGTGGGCGCGCAGCTTGGGGTCGTTGGCCGGGTTGAAGATCAGCCCCAGGTGGGCTTCGTCTTCCACCACTTGGCGGATCACCTCGTTGCTGCCGCTCACGTTGACCCGCAGCTCGATGCGCGGGTAACGCTCGGAAAACCGCGCCAGCGGCTGCGCCAGCGCCTCGATAAAGCCTTCGCCGCTGGCGATCACCACCGTACCGCTTTGCAGCCCGCGCAGCGCCTGCAGGCTGTCGAGCAGCACTTCTTGCTGGGCCAGGCGCTGGCGGTAGTACTCCAGCACCCGCTCGCCGGCCTCGGTCGGCTTCACCCCGCGGCGGTGGCGCTCCAGCAGCGCCGCGCTGAGTTCATGCTCAAGCTGGGCAATGTGCCGGCTCACCGCCGACGGGGCGACGTCCAGCGCGTCGGCGGCGGCGCGCACGCTGCCCAGGCGCACGGCTTCGAACAAGTAGAGAATGCGGTGATCGTGCAATTGGCTCATGCCAGCCCCGGTGTGTTGCGATAAACGCAACAAATTTGGAATGCACGGATTATTGTTGAGAACTCAGCGTGCTGTCCATACTCGTGGCCATCAGCCGCCAACCGGTGGCGCAGGCATGCGAGGGCAAGGCGATGGCAGTGAAGGTAGGTGTGATTGGCCTGGGCAACATGGGTGGCGGCATGGCCGCGACCCTGGCCGGCAAAGGCTTTGAGGTGCTGGGCTTCGACCTGGCCGCCAGCGCCCGTGAGGCGGCCGCCGCGCGCGGCGTGCAGCCGGTGGCCGAGCAGGCCGCGGTGATCGGCGCGGTCGATGTGTTGATCCTCTCGTTGCCGAAGGCCGAACACGTCGAAGCCGTGTGCCAGGGCATCCTCGCCCAAGGCCGCGCCGGCCTGGTGGTGGTCGACACCACCACCTCCACCCCCGACACCAGCCGGCGCATGGCCGCCGCGCTGGCCGCGCAAGGCATCGGTTTTATCGATGCGCCGGTCAGCGGTGGCCCCAAGGGCGCGGCCAGCGGCACCATGGCGATGGTCATCGGCGCCGCCGATGAGCACCTGGCGACCGCGCTGCCGGTGCTCGAAGCCATGAGCGGCACCCGCGTGCACGTCGGCGCGGTGGGCGCCGGCAACGTGGCGAAGATCGCCAACAACCTGCTCGCCGCCGCGCATTTGATCAGCACCGCCGAGGCCGTGAGCCTGGCCGCCCAGGCGGGCGTGGCCCCGGAAAAACTCCTTGAGGGCATCAATGCCGGCTCTGGGCGCAGCGCCGCCAGCCAGGTGATGTTCCCCACCTGGGTGATGAACAAAGCCTACGACTCCGGCTTCAGCATGGGCCTGATGCGCAAGGACGTGGGCCTTGCCGCGAGCCTGGCGCAAAGCCTCGATGCCGACCTGCCGCTGGCCCGTGAAGTGGCCCGGCTGTGGCAAGCCAGTGCCGAAACCCTGGCCGATGGCGACGATTTCTGCTGCATCGTGCAACGCACCGATGCCCAACTGTTTGGCCGTGGAGAGTAACCCGATGAGCTGGCAAACCCTGCAAACCCTGATGCGCCCGTTCTGGGGCGACCGCGACAGCGTGGCGAGCTATGTGGGCGGTGAGTTCATCGCTGGCGGCGGCAGCCCGGTTGAGGTGCGCAATGCCCACGACGGCAGCCTGCTGCTCAGCTACGCCGACGCCGACGCCTCGTTGGTGGCCCGCGCCGACGCCGCCGCCAGCGCCGCGGGCGCCCAATGGTGGGCGCTGACCGGCCAGGCCCGTGGCCGGGTGATGTACCAGGTGGGTGCGCTGCTGCGCGAACACGCCGATGCCCTGGCGCAGATCGAAGCGATCGGCGCCAGCAAGCCGATCCGCGACGCCCGGGTCGAAGTGGCCAAGGTTGCCGAGATGTTCGAGTACTACGCCGGTTGGGCCGACAAGCTGCACGGCGAAGTGATCCCGGTGCCGACCACCCACCTCAACTACGTGACCTACGAGCCCCTGGGCACGGTGTTGCAGATCACCCCGTGGAACGCGCCGATCTTCACTGGCGGTTGGCAGGTGGCCCCGGCCATCGCCGCCGGCAATGCGGTGATCCTCAAGCCGTCGGAACTCACCCCATTGACCTCGCTGGTGATCGGTGTGCTGGTCGAGCGCGCGGGCGCCCCCAAGGGCCTGGTCAACGTGATCGCCGGTTACGGCCATACCATCGGCCAGGCGTTCATCGCCGAGGCCAATATCCGCAAGGTGGTGTTCGTCGGCTCGCCGGCCACCGGCCGCCACATCGCCACCGCTGCGGCGCAGCGCTGCATCCCGGCGGTGCTGGAGCTGGGCGGCAAGTCGGCGAATATCGTTTTCGAAGACGCCGACCTCGAGGTGGCCTTGCGCGGTGCCCAGGCGGCGATCTTCTCCGGCGCCGGGCAAAGCTGTGTGTCCGGTTCGCGGCTGCTGGTGCAGGCGTCGATCTTCGACAAATTCACCCGCGCCCTGGCCGAGGCGGCCACCCAGTTCAGCGTGGGCGACCCGCTCAGCGCCGACACCCAGATCGGCCCGATCAACAACGCCAAGCAGTTTGCCCATGTGAAGGGCATGCTCGCCGCTGCCGTGCAGGACGGCGCGCGGTTGGTTGGCGATGCCGAGCCGGTGCCAGCGGGCAGTGGCTATTACGTCAAGCCGACGGTGCTGGCCGGTGAAAACCACCTCGCCTGCGCCCAGGAAGAAATCTTCGGCCCGGTGGTGGTGGCGATCCCTTTCGAGACCGAAGCCGATGCCATTCGCATCGCCAACGACAGCCGCTTCGGCCTCGCCGGTGCGGTCTGGACCCGCGACGTCGGCCGCGCCCACCGGGTGGCCAAGCAGGTCAAGGCCGGCACGTTCTGGGTCAACGGCTACAAGACCATTCACGTCAGCTCGCCGTTTGGCGGCTATGGCGAAAGCGGCTATGGCCGTTCCTCGGGGCTGGACGCACTGCGTGAGTACAGCGAAGTGAAAAGCGTGTGGGTCGAAACCGCCGCCACCCCCGCCGCGAGCTTCGGCTACGGCGCCAGCCTGGAGTAATGCCCATGCAGGCCATCAACCCTGAACTGCTGGCGGCCGCCGCCGGCTGGCGGCGTGCCTTCCACGCCGCCCCGGAGCTGGGCTTCGCCGAGCACCAAACCGCCGAGCGGGTGGCGCAACTGCTGCAAGGCTTCGGCCTTGAAGTGCACCGCGGCCTGGGTGGCACCGGCGTGGTCGGCACCTTGCGCACCGGCGACGGCCCGGTGATCGGCCTGCGCGCCGACATGGACGCCTTGCCGATCCAGGAGCTGGGCGAACAGGCCCACCGCTCCGGCCACGCCGGCTGCATGCACGCCTGCGGCCACGACGGCCACACCGCCATGCTGCTGGCCACCGCCCAGCACCTGAGCGAACTGCGGCACTTCCGTGGCACCGTGCATTTTATTTTCCAGCCCGCCGAAGAAAGCCTCGGTGGCGCGCAGAAGATGATCGAAGACGGCCTCTTCGAGCGCTTCCCGATGGACGCCGTGTACGGCCTGCACAACTGGCCGGGGCTGCCGGCCGGGCAGGTGGTGGTCAACCCGGGGGCGATGATGGCCTCGCTCGACACCTTCGAGATCACCCTCACCGGGCAGGGCTGCCATGCCGCCATGCCCGAGCGCGGCGCCGACCCGATCGTTGCCGCCGCGCAACTGGTGCTGGGGCTGCAAACGGTGGTGTCGCGGCGCTTGTCGCCGCTGGATTCGGCGGTGGTGAGCATCACCCAGCTGAACGCCGGCGAGGCGATCAACGTGATCCCGGAAACCGCCGTGCTGCGCGGCACCGTGCGCTGCCTGCAAACCCCGGTGCGGGAGAAGGTCCAGCGCCTGATCGGCGAGTTCGTCGAGCAACTGCCGCAGGCCTTTGGCGTACGCGGGCAATTGGCCTACCAAGTGGGCTACCCGGTCACCGAAAACCACCCGCAGGCCGCTGAGGCGGTGTTCAAGGCGGCGGTGGCGGCAGTGGGCGAGGGCCAGGTGCACTGGGGCCGGCCGCCGTCGATGGCGTCTGAGGACTTCGCCTTCATGCTCGGCGCGTGCCGTGGCGCGTACTTCTGGTTGGGCGTGGACGGGGTGGAGCCTTCGCGGGCCCTGCACAACCCCTATTACGACTTCAACGACGGGGTGATCGAGGCCGGCGTGCGGGTGTGGGCGCAACTGGTGGAGCAATCGCTGCCGTTGGCCTGAGGTGTTCTAATAAACGCAACGATAACGCAAAGCCGCGATGTCGATGCGCTACCAGCCGCGGGTCATACTGCGGCCAATCGGTGACCGGCCCCTGAATAAAACGCCGGCACCGCCAACAACGCTTTGAAACTGCCCCGGGCGCCTTGCGCGCCCCCTGTACAACCAAAACAATCTCTGGCCGGCCCGCGTGCCGCCAGCAGGTGAGGGGATAACCATGCACAACGCACCAACCGCATCGATAGGCGGCCACCCGGCCGTGTCCGCGACCGCCAAGCTGTACCTGTGGGCGGGCGTGATCCTCATCCTGGCCGAATGGCTGGGGGCCGTGAGCCTGCCGCTGGGCCCGGGCAAGGTGGTCTTGTTGCCCATGGTCTGGGCGCTGCTGTTCGGCGCCGCCGTGGGCCTGGGCAGCCGCCGTTTGCCCAGCGCGCTGGCGATTACCCGTAGTGACCAGTTCCGCGCCGCCGCCGTGTTGCAGCCGGCGCTGTTGCTGTTCGTGGCCAAGCTGGGCCTGGTAGTGGGCGGTTCGCTGCCGGTGGTGTTCGCCTCTGGCTGGGCGCTGGCGTTCCAGGAGCTCGGCCACTTCGTCGGCACCGTGCTGCTCGGCCTGCCGGTGGCGCTGCTGCTGGGGATCAAGCGCGAAGCCGTGGGCGCGACCTTCTCGGTCGGCCGCGAGCCGAGCCTGGCGATCATCGGCGAGCGCTACGGCATGGACTCGGCCGAAGGCCGTGGGGTGCTGGCCGAGTACCTTACTGGTACCTTGTTCGGCGCGCTGTTCCTGGCCATCGTCGCCGGGTTCATCACCAGCCTGGGCATCTTCGACCCCAAATCCCTGGCGATGGGCTCGGGCCTGGGTTCGGGCAGCATGATGGCCGCCGCCGCCGGCGCGATCGCCGCCCAGCAGACCCCGGAAGTGGCCAAGCAGGTGATGACCCTGGCCGCCGCGTCGAACCTGATCACCACCACCCTGGGCACCTACTTCACCCTGTTCATCTCGCTGCCGCTGGCGGTGTGGGGCTACCGCGTGCTCGAGCCGTTGATCGGCCGCACCACCAAGGCTTCGAACCAACCGGCCGATGGCCTGAAGGCCAGCGAGGTTGAACTGGAAACCCGCGAGCTGGGCTGGGGCGGCAAGGTCAGCGCCTGGCTGGCTGCCGCGGCACTGGCGCTGCTGGGCAACTACGTGGGCTACAAAACGCTGTCGGCGGCGGCCTTCGAAGGCATGGCGGTAATGGTCTTCGCGGTGTTCCTCGGCGAGCTGCTGTGCGTGGCCCTGCGCCGGCGCATCCCGGCGGTGTGCACGGTGTCGGTGGTGGCGATGTTCATGACTTCGCCGCTGTGCCCGTGGGCCGCGCAGGTGACCCAACTCACCGGCAGCATCAACCTGCTGGCGGTGATCACGCCGATGCTGACCTTCGCCGGCCTGGCGGTGGCCAAGGACATCCCAGCGTTCCGCCGCCTGGGCTGGCGCATCGTGCTGGTGTCGTTCCTGGCCAACTTCGGCACCTTCATTGGGGCAGTGCTGATCGCCGAAGCATTCCATTGAGTGAGCCTTCCGGCGCCGCCGCGGCCCGCGGTTGGCGCTGGGGCAGGGTGCTGGCCACCAGCGCCAGTTGGCTGAACAGCGCCAGGCACGCCAGGCGCTGGTGCAGCACCACGTCGACCAGGCCAAACAGCAGCAGCGGCAGGGCGAACAGCAGCAGGTCGAGGTGCCGCGCCCTGATCGCCAACCCCAGTAACGCGGCGTAGAACGCCAGCAGCAAGGCCGCCGCGGCCACCCCGCGCAGCGCCAGGGTGTCGAGCAGCTCGTTGTGCAGGTGGTAGCGCAGCGAGGCCAGTGCCCCCGGGTTACCTTGCTCGAAGGTGTTCAGGTACTGGCCGAGGTTGCTCGCCCGTTGCTGCACCGTTTCGCCCCACACGCTCGGCGTTTGCCCCAGCACCCCAGCCTTCCATAGCAGCAACCGCGAGCTGGTCGAGGTGTTGTTCTGGGTGCCGTAGTGGGTGAATTCCTCGGGCAACCGGGCCACCCGCTGCCAGGCGGCGTTGAGCACCAAGGCGCCGGCCAGCAGTATCGTGATCACCACCAGCCACCGCGCCCGCGCGGGCAACTGGCGCGCGCCGGGCCAGGCCAGCAGCAGGAACAACCACGGCGCCAGCAGCACCGCCGAGCGGGTGCGGGTCAGCCCGACCAAGGCCAAGGCCATCAGCGTGGCCAACAGAAACAGCGCCATGCCCAGGCCACGCGGGCTGAATGCCTGGCGCACGGCGCTGGCCGTGGCCAGCCCGTAGGCGGTGATCAGGTACGCGGCGGTGGTGGCGGCGTCGGTGTTCAGCCGCACGCGCCAGCCGCTGCGCTGGTGCTCCAGCACCCCCGCCAGCAAGGCCAGGCCCAGCCCTGCCAGCAGCACCCATGCAACCTGCCGGCGCCCCGTGGGCGCCAGCGCGGCGCGGCAGTGGTAGGCGCACCACAGCGCGCCCATCGCCAGCATGATCCGCTTGCCGCCTTCCTGCTGGTTGTAGGCCAGGTCTTCGCCGGGGCTGCCGAAGTGCCAGGCCCACAGCCATTTCGACAGCCCCAGGGCAAACCCTGCCAGCAGCAGCGGCCACAACGCCAGTGCCGAGGGCTGCGCGGGCCGCGCGCCGCGCCAATGGGCCCAGGCCACCGCGGCGGCGCAGGCCCAACCGATGGCGCCGGCGAGGGTGAACAGCTTCAGCGCCAGGCCACGGTGCAGCAGGCTCAGGGCGGCGGCCAAGGCCAACAGCAGGAAGTAGGCGTGGATCCAAGCGGGGCGATGGGCAAAGCGGGGGGTGTTCAAGGGCGAACCGCTCAAAAGGGTTGAACCGGGCGTGCACAAACCCGGAGGCGGCTCGGAGGGGTTGCTGTTATATCAGTTTTTAGCGCGCCTGGCTTTGCGGCCCTTCGCCCGGCGGTGCCGGGATGCGGTTCACTTAAGCAATCAGAGCGCTAAATCGGGGTTAAAAAGCCCTGATTTCTTCAAATGGTTTTACTGAGCGCATGACCTGACTGGCCCTTCGCCCGGCACAGCCGGCCTCTCATCAAACAAAAAATATCCCCTTGTTTTTTAACAGAAAAAATCAAGCAGCCCTCACCAGTTCCATCCCCAACTTCCGGGCCTTGCGCAGCAAGGCCCGGAATTGCCTTTCCTTGCTTTGCTCTTCAAA
>NZ_JBIBKC010000025.1:0-47406 GCF_042958985.1 Pseudomonas sp. NPDC007930
CTCGACCTTGGGCTACAGAGCACCGAACGAGTACGAGCGGCTAGCTGCCTAGACACCACTTATTGAGGTGTCCGGAGAAACTTGACCAGGCCACCCTGATGTTGTGTTGGTGGGTTTTGCTGCGCGCATGGGCTGGCTGGCCCCTCGCCCGGCACAGCCGGCCTCCCACCAGTTCTCTGTAAATTCTTGATTTCCGAGACAATACACATCCCGTGGGAGGCCGGCTGCGCCGGGCGATAGGCCCTGAAGCCCCTGCACTAACCCCCACCTGCACCTCCACCTACCGGGTAGGCTGTGCACTCAAGCGATCAGCATGGTGAATCCAGGGTTATAAACCCTGATGTTGTCTTGGTGGGTTTTGCTGCGCGCATGGGCTTCAGGGCCCCTCGCCCGGCACAGCCGGCCTCCCACAAGATATGTGTAAATCCTTGATTTCCGTGACAATACACATCCCGTGGGAGGCCGGCTGCGCCGGGCGATAGGCCCTCAAGCCCCTGCACTAACCCCCACCCCCCTCCAAAATCCCCACCAACGCCCCCGCCGCAATCTCCGCCACCACCCCCAAGCGCGCCTCATCCATCCCCTCCCGCGCACTCGCAGACAACCCCGCCATCGTCGCCCCGACAAAATCCACCACCACCCCCTCCAACCCCGGGTGGCTCACCGCCACAAACGCCCGCATCCGCGCCCGCCGCTGCTCCACCACCGCCCGCGCCAACACCGCCCCCTCACCGCTGCCGCGCAACGCCTCCAGCGCCAAACACCCCCGGCAGCGCGGGTGCGCCGCATACACCCGCGCTGCCCGCCGCAGCAAATCCCCAAACGCCTCCGCCACCGGCCGCCCCGGCACCAGGCTCGGCTCCAACGCCAGCACCGTTTGCGAATAACGCTGCAGCACCCGCTCAAAAAACCCAGCCTTGCTGCCAAACGCACTGTAAAAACTCGGCGGCTTGATCCCGAAGGTTTCCGCCAACGCCGCCAAGCCCACACCGTCATAGCCCTCGGCGTGAAACATCTGCTGGCCAACTTCCAGGGCCTGTTCCGGGTCAAACCCCCGCGGCCGCCCACGGCCGGGTTTCACTGCACTGCTCATGGCGCCTCGCGCTTGCGGGTAGGGTGGGGGAATTTTATAGTGGAGATTATTTTATTCAAGCACAGCCCATCGCGGAGGCCCCCATGAGCAACAGCAATACCCAGGTCGTGGTGTACGTCACCTACCAAGGCACCCCTGAAGCCCGCTTCGACCGCGGCTACTACGTCGCCACCCACCTGCCCCTGGTGCTGAACGCCTGGGGCCAATACGGCCTCGAAAGCATCGCCGCCTTCTACCCCGCCGTAGAGCAAACCGGCACCGTGTGCATCTGCGAATGCCGCTTCCGCGACGAAGCCGCGCTGCAGGCAGCACTCAACTCCCCGGAAGCCCCGGCGGTAATGGCGGATGTGGCGAAATTCACTGACCTGGAGCCCGTGCAGGTACGGGTGGCCTAAAACATTCAAGCCCAGGCCGGTTGCCGGCCCGGGCGTGCTGCGTGTTACTGAGCAGCCTTCAGCTTGACCACGTCACCCGACACCTTGGTGGTGTAACCGGTCAGTACCCACGCCCAGAACCAGTTTTCCTGAACCTGGGTGTTGATCAGCGCATCACCGCCCTTGGCCTTGATCGCCGCGTTCTGCGCGCGCACAAAGCGGGTGTTCTGCTGGATCGGGATCACGCCAAACAGCAGCAGGCCGGTGGCCGTGGCTTCACTGTGGCCAACAACGGTGTACTGGGTGCTGTCGTACTGCGGGGACTTCATCGGGGTGCCGGTGCAGCCGGCCAGGGCCAGGCCCAGGGTGGCGGCGGCGATTGCCTTGGTAAAACGCTTCACTGTCGAGTGACTCCATGCGTGTGCCCGGATCCATTTCGCGGGCGGCGCGCACTTTAGCGGGTTTGTGTTGGGATTGATACGGTTGGGGTGGCAAATGGCTTGTAGGCGTTTTCCACGTGTAGAGCCGTGTTCAATTTTTCGCGGGCCATCTCGATGAGGTGTACTGCGGCGAAGGCGTGGTCGCGTTGGGAGCCGTGTAGGGTGTCGGCGCTTTCGTAGGCGGTGGCTTTGGCGCAGCGTAGGAGTTCTTCTGCGTCGTAGAGGAGTTGTTGGAGGGTGGGGGTGGAGTGGTGTGTGTGCATGTGATGGCTCCCAGAGTTATGGAGCTGCCACGGGCCTTCCTACGGGCTTTGGGTGGCAACTGTACGCGGGGTAGGAATACCGGAACTCTAGGCAACCGGCCACGCGCGAGCGTGCCCGCGCACAGCTGCCATAACAGGCTGCGGGGGCGCTTGGGTAGCGACCGCAGGTGGTACGGTTGGCACGTGCGCGCCTAGTTTTGTTCCGGGTTCCTACGCCCAGGTCGCTGGATTGACGGCGACGGGGGGAAGGGTAGCGGGGTGGGGGGAGTGGGGCAAGGGGGAGGGCGCGGTAGGGCCGGGGTGATCTGAACCGTTCTTGTAAATTATTGATTTAAATAGATAAATTAAGTTTTAAAATTTCAGTTGGAATACATTTTGGAATACGGGTTGACTGAGTAAGGCTTGAGTCACCCTTGGCCTCCAATGTGCAGGAGGGACAGGTTTACGGCTGGGCTTACTCTAGGAGCGCTATGAGCCGCTAAGGTAATCTAGTCTCAGGCGCAAGCAGCACGATGGGCCTTCTCTCTACTGAATAGGGCTACCAGCACCCCAGCGATTACAAGCAGCCACACAGCAGGGGTATTGATTTCCGCTGCAACGATGATCTTAGCCGAGCCGATTATCAGAGCGAATGCCGCAAGGGCGCAGCCCAACGCTAGCTTCAACATTATGAACTCCTTTGCGCCTAAAAAAGAAATATGGGATGCCCCTGAGGGCATCCCGCGTATGCGCCTGGACGCTCAGGCAACCAGCTCAAGCGCAGTATCCAATGCACGCTGCTTGATTCCCGCGCCTGGGCCGAACCAGGCCGAGTCCAGGCGATAGTCTACCGATCGAGCACGTCTCTCATGGTCCACATACTCGGTGACGGCGTTCAGTAAGCCCCAGGCAGTACCATTGGCTGATACGAGGTCAGACCCGCGCCCGCGCCCTGTGTAGAGCGCCATAGCCTTCTGGAAAGCATGGTTCACCGCAGGCTTGGTTTTGCTGCGTGGGGCGGCTTCGGTGTGTAGGATCTGGCCGAAGTACGCTTGGGCTTCCTGAGGGGAGACCTTGCGTTCCGCTAGCTGGCGCATACGGTACATAAAGTCGTCCCATTGCGAGACGGCGATACCCAACTGCTTTTTCACCGCTTGCGGATCGAAGCGAGTGCTGTGAGGCACTTTAATCGCGCCGGTTGCACTCCCGAGCGATATAGCCAAGGTGTTGTTGCAAACTACTCGAATCGTGGTCGGCGTAGCTACGGTGGCCAGCGTGCCGTCGCAAGACGTTGCTAGCAGCAGATAGCCTCCCACCTCGTCCTTTCCTTTAAGCGCTGTCGACTGGCCAGTGCGGGCGAGGGCCCAGAACTTGCGGCCTCCTTTAAGTACACCAGCAGTCTCAAGCTCATAACCCGAGACCTCAGTAAGGTCTCGGTAGAATTCGAGGACTTCGGCTGGCTGAACCACTTGGTAACGATGGGATACCACTGACAATGGCTCTTGGGTGTCGGAGCGGTACAGCACCTTTTGATCCGGAAATGAGTGAATCTCCGAAAGAGTTCCTTTGGTTGTAGATTTGAAATGGACTGGGCCGGATTCGATCTGCCAATTCATCCCGGCGGCTTCCTGCCACGCCTCTAACGGCTGCTTAGGAAGCAGCTGGTTCCCGAGGCCATGCCACGGAGTTGCACCGACATAGGCCATTTGATGAATTTCATGTGCCATGATTAGATAGTCCTTGAGATTATGATTTGGAATCAAGCGCGTAGTTGAGGGGGAAGCTAAATATGCGCCCGCAACGTATACATACATGGGTTGCACTTACTGCAGTCGCACTTTGATATTTTATTTTTAGCGCTAGATCCAAAGCATCAAATAACCTACCCGCAAGCTCCTCGAGTCCAGCTAATATAAGAGGGTTTCTTGCCGTATTTTTGTTCTTCGAGACTTGGTGAATGATAAGCCGGTTTACGGATTTCGCGACGATGGTGATGCGGTGGACAGAGTCAATTGAAAGTGTTTTACAGCTACAACAGTAAGGGCATTTGGTAGGCATCGACGGAGGCTTCGTGGTGGATTCCGCTATGCGATATAGGTTTTAGATTTTTTGGAATCGAACGCGGCTTCGTTATCGATAGATGTGCTTCTCTGACGAGTAGCAGCTATTTCTGCTACTCGTAGCGGAATCGCAGGATATCGCTCATCAGCTCGCTGCCTCAGGAGCATAACTGAGCTGTAACTGGCTATAACCGTTATGAAATCATTTCAGTCAGCTTGATTGCTGGTATGGTCGCTTCGCTAGGCCATCATCGCCTCTTAGGAGTGTCCATCATGTATACATCGCTGTATTACCCGCAACTGCCCTTTCCGGGCTGTCATTTCCCTGCGCTGTCTCAAGCGCATCCTTTGTTCAACAATGCAATTTCAGAAATACATCAAAACCTCGGCCTGCCATTGCCTCTGATCTCCCTCACTGCATTAAGCGCAATATCCGCTGCATTACAAGGGGTTTTAAGTGTAAAAATGCCAAGCGGGGGTAGCTTGCCGGTCTCCCTTAATGCCTTGATTACCGTTCCGTCAGGCGGAGGTAAAAATAGGATAGCCAAGCTTTTCAAGAAACCTTTTGAAGAGTTTGAGGAGTCTCAATTTAGATCGTATACAGAAGCGCAGCGGGCCTTTGAAAGTGAATTAGAAGTATGGAGGTTGGAAAAAAAGAGTTTACTGAAACAGATCCAGAAGTCACCAGGTAACGAAGCGCTAAAGGTATTGTTACGTAAGCATGACCAAGCTAGGCCAGAAGCTCCTACCGTTTGTCGAATGATTTTTGAAGATACCACGCCGGAGGCTCTCATGGCATGTATGGCTGAAGGCGGAAAAAATGCATGGCTGGTGACGAGTGAAGGGGGAATAATATTGTCGCAGCATGCGATGAGGAACATGCCGGCCTTTAATCAGATCTGGAGCGGGGATAGAGTTACGGTTGATCGAAAGACGGGTGATAGCTTCAGTCTTAGAGGAGTTAAGCTATCAATACTAATCATGAGTCAGCCTGGTGTTTTTGAATCTTTTATAACAAAGTACGGTGCGCTTGCAAAAGAGTCAGGTTTTTTTGCACGTTGTCTAGCTTTAGCAATACCGCAAAATATGCTAGGTCAGCTCGTAGATGATAGAGTGCTGGAGTGGGTTAGCCTAGAAGCGTTTAATTTAAAGATTAGTGAGTTACTGCGTATGAACCTGTACGGAGTAGATTGTACTGAGTTAGGGATGTCGGCGGAGGCGCGACCATTTTGGGTTTCTATCAAAAATGCCGTGATTTGGGAGCAGCGACAAGGAGGGCGATTCGATGACTTCCATGATCTGGCTGCAAGGACACCTGAAAATATAGCTCGTGTGGCGGCGCTGCTACATTTCTTTGAACGTAGGAGTGGGTGTATTTCGTTAGAAACACTCGATTTTGCGTGTCGTTTGTGTTTTTGGCATGTCGACCAGTTTCGTCAGATGTTTTCAGAGCAATCGTCCGGTGAGGGTGATGTAAGAGCCTTGTATAATTGGTTTCGTACGCGGTATGAGGTGTCACCCATGTCGGCTTATGGAAAAAATTATGTGAGACAACGATGCCCAGGTGCCTTAAGAAAAGGAGGGCGGTTCGATGCGGCCTTTGATATTTTGGTATCCAGAGGAAATTTGGTGCTCCAAACTTATGGGAGTAATTCCGTAGGGGTTGTGTTTCGCCCGTAAGGGCTTTTAGTACGGTAAATCAAACAAGCAAAGAGCGAATGCCGTTTGCGATGCCGGGCTTGATGCCACATTTCGAAAGAATTTCCGCTCGGTGTTCACTCATATTGTGTTCTTCTCTACGCGGGATTAACGGTGCAATTTTTTTTGCATGATTAACCCGCGCTAATGCCTCAAGCATATAGGTGGGATTACCTTCCAATGGCGTTACTATCTCAGGCTCTCCATCGTCAAAGACCGTGGCGTGACTAATGATTACTTTCATGGCTGCGTCTATAGAACTATCTTCTAGTTTTAATTTGCTTTTTAAATAATTAAATATTTCCTGTCCGTGTTCATGGTCTTTCCATTTTTTTTCGGAATTGTGAATCGAAAGTATTTTATTTTCAAAGATACGTGCCACGCCGTTAACTATGTCGAGTCTGGATTCAGGTTTCAGGGTTTTACGTTCGTCTTCAATACCCTTTAAAAATGCTTTGATGGAGTAAATGTCAGATGAATAGAAACAGATATCGTGACGACTAATCTTAAGATTTTTTGGATGTCCTTCCCTGGTCGGTTGTGTGTGATCAAGCATAAAGTCAAGGTAAAAGTTATAGGGCGGGGGAGGAGTGTTAAGCTCATAACCCCTACTTTCGAGTGGCAGGGTGCGGCTTGGTAACGTTAGCTTGTGTATGGGCTCAATTGGTTTTGTATCTAACGAGATCCACATTCGCTGTGAATCAGATTTAAAAGTTTCGTAGAAATTAATTATTTTCTGTAGTGGAGGTTTGGGGTCATAACTTGGATACGGGGCGGTGAGTTGTAGTCTGTAAGTCTTTAGTAGGCTTCTGGATACCTTGGTATGTAGGTTGTTCTTCGTTAGAGAAGTTCTGTCGTGTAATTTGATTGATTTAAATTTGGTTATGGTTATTTTTCCTCCCGATGCTATTGATTTTAAAGTTTCTTTGTCGATGATCACGTATGTAGCATCACTCTGTTTCTGGGTCAGTGAGCGTAGCCTGAATGACATATTAAGGTTGTCATAAAAAAGTTTAGGCTCCATATCCAGAGGGATTTCAACCAGGGGTTCAATGTGGGCCCATGTCAAAAGATCAATAACTTCATCAGCAGGGTGCTTAAGCTCGTCTGCAGCCTCCTCGAATGAAAATGGTACCCGGAGATCCTCTAGTAGCTGTTTCACAATGGCCTCATATTCTCAGTAATTAAGGAGTCGAGTGTTACCAGATGGGTATCTATATCGAAAAGATTTTTATCTTGCAACCAGTTTTTTCCTCGATTGCACCTGCGAGGTGGTTCGGGGAATTCAGATGAACGACGCTCAGAGCTTCAAAGGCTCGACTGCCTCCTTGGGCCTTTGAGGCCGATCATCAGCTATTAGCCTTCGATTGTGCAGGAGCTAGGCAAGAATAGGCCATTAGAGAGCGTGATTTTTCTTATAACACCTCATAACAGTTATGGAATCCCCCGATGCTCAGAGGGATCTGGCAGTGTTGCTCCTGTACGCCAGAGGTCGCATTCCATGCACAATTCACATTTAAAAAATTCGCCCGTCAAGGTTCGTGTGCTACGTATGAAATCCGTAAGTGAGCGCACGGGCTTATCTAGAACTACTCTGTATAATTTGATGGATCCTAAATCTAAATACTACGATCCCAGCTTCCCACAGCGAATTAGATTAACCAGTAGGGTTGGAGGAGCAATTGGATTTATAGAACATGAAATAGATGAGTGGATCGCCAGCAAAACGACAGATGCATCACTTGGTCAGTTACCGCCCGGACGCAGCTGAATTTGTGGGGTGTAGAAAATTAGGGTGAGTTTCGTCGTGCTATCAATTTTTTGTTGGAGAGCTATATGCCAGATCTACATGAGCCTCTTGCAGTCTTTACATTTTCTGAAATTGTCTCCGGAGTGCTGCGCTATGCGATGGGGGATCATCGTCGGATCTTAGTTGTTCGGGTGGATTTGAACTATCCAATGCGTACGATCGGTAACGCCCCATTCGATAACTCTTTTATGCGAAAATTCTTAAAATTGTTAAGAAGCAGGATCTATGCATTGGCGCGTAGAATGAATCGAAAATTTTCTCGAGAAAGGGTCACAAGAGCTAGAGCTGTATGGATAAGAAATTTAAGATCTCAGGATGGTAGACAGCACGTTCATCTGGTGTTGATGGTAAATCGAGATGTCTTTCGGACACTGAGTCGTCCCGATCTCGATGGAGAAAATTTGTCACGTTGCATTCAACAAGCTTGGACGAGCCTACTTGGGGTGGATGTGAATAATCACCCATCGCTAGTCAGGCTGTTGATTGACAGATCCAATGAAATAATCAATGGGCACGGTGCGCAACAATTTATGAATGACATGCTCGATTTGCGTATGATGAGCCTTAATGCATGGAGTGAATCTGTAGATGTTGGGTATAGCCTAGCGGAAGAAGATTTGCTGACTCACAGGTGCAGTATTCAATGCGTCCATTAAATGTGATGCAAGCTCTGTACATTGATTTTTTAAGGCAAAGAGGAACCATCTGAAATGATGTGATATTCCTCGATAGGGCTTATGTTTGCTGATTTCTGTATGATTCTATTATTGTATCTTATTCAATAACAATATTCTTTTCAGGTTTGTTGGGTTATGTGGGTCGAGACAAGGGTTTGGCTTGTGAGAGCAACCTTGCAATGGCTAAGGAGTAAAATATGGTCATGCCTATTGAAGAAATTATCGCTGAGGAAGCACATTCAAAGTCAATGAGGGTTTTAAGGGATGCCTCTCTTCCATTCATAAAGCAAAGTATGCATGAGAAACAGCAGGGAGTGCTGGAGTGTGATGAGGAATACGAAGCCAGAAATTGGCTTGCATTCAGGCTTCTTCCCATGATCCACGATATGGTGGTGACCAAGCACAACCTGTTCTCAATGGGTAAAGACCGTTACGACCTACCTAGAGTAGTAGTGCACCGAATGGGTCGCAGGTTCATGAATTGTATAAAGAACGATATAAAACAGGCGTTCGATACTTTCCCTAATTCACAATTTAATCCGTATTTTGAGGTGTTCTACAAGCATGCTTGTTATCATAAATTGATATCGTTGGATATCAGCTTATTTCGAAATACAGGGGAGCACGTTCCAGACGTGATCCACCGCCTAAACGCCTGTATCGCTGATATCCGATCTGAAGTGAACACCGGAGATTTCAAGGTTAGGCTCAAAGCCTATAGGCGACCTATTAAAAGACACTATGATACCTTCATGGCCTACACGAGCGAACTGTTCGCGAGGCATTCAAGAATGCTCGTGGTCCGTGTAGATCTATCATATCTCCAGCAATACCGATCAGCCCGGTATCTGACCGGGGCTGATGTCTGTAGGCATCGTGATGCATTGATCAAGGATCTTGAAAATGGTCGTCTAGGGCCTCTGGTAGGATACGTCTGCAAACTCGAGATGGGGCAGCGCAAGGGTTATCACATCCATGGGTTATTCTTCTTCGATGGCTCTACGGTCCGTAAGGATATGATCCTAGGCAAGGCCATAGGCCAACATTGGGACTCAGTGATAACCCAAGGGATGGGAAGTCACTTCAACTGCAATGCTCGTAAAGAGATGTATCCCAAATGCTTCCTGGGAGCAGTGCATCACACTGATCCCGTTGCACGTGAAGGTTTTGAACTATACGCAGCCTATGTAACCAAGCCCGATGAATTATTGCGCTTGGCCTTACCTGGGGTACGGGCTTTCATCAGGGGTAAACTAGGGCCGCGGGCGGACGGCCCGAGCCGGGGGCGGCCTCGCTCTCCCGTAAAGGGAGAGACACAATGGCCAGAAGCGCTGGTTTGACTAGCGCTCCGATTCAGACGTACTGGTGATGGGTGAAAGAACATTTTCACTCCTCCATTGTTGCTTTCTATTACCCTGATCCAAAAGAGTTGGGTATGGCCAAGCAGCGTTGGATTGATAAATGGGAAGAGCAGGGCGATGCGTTGCGCTGTAAAGCGTGTGGGGCCCTTCAGCCGCTGTCTGAGGCTCGATCGCCGTTTAGGCATGCCAATGGCTGCTCTGCGGCCAGCAACGCACTGGAGCTGCCATGGCGGGACCTAGCTGCTGAGTTTCGTAGCATCGCCCGAAATCTGCTACAAATAACCTGAACGCTATCCTCAACGCATGTCTGGTCCTGTATTTTAAGGCGAAGGGGCCGGTCAAGGCCCCTCGCTGATTAATGATCCATTTCGTCTTTGGTGATTTTCCCGGTGTGCGGATCGACATGGAACTCGTATTTCATACCGTCGGCCTTGGTGCCTTCTCCCTCCCAGTGACCGTCATCCGCTTCAATCTTGGTTACCTGAGTATATCCCGCAGCCTTTAGGGCGACCTCTGCTTGTTCCTTGCTGACCTTCCAATCCGGACATCCTGCCCCCGCTTCATTGATCCATTGACCCGAGGCGTGACGTCCGTACGGGCGGCTTTCAGCTGTGTCGGCCCGTCATATCGCATGAACGTTTGCGCGCAGGTCATATCGGCCCGCTCCAGAGCGGCTTGAGCGTGATATGGGGTTGCCGCTTCGCTTTTGTGAACCGGTTCAAAAATCGGTTACTGCGTTTAAAGCTTCATGGTCAATCGCCGATAAGCCTCGTGACTTGCCGCTGCAGCCCAGGGCCAAGAGCTTGCTTGCTTCAGGCCATCGTTGGTGGCGTTCCGTTCGCTTAATTGATCAAAGGGATATTGAAATGCCACTTCCGCTCATCATCGGCGCTGCCGCGCTCGTATCTGCCGCATACGGTGCCAAAAAAGGCTATGACGGCTACCAGAAGCACTCTGAGGCTGACGACATCGTCAACAACGCAAAAGCCCGTTACGCCAAAACCAAGGCAACCTTCGATGCCCAGGAAAAAGCCACGACCGGCGCGTTGACCGTGTTGGGTGAAGACGAGCTGAAGATGGGTGAGCAGTTCAACGAGTTCAAAACGTTGGCAGACAAACTGCTCGCGCAACTCAACAGCGGCCGCCAGAAAAAGCTGGACATCAACGTCCCGAAATACCAATTGCAACGCATCGAAGACTACAGCTACACCGCCATTGGTGTGTTGGGTGCCGCCGCCGGGGCGGGTATGGCGGGCGCAGCGGCAGGCTTTGCAGTGTATGGCGGGGTGATGGCTCTGGGCGCGGCCTCCACCGGCACGGCCATTTCTTCGCTGGCCGGTGTGGCCGCTTCGAACGCCGCCTTGGCGGCTATTGGTGGCGGCTCACTGGCCACTGGCGGCCTGGGCATGGCCGGCGGCACAGCAATCCTCGGTGCGGCAGTGGCCGGCCCAGTGCTCGCCATCGCAGGCTGGGCCTATAACAGCCACGGTGAAGAAGCCCTGAAAAACGCCAGCAAGGCCAGCCGTGAAGTCGACAGCGCGCAGGCCAAGCTGGAAAAAGCCAAAGCGCATCTGAGCAAGGTCGAAGACTACGGCTTCGAGTTGCTGGAAGTACTCAAGGGTGTGTATGCGCAGTTCGAACCCTACTTCCAGATCCTCAAGGCGATTGATAGCCAGGTTGAGGCAGCCAAGGTGCTCAAGCAAAACCCGGACGAAGTGCTGGCGCGGGTGTGCGACACCGTTGTGCAATCGGTGAGCAACGGCTTCACCCTTGCCTCGATTCTGGTCAACCTAATCACCACCCCGTTGTTCAAGGTCAAGAAGGCCAATGGCGAAGTGGTGCTGGACGAAAACAACGTGCCAGTGATGGACACCGACGCCGATGGCTCGATGGTGCTCAACACCGAGGAGCTCGACGCCAAGATCGCTTACACCAAAACCCGCGCAGGTGAAGTTGCCCCGGCCTGAGTGTGAGGCGGGGCCTAGCAGCCCCGCCCTTTTATTCGTCAGTACCTTCCCTAGACAAGGACGCCGTCATGCACGCCGCAGCGCGAGAATTCCCTTGGGCCGCCGAGTTCGAGAAAACCGTCGTTAACAGCCTGGTCACCAGCTTTGGGCTGGATTTCATGTTGTTCAAGGACCAAGTCGGTGGCAACGTCGATACCATCAACAATGTACGCAACAACATTTGGGCAACCGACGCGTCGAAGCAGCAGTACGATCAACGCGGCGCCTACGACAGCACGCCCTATCACACGCACGCCAATTACGTGGCCACCGGCCAGGCAGACAAAGCCGCCCATTTGGCAGGCAACCTCATAGACCCTTACCGCAACACTGTGATGGGCTTGGGTGAAACACGTAACCTTGACCATGTGATCAGCGGCAAGGAAATTCACGATGATGCAGGCCGTGTGCTGGCTGGGCTTAGCGGCGCCACTTTGGCCAACCGCAGTAGCAACTTGCAGTCGACCCACGAGAGTGTGAACAAGTCGAAAAAACAAACCGCTATCGACGACTACTTGAGCAAACTGCCCGGCCTGATTGCCCAGCACGAACAGCAGCAAGCCCAGGATCGCGCACGTTTGCAGGCCATGCCGCGGGACACGCCGCAACAGCAGCACGAGGCACGTGAGCTGGAAGACAAAATCCGGAAGGCAACCACCAAGATCGACGCGCTCAAGGCGGTTGAGCCCGAAGCCATGCGCAAGCGTGATGCCGAGGCGCGCAGCGCCTACGAGCGTGAGGTGAATGCCACCTATTACACCAGCAGCAAGTTCCTGCGCCAAACCGCCAGTGCGGCCGGCGTAGCGGGTTTGGCCATGGGCACCCGGCAGATGCTCGGCCTAGTGCTGGCTGAAGTCTGGTTCGAGTTACGCGAGCAACTGCCGGCGCTGTTGGTCAGGCTCAAGGAACGCTTCAACATCGAGGTGTTCATCGAAGGCATCACCGCCACGCTCCAGGGTATATGGGAGCGTGTGAAGGTGCGCTTCAGCGCGTTTCTGACCGGCTTCAAGGATGGCGTGTTCGCCGGCGCCTTGGGTAGCCTGACCACTACCGTGTTCAACATCCTGGCCACCACTCAGCGAATGGCGATCAAGATCATTCGTGAGGTATGGGGCTCGTTGGTCAAGGCCGTCAAGCTCATGGTGTTCAACCCTGAAAAATTGGGTTTCGTTGAATTGTGCCAGGCTGTGACCTCGTTACTTTCTGTGGGCGCGGCGACGGTGGTGGGCTCGATGGCTCACGCGCAACTGCTGCCGCTGTGCAATTTCCCATTCGGCGCCGAGCTCGCTGCGTTCGCCAGTGCGTTGCTCACAGGCTTGGTCACCCTGGGCCTGAACTATGTGCTATTGCACAGCAGCCTTGCGCTCAAGCTCTGGGCGTTCGTCGAAACGCTGCCGCCTTATGCCGGTGTGTTCAAGCAGTTTCAGGAAATCAACGCTCAGTTGGATCGCTACCTTACTGAGTTGAGCCAGATGGAGTTCAATCTGGACGTAGTGCAGTTGCAGGCCTTTACCGCAGAACTGCAGGCATGCAGCAGCGAGGTTGAACGTAGCGTGGTGTTGCGCCAACAGGTCGAGGCGCAGGGTATCGAGATGCCTTTCGAGGTCGGTAATGTCGCCAGCACGCGCAGTTGGCTGGCCTCATTGGTATGAGCGAAGCGGCTTTCCCCTGCACGCAATGTGGGCTGTGCTGCCGCAACGTGCACCTTGCCGAGCCAACCCGTCATCTCGACCGGGGTGACGGCGTTTGCCGGCATTACGGCGATGCCGACAAGCGCTGTGCGGTGTACGACAGCCGCCCAGACATTTGCCGGGTAGACCGCCAATATGAACTGCACTATGCCCAGCACTACACATGGGAGCGCTTTGTGGCGGTTAACATCGATGCCTGCCACACCTTGCAGAGCCTGGAGCGAGAGGTTTAGGCTCGGCCCCTCTGGGACCGTGACCTCCCATCACTGATACAACCAAGCCCCCAACGCCCCCAGGTTTTTCACCACAATCTGCTGCGCGGTCGCCTTGGCGTGCACTTTGGTGGGGTCGATCTGATAGCGCTGCAGCACGTACTGCACCAATGCCCCGCGGGTGTCGATGGCCAGTTGGCCGTCGCGCATGCCGTAGTCGGTTTCGATGATCGCTTTTTGTTCCCGTTTCAGCCGGGTGTCCGGCTCGATGATCACTTGCACGGCGGTGTTCCAACCTAGATCCGCCTCGCGGCGGTGCTCGGAGGGGTCGAGC
The DNA here is from genome assembly GCF_042958985.1 of Pseudomonas sp. NPDC007930. Taxonomy (NCBI): domain Bacteria; kingdom Pseudomonadati; phylum Pseudomonadota; class Gammaproteobacteria; order Pseudomonadales; family Pseudomonadaceae; genus Pseudomonas; species Pseudomonas sp. NPDC007930. The sequence goes on from NZ_JBIBKC010000025.1 coordinate 13,999, forward strand.
ACCTCGGGTTCGCCGCGCAGCCGGCTGAGCACAAAATCGCGGTAGTCGCGGTTTTTCTCGCAGTAGGCGCGCACGTGCCAGCGCATGCCGGTATACACCAGGGTGTGCGGTGCGATCAGCCGGGTTTCGGCTTGAGGCGAGGCCAGCGACACGTACTCGCACTCCAGGCGCAGCCCCTCGCGGCAGGCGCGCAGCAGCGGGCGCAAAATTTCGGGCTGCACTGAGCGGTCGGGCACCTGCAGCACCTGGGTGTGCGCATAGGCAAGCGCCAGCCCCTCGATGTGAGGTGCGCGTTCGTGGTTCTGGTTGAGCAGGTGGAGGTAGGCGCTGGCGCTGTCATCGATGAACAGTGGCTTGAAGCCCTTGTTCGGGACGTACCCCTTCAAATGCTTGTCGTATATCAGGTTGTCCGGCGCATGGTCGTTGATGTAGCTGTTGATGTCCTTCGAAGCCTGCTGGCGACTGATGCCGAAACTCTGGCTCAAATGGATGGTGGTCAAGCGGCCTTCCCACCACGCCACAGTCTCGATCAACCGATAGCGCAGTGCCAGGTCCCAGCGTACGGATTCGATGGCTTGCTTGCGTTTCATCCCGCGTCCTTGTGTGTGAAAACTTTACCTGTGCATGTAAACACTCTAGATGTGTCGTTTCAAGCGACATATCTTCAGCGCCATGAATTAGCTGACGGAGTCGTGAATGAGTGCAATGGATGTTTTCGCAGTGCTGGGTTGGCTTGCCGCTGTTGGGCTGAGCGTTGCCTTGGTACAGCGTGTTGGCGAGGCGCGCGAGCAATGCCGCCGCGCGGGTGATTGCGAGCGTGACCTGTTGCGCCAGCAGCGGTTGGTGTGGGAGCAGGAACACGCTCAGCGCGAGTTGAAATCCGCAGTACGCGCCGAGCGGGCCCATGTGGAACAGCTTGAGCGCAAGGTTGGCGTGTTTCGGGAAGAGGCCCAAGAGGTTCGGGCGGCGCTGCATCAGGCACTCGGGCAACTGGCCGAGGCGCAGCGGGAGGGCGGGTTGGTGCATCTGCGGTATGCGCAGTTGTTGGAGGAGTATCGGGGGGTTAGGGGGCGGTAATGACCTCACTTCCAGGAACTCGGTCGGGTCTTGTCGACGGGGTCATTAGACCAGCTCATAGACCAGGCCAAAGAGCTTGAAACACCCATCTTCACCCTCGATTTGCCACCCCAAACGGCACATGCACCAACGGCAAATCCCCCGCTGGCGACATCAGATGGCTGCGCTGATCATCAAAGAACATATGCGGCTTCAGGATGCTCAGCACCCGGGCTTTCTCCATCCCGCCGAGAAAGAACGATTCATCCGGTGACACCCCCCAATCCTTGAGCGTGGTCACCACCCGCTCATGGGACGGTGCACTACGCGCAGTAACGATCGCAATGCGCAGTATCCGCGAGTACTCCGGGTCCTCGGCCAGCCGGCGTTGTTCCAGTGCCTGGATATTCGACAATTTGCGAAACAGGTCGGCCAGTGGCCCGGGTTTATGGGCGATGGCCTGGCGTTCGGTTTCGTGGGCTTCGAATTCGTTGAGGTCGAGGTTGCGCTTGAACACGGTTTCGGCCTCGTCGTCGGCGATCACGCCGTCGAAGTCGAAGGCCACGCGCAGTTCCGGGTCCAGTGCATCGTCATAGACTTTCGATGGCAGTACCCGGCCGGCTGGGTAATCGGCGTCGATGGCGCGTTGCACGTCTTCTTCGTTGGCGCTGAGAAACAGTGAGGCGTTGAATGCCGGGATGTACTCGTACGGCGAGCGCCCGGTCATGAACGCCGCGCGGGTGATGCCCAGGCCGTAATGGCGGATGGAGCGAAACACCCGCAGGCCGGTTTCCGGGGAGTTGCGCGACAGCAATACCACTTCCACCGGTTGCTCGGCCGGGAAGGCCTGGTTGAGGCTGAGAAAGCGCCGAATGAACGGGAATGCCACGCCTTTGCCGAAGGGCTCGTCGATGTGCTGTTCCTGGTGCAGGCGGTAGGCATCGACGCCGTCTTTCAGGTACACCTCGTGGGATTGCGTCAGGTCGAACAGTGCGCTCGAGGCGACGCCGACAACCAGTTTCTCTTCGATGGGGTAGGGCATGTTCGGCCTTTTTATCTCAGTTTTCCGTTCACTTGGGGGCGGCGCCACGCGGCACATATTTCAGCCGCAGGAAGTGGGTGTCCCATTCCCGGTATCCACCATGCCTGGCGTAGTGCCGAGGGTCGATCAACGCGGCCTTGAGGGCCTCCACATCCGCAGCACCGCTGATTCTGAGCAGGTACTGGACATAGGCAGATGCAGGTTGATACGAACAGCACCAGTGCATTACGAGGAAACGATGCACAAAATCGTCGTCGAGTTCGCAATCCGGATCGGCGAAGTAATAGACGTACTCGCCCAGCCGTTGCTCCAATGCGTGGGCAACGTGTTTCATGGCCTCGTACCAAGCCGTAAATGGCCCCCCGGGAATGAACGGGTCGTCGTCCAGCCAGGCTGGGGCAGGCATGAACTCGATCAGGTTCACTGGCTTGCCCAATGCGGCGAGGTCGTGCAACGACACTCGCTGCCCGCCGTGGCCGCCGTATTGTTGGAATATCGCTGTGGTGGTGCACAAGTGACCAGCGGTTTCGAGGTAGTCGAGTATATCAACCGATATGCCTGCGCTGCCTGGGTGGGGCTGGCGCAAGCAGTCGATGAACGCTGTCAACGGTACGCAATCAGCGGACGTTACGTAGGACGTATCCAGAAAGTTGACCCAGTCGCTCGCCGGCAGGTGCTCGCGCAGGTGCGCCATGCGTTCGAGCGCCTGCGCTTCCGCCAGCGGCCTGGCGGCACCCATAAATTCCTGCAGCCGTGTCAACGCACCCACCGGCTCGATATAAGCCACCCGCTGCCCCAACGGCGGCTCCAGCAAATCAATCCCCAGCCCGTCGATAATGGCCAGCACCAATGGCTGCAGCCCGGTCGCTGGCAAGCCTTTCATCAACGCATCCATGTCCACCATCGCCTTACCCCTCCTGCCCACGAATGACCCGCTCGATCACTTCACTCAACCAGTACCCTTGCGCCAGCACGGCCTCGTCCATCCGGGCGAAGGTGTGGTGCACCTTGCGCCAGTCCATTTGCCCGTCCGGCTGCACCCATTCCTCATCGGCCTGCCCGGCGGCCTGGGCGCAGGCGTCGTCGGCGAGTTGCATGAAGCGTTCGAGCAGTTGGTGCAGGCCGCGCTTGCCGCTGCCGGGGTGGTCGTTGAGGGCGCACAGGCGGGTGGCGGCGCGCGCCTTGGGTTCGGGCAGTTGTTGCCAGATGAGTTGCGTGGTTTGCAGCAACCAGGCATCGCCCTTGTGGTACAGCGCGGCGAGGCCGTGGCTGCGGCTGTAGAGGTCGCTGAAGTCGAAGGCTGCGGGCTCCGGGGTTTCTTCCGGCTCGGCCTGTTTTTCGGCGCTGCCCACCGCACCGAACGCCGGCGGCAGCGGGAAGCGCTCGCCGCCGAACAGCGGCACGCCGTGCTCCACGCTGAAGTCCTCGTCATCAGCGAGCATGTAAGGCAGGTGGCCTTTGCGGGCTTCGCCGAGCAGCGCGCTGAGCCAGCCGGCGTAGGGCCAGTCTTGGCCGTGGCCGGCGAGGGCGAGTTCGGGGAATTGCTGCACGAATTGCCGGGCCATTTGCTGCGGGCTGAGGGCCTCGGCGTTCTGCCAGCCGAAGGGTGCCCATTCGGCCCCGGTGCTGTAGCGCGCGACCAGGCGCGGGTTGTCTGTGGCTGGCGGCTCGGCGGTACCGTGCTTGAAAGCCTCCACAGGCACCCATTCGATGCGCCAGTGGCAGCCGGAGGCCGCCATGTACGGAAACAGCCGCAGGCGCTGGTAACCCATGCTGTGCAGCTCCTGGGTCATTTCCAGCAGGCGGATGCCGGGCTCCAACCCATGCGGCGGCGGTGGGGCGCTGGCGTCTGTGCTAGCCGGGCGCTGCCAGTGGCGCATCTGTTCGGCTTGCTGCAGCACTTCGTCGAACACGTCGAGGCGGCGGACCCAGCTGTGGGGCAAGTCATCCATGCCGCAGGCGGCGCCCCACAGCTGGCCGGCGATGGACGCGGTGGAGTCGCTGTCGCCGTCATGGTTGCTGGCACGGCGGATGGCGTCACTGAAGTCGTGGGCGGAGAGAAAACTGTACAGCGCGATGGCCAGTGCTTCGTCGCCCACCCAGCCTTCGCCGAGGCGGGCGATGGCGAGCTCGGGGTTGTAGCGCATCTTGCGTGCGAGCTCGCGCGCCAGTACGTAGCGGTCGTTGCTGAACTGCACGCCATGGCGTTGCGCCCAGACGCTGGCGTCGTCGAGGGCGTGGCGCACGGCGAGGAATTTTTCCTCGCCGCTTGCCAGCCGGGCGACGATCCGGGCAAGGATGCCGGCGGGCATCCAGCCGTCGACGTGGCCGTGGGTTTGCGCGGCGGCACGGGCGCCGAGGTCGAGGTGGTCGGCGTGGGCGAGCAGGCCGATCGGCGCGGTGCGCATCACCCCGCCGCAGCCCTTGGAGTCGTTCACTGGCCGCTCAAGGGTGCCGCGGCCGCCTTTCGCCAGGGCGCTGAGGCAGGTGTTGCCCGGTGCGCGGCGTACGCGCAGGGCCGCGTGTGCAGCCAGGTGGCCGCGGGGCGTGCGGGTCACGCTGTCGCCGCCGTTCTGGCTTTCCAGCCAATCCAGGCAGGCGTGGCGCACCTCTTCGAGCGGGTCGCCATGCTGCAGCTCGCCGCGTGCGTTGCTGCAGCGCAGCAGCCCTTCGAGGGTGAACAAGGTCATCTGAGTGTCATCGCTCACCACCAGTTGCCCCTGGTGATACACCGGCCGGGTGATGCCGGCGGGGCCGAAGCGCTGCTTGATGCGCGCCAGGCGGTCGAACTCGACTTCATAGCCGAAGGCATCACCCACCGCGCCGCCGAGCAGGCAACCGAGCACCCGGTCCATCCACGGGTCGTTGCGGATCACCTCGCGCTGGCCGAGCCAGGCCAACTGCTGCGGGCGTACCAGGGTGCCGGGGCGGGCCGCCTGCACCTTGCGCTCGGCGTCTTCGTCGCTCATGCCCAGCTCGATCAGCAAACGCGCGGCGATCAGCCCGCTGCGGCCCAGGCCACTGCGGCAGTGCAGCAGCACCTTGCTGCCGGCCGCGATCAGTTGCCGCAGGCGCACGCCGGCATACACCCACGCCCGTTCGAAATCATCGCCAGGCAGTTGCTGGTCTTCGATCGGCAGGTGAAACCAGAGCATGTCGCGGGCTTCCACCTGCTCACCCAGCCGTGCCACCTGCAGCGTCGCCAGCTCGGTGCTGGGCATCAAGGTCACCACCGCCGCCGCACCCCACGCCTTGATCAGGTCGAGGTCTTGCTGCAGGTCGCGGAGGAAATGCCCGCTGGCGGCGCCAGGCTGATGCTTGCCGGGGCAGAGGGTCATGCCCAGTTCGCCGGGGTAGCGAACGCTGTGAATCTGCAGGGGGGCGTTGTTGCTGGTGAGTGCGGCCATGGAGTGCTCGTCGTGAATGCGATGGCGGCACACTAAAGGCCGCCGGCACCCGCGCCAATGCTGTGGATCTGCACACGTAAGCTTTTCGTTCAGATGGCTAGCGTGCCTATTGCGCCTCCACCACCGGGTAACTGGCATCGCCCCATAGCGTGTCGGGGTTGTCCAGCATCAGCAGGATGATCAACGGCACCAGCTTGCCGAGCAGCCCGGTGGCATCGCGAAGTTGTGCGCGGTTGGTGGTGCCGTTGCAGGTCGCGCCACCATGCATCACTTGATTGCGCAGCGTAAAGATGCGGTTGAACAGCACCCCGAGCACCTCCGCGGTGTTACGCCTAGCCAGCGCGTCATGGGCGCGTCTGCACAAAAACGAGCACTATCGGATCAGCCGCTCGTCAGCCATGTCCTGTCATAACCTGCGTTACTCGACTTGATAGTCGTTGGAGTGTAAGGAGATCCGAAGTCTGGGATGGCGTGCTTCAAGCCGTGCGCAGCCATGCCACATCCTGGCCGGCAGGGTTATTTAGGCGTATCGACAGTTCAAGAACTCTGCCGCCGTGCCGTTTAGAAGCCTTGGAAGGCTAATGAAGGAGCAGAGCTCATTGTAAGACTAGGGTCAGCGCTGCAGAGCAGGCGCGGTAGAATTGTACTTGCCAATTAGGTATGGGCTTGTGATATTTACGGCTTTCCGAAACTGGGGCGTTCCTGTCCTCAATGGGCGGCATGGGCTAGGGAATGCCGGACGATCCTGTGCACCCCGCGGGCATCACTCCTTGGCTGGGCAAAGCAGCCGTCGCTGTTTTTGATACTTGAGAGCCTTAGGATTGCTAGGATGCAATATTTTGAAGCGGGCGAATTGTACGACGCGATTCCTGTATGGGCAGCTGTTGCACTCAATTTGGGTTACAAATGGCGCCTGGCTGACAGTAGCGCGCGCCGAATCGGCCTATTATCAATGCCGGGCGATTCGGAGGCTGCGGGTCTAATCGCATTGGGTGCCCTTCGGAGCGATCTTGAGCGTACTACGGCACATCACTTGGATACGCATTTCGATCTTCTGCTGCGATTTTGCCGCGAGCGTGTCGCTCGAATGCGTCACGAAGGCTCTCCCGAAGCAACCGCGTGGGATGTGCGTAACGTTGTTGACGATACCCGCTGGCGTTTTGTTGCCTACGATAATGCCTTGGACGCCGTTGTTCTCGAGCTCGCCAAACACCGTCCGGTCGTGAAGTTCAAGGGCAAAAAAGTCGCTAACATGCACGGGGCTTGCAGCCGCTACATCATGCGGAACAACGCGACCGACTGGCAGTTGCGCGATTGCCCAGTGCCGCAGTTGCCTCAGAACTTAGAGGCGCGGGAGCTCTCCGCGTATAGCGATCTGCCTGGTTGCGTCGGCCCTGTATTGGAAGAAAACCTGCGGCGGTCCTATGACGGCCTGGTGCTAGTTGGACAAGGCGCCGCGCGGGACTCGACCTATATGCAAAAGTTTTATGCGACTGGCTTCGCGTCGGCTGACCGCCGACTTTCGCTGGCCGATCTGCTGACTCTTAATCTCACCGAGCAAAAATACATACGACGCCTGCGTTTCCTCAACGAACGCGTGAATCAGGACGAAGCCTTACATGCAGCGTGGTTAGTGGTGGCCGATGGTGTATCAGCGCTGCTCTGTGCGGAAAAGCTTTTTCCCGCTAGCGATATCATTGGCGTCTGCAACCGGGACGCGTCTTCCGAGGCGATACTTGCGCTAAAGGACTGGCTGAACGACATCATTCGTTACTATACCGATACCGCCGCCAGCCACTGTGTGTCAGGCGAGATGCCGGCCGGAATGCTGCTGCGTGTATTGCAACGAAGGACATGAACATGCTTGTCCCGACGACCGCACGCCTGCAGTTCCTGGAAAACAATCCGCCCGTTCAAGAAATCTACATCGGAGAATCTCCGATTTTTTCCGCGATTCGCCACCATATGAGGATGCTCTATTCGGCGGTTTACCAGCCCGAGGGCGACCCATATCTCAACGAGTCGGCGTTGCTACTTCGTTTCGAGATGCAGAAGTGGCTGACCTCGCCCTTGATGCCCGATATTGGTCTGTTCCTACGCTGCGGTCTTGCCAATGAAGGACAGATCCGCCGACAGTGGGGCGGGGATGCCGCGCAAACCGTCGAGCTCCTGAAAGATCTGATCACTTGCTACGCTGACCAAGGCTCTGTGCTAAATACGGAATTCGTCAGGCTGTTCGTTGAACTTGCCTGCGAATACGCGGAAGACCGCATCAGGATCTGGTGCCACCGCAAGGAGCGTGATTTATTTCGCGAGCTGCTCGAGGGATTGGTCGATCTTGATGATGGGATATTCGTAAGCACGCTTGCAGATTACCGCAAGGTTCCTCCGGCAGATGCATTGATTCGGTTCGGGCCGTTGCGCAGGCATGGCTTCGGCAATGCGCCGGAGGCGCTGATCACTTCACCATCATACCGTCGGCTGGTCCGGCTTGTTTGGGCAGGGCTAGCGGATGACGACGGATTTGCCGATGACCCGGTACTACCCGGCCACAACTATCTGACGAGCATGCCCTCGGTTCGGACCACGATCACCGGCAATCTTGGAACGGTGACCGTGCCGCCAGACACGGAGCCGGTAGATGATCTTTTGTTCGTTGACCAGAAGGCGCCCGCCTGCAAAGCCCTGCATCGCTGTGTGCTCGTTGAGTTTCCTGCCGAATATGGTGTGCTGCTGCGCCCCGGTTCGCGCTTGCTGGTATATAGACCCCATTGCGCTGAAGATGAGGCTATTGGATACCGACATATTGGCAACGTCGAGGCAGGCGATTACCTGCTGATCCACAATGCCGATGCCGACCTGGGTGAGGTCAGCGTCGATGCCGCCAAGGCGCCACTGGCTGCTGTGTGGAAAAAAGCCCTGGCCGAGACCTGGAAACGGCACCCCAGCATATGTATCCAGAAAATGCAGCAAGCCGGTATTGACCTGCGGGACCTCTCGCGTGCAGTGCTGAAGTGGACGGCACTGAATGGCACAGTTATTCGCGCTCCCCTTCGCAAGAAACATTTCGAGGCACTGCTAACAAAAGTGCTTGATCCCGAACTCATTCCCGCGATGGTTGTGGATGGCAAAACAGTTCCCAGTTGGCGTCGGGCTTGGATAGAGGTCGAGTCCACACGCGTAAGGGCGATACAACACGGGGCTGTAGAGAATGCCATTGTCAACGAACAATTGGTTGCGGAGCTGCGCAGGGAGTTGTGCTCCATCCGCGACATGATTTCACCGGAAGATGTCTATCACCACCTGCTTGACCCGGCAAGTGGGCTGACAGGCAGCGTGGCATTCAAACCCGTGATCAGCCTCTCGCCGGACTTTGCTGCGCCGCCAGAACAGATGGAAAAACCCCTGAAGCTGCCAGTTGCTGAGCAGTACCGCGCAGACCATGGAGGCAATCATCCATGCGCATGATCCCGGGATTTATCGATGAGTCCGCCCCGCCAGGCGAGATTACGCTGTACCGGAAACTTGAAAGCGCGCAATGCGGCTGGACCGTCATCCACTCATTGGACCTGGCCCCGAGCAACCACAACAGGCGTACCGAGCTGGACTTTGTGATCCTGATTCCTGACGTTGGTATTCTCTGCGTAGAGGTAAAGTCACACCACGAACTCGGCTTCGACGGCAACCGCTGGTACCCGGACAGTATTAAAAAATCGCCGTTCCGTCAGGCACAGGATGCGCGTTTTGCTCTTCGCCGCCGGCTGGTGGATCGATTAGCTGTCTTTTCCCAAGTCCCGGTGGTTCACTGCTGCATATTCCCCCGGGCGGATTTTGCGGTACCGCCCAATCTGTCGGTTCAGCCGTACGAGGTGATGGACCGCGGCCGGTTCCAGGCCTGTACAACGGGCGATGCATTATGTGATGCATTGAAGACCATGGCGCGGCGGATCATCGATGCGGATCCGACGATCATGCCGCTGAAGACGCCGTTGTCAGGGCAGCAAGTAGAAGATTTTGTCAGTTTCTGTTTCCCCATCCGAACGCGGCGGCCAGAAAAGAACGCTGAAATACGCTACCGCGAGGAGGAGCTCGAGAGGATTTTGCTTGAGCAGCAGCAGCCGGTGCTTCGCTTGACGGAGTACAACGCTCGCGTGGTTGTCGAAGGCGGGGCCGGTACCGGGAAGTCCCTAATAGGTCTCGAGGTGGCCCGGCGCAAGGCCGCCCAAGGGCTCCGTGTAGGTTATCTCTGCTTCAACAGGCTAATTGGCCAATGGGCTGCCCGCCAGCTTGAGGGCGATCACAACCCACTCTTGGTCGGTGGATCTGCCCTAAGCGTGCTGATATCCCTGACTGGAATCAGTGTGCCGGAAAATCCCGGAGATGATTTCTGGTCCGGCGTAGCGTTGGATATCCAGGACTGTCTTACGGATCCCGAGTTTGCCCATGACGCTCGATTCGACTATCTGGTGATCGACGAGGCGCAGGACATACTTGGTCGTCCGGATCTGTTGGATTGTATCCGCCTACTACTGGACGGCGACTTGAGTGGTGGCCGTTACCTGATGCTCGGCGACTTCCGCAACCAGGTTCTTACTGGCGCCGCAGCACTTGCCACCGCACTCGCCGCTGCGCAGCGATACTCCGCCCGCTGGGTACTTACGGAAAACTGCCGGAACTACAAGGCCATTGGTCAGATGGCTATGAAGCTTTCCAAGGCTGACCAAAATACCTACGCAGGGTACCTGCGTCAGGGCGGCGGCCTGCATGCGTGGAACCTCGGCATGTACCAAGACGCAGCGGATCAGGTACACCAAATCATGACCTGCATAGATTCGTACTTGGCGAGCGGGTTTCGTGAGGAGGATATAACGGTGCTTTCCTTTGGGGCCGAACAGCAATCGGTGCTGCCGCTGCTCCGCGAGACGTGCAGTCGTTCCTTCGTCGTCGCCGGAGATGCCAGCACCAGGGGCATTCGCTGCTCCACTGTTCCTGCCTACAAGGGCCTCGAGAGTAAGGTCATCATCATCACCGATGTAATTCCTTCGGGCAGTGGGTTTGATCGTAGTCGTTTCTACACCGGAATTACCCGAGCCCAGGAGCGACTTCATCTTTTTTGTCACGTGTTGGGCGCCTCACAACTGGCCGAATGGGTAGCGAGTTCAGGGAAAGAATATGAATAAAGAACGATCCGCCGAAATTGAATTCCTCCGTGGTGAGCTGGTTGGCCCGGCCCGCCTCCTAGGCCCGGATCACTGCAGTACCACGGTGACCTTTGACGCACAAGGCAGCTTCCGGATGGCCGAGGAAGCCGACGCGGCCTTGTACTACCAATGGGGTGGTAGCGACGTTCCGCAGGAGATCGTTCACTACCGTGGCGAAACGCCCATGCAGCGTTATGGTGCCGGCCTGCTCCATCCTCGCAACTATATGCGTGGGGCGCTAATTGATGAACCGGTGGATGCTGGGCCATCCGTAGGGCAAACAGCCGACGCAGAGCCTAGCGAGACTGCATTGACTGAGACTGTACAGGCTGTGGTCTCCGATCCGGAGGAGTTCACCTCGTCTGGCGTATCCATGAGTGCCGGAGAAGGGACCGAAATCGGCGGCGCGGAAGCGGGTGACGATGATTTCGAGGTCGGCAGCGACGATATGTACCAGCCGTCAACCATGGGTATCAGCTTCTGTCTCGAAGAGGGGGATGGTGAATTCGTTGTGTCGCTGCCCCCCATGAAGAAATTTTTCTGGCAGGTGCCAGAAGCGGCCGCATTCCCAGTCAACGGGCGGTACGAGCCTTGTACCAAGGTCACCCTCAAGGAGGGTAAGGAGTACCCAACCGAAGCATGGCGGCGTGTGCCGGCGACTACCGAGGAAACGCATGAGCGCTTTCTCCTGGCCAGCCTGAAGCCTGGTAAAACCGAGTCCAGAAACTTGACCCTGCCAGGGGGGCTGGCTCTACAGATCCAGGTATTTCCTCGACGCATGCATGGCAAGTGGATCATTACCTGTGTGCTGCGGAACCAGCTGGACGCCAACAACATCAAGAGCAGGATGGAACGGGTCCAAGGGGTGCTGTTCCAAGCCTGCTTCGAGGTGCGCGTACAACACGGCGCAACCTTTAGCCGTTACCCTGAAGGCGTCAGGCCGTTCGCGCAGCTGGATGATGACGAACAAACGCTCGCCCTGCTCTATCGTGACGAGGCCACTTGGGCTATAGGCCATGGCTGTGCTGCCGGATGGGATCGTACGGAGGGCGCACGGCCGAACGCGGTGTTCGCGGATGTAATGCCGGCTGTAGAGCTGCCGAGCATGACGCCAGATATCCGGGATCGAGACGGCAAGCCGGTGACCCTGTCAATGCGCGAGCTGGCAGGCATGCCTTCCTTTGTCACGGGCGGCGCGGGCTGGGAGGCACTCGACCGCCTCGCTGAAGAGTATGCAGCGTGGATCGAGGCGCGCAAGGCAGACAGCGCGGGACTCGAGCCACATTTGCGTGAGGTGGCCGCGCGCCATCTTGATGGCTGTCGGCAGTGCCTCGTGCGAATCCGCAATGGCATTGCCATCTTGCAGGAAGATGAAGCTGCGCTGGAGGCGTTCCGTCTGGCTAACCAGGGAATGCTGCTCCAACAGATAGCTTCCAAGCAGATCGTACGGCGCCCCTTGGTCCGTCTCGACAGCTACGTAGCGGCCGCGGAACTACCGGAAGGGCAGCCCCGTACTCCATGGGAGGTCTGGGCCGGTTGTTCGGAGAAGCCGCATATCGGCAACTGGCGCGCCTTCCAGGCGGCTTTCCTGCTAATGAGCATCGCTGGCTTGGTAGACGAACGTTGTGACGACCGGGAAATCGTGGATCTGATCTGGTTCCCCACAGGGGGAGGCAAGACCGAGGCCTATCTTGCTGTAGCAGCCTTTTACATGTTCCACCAGCGCCTAGTTGCGCACCCCGGTGACGAACTGCGCCGAATTGGCACCAGTGTTTTCATGCGTTATACCCTGCGCATGCTGACCACACAGCAGTTCCAGCGTGCCGCCAGCCTGATATGCGCGATGGAGCAAATCAGGATACGCCGGGAAGAAGATCCAACCCGCCCCCGGCTAGGGCAGAACGGCTTCACACTGGGGTTGTGGATTGGGGGAGGTGGCTCGCCGAATACTTGGGCTGACGCCGCTACTGCCATTCGTAAATATGATCACGACGACGTGACAGGAAACCCATTAGTCCTTACCGAGTGCCCCTGGTGCCGTAGCACAATCGGCCGGCTGGACCCGGTCCCCACCGGTCGAAGCAGCAAAACGAAAGGCAGCAATCTGGCGGGTCTTGCACTTGCCGGGAAGCAGCCATACTTGAAGTGCTCCGACGTTTGCTGTGAATATGGCGGCGAGCGTGACAGGCTTCCTGTCGAAGTGATCGACGAAGCCATCTACAAAGACCCGCCGTCCATGTTCATCGCCACGGCGGATAAATTCGCAATGATGGCATGGAAACCTGAAACCGGCGCACTCTTTGGCTTCCATCATTACGGAGACGGGGAGGTCGCCCGTATCAGACGCCCGCCAGGACTGGTGATTCAGGATGAGTTTCACCTGATTTCCGGACCACTGGGTTCCATCTATGGTCTCTATGAAGGGGTGATCGAGCAGCTGTGTACCGCAGGAGAAGGCCGGCACCCGATCCGGCCCAAGATCATCGCCTCCACGGCCACCATTCGTGGTGCAACGAATCAGGTAAGCACAGTCTATGCCCGGGAGAATTTGCAGCTTTTTCCTAACCCGGGACTTAAGATGGGAGACTCGTTTTTCGGTCTCTACGCCAGGGAAGATGAGGGGCAGCTTGCAGAGGGTCGTCTCTACCTAGGAATTCATGCCAGCGGTTACCGATCCTTCCTGACGGCTCAGGTCCGTACCTTCTCGGCCGCGCTGTTCAGGGCCTGGATGTTCGAGGACTGCAAGAAGGACGCGTGGTGGACCTTGCTGGCATTTTATAACAGCCTTCGCGAGCTGGGTGGTGCCCAAACCCTGTTCCAGTCCGACATTGCAGCACGCATGAAGGACTACTCGCTGCGCTATGGCCTCAAGGGCAGCAAGCAACGCTATCTCAACTCGGTCGAGGAGCTGACCAGCCGTCAAAGCCAAGCCCAACTCGTGGAGCTCATGGACCGGCTGGCACTGGACTGGGACGATAGGAAAGCTCTTGATGCCTGTCTCGCATCCAACATTATCGAAGTGGGGGTAGATATCGACCGGCTGGCTTTGATGGCAGTCGTCGGTCAACCCAAATCATCGGCTCAATACATCCAGGTCACGGGCCGGGTCGGCCGGCGCTGGAAGGATCGCCCTGGCCTGATTCTGAGTATGTTCAATCCAAGCAAGAGCCGTGATCGATCGCATTTCGAGCAGTTCCACAGCTTTCATCGCCGTCTCTACGAACGGGTCGAACCGACCTCCGCCACACCATTTTCGGTCGAGGCAGTGGAGCGAGCCTTGGCAGGCGTCCTGCTGGTGTGGGCCAGGCAGTGCCATGACGCCAGATCGCCTGGGGAGGCCTTTGGTGACTATGCCGATTATCTGGATGAAGCGCTCGAACTGTTGCTCTCGCGTTGCGAGGCCATCATGGGAGGCCAGCCAGCGGAATTGGCCCGCGTGTGCGAAGCCATGCACAGGGTTCACCGTGACCTCTGCAGGAAATGGCAGACCAATCCACAGGAGTGGTGGTCGTTTCCGCAAAAGAAGGACGGGGAGTACCTGATGCTGTGGTCAGGCGAATTCGCAGCCCCAGAACAAAAACTAAAGGGAGTAAAGGTTCTCAGCAGCATGCGCAACGTCGACGGCTCTGCCCGGGCAGCGATCAGCAACAACTATTTCGCGGAGGAGTACACAGAGTATGGCCAGTGAGATTCGACTGGGGCAGCTGATTGCTCCCTTTGGTCCGGGAAGCATCTATACCGACAAGCATGGCATTCCGAATATCGTCTGTGGTCTGGATTTCTGGCACAAGCAACGGGACGAGCGCGGCAACTGGAGGGAAGACGAGACAGCCATGCGTAAACATTTGATTGACGAGCCTCGGCTTTCCGCGCTGCTCCAGGTTCCTCGATTCCGCCAGCCGCCGGAATATTGTGTTGACGATCAGAATCCTGGTCTCTCGAGATTGGAGATTCAGACTCACCGCTTTCCTACCTGGTATGTTGACAGCCTCAGCGGAAGGATGCGTCGTTTCAACCTTGAGACCAAGAAACTGGCCCCGCTCCAAAAGGGGGAGAAAGCGAAATGGCGGCCGGTACGTTTCATCAGCGTCTGCAGCCATGGGCATATGGCGGATTTTCCATGGAAAGCGTGGTGCGGATGTACCTGTCCCGGGGATGCAGGACTGGTCCTCAATGATTCGGGCGGCCCGGACCTGCGGTCGGTAAAAGTCTCGTGTTCGGCCTGCAAAAAATGGAAGACGCTGGCTGGGTCCATGGGTATGGAGCGCAACAAGGAAAGCGGGAAAATCGATATTTCAGGGCTTAAATCTGCTGGAATCGACTGCAGTGGTGAGCGCCCTTGGCTAGGCCGGGCAGCCCAGCCGTGCCAGGAGCCTCCGGTAGCTGTGCTGATAAACCAATCGAATATCTATTTTGGCAAGATCCTATCTTCAATCTACCTGCCGGATATGACCAGCGAACAGGCCGTTTCCGACATTCAGAAAATCCTAAGGCAAAATGAAGGGGATCTCACCGCTATCAAAACCCTTCTCAGCCTGCATCAGCATAAGTATGCCTTGGGCATGCTCCACGATATTCTGAGGCCTCATTACTCCAGCCTTCCAGACGACGATTCAATCATGAAGGCCATGGATTCACTGAGCCAAGGCACCTCGCTGGCGGGCAGTGGTCCTCTGCCGGTTATGGCCGAATCCGAACCGCAAATATTCCGGAGATCAGAGTACAACGTGCTGCGCAACGAAGTAGGACCGGGGGTAGACCCCGAGCTAAGGGTCATACATAGCCGTATTCCGCAGTGCCTGAAGCCTTGGTTCGGGCGGATCAATCTGGTCGAGCGGCTGCGGGAAACCCGGGTGCTTTGTGGATTCGAGCGCCTGATACGGGCCAAGGAACCTCTTGAGTCTATGCCGTCATCGGCCATGAACCAGCTTTTCCTTCATCCACCAGAGCCCGCATTTCAATGGCTCCCAGCCATCAAGAATTACGGTGAAGGTATCTTTGTCGAGCTCAATGAAGATGCGGTCCGTCAATGGCTCACGAATAATACAAAATGGCTGACGGATCGACTGGACCAAGCTTTTGTAGAGCGTATGGCTAATGAGACGAACCTCATGCCACCACTCCAGAGTAACAACCGGATGCCGCAATGGGCAGCCCGATACCTTCTGGTTCACTCTTTGGCACATATTCTGATCAACCAGATGGTGTTCGAGTGTGGTTACTCGTCAGCGGCGCTGAAAGAACGCATCTTCGTATCAAGCGATCCAGAGGCACCGATGGCGGCCTTCCTTATTTACACCGCGGCCGGAGATTCTGAAGGGAGTCTTGGCGGTCTGGTTCGTATCGGCCGGCCCGAGCTGTTCGAGCCGATGGTACTCAGGGCACTCTCCCGAGCATCCTGGTGCTCTGCTGATCCTGTATGCTCGGAGAATCTGGGTGGAACTGGCTCGCGTCGGGTCAACAAGGCAGCCTGCCATGCTTGTGTGCTGCTACCGGAAACTGCATGCGAAACAGTTAACAGCGGGTTGGATCGCGCCATGGTTGTCGGAACCCCTGAGGCACCGCATCACGGGTTCTTGACTGATCTGATTCATGAGGCTATGACCCGGGCAAGCTTGGCCGAGTCAGGAGCAGGGGCCTGACTGGATTACCTACTCAAAAAAATGTGTGCATGATCGCATCGTTTGAGTGCGGTGGCGGGCAAATGGATTGTCAAACTTGCCGGCCGGCCAGAAGCTATCTGCCCATTGATTTGTTTCTATACCTGCTACCTCCAGCATGGAATTGGCCCTGTTACTGAAATTCAATGACCTTGGCTACCGCTTGGTAGGTGCAGATTCGCCTTCCGGGACATTCAGCAGGAATACGAACCTTGGTGAATCCCCGGGATTGGCCATGCCAAAGGTTAAGTCCGGCTCGTCGGCGTAGTTGTAGGACGTGCCAGGGAACTTTGGGAGCGCGCAGCCTATTAGCACCTCCAGACTCGGCGGAGGGCCGCGCTCAATGTTAGTCGATTCGGGACGATCAATTATGGACGGTGTCCCGTCGAGTGTTCCCAATACAGACAGATAGTCGGCCCAGTTTCATTCAGGATGCGCCGAACCCTCGACGACCTACTCAGTATCGCTGGTGTCGGGATGGTACGAGTTGATCATGGCCGATACCAGAGGAAGGTTCTACGTCAGAACCAGACGCCGTACCTACCACTCGACGCGGTGACAGTCCGGATCTTCATCGTCCGCAGAACAGGTGATCGTCTCAGCTTGGTTTGCGTATTTCTTCAGCTATACCCGTTCCATTTTCAGGTTCAGGAAGGAGCGTCCCATTACTGCGTTGTCCCAGCAAGCGACTGCAACCATAGGCCTGCTCGGGATCCGTTTCCAACCGTATCGGTAATCAACATTTATGACAGTGCACGGCGAGTCTGTTTGCATGCACAGTGCATGGCAAGGCTCTGCCCTGAGCCGAAGCCCTAAGCCATAGCTCATCAACCCTCACAAAAACCCTTTCCATTTACCGATATTGGGATAAAATGGTGACTTAAAGTCACAGATTTTACCCAGAGGTGTTGATGAGCGTTTTGGATGGCGATGGTGTTTCCCTGCGGCCTGTCGTGGCACCTCTGCACGAACGCATTGGCGGGACCGCCAGCGATGATCTGTCACTGATCAAACGGCTGCTGGAAATCTACGATCAGGGCTATCTGGCCAAGGTCCTCAACGATGCCAGTCCTGGGCACTGGTGCCGGGAAACCATCAATCGGTGGGTAAAAGGAAAGGCTTCCCCGACACTGTCCCACCGCGACTTCACAGTTCTGAAGGGGTTGCTACCCGCCCGGGTGAAAGGAGAGCGGACCTTCACGTTCATCGACCTGTTTGCCGGTATCGGTGGGATCAGGAAGGGGTTCGAAGCCATCGGTGGCGAGTGCCTTTTCACATCGGAATGGAACCAGCACGCGGTGCGGACCTATAAGGCCAATCACCACTGCGATCCCGAGCGTCATCGCTTCAACCTAGACATTCGGTCGGTGACGCTTTCCGACAGGCCCGGGATCAGCGAGGACGAGGCCTACCGCCATATCGACCGCGAGATTCCGGATCACGATGTGCTTCTGGCAGGCTTCCCCTGCCAGCCATTCTCGCTGGCCGGCGTCTCCAAGAAGAACTCGCTGGGTCGCAAGCACGGCTTCGAATGCGAAACCCAAGGCACCCTGTTCTTCGACGTGGCCCGCATTCTCGCAGCCAAGCGTCCGGCAGCCTTCCTGCTGGAAAACGTAAAGAATCTCAAGAGCCATGACAAGGGCAACACTTTCCGCATCATCTGCGAGACGCTGGACGAGCTCGGCTACGAGGTGGCGGACGTCAATGCGCCCAAGGGAGCGGATCCGAAGGTCGTGGATGCAACGAAATTCTTGCCCCAGCACCGCGAGCGCATCGTACTGGTCGGGTTCAGGCGCGATCTGAACGTGCATCAGGGCTTCACACTCAGGGACATCGCGAAACATTATCCCGCCGAGCGACCTTCCTTCGGAGACCTTCTGGACAAGGACGTCGACAGCAAATACACGCTGACCCCCAAACTGTGGGAGTACCTCTACAAGTACGCCCAGAAGCACCGTGAAAAGGGCAATGGGTTTGGCTTCGGCCTCACCGGCCCGCACAGCGTCGCCCGTACACTATCCGCCCGTTACCACAAGGACGGCTCGGAGATCCTCGTCGATCGCGGTTTCATCGAAGGCTTGGACTTCTATGGCGAGCTCAACCAGATGAACCGGCCCCGTCGTCTCACGCCTCAGGAGTGTGCGCGCCTTATGGGCTTCGACAGGCCTGGGGAGAGCACATTTGTCATCCCCGTTTCCGATACCCAAGCGTATCGGCAGTTCGGCAACTCCGTGGCGGTGCCGGTTTTCGAGGCTGTGGCCAGACTGATGAAGGATAGAATCTTGGCTGCAAAAGCCAAGACCATCGATGCCGAGCAGCCCCAGCTGGAGATGGCGCTTGCCTATTGAGCATGGCTTGACGATATTGCGGTCCTCCGAATCTTGAGCATTCCAAGCTCGAGGTGGCCGCAATATCCAGAAATACCTTGTAGCCGGATCTGTGCATTAACCGCTTGAACACGTTTCACGCGTGCTGCGCCGCTACGTCGCCCTGCCGGAGGATGCCTTCGCGCTGGTCACTGACTGTTGCCTGAACTGCTCCAGCATCGAGAGCAATCTGGCGAGGGTTTGCTCGTCGTTTTTTAACTGGCACTCCCAGACGATGATCACTCGCCAGCCCGCCGCTTCCAGACTCCCGGTGTTTGTCAGATCTCGGGCAACATTTTTCTGAAACTTATCATTCCAGAATTCTGGTCTGGTCTTCGGATTGGTCGCGTAGCGGCAGCCTGGGTGACGATGCCAGAAGCAGCCGTGCACGAATATGCAGACTTTCAGCTTTGGAAACACAAGGTCGGGATTGCCCGGCAGGTCCTTGCGATGGACGCGGAAGCGATAGCCATGAGCGTGGAGGAACCGCCGTACCATCAGCTCCGGTCTTGTGTTCTTTCCACGAATTCCCGACATCATTCGCGAGCGGGTCAGGGGGTCTACAACGTCCATATCCCTCCAGCAACAATGGCATTGGTCCAAGATCAATCGCAGCACTGTTGCGACCTGGCATCCCCTTAGGTTATACATCCGCCGATACGTTCACCCGCTGATAGGGTGGCAGGCCGCAAGCACGATCCTCCAGCAAGGCCAGCCGCAGCGCCTAGCATGGTCAGTGGGCACTAAGGAAAATTATCCCTCGCGACAACTTGTCGTCCACCATCGATATTCACTGACCGCGGATTTTTCAGGTCTTATTGATTCTAAGGGACTGGAGCTGATCATCGCTGCAGTAATCCGTCAGCTTTCCCTGAAGTAGGAGACATAGGCGTTTTGCTATTTCCTCGCGATTGCAGAGGAACGACAGACGAATGAAATTCGTCGCAGCCATGCCATAGTATTTTTGCCTGGTTTTTCCGTCGATACTCGTATGGTTCGGTGAGGAGCGAGGTGCGTCCGCTAGTATCCTTGTTATTTCCTTGGTGCCGACCGTTAACCCCAGTAGGAGAGCCTTGTCGCGGACATCAAAGTCGGTCACCAGATAGGATGACCCTACTTTTTTATCCCAATAAGGCTTCACGATTATAGCGTGCAAGGCATTGATACCAATTTCCCCTAAATCCTTCAGGAGATACGCTTCGCCAGTATTAAGTCCGAACTCCAGAGGCCCGGGATCACCATATGGAAATTTGTGTTTCACTTCTAAGGCCCAGATCTTGTCGCCCATGATGGCAACCCGGTCGATGTTCCAGACGCTCGTGAACCATGGCTGGATCCCCCAGTTGACCAGCAGCCGTGGCAGGGCGACATTGTATTTGAGATAGCTCCGGGGACGTTGCTTCAGATATCCCCAGAAAGCTCCGAGATGACGCTCCGCGTCCTTTACCCCCGCGGTCACCTCATGCTTCTTGCCATGGCGGGAGCCCAGTTCCTCAACCAGCTCCGCAAGCGGTATACGCTTTACCGTTCGCCCGTGTCTGATGACCCTCGCCATGAAAAAGGCCGAATCCTCGACCCACTCTAGGAGGTAGACCCTGAATCCTTTCTCCAGCGCGTTCAGGTACCTTCCTAGGCCGTGCCCTTTTGTACGTGCCCAGACAAAGGCATGCCGTACGTTGAAGTCTGCACGATCCCGCGTGATGAAGGTCTCGACATCAAGCAGTATTGCCGAACCGCCTTCAACGACCTTTGGAATATGCTCGATGATCTGATCGAAAAGGCTTTCGACCACCATGCCTTCGGCAACGCTATGCTTGTCATGAGCAAGGATTTCGTAGACGGTCTGGGCGTCATCAAGATCGATATCCCTGAGAGAACCAAAGGGTGTTTCCATGCTCATGTCCCGAGAGTGTGCCGGATCTGCCCGATGTATTGATCCAGACTTTGCAGCCACTGCCGCTGAACCGGGGAATAGCTCTCGAGGAGGCTGACCGGGACAACCAGCTGAAGGTCGTGTGCCTGCATTTCATTGGTCTGGTGGACGCTGATGCTTGGCTCTAGGGTCAGCAAATGCTTCACCCGGATGCGGCGTGCCTCAGTCAGTACCTGACGCCAGCGATCCTTGCAGGTCGATTTCGAGGCCAGCATGATCAGCCTGTCATCTGGGTATGCCGGATCGAGGTAAGCCTGCTGTCCTGGGAACAGAAAGTCCGCTGTCGCACGATTCTCTGTCTGGACCTGCCTTCCGAAAGGGATTCGGTGCGCATCGAATACCGCAGCTAAGTGATGCTCGAGCGCATGACCCACACGCGATTTCCTTCGATTCTGTACGCTTAGTGAGACCTTGATGAAATGCTCCACACTGTCGAAGCCATTATCCAGCTGGACCTGGACCAAATAGCGTTCGAGGGTCCGGAACAGCATTTCCTCATGGTTCATCCATGCCATCAGCATGGTGTCGGCTGAATCATACGCACGAACATCGCCTGGACATGTTTCCCTAGCGAACCCGCTGAAGGCGGCAGTAGAAGGAAAGCTTCCGCCGAATTGTTGGACCAGTCTGTCAAGCCAGTCCTCATCCCCTCCTACCGGTTCAAGTCCCAGTTCTTCTAGGATCATCGACTCGATGACGTTGACATGGCGCGTGCCCTCCACCTCCCTTGTATGGAAACGGTCGCTGGATACGTGGTCGATCCCGAACAGCCAGCGAAGCTGACTTTCACTGGTTGATCCGCCTGGCGTGATGATTATCATCACCGTACTGTCGGGTTTGACCGCGACCAGACAGAAGTCCGTTTCGGTCATCCTCAGAGTCACGGAATTATCCGGATAGTAGAGGCGATACTCCGGACCACGGTTCGGGTTGTTGCGACGGGAATCGTACCAGGTTAACTCACCCGAGGCGCGAAGCGGTTCATCCTTGTCATCGCTGAAATAGAAAAAGACGCCACGCAGGGGGATGGTCGCCTGGCCTGGCTCACCCAAAATCCTGGCGAAGGCGTTCGAACCTATTTCATGCTGGTTCGAGTTTCGAGTTGCATCCACACGGGACAGGTACTTGGCAGCAACGCCGGTAAAATGCTGACGAAGTGATTCCACGAATACCCCTTGTTCATTGACTCTGTAGAGCTTTCAGCGGGCTCGTTGCGCGACAGGTCTTCTACCAATTTGGGCTGGGCTGTCGACCATGGCTCGATCAGTTGCCAGAAGGGCAGAAGCGGCATCTGCGCTCGAAAGCATATAGCGCGGCGTCTGATAAATCATGTTCGTCCTAGCATGGCGTGTCACATCGCTTACACGTCTTTGAAGTCTTCGATTTTCATTTCGGGTACCCCGACACAGTAATTCCCATCTATCTAATGTGCCAGCCCTAGGCTCCTTGGCTAGCCTTTGCGGCTCGGCAGGTTTGGAAATTCGTCGTACCTGCGGCATACATCCAAATCGCTATGGCCGTAATTGCGGACGTTCCCAAGCCGTTTTTACAACAGCGCCATCGTACCCGAAATCGAAGCTGGACAGATGCCGATGCCCGCTACCGGCACCCGCCAGCCGGCTTTCGGTGCGCTAAACACATAGGTCGCGTATTAAGAGAATTTAATGACATGGTCCAGCGAGCCACTTGCCTCGAAGGATTCCCACAGAAGCTTGCCTGCGGAGGACGATTGCAGGCTGTTGCTAAAGGCGATAATCAGCTCTGGTTCACATGACGGCAACTTGGCCAAAGAAATCCATTGGGAGGGCACATCAGTTCTGCGAGGGTACCCAGAGGGCTGGTGCGTTCACGCCCGGCGAACGCACCGCCTCGACACGCTCGCTGAGTGATCGTGGAACCCACAATGGGTGGATATCCTTCCATTGGTCTGGGGATCTGAAGGTGTGTTCGACAGACGTTTGCGGCGGAATGCTGGATCTGCGACAAAAAAATATAATGCCCACCGGGAATCCCTCGGAGGATTCCCGGCGATAAGTTTTCATACGGCGGAGATCGCTAAATTTCCAGCGGCTGCCGTTTGGATATGCTGGCTCCACCAAGCCATCATCGGCCGGCGACGTTCAATGTAATCCGCACGATTGTAAGCGCTACGTACCTCGTCCTTGTCCACATGAGCAAGCGCAACCTCGATTAGCTCAGGATCCCACCCTTGCTCATTGAGAATGGTGCTGGCCATCGAGCGCATACCGTGACTTACGAGCCGGCCTTCGAACCCCATTCGCTTCAGTGCCATATTTGCCGTCTGGCTATTGCAGTGTGTGCGGGGGTTGCGGTCAGCCGGAAAAACGTACTCCCGGTGACCACTGAGGGGCTTTATCGCATTCAATAGCGCGATTGCCTGATCGGTAAGTGGGATGATGTGAGTGCGTCGCTTCTTCATTCGCTCGGGTGGAATGATCCAGATTTTCTTCTCGAAGTTGATGTCCGCCCAGCGAGTCGTGGCTGCTTCTGCCGGGCGAGTCATGGTGTGCAGTTGCCATTCGATCAAGCATCTAGTGGTCCTTTTTATACTGGCGTTGGCAACCGCATGCATGAGCTCTTGCAGCTCATCGGGAGCGAGGGCTGCCATATTTTTCTTTTTCGGCTTTTTAAAGACCGATCGAATTCCAGTCAGCGGGTTAGAATGAATCAAACCGGAATTCACGCCGTAAGTCATGATTTCGTTCAAACGCTGGCTTAGGCGCTTGACTGTCTCGAGACTGCCCTTTGTCTCCAGCGGGCGAAGCAGCTTGATCACCGTCGGTGCAGTGACCGCGGATATCGGCGTTGCCTCAAGGTCAGGAAAAACGTGCAGTGTAAGCGATCGCCAAATGTCCTCGGCATAGGCGGGGGTGACTGCGTCCTTCTTCAGCTCAAACCATGCGATCGCCACATTTTTAAAGGTGTGCTCCACAGTCGCTTTGAGGGCCTGGCGATCTGCGCTTCGCGCTTCCTTCGGATCTAGCCCTTGAGCAACAAGCTCTCTCGCCGCTACGGTCCGTTTGCGCGCTAGAGCTAGGCCGACCTCCGGAAAGGTGCCCAGCCCCATGTTCACGCGCTTTTTGGTCACTGGGTGGATGTAATTGAAATTCCAGAGCTTCGAGCCATTGGCCCTGACTCTCATTTGCAGGCCGTCACCATCGGTGAGGATGTAGTCTTTTTCAGCAGGTTTAGCGGCCTTGACCTTCAGGTCTGAAAGCCGCGCAGCTTGGGCGCACATGGTCGTCTCCAGAGGCTCGTGTATTCCAAAAAATACCAGTGGTAGCCTTGGAATACCACGTGGAATACATAGATTGTAGGATCTGCTCGGATAGCCTCGGACACCATTGGACCTGAAACCCTTGATTTTACTGGCTTTCAGGCACAAAAAAAGACGCCCTTGGACGTCTTTAGATGTAAAAGTGGTGGAGCCGGGGGGATTTGAACCCCCGTCCGCCAGTACTCCGCTGTCGGTACTACATGCTTAGCCCGTTCTACTGAGTTAACCCGCGGCCGCCCGAGGGGCAGGGTGCTTTGGGCGAGTCGTGTAAGTTTTAGCCGTTTCGTCCACGACGTACTACGCGGCGATCCTGTTCTGTATGACAGTCGGTTCAGGTTTACAGGCATCCCCTAGCGACTGCTGGCACCGAAGTGACCAGAACGCATTGGTCGTTAGCCGCGATTAAGCAGCCAGGCGAGCCTCAGCGTTGAAGGTTTCGTCATTGGCAACTATAAGAAGTTGCAACAGTGGATTTACGAGTTCTGTTACCAACTCGGCATGCACCTAAAGTTTCGTTACCGGCGTCGAATCCTGATCGGCCCCGATCCGTCAATGTACCGACGGTTGCCGCGCAGTCTACCGCCAAAGCCGCGCCAAGTCGACCCTCCCGTGAAGGCCGGCCCGGCGCCGTGCGCCATCAGTTGCCCGCGGCGCCGCCTTTCTTGG
This sequence comes from Pseudomonas sp. NPDC007930, assembly GCF_042958985.1. Classification (NCBI taxonomy): domain Bacteria; kingdom Pseudomonadati; phylum Pseudomonadota; class Gammaproteobacteria; order Pseudomonadales; family Pseudomonadaceae; genus Pseudomonas; species Pseudomonas sp. NPDC007930. The sequence continues at coordinate 38,628 of NZ_JBIBKC010000025.1, forward strand.
TGGTTTTGTCCAGCTCGGTGAGGATTTTCTGGGTCTGCGCGATGCAGTCCTTGGTGTCGCCCTTGGCTTGCGAAGCCTTGGCGGCATCCACCTTGTTCTGCACGCCTTTTTCCAGCGACGGGTTAGACGCGCCCACGGTGGTCAGCTCGTCGTTGATCTTCTGCAGGTTGGCGGCGCAGAGGTCGTCGGCGGCGAACACCGGCGAGGCGGCCAGCAGCGCGGTGGAGAGGAACAAACCAGTGATCACGGTGCGTTTCATGGGTAAATCTCCTCGAACGATGGGCTCGGCATTGAGCGTAAAAAGCCGGTGCCGAGGTACAGGGTTCACCCGAATGGCCGGGCTTATCAGGATTGACTTTGCCCTGTGATGGGGGTTCGTTTTTTCTTCACGCGCTTACAAGTTTTGTTAAAAACTCTGTGGTTCAAAGCAAAATCGCCCCATTTTGGGGCGATTTAGGGTCAGTTCGCGGCAGGTGTTTTGGCGGTGGTCACCCGGTCGACCAGGTACACCAGGCCGTGGTAATCGATGCCGCCGTGGTGCGACAGGCCGATCTCGCAGGTGCGGCTGGTGGAGATGCCTTCGCTGCAGTGCTGCACTGCTTCTTTGAGTGAGCGCAGGGCGTGTGCGTTCAACTGGGGCGTGGTAAAGCCCTTGTCGCCGGCGAAGCCGCAGCAGTGAATGCCTTCGGGGATCACCACCTGCTGGCTGCAGCGCCGGGCGATGTCGATCAGGCCCTGGCTTTCGCCCAGGTGCTGGGTGCTGCAGGTCACGTGCACGGCCACCGGTTCCGCCTGGGGGGTGAACACCAGTTTGTCGAGCAGGTGGGTGCGGATGAAGCGCACCGGGTCGTAGAGGTCGAGTTGGCTGCTGGCCAGGCCCTGGGCCAGGCGCAGGGTGCAGGGGCTGGTGTCGCAGTAGATCGGGTCTAGCCCGCCGCGGCTGGCTTTGAGCAGGGCGCCGAGCAGTTGCTGGCGTTTTTGTTCGGCGGCTTCTTCGTAGCCTTTTGAGGCGAAGGGTTGGCCGCAGCAGAGGGCGGCGAGTTGTTCCGGGATCACCACGCTGTAACCGGCTTTTTCCAGCAGGCGCTGGGTTTTCGCGAGCAGGGTGCTTTGTTCGCGGTCGCCGGCGGCGGGGCCCATCACCCGAGACACGCACGCGGGCAGGTACACCACCCGTGGCCGGTCGCTGGCGGTGGGCGGGCTGAAGCTGATCGGCGCCACCGCCTGTGGCAGGGCGCGGTTCCAGCGCGGCAGGCGTTCGCCGCTGGCGCGGCTGAGGGCGGCGGACCACTTCGCCAGGCGTGGCGCGCCCAGCAGCCGGCGCGCGCTGTCGGCGCCGCGCAGGGTAAAGCGCGCGCCTTGCAGGGTGGCGGCAAAGTGCTCGGCCAGCCAGCCGGCGGTTTTGCCGTGTTGGGCCTGCTGGCCGCGCAGTTTTTTCACCAGCTCGCCGGTGTTGATGCCCACCGGGCAGCGTTGCGCGCACAGGCCGGTGGCGGCGCAGGTGTCGAGGCCCTGGTAGTTGAAGTGGGCTTCGAGGTCGTGGGTGCTGCTGCCGGCGCGTTTTTTTGCCTGGATGTCGCGCCACATCACGATGCGTTGGCGGGGGCTCAAGGTCAGCCCCTTGGACGGGCACACCGGCTCGCAAAAGCCGCATTCGATGCATTTATCCACCAGCTCATCGGCGGCGGGCAGCGGCTTAAGGTGCTTGAGGTGGATGTGCGGGTCGCGGCTGAGCACCACGTCGGGGTTGAGGATGCCGGTAGGGTCTAGCAGGTGCTTGAGCTGCCACATCAGTTGGTAGGCCTCTGCGCCCCATTCCAGCTCCACGAACGGCGCCATGTTGCGGCCGGTGCCGTGCTCGGCCTTGAGCGAGCCGCCGAATTCCACTGCCACCAGCTGCGCCACGTCGTCCATAAAGGCCTGGTAGCGGGCGATCTCCGCCGGGTTGTTGAAGCCCTGGGTGAACACGAAGTGCAGGTTGCCCTCCAGCGCGTGGCCGAACAGGATCGCTTCGTCGTAGTGGTGTTTGTCGAACAGCGCGATCAGCCGGTTCACCCCTTCGGCCAGTTGCTCCACGGGGAAGGTCACGTCTTCGATGATCACCGTGGTGCCGGTTTCGCGCACGGCGCCGACGGCGGGGAAGGTGTCTTTGCGGATCGCCCAGAGCCGGGCGTTTTCCGCTGGGTCTTGGCTGAACGGCACCTGCGCTTGCAGCGGGAAGCCGGCCAGGCTGCCGGTCACCTGCTCGATGTTGCCGTGCAGCTGTTCCACGCTGGCGGCGCGGGTTTCGATCAACAGCGCGCAGGCGCTGGTGGGTAATTCGCGCACGAACGCCGGCATGCCGGGTTTGTTCTGCACCGAGCGCAGGCTGCGGCGGTCGAGCAGTTCCACCGCGGCCACCGGTTGTTGCTTGAGCACGGTCACGGCGTTGCAGCAGGTGGCCACATCGGCGAACACGATCAACGCGGTGGCTTTGTGCGGGTAATCGGCCACGGTGTTGTAGGTCACCGCGCTGATAAACCCCAGGGTGCCCTCGGAGCCAACCAGCAGGTGGCTGAGGATTTCTAGCGGCGCGTGGTAGTCCACCAGGGCGTTGAGCGAGAGGCCGGTGGTGTTCTTCAGCCGGTATTTGTGGCGGATCTTATCCGCCAAGGCGGTGTTGGCGCGGGTGCGCCGGCCGAGTTCGGCGAGTTGCTCGAGCAGCGCGGCGTGGCTGTGTTCAAAGGCTGCCACGCTGGCCGGGCTTTCGGTGTCGAGCAGGGTGCCGTCGGCGAGGATCAGGCGCATGCCGGCGAGGGTGTGGTAGGTGTTTTGCGCGGTGCCGCAGCACATGCCGCTGGCGTTGTTGGCGACGATGCCGCCGATTTTGCAGGCGTTGATCGAGGCTGGGTCTGGGCCGATCTTGCGCCCGTAGGGGGCCAGCCAGCTGTTGGCCTGGGCGCCGATCACCCCCGGTTGCAGGCGGATCTGCTCGCCCTGTTGGCGAATGCTGTGGCCGTTCCAGGCATCGCCCAGCACCAGCAGCACCGAGCCGCTGATGGCCTGGCCGGAGAGGCTGGTGCCGGCGGCGCGGAAGGTCACCGGCACCTGGTCGCGCTGGGCCAGCTTGAGCAGGGCGATCACTTCGTCGTCGCTCTCTACCCGCACCACCAGCTTGGGCAGCAGCCGGTAGAAGCTGGCGTCGGTGCCAAAGGCCAGGGTCGAGGCCGGGTCGCTGAAGCGCCGCGCGGTGGGGATCAAACGCTCGGCATCACGCAGGAACGGGGCGGGCAGGCTCATGCAGTCTCCTTTGCCGGGCGGCAACCTCTGTGGGGTTGCTCGGCCCGGGCCATCAGGGGGCGGGCGGCGCTCAGGCGCCCAGTTCGCGGACCAGCGAGTCGCGGGTGATGTCGCTGATGCTCTTGGCGCCGGTCAGCACCATGGCCACGCGCATTTCTTTTTCGAACAGCTCGAGCAGGTTTTTCACCCCGGCCTCGCCGTGGGTGGCCAGGGCGTACAGCCAGGCGCGGCCGATCAGCACGGCGTCGGCGCCGAGGGCGATCATCCGCACCACGTCGAGGCCGTTGCGGATGCCGGAGTCGGCGAGGATCTTCAACTCGCCTTTCACCGCGTCGGCAATCGCCGGCAAGGCGCGGGCACTGCTGAGCACGCCGTCGAGCTGGCGGCCGCCGTGGTTCGAGACCACGATGCCGTCGGCGCCAAAGGCCACCGCGTCGCGGGCGTCTTGGGGGTCGAGGATGCCCTTGATGATCATCGGGCCGTCCCAGAACTCGCGAATCCACTCCAGGTCGCTCCAGGAGATCGACGGGTCGAAGTTGGCCCCCAGCCAGCCGATGTAGTCGGCCAGGCCGGTGGGGTTGCCGCGGTACTTGGAGATGTTGCCGAGGTCATGGGGCTTGCCGTTCAGGCCCACGTCCCACGCCCACTGCGGGTGGGTGATCGCCTGCCAGGCGCGGCGCAGCGGCGCGTTCGGGCCGCTCATGCCGGAGTGGGCGTCGCGGTAACGGGCGCCGGGTACCGGCATGTCGACGGTGAACACCAGGGTGGTGACCCCAGCGGCCTTGGCCCGCTCCAGGGCGTTGCGCATAAAGCCGCGGTCGCGCAGCACGTACAGCTGGAACCACATCGGCCGGTCGATCGCCGGCGCCACTTCTTCGATCGGGCACACCGACACGGTCGAGAGGGTAAAGGGGATGCCCTTGGCGGTGGCGGCGCGCGCGGCTTGCACTTCGCCGCGGCGGGCGAACATGCCGGTCAACCCGACCGGGGCGAGGGCCACCGGCATGCTCAGGGTTTCGTTGAACAATTGGGTGTGCAGGCTCAGCTCGGCCATGTTCTTCAGCACCCGCTGGCGCAGGGCGATGCCGGCGAGGTCTTCAACGTTGTTGCGCAGGGTGCGCTCGGCGTAGGCGCCGCCGTCGGCGTAGTGGAACAGGAACGGCGGCAGCTTGCGCTGGGCGGCGGCGCGGTAGTCGGTTGCGGCAGATATGATCATAAGGTCTCGCACCATGGGTTAAACGAACGCTGGCCGGGCGCGCGGGTGGCGCCCGGCCGGGCGGTTTCAATGCACCAGCATGCCGGTGAACAGGTACGCCTGAGCGAGGGTGATCAGGCCCACCACCGTTGCGAAGAATAGGCTGTGCTTGAGGGTGAAGCGGAACAGGTCGGATTCTTTACCCACCAAACCGGTGGCGGCGCAGGCCACGGCGATCGACTGCGGCGAGATCATCTTGCCGGTGACCCCGCCGCTGGTATTGGCCGCCACCAGCAAGGTGTCGCTCACGCCAATCTGGTGCCCGGTGGTGGCCTGCAGCGAGCTGAACAGCGCGTTGGAGGAGGTGTCCGAGCCGGTCAGGAACACCCCCAGCCAGCCCAGGAACGGCGAGAAGAACGGGAACGCCGCGCCGGTGCCGGCCAGCACCAGGGCCAGGGTGGCGCTCATCCCTGAGTAGTTGGTCACGAACGCAAAGGCCAGCACCATGCCGATCGACAGGATCGGCCAGCGCAGCTCCAGCACCGTGCTTTTGAAAGTTGTCAGGCCAATTTTTGGCGATACCCGCAACACCACCATGCTGATCAGCGCGGCGAGGAAAATCGCCGAGCCGGTGGCCGAGATCGGGTCGAACTTGAACACCGCCGCCACCGGGGTTGGCGCGGCCACGATCGGCGCGGTTTTGATCACCAACTGGTCCAGGTGCGGGACCGCCACGTTCAGCACCGTGCCGTACAGCGCGCCACCGGCGGCGAACAGCGCCTTGAACGGCTTGAGCGTCCAGATCGTCACCAGCACGGTGAGGATCAGAAACGGCGACCAGGCCTTGAACACTTCAGCGCCGCTGTACTGCGCCGGCGCTTCCGGCTGCACCGCGGCAGCGCCGGCGCTGGCGGCCAGTTGCGCGCGCTGCGGCTGCCAGGTTTTCAGGAACAACGTGGTGGCGACCAGGCTGGCCAGCGCCGAGGTGATGTCGGGCAGTTCCGGGCCAATGAAATTCGAGGTGAAGTACTGGGTCACGGCGAAGCTGCCGCCGGCCACCAGCGCGGCGGGCCAGGTTTCTTTCACGCCGCGCAGGCCGTCCATGATGAACACCAGCCAGAACGGCACGAACAGCGACAGCAGCGGCAGTTGCCGGCCGGCCATGGCGCCGATTTTCATCGCGTCGATGCCGGTCACCTGGCCTGCCACGATAATCGGGATGCCCAGCGCGCCAAAGGCCACCGGCGCGGTGTTGGCGATCAGGCACAGGCCGGCGGCGTACAGCGGGTTGAAGCCCAGCCCCACCAGCAGCGCGGCGGTGATCGCCACCGGCGCGCCAAAGCCGGCGGCGCCTTCGAGGAAGGCCCCAAAGCAGAAGCCGATCAGCAACACTTGCAGGCGCTGGTCGTCGGTAATAGACAGCACCGAGCTGCGGATCACCTCGAACTGGCCGCTGTTCACCGTCAATTTATACAAGAACACCGCGGCCACGATGATCCAGGCAATCGGCCACAGGCCGTACATAAAGCCATAGCCCGCGGCGGCCAGGGCCATGCCAGCCGGCATGCCAAAGGCCAGTACCGCCACCAGCAGCGCCAGCAACAGCGTAACGCTGCCCGCCACATGGCCCTTCAGCCGTAACACGGCCAGGGCAACGAAGAAGAACACGATCGGAAGCACAGCGGCCGCGGCGGACAGCCCGAGGCTGCCCAGGGGGCTATAGAGTTGTTGCCATGGATGCATGGAGGTGGGCCTTGTTTGTTTTTGGTCGGCTCTGGGGCTGATTGTAAATTGGTAATACCAATTTACAACCAGTGGCCGCTAGGTTAAAACCCTAGGCTGGGGTGTGTCAATTTGCCTCGCTGCGACCTTGGTCGAAGGCCGCTGCAAGCGGTGCGTGCCCGGCGCCGCCGAATCGGCGAGAATGGGCACCCGCTTCAGGGGTGTGGAGATTGCAATGGGGTTTGATCAGGTTCGCCAACGGCGCCTTTCCGACGGGATCATCGAGCGGCTGGAGGCCATGCTGCTCGAGGGCTCGCTCAAGGCCGGCGACCGCCTGCCGGCCGAACGGGTGCTGGCCGAGCAGTTCGGCGTGTCACGCCCGTCGCTGCGCGAGGCGATCCAGAAGCTGGTGGCCAAGGGCATTCTGGTCAGCCGCCAGGGCGGCGGGCACTTTGTGGTCGAGGCCTTGGGCGCGACCTTCAGCGACCCGCTGATGATGCTGCTCGAGGCCAGCCCGGATGCCCAGCATGACCTGCTCGAGTTCCGCCACACCCTCGAGGCCTCGTGCGCCTATTACGCCGCCCTGCGCGCCACCGAAGCGGACCGCGAGCGCCTGACCGCGGCCTTCGAGGCACTGTTGGGCTGTTACCACCGTGCCGGCGAGGTGACCCGCGCCGAAGAGGGCGCGGCCGACGCCACCTTCCACCTGGCCATCGCCGAAGCCAGCCACAACCTGGTGTTGCTGCACACCATTCGCGGGCTGTTCGACCTGCTCAAGCGCAACGTGGTGACCAACATCGGCGGCATGTACAAGCAGCGCAGTGAAACCCGCGACATGCTGATCGCCCAGCACCGGGAACTGTTCGAAGCCATCATGGGCGGCCACGCCGAGCTTGCGCGGGAGGTGTCTAGCCGGCATTTGCTGTACGTGCAAGAGGTGCTGCAGGAGGCCCGCCAGGAGGCGGAGCGGGAGGCGAGGGCAGAGCGGCGGCGCGGGCTGTAACGGGGCGCGGCGGGGGCCGCGCCGGCGTTACTCTTCCTTGCCCTTGTTGCGTACGGCGCGCTGCATTTCGCGGTTCGAATCGCGCTCGCGCTCGGTGTCACGCTTGTCGAAGGCTTTTTTACCCTTGGCCAGCGCGATTTCGCATTTGATCAGGTGCGACTTCCAGTACAGCGCCGTGGCCAGGCAGGTGTAGCCCTTTTGTTGCACGTCGGCGTACAGGCGGTCGAGCTCTTTGCGGTTGAGCAGCAGCTTGCGGGTACGGATCGGGTCGGCGATCACGTGGGTGCTGGCGGCATTCAACGGCGTGATGTGGGCACCGAACAGCCAGGCTTCGTTGTCTTTGAGCAGCACGTAGCTGTCGACCAATTGGGCCTTGCCGGCACGCAGGCTTTTCACTTCCCAGCCCGACAGGGCGAGGCCAGCCTCGAAGCGGTGCTCGATGAAGTAGTCGTGGCGCGCCTTCTTGTTGAGCGCGATGGTACCGGTGGGGTGTTTCTTTTGCTTAGCCATAGGGCGCGCATTATAGGGGCAAGCGCGGCGGTCGGCTATGGCCTTGAGCACGCGGAACGAATCCCGGACAATACCGCTCACACTTTTGACCTGAATGGCCGGGCCGGTGCGCTACCGTGCACCTCGCTCACCCGGCCTTGGACGCGACGGATAGATGACGACCCATATACAACGCTCGGCCTTGCTGCCGTATCCCGCCCAGGCGCTGTTCGACCTGGTCAACGATGTGGCGCGTTATCCGGAGTTTCTGCCGTGGTGCTCGGCCACCACGGTGCTGGAGCAAAGCGCAACGCACATGCGCGCCAGCCTCGAGGTGGCCAAGGGCGGCCTCAGCCAGAAGCTGGTGACCGCCAACACGCTTGAGCCGGGCCAGCGCATCGAGATGAACCTCGAGGAGGGGCCGTTCACCCAGTTGCACGGCATCTGGGTGTTCAAGCCGCTGGGCGAGAAGGCCTGCAAAATCAGCTTGGACCTCTCCTTCGACTACGACGGGCCGTTGGTGCGCGCCACCCTCGGGCCGCTGTTCAACCAGGCCGCCAACACCCTGGTAGACGCCTTTTGCCAGCGGGCCAAGCAGCTTCATGGCTAACACCCTGGCGGTTGAAGTGGTGCACGCGGGTGTGGCCGAGCAGGTGCTGCTGGCGCTGCAGGTGCCACCCGGGACCACAGCCTTGCAGGCGGTTGAGCTGGCCGGTTTGGCGGGGCGTTTTCCCGAACTGGACCTGGCCACGGCGCCGATGGGTATTTTCGGCAAGCTGATCAAGCAGCCGGCCGAGCAGGTGCTGGAGGCCGGGGACCGGGTGGAGGTGTACCGGCCGCTGTTGGCAGACCCAATGGAAGTGCGCCGGCAACGGGCGGCGCGGGCCAAGGCGGCAAAACGAGGGTGACAGCCCTGGTTCTTTCAGGTGGTTTTACTGAGTGCATGGCCTGGCTGTGCCCTTCGCCCGGCACAGCCGTAATGCTGTTCACTTAAGTCATTTCACGGCTTTACGGAAGAGATCAATCTGTGAGCTCTGCTGATTTTGTGCATGAGCTTCAGGGCCCATCGCCCGGCACAGCCGGCCTCCCAC
>NZ_JBIBKC010000026.1:0-46626 GCF_042958985.1 Pseudomonas sp. NPDC007930
CACTCGACCTTGGGCTACAGAGCACCGAACGAGTACGAGCGGCTAGCTGCCTAGACACCACTTATTGAGGTGTCCGGAGAAACTTGACCAGGCCAAAATCTGGTGGAAGGCCGTAGTCCCGCACTCCGCCTGTGCCGGGCGATGGGCCCTGCAGTCAACGAATCACCTGCCCGCCCACCGGCACCGTGGCCGCCCTCGGCGCCGTTTGCGCATGGGGCGCGGTTTCCCGCGACAGCGCCACGGCGATGAAGGTGAGCGCGCCGCCGATCATGATGTACACCGCCAGCGGCCACGAAGCGCCGGCCCAGGCCACCAGGGTGGCCGCCACGAACGGCACCGGGCCGCTGTGGATCAAGCCGCCGCCATGGTAGCCGATGGCCGAGCCGGTGTAGCGCAGTTCGGTGTCGAACTGCTCGGTGACGAAACTCGCCAGCGGCCCGTAAGTGGACGCATGCAGCAGCGGCAGGCACAGCATCAGCGCCAGGTACACGTTCAGCGCGCTGCCCGAATCCACCAGCCAGAAGATCGGAAACGCCAACAGCATGGTCGCCACGCAGCCGGCCATCAGCACCACCCGCCGGCCCAGCCGGTCGGCCACCAGGGCAATCAGCGGGATGGTGAAGATCTGCACCAGCGAGGCCAGGCACACCGCGCCCAGAATGGTCGCCCGCGACAGCCCGACGGTGGTAGAGCCGTACTTGAGGATGAACACCGTGGCGATGTAGAACAGGATGTTCGCCGCGGCCATGGCGAACATGGTGATCAGCACCGATTTACCCGCGCGCTTGAACACCTGGGCCACCGGGAAGCGCGCTTCCAGGCCCTGCGTTTGACCTCGGTGAAGGCCGGGGTTTCGGTGATTTTCAAGCGGATGTACAACCCCAGCACCACCAGCAGCGCGCTGGCGATGAACGGCACCCGCCAGCCCCAACTGAGCATTTGCTCCTCGGGCAGCAGTTGCACGAAGTAGAACGACGCGGTGGCCAGCACCAACCCGGCCGGGATACCACACTGCGGCCAGCTGCCATAGAACGCCCGGCGCGCCGGTGGCGCGTGTTCCACCGCCATCAGCACCGCGCCGCTCCACTCGCCGCCTATCGCCACGCCCTGCACCAGGCGCGCGGTGATCAACAGCACCGGCGCCCAGATGCCGACCTGCTCATAGGTGGGCATCAAGCCCACCGACAGGGTTGCCAGGCCCATCATCAGCAGGCTCAGCACCAGCATGGTCTTGCGCCCGAGGCGGTCGCCGAAGTGGCCGAAGACGATCCCGCCCAGCGGCCGGGCGATGAACGCCGCGCCAAAGGTGCCGAACGCCGCCAGGGTGCCGAGCAGCGGGTCGAGGGTGGGGAAGAACACCTTGTTGAAGATCAGCGCCGCCGCGGTGCCGAACAGGAAGAAGTCGAAATACTCCATCAAGGTGCCGATGAAGCTGGCCACCGCCACCTTCACGATCGAGGTGTGGGCAGTGCCTGCGTTGAGGTGTGGCATGGTTGCCTCCGAGGGATGCGTATTATTGTGTTTGTTCACCATCCTGACCGGCGCGGTGTGCCCACGATGGCCTGAGTGCTGTTTTGCAAGGGCTGTACCAGTTCGCCGGCAACCACCAACCCTTTGATTCCACTGCCTTTGCTGGCCGGTCACTGGCGCGTGTGGGGCGCCGGTGTCTTCGCCGCGTACACCGGCTACAGCGCCATGCCCTGGCCGCCGTCGAGGTACAGGGTTTCGCCGGTGAAAAAACCGATGTCACTGGCGTACAACAGGCCGATCAGCCGCGCCACGTCGGCCGCCTGGGCGGGGCCACCGACCGGAATGCGCGAAGCGAGAAACGCCTTGATCTTCTCGCTGGCGAGAAAGTCTTTGTTGAGGTCTGTTTCGATATACCCCGGGGCCACCGTCAACACGCGGATGCCGCGGCTGGCCCATTCCACCGCCAGGCAGCGCCCGACCGCCGCCACCGCGGCCTTGGAGGCGGCATAGGCGGCGTTGCGGCGCACCCCGAGCTTGTCGAAGAACGAGCCCAGGTTGACGATCAGCCCACCCTCGCCCTGCAGGTACGGGTAGGCCAGTTGGCACAGTGAAAAGGTCGCGGTGACGTTGGTCTGCAGCACCTGGTCGAAGTCGGCCAGGCTCTGCTCCCGGGCCGGGCCTTCGAGGTGGATACCCGCGTTGTTGACCACCCCGTCGATGCGCCCCACTTCGGCGGCGAACGCCGCCAGCGCCTGGCCCATGCTGGCGCGGTCGAGGATGTCGCCCTTGAGCAGCACCAGGTTGGCCTTCAACGCCGCCGGCACCTCGATGCCCTCCGGGCCTTCGCCGCGGCGCGACAGGCAGCCGACCCGGTGGCCCTGGCGGGCCAGTTCCAGCGCGACCACCGCGCCGATGCCACGGCTGGCGCCGGTGAGGAAGATATGTTTGCTCGGCATGGTCAGCAGTCCTTGAAGTGGGGGGCGCGTTTGCCAACAAAGGCGGCCATGCCCTCGTTGGCGTCTTCGGTTTGAAACGCCAGGCTGGCGAGGTCGGCCTCGCTGCGCAGGCCGTCGGCCAGGTGGCTGCCCAAGGCCCGCTCCACCGCTTGGCGGGCAAAGCCCATGGCTGCCAGGCTGTGGCCGCTGAACTGCTCGGCCAGGGCCAGTGCCGCGGCCAGCGCGTCCCCTTCGACCACCTGGTTGACCAGGCCCATTGCCAGTGCCTCCGGCGCCAGCAGGGTGCGGCCGGTCAGCACCAGTTCCAGCGCCCGCGCCTGGCCGACCAACCGGGGCAAGCGCTGGGTGCCGCCATAGCCGGGCATCAGCCCCAGCTTGACCTCCGGCAGGCCGAGCTTGGCCTGTGCGCTGGCCACCCGGAAGGTACAGGCCATGGCCAGTTCCAGGCCGCCGCCAAAGGCATAGCCGTTGATCGCGGCGATGCTCGGCACCGGGAAGCCATCGAGCCGGGCGAAGGTGCGTTGGCCGGCCTCCAGGCCGGCGCGTTGCTCGGCCAGGCTGCGGTTTTGCAGCTCTTTGATGTCGGCGCCGGCGCAGAACGCCTTGGCCCCGGCACCGGTGATCAACAGCGCGCGGATGCCCCAGTGCGCGGCCTCGTCGAGCGCCTCGCGCAGTTCCTGGAGGATCTCGAAGCTCAAGGCGTTGAGCGCCTCGGGGCGGTTCAGGGTGATCAGGCCGAAGGGCCCTTCGCGGGTCAGTTCTACAGCCATCGGGGTGCTCCTGTGAGGGTGCCTAAAGGGGTTACTTGATGGTCAGGCCGCCGTCGACCATGACCGCCGCGCCATGCATGAACGCCGCCCCGGGCCCGGCCAGGAACAGCGCCACATGGGCGATGTCCAGCGCTTGGCCGACGCGCCCGGCGGGCACCGCGGTGACCACTTTCATCAATTTGGAATCACGCTCGGCCAGCACCGTTTCGGTCATCGCGGTGTCGATCATGCCGGGGCAGATGGCGTTGGCGCGGATGCCCTTGCGTCCGTAGTCATAGGCCAGTTGCCGGGTAAAACCGAGCACCGCGTGCTTGCTCGAGGTGTAGGCGGCGCCGCCACCGCCGGCAAAGCAGGCGGCCACCGAGGCCACGTTGATCACCACGCCCTGGCCGCGGCCGAGCATGGCCGGCAGCAGCGCGTGGGTGAGGCGGAACAGGCTTTTCACGTTGACGTCGAAAATCCGGTCCCACAGCGCCTCCGGGGTGTCGAGGCAACGGGCGTAGCCGTCCAGCGCGCCGGCGGTGTTGCACAGAATATCGATGGCGCCGAAGGCTGCCTCGGCGCGGCCGGCGGCCTCGGCCAACGCCGCGCCATCGGTTAGGTCCACCGGCAGGCAGCACAACTGCCGCGCGCCGGCCGCCTGTTCATCGGCCAGCCGCGCCAAGCCTTGGCTGTCGCGGTCCAGCGCGACCACCCGGGCGCCGGCGGCGAGGAACAACTCGGCCTGGGCCCGGCCGATGCCAGAGGCGGCGCCGGTGATCAGCGCAACCTGGCCGTCGAGGCTGAGCAGGCTGGCGATGTGGTTCGGGGTGAGGCTCATGGTGTGGTCTGCCTTAATGTGTTTGTGGGGGTTGCTGGCTCTTCGCCCGGCACAGCCGGCCTCCCACCTGGTCTGTGTTAAGACTCACGTGGGAGGCCGGCTGTGCCGGGCGATGGGCCCTCGAACCATGCTCAGCATTCTTCAACCCCCACCAACGGCCGGTCAGTCAGCGCACAGCGTTTGAGCAACGCCGAGGGCCGGTAGCGGTCTTCGCTGTAATGCCCCTGCAGCGCCTCGATCACCGCCGCCACCCTGACCGCGCCCAGTTCAGAGGCCCAGGCCAGCGGCCCGCGCGGGTAATTCACCCCGTAGCCCATGGCGCGGTCGATGTCTTCGGCCTTGGCCACCCCTTGCAGCACGGTGTCTGCCGCCTCGTTGGCGAGCATCGCCACGGTGCGCAGCACCACCAGCGCCGGGCTGTCTTCGACCCGGCTGACCACCCAGCCGGCCGCCTGCAGCAACCCGGCGGCGGCCACCAGCGCCGCTTCACCGGCCTGGTCGGCCTTGGCCAGGGCCAGCCGCCCGGGCTTGGCGAAGTCCAGCGCGAGGTCAAACAGCACCAGCTGCTCCAGCCCCTGCTCGGCCGCGCGCTGGGTAGCGCTGCGGCCGTCGCTGAAGGCCAGGGTGCAACCCGGCAGGCGCAGCAGGCCCTGGCCGATGGCGCGCTGCACCTCGATGCCGGCCGCGGCAAAGGCCGCCACCAAGGGTTCGGCCGGGCCCAGGTCGCCTTCTACCCGCACCACGGCCGGCGCCGGCCGCGGTGGTTCGCTGCGCGGCACCAGGGCCGCGGCGCTGCCGCTGTAGTCGTAAAAGCCGCGGCCGCTCTTGCGCCCCAGGCGGCCAGCGCTGACCAGCTCTTGCTGGGCCAGCGACGGCTTGAAGCGCGGGTCTTGGAAGTAGGCGTTGTACACCGAGCAGGTGACCGCGTAGTTCACGTCATGGCCGATCAGGTCCATCAGCTCGAACGGGCCCATGCGAAAACCGCCGCCTTCGCGCAGCAGGGCATCCACGGTGGCGACGTCGGCCACGCCCTCCTCCAGCAAGCGCAGGCCCTCGGCGTAGAACGGCCGCGCCACGCGGTTGACGATAAAGCCCGGCGACGAGCGCGCGTACACCGCCTGTTTGCCCCAGGCGCTGGCGGTGGCAAACAGGGTGGCGCGGGTCGCCTCGCTGGTGGCCAGGCCAGACACCACCTCGACCAAGGCCATCAGCGGCGCCGGGTTGAAGAAGTGCAACCCGGCCAACCGCTCCGGGTGCGCCAGTGGCGCGGCGATCGCGGTGATCGACACCGACGAGGTATTGCTCGCCAACAGCGCCCGGGGTGGCACGATGGCCTCGAGCTGCTGGAACAACCGCTGCTTGGCGGCCAGGTCTTCGACGATCGCCTCGATCACCAACTGCGCCTCGGCCACCTGCTCCAGGCGTTCGGCCACCCGCAGCGCGGCGATCGCGCGGGTGGCCTGTTCGCTGCTCATGCGGCCCTTTTCAACCAGCCGGCGAAAGTTCGCCCGCACCGCCTCGCAGCTCTTGGCGGCGGCGCCCTCACGCACATCGAACAGCCACACCGGGTGCCCGGCGGCCGCCGCCACCTGGGCAATGCCGCTGCCCATGGCGCCAGCGCCAATCACCGCGACCGTGGCCGACACGTTCAAGGCGGCCACGGTCAGGCGCCCCTGACCATCGACACCACCGCCTTGCCCTGCACCTGGCCGTCACGCACCAGGCTCAGTGCTTCGGCGGCGCCGTCGAAGGCAAACAGGCGCATCACCCGTGGGCGCACCGCGCCCTCGCGCCACAGGCGGAACAGTTCATCCTGGGCGGCCAGCACCTTCTGCGGGGTGCGGTCGCGGTAGTCGCTCCATTGCAGGCCGCACACGGCGATGTTCTTCAGCAGCAGGTAATTGACCTTCAGCGTGGGGATCTCCCCGGCGGCAAAGCCGATGATCACCACCCGCCCGCACCAGGCGGTGGCGCGCAAGGCGCCGGCAAAAAACTGATCGCCCAGCGGGTCGATCACCACATCCGCGCCGCGGCCCTCGGTGGCGGCGTACACCTGCTCGCGGATGCTGTCTTTCAGGTTGCCGCCAGAGAGGTCGATGATGTGGTCGGCGCCAGACTCTTTCGCCACCTGCGCCTCGATCGGTGAGCGCACCGCCGCCAGCACGGTGGCGCCAAGGCCCTTGGCGATCTGCACCGAGGCCAGGCCAATGCCGCCGGCGGCGCCGCCAACCAGCACGGTTTCACCGGCACGGTACTGGCCGCGCTCAACCAGGGCGAAGTAGGCGGTCTGGTACACCAGGCCCATGGCGGCGGCTTCGGGGAAGTCCAGCCCTTCCGGCAGGTGGAAACTCTGCGCCGGGGTGGTCAGCGCCTGCTCGGCCAGCGCGCCCCACTCGATCTGCGACATGATCCGGTCACCGCGGCGGTAACCCTGCACGCCCTCGCCCACCGCGCTGACCACCCCGGCAAAGTCCTTGCCTGGGGTGAACGGCCGCGGCGGCAGCAACTGGTATTTGCCCGACACCACCAGCACGTCGGGGAAGTTGATGCCGGCGGCTTTTACCTGCACCAGCAATTGGCCGGGGCCGGGCACCAGGTCGGGGACCTCGTCGATGGTCAGTACATCGGGTTCGCCGTGTTCGTGTACGCGGTAACTGAGCATGGGGGCCTCCGGTCAAATAAGCAGCAAAGGGTCTTGGGTTTCGTTCAGGCGCGGCGCGCCGGCGCAGGCCTGGGCCGCGCGGAACAGCGGCGCGATCGGCGTCGGCAGGGCCGGCAAGCGCTGGCCACCGGCCTCGACCTCGCGCTCGAACAGCTTGCGCGCGCTGGCCTGGGCGCTGTGCGCGGCTTCCTCGAGGGTGGCGACGATCGAACAGCACACGTCTTGCCCAGCGAACAACTGCCGCCAGTGCTCGGCCGGCCGCGCGGCGATGCGCTCGGCGACCGCGGCCTTAACCTGCTCGGCCGGGGCATCCTCGGCCTGCAGCGCCTCGGGCAGCTCGATCAACCGGCAGAAGTTGGCCCAGAACTTCGCCTCGATCGGCGCCGCGGCCAGGTAGCGGCCGCACTGGGTGGGGTAGATCTGGTAACGCGGCGAGCCGCCAGTGACCAGCTCATCGGCCATGCCCGGCCAGCGGCCGAGGGCAAAGCCGTTGCCCAGGCCCCAATAGAGAAACGGGAACAGGTTGTCGGCCATCGCCACGTCGAGGTAGCAACCGCAGCCGGTGCGGTCGCGCTGGGCCACCGCCAGGAGGATGTTCATCACCGCCGGGTAGGCGCCACCGGCCACGTCGGCGGCGAGGATCGGCGGCAGCACCGGCGCACCGCCGGCGCCGGTCAGGCTCAGCGCGCCGGTTTCGGCCATGTAGTTGAGGTCATGGCCGGCGTCCTGGGCCTTGGGGCCGGTCTGGCCCCAGCCGGTGATCGAGCAGTACACCAGCTTCGGGTTGATCCGCCGCACGGCTTCATAGCCCAGGCCCAGGCGCTCCATCACCCCGGGGCGAAACTGCTCGATCAGCACGTCGGCGCGTTCCAGCAGCGGCCGCAGGCGGGCCAGGGCATCCGGCGCCTTGAGGTCGAGGGCGATGCTTTGCTTGCCGCGGTTGAGCAAGGCGAAGTTGACGCTGTCTTCGCCCAGGCGGGGTTCGTAGCTGCGCATTTCGTCACCGCGGCCGGGTTTTTCCAGCTTGACCACGCGGGCGCCGGCGTCGGCGAGGATCAGGCTGGCCAGCGGGCCGGGTAGCAGGGTGCTGAAGTCCAGCACGAGCATGCCTTGCAGCGGTTGCATAGGGTCACCTTCTTGTTAGTGTTATGGGGTGTGGGTTACGCGGGTTTTGGGGCTACTGGCCCCTTGTGTTCACGCGCCGTCCCTGCGCTGGCGCGCCACCCGCGCCCGCCGCGCCGGGGCGTAGGCCGGTTCGGCCAGCGCCTGGTACAGCGCCTCAGTGGTGTCGCAGTGCTCGGCAAGGCCGGTGCGTTCGAGCAGTTCGATGGGGCCTTCGGGGTAGCCCAGGCCGAGCTTGAGGGTGAGGTCGAGGTCCGCGGCGCTGGCCAGGCCGGCGTCGAGCTTGGCCAGGGCGGCGTTGTAGTAGGGGCGCACCAGGCGGTTGACGATGCGCCCGGGGAAGTCCGCGCACACCGCGGTGAGCAGGCCGTGGGCTTCGAACAACCCGCGGGCCTGGGCAATGGCCGCCGCCGGGGTGGCCGGTTGGCGGACGATCTCGACCAGGTCGCTGGGCGCGCCATGGCCCAGGCGGAAGCGGGCGAAGCCGAGCACCTGGCTGCCCTCCTCGCCGCGCTGCTCGCCGGTGTGTACGCCCAGGCATTCATCGCCCAGCTCGATCAAAATCAACGCGAAGCAGCCGGGTTCGGCCAGTTCGGCGTAGGCTTGGCCGGCCTCGCTGCCGAGGATCAACAGCACCTCGGCGTGGGTGGTGGCGGCCTGGCACAGCGGGTGGTCGGCGGCGAAGGAGCGGCTGGCGCCGGCCCGCACAAGGGTGTGACTCATCGGTCAGCTCCCGTAGATAGTGTTGGAGGCGTAGTTGAGAAAGCCGCCCTGGGTTTTACGCCCCAGGCGCTTCGCCGCGACCATCCGCCGTAACAGCGGTGGGCAAGCGGCGCGGGGTTCCTGGGTGATGCCGTGGAGCGCTTCGCAGAGCAGCACTTGGGTGTCCAACCCGACCAGGTCGAGCAGCTCCATCGGGCCCATCGCGTAGCCCAGCGCGCCCTTGATGGCCTTGTCGATCTCGGCCGGCGCGGCCACGCCCTGCTCCACCAGGCGAATGGCGTCGTTGTTGAACGGCACCAGGAAGCAGTTGAGGATGAACCCGGGTTGGTCCTGGGTTTTCACCGGCTGCTGGCCCAGTTGCAGGCAGATCTCCCAGGCGCGCTCGAAGGTCGCCGCGGCGGTCAGCAGCCCAGGCGACATCTCTACCAGTTTCATCAGCTGCGCCGGCAAGCAGAAGTGCATGCCCACAAAGCGCTCGGGGCGGCCGCTGACGGCGGCGATCTCGGTGATCGACAGGGTCGAGGTGTTGGAGGCAAACAGGGTGTGCTCGCCGCAGTGGGCGTGCAGCGCCTGGAACACCTCGGCCTTGACCGCGAGGTCTTCGAACACCGCTTCGATCACCAGGTCTGCCCCGGCGACCTCGGCCGGGTCGCTGGCCAGCTGTACCCGCGCCATGATCTCGGCCACCTGCGCTTCGCTGAGCTTGCCGCGGGCCACCGACTTGGCAAAAAACGCCGCCATGTTCTGCCGCGCCGCGTCGAGGCGGCTGGGGTCTTTGTCGAACAGCGTGGTGCGCGCGCCGCCGCGCGCGGCGACGATGGCGATGCCGGTGCCCATGGTGCCGCAGCCGGCCACGGCGATGGAAAGTGTGTTCATCTGGGGGCTCCCTTAGCGGTCGATGAAACTGCGGCCGATGATTTGCCGGTGGATCTGGTTGGTGCCTTCCCAGATCTGCTCGATCTTGGCGTCGCGGAACAGCCGCTCTACCCGGTATTCCTTGCAGTAGCCGTAGCCGCCGTGCAGTTGGATGGCTTCAGTGGCCATGCGCATGGCCAGGTCCGAGGCGCGCATTTTCAGGATCGAGGCCTCTACGCCGATGTCGTGCGCGCCGCTGTCGACCTGGCGCGCCAGGTTGAGCATCCAGGCTTCGCACAGGGCCAGTTCCGAGGCGAGGTCGGCCAGCAGGAACTGAATGCCCTGGAACTCGATGATGCGTTTGCCCGACTGCTTGCGCCCGTTGATGTAGGCCACCGCATCGCTGAACGCCGCGCGGGCGATGCCCAGCGAGTGCGCGCCCACGCTGGGGCGGGATTTGTTCAGCGAGGCCAGGAGTATCTTCAGGCCCTCGCCCGGGCCGCGCAGCAGGTTGGCCCGGGGCACCCGGCAGTGGTCGAAGTTCAGCGTGGCGGTGCTCGAGGCGCGGTGGCCGAGTTTGTCTTCCAGGCGCGCCACGCTCAGGCCGGGGGTGCCTTTTTCCAGCACCAGGCAGGCGATCGCCTGGCGCGCATCGCTGACCCCGGCCCATTTGCCGAACACCAGGTAGAGGTCGGCCACATCGCCATTGGTGATGAAGGTTTTCGAACCGTTGACGACAATCTGCTCGCCGTCTTCACGGAACGTGGTGCGCATCCCGGTGGCGTCGGAGCCGGCGTCTGGCTCGGTGATCACCAGCGCGCCGAGGCCGCCGCCGGCGATCACCGGCAACAGCCGCTGTTTTTGTTCCTCGTTGCCGAATTCGACGATCGGTTTGATCGCGTGGTAGTTGGTGGCCCAGATGATCCCGGTGCTGGCGCAGGCGGCGCTGATCTCGCGCACGCAGGCCAGATACGCCAGGTAAGACATCTCGGCGCCGCCGTAGGCCTCGGGGATGAACATCGCGTTCAGGCCCAGGGCGTTGATGGCCTCGATGTTCGCCCAGGGGAAGCTTTTGCTTTCATCGTAATGGGCGGCGCGCGGGGCGATTTCGTCCCGGGCCAGGGCCTGCACCGACTCCAGCAGCATGGCTTCTTCGGCGTTCAGGCCCAGTTGGCGGTCGAGCCGTTCGATCACGTTCATCGCGGTTCCTTGCTCCGGGCTCAGTGGCCGAAGGTGTCGGGGTTGGGCTTGCGCTTGGCAGCAAAGGCTTCTTTCAGCTCATGGGCTTCGGCCGAGTCCAGGTAAGGCCGCAGCAGCAGGTCGTGGCTGACCCGCGCCAACCCGGCCACGCCGTTGTGGCGGGCGGTAAAGGCGGCCTTCAGCGCGGCCAGCGCATAGGCGCCGCGCTCGGCCACTTGCAGGGCCATTTCGCGGGTGGCGGCCTCCAGCTCGGCGTCGGGCACCACCTTGTTCACCAGGCCGTAGGCCAGCGCCTGCTCGGCGCTGAGTTTGTCGTTGAGGAACCACATTTCCTTGGCCCGGCGCTTGCCGACCAGGTCTTCGAGGTACCAGGTGCCGTAGCCGGCGTCGAAGCTGCCGACCATCGGCCCGACCTGGCGGAACACCGCGCTTTGCTTGGCGATCGACAGGTCGCACACCACTTGCAGCACGTTGCCGCCGCCGACCGCGTAGCCGTTGACGCTGGCGATCACCGGTTTTTGCAGGCGCTCGATGGCGTCGTACATCTCCAGGGTCGGCAGCACGCCGGCGTACAGCAGTGAATCCTCCATGCCGTCCTTGCGCCCACCGGCGCAGAAGAACCGATCACCGGCGCCGGTGATCACCAGCACCCGGGTGCGGGTTTCACAGCGCACCGCTTCGATGCAGTCGCGGATTTCCAGGCACATGGCCTTGGTGAACATGTTGCCGTCTTCGGGGCGGTTCAGCGTGAGCGTGCCGATGGGGCCGTCTTCGTGGTAGAGGATGGTGTCGTAGTGCATGGCCGTTCCTTGTTATTGGAGGGGTCAGATCAGCTTGTTCTGGCGCAGGCGCTGCAAGTGTTCTGGCGAATAGCCAAGCACATCGCCCAGCACTTCGCCGGTGTGTTCGCCCAAACGCGGCGGCGCGCTGCGGTAACCGGCGGCCTGGCCGTCGAGCTGGATGCCCAGGCCCACCTGGGGCAGCGCATGGCCGTCGCGTTCTATCTGGAAAAACAACCCGCGGTCATGGAAGTGGGCGTCGTCGGTGACCTGGTCCACCCGGTAGATCGGCCCGGCCGGCACGCCGGCCTCGGCCAGCAGCTCAAGCCACTGCGCGCGCGGCTTGTGGCGCAGGATCGCGGCGATCGCCGCGACGATGTCGTCGCGCTGTTCGCGGCGCTGGGCGTTGCTGGCGAGGTTCGGGTCCAGGCCCATCTCGGGGCGCTCGACCAAGGCCCAGAAGCGCTGCCAGATACGGTCAGTGCCCAGGCTCAGGGTCAGCGGTTCGTCGGCGGTGTCGAAGGTTTGGTAGATGGCGATCACGCTGTCGCGCCCGCCGGTGCGGCGGAACACTTCGCCCGAGCCCATGTACGGCACGATCCGTGGCGAGGTGAAGCGGATCATGCTTTCGGTCAGGGTGATGTCCAGCGTGGCGCCCTCGCCGCTCAACTGGCGCCGGTACAGCGCGGCGAGCACGCCGAAGGCGCAATCGCTGCCGGCGAGCATGTCGGCGGCCGGCGCGCCGACCTTTTGCGGCGAGGCTTCGGCGGGGCCGGTGAGGTCCATGATGCCGCTGTAGCCTTCGGCGATCAGGTCATAGCAGGGCCGCCGGGCGTTGCGCCCGCTCAGGCCGAAGCCGGTGATGCAGGCCACGATCAGCCCCGGGCGGCCCTCGCGCAGTTGCGCCGGGGCCATGCCCAGCTTGGCCTGCACGTCGGGGGTCTGGTTGATCACCACTACATCGGCGCGGTCGATCAGCGCATCGAGCACCTGGCGGCCTTCGGGCTGGGTGTAGTCGAGGCACACGCTGCGCTTGTTGCGGTTCACGCTGAGGAACCACAGCGATTCGCCGTCGAGAAACGGCGGGCCCCAGTAGCGGGCGTCGTCGCCGGCCTTGCGTTCGACCTTGATCACCTCGGCGCCCAGGTCTGACAGCAGCATGGTGCCGTAGGGCCCGGCGATCGAGGTGGTGAGGTCGATCACCCGCACCCCTTCGAGCACTGAGAACGACGACCCGCAACGCCCGTGTGGCAATGAGTTGGCTAGCATGAAGGGCACCTGTTTGTTGTTGTGTGCTCGCGGTTGCAGGTGAGGATTGCAACGCCCATGCCATGGAATAAAGTTTGCTTAGCGTTCAAGCAGTTAGCCGTTTAGGCCGGCCGGGGGTGATTGACAGCCCCGCGGCATTGGCCGATTTTGTCGCTGGCGCAGACACCCCCGAGAGCGAAACTGTCGTTGGCGACAACAGGCAGCCCAATAATGACAAGCGAGGTGTGACATGACCCACCCCCGGTTCGACCTGGTGGTGTTCGATGGCCACGGGCAGGCGGTATTCCATACCCCAGGGGCCCAGGCACCGGCCTTGCAACGGCATGTTCAGGCGCGTATCGCCGCGGCGCCAGCGCGCCAGCAACTGCTGCCACTGGAGTACAACAGCGAGCCCTGGCTGCTGCTGTGGATGCGCCACGCCGAGCACACCCTGGCGATCATCCATGACGACAGCATCGACCACACCCTGCTCGACTTCATTGCCTCGGTCGACATCGCCTTCGACATCCTCCGGCACTTCATCACCAACCCCTACGAAGGCATCACCGTGGTCGATAAACACGCCGTGCTGCGCTACATCAGCCCGGTGCATGAGCGCTTTTTCGGCTTCAAGCCCGGCGGCGCGGTGGGCTTGCCAGTGGCTGAGGTGATCGAAAACACCCACCTGCACGAGGTGGTGCGCAGCGGCAAGGCGGAGATCGGCCAAGTGCAGGAAATGCGCAACACCTCGCGGGTGGTCAACCGCATCCCGATCACCCGCGACGGCGAGGTGGTGGGCGCCATCGGCCGGGTGATGTTCCGCGCCCCGGAAGAGGTGCACGAGCTCAGCCGGCAGATTTCCTCGCTGCGCGCGGAGGTGAGCTACTACGAAAAAGAACTCACCCGGCTGCGCCACCGCGCCTATGGTTTGGAAGAGATCGTCGGCGAAAGCGAGGCGATCATGGCGCTGAAGGCGCAAATTCGGAAAGTCGCGCCGCTCGACGTGCCGGTGTTCATCGCCGGTGAGAGCGGCACCGGCAAGGAGCTGGTGGCCCACGCGATCCATAACCTCAGCCGCCGTGGCGAAAAACCCATGGTGGTGGTCAATTGCGGCGCCCTGCCCGGCACCCTGGTTGAAAGCGAGCTGTTCGGCTACGACCCCGGCGCCTTCACCGGGGCCAAGCGCGAGGGGCGCATGGGCAAGTTCGAAATGGCCGACCGCAGCAGTTTGTTCCTCGATGAAATCGGCGATTTGCCGCTGGAGGCGCAGGTCAAGCTGCTGCGGGTGCTCGAGGGCAGCCATTTCGAGCGGGTGGGCAGCAACAAGGCCCGCTCCACCGACTTCCGCCTGATCAGCGCCACCAACCGCGACCTGAAGCGCGCGATCCACGAGCAGGCCTACCGCGCCGACCTGTACTTCCGCATCAACGGCGTGACCCTGACCATCCCGCCACTGCGCGAGCGCAAGGGCGACGTGCCGATCCTGGTGCGCCACTTCATCACCCACATTGCCCAGCGGGTGGGCTCGAACGTGCGCAGCATCACCCCCGAGGCGCTGCTGTTGCTGCAACGCCAGCCCTGGCCGGGCAACGTGCGCCAACTGCACCACGAGGTGCAACGGGCGATCATCTTCGCCAACCACACCGAGCTGGCGGTGCAGGACTTCAGCCACCTGCTCGAAGGGCTCGACCCGGCCAGCGCCGCGGAGCTCGCCGGTGACGACAGCGCCAGCCTGAGCATGAAAGACACCATGGGCAGCGTGGAGCTGAACCTGATCCGCGACGCGCTCAAGCGCTTCAACGGCAACAAGAAACGCGTGGCCGAGGAGTTGGGGATTTCGCGGTCTTACCTGTACAAGCGGCTGGCCGATCTGGGCTAGGGTTTCCCGGCCCTTCGCCCGGCATAGCCGGAGTGCCGGACCACGGCCTCCCACCAGATTTGTATTGTCTCGGAAATCAAGGACAACACAGACCTGGTGGGAGGCCGGCTGTGCCGGGCGAAGGGCCCTCCCATTCCCCCTGCAACACTGCCCGCCCCGCCACGTCGGCCAGCACCTGGCGTTCCGCGCGCCACACGCTCACCGTGAGGGTGTCGCCGGGGTATACCGGCGCGATAAACCTTGCCCGCAGCGCGCGCAGGCCTTCCGGCTGGCCGCCCAGGCCGAGGTTGACCAGGGCGTAGGCCACCGCGCCCAGGGTGCACAGGCCATGCAGGATCGGCCGCTCGAAGCCGGCCTGGCGGGCCACCGCAGGGTCCACATGCAACGGATTGCGGTCGCCGCAAAGGCGGTACAGCAAGGCCGCCTGCGGGCTGATCGGCCAGCGCAGGCTGGCGTCCGCCGGCCGCGCCGGGGCCTGCGGCCGGTACGCTGGGGGCGCGGGCGGCCCGCCGCAGCCACCCTCGCCCCGGCAATATTCCACCCAGCGCAGGCTGGCCAGGCACTCGCCGCTGCCGGCCAGGTGCAGGGTGCGCTCGGTCACCAACAGCGCGCCACGGCCGGGGCCTTGGTCGTACACCGCGGCCACCCGGCTGCGGCTGTACACCGTGGCGGCCAGCGGCAGCGGCCGGTGCCAGGTGATCGCCTGCTCCACGTGCAGCACCTGGCGCCAGTCCAGGCCAGTGGCCGGGGCCATCAGCCAGAAGCCCGGGTAGCCGAGGGTGACCACCTGGGTGGGCAGCACCTTCAATCCGGCCTCATGGGTGAACGCCAGCGGCGCCGGCTCGCCCTCCCAGGCGCCGGCGCCGACCGCCAGCGCATAGCGCATGCAATCCTCGGCGGTGTATGCCTGGCGCACCTCGGGGAAGCGCCAGCCGAGCAAGCGTTCGCGGGCCAGGGCCATGCCCGCGGCCTAGGCGCAGGTGCCCTGGGCGCGGGCCACCCAGCGCACCGGCTGCGGCGCCAGGCTGCCGGCCTTGACCTGCTCGCACAGGGCGCGCTTGAGGATCTTGCCACTGGCAGTGAGCGGGAACGCCTCGGCGCAGTAGAAGTACTCCGGCATGTCGAACTTCGACAGCCCCGCGTCGGCGAGAAACTCCAGCATCTGCTGGCCGTCGATCACCTCGCCGCCCACGGTGATGATGCCCAGGCAGACCTTCTCGCCGAGGCGCTCGTCGGGCACCGGGAAGGCTGCAGCCTTGAACACCAACGGGTGGCGCAGGGCGAAGTTCTCGATCTCGGCCGGGTAGATGTTGTGGCCGCCGCGGATGATCAAATCCTTCGAACGGCCGACGATGCTCAGGTTGCCATGGGCATCGAGGGTGCCGAGGTCGCCACTCATGAACCAGCCGCTGCTGTTGAACGAGCCCTGGGTGGCCGCGTCGTTGCCAAAGTAACCGAGCATCAGCACCGCGCCACGGCCGCCGATTTCACCGATTTCGCCGGGGCCGGCTTCGCTGTCCTTGTCGTCGACCTTGAACAGCTTGACCTCATACACCGGTTGCTGGCGGCCTACCGCCTGGCCCACGGTGCGGGTCAGCACGGCCACTTCGTCGTGGCGCATGGGGCAGTGGTGCGAGCCGTTTTCGGTCATGCCGTAGATGTTCTGCGGGGTCACGCCCAGTTCGATCAGGCGCCGGGCAATCTCCGCCGGGATGGCCGCGCCGGCCATGTAGAAGGTGTGCACCTGGCCCAGGCGCTCTACCCCTTCGCGGCGCATCGCCTGCAGCAGGTCGATGGCGTGGGTGGGCACCCCGAGCAGGTAGCTGGCGCCGGTGGCGAGGATCCGCTGCAGCAGGCTTTCGCCCTTGGCCACATCGTTGACCACCAGTTCGCAGCCGCTGACCAGTTGCTGCTCGAAGCCCACCGTGGCGATGTGATGGCTGACCGGCCCGAGGCAGAACATCACCGTGTCGCGGCTGACCTGCCAGTCGGCGACCAGCGCCCGGCCGTTGGCCAGCAGGGTGTTATCACTGTGCATCAAGGCTTTGGGCAGGCCGGTGGTGCCGGAGGTGTAGGCCAGGTACACGACCTTGTCGGGGTTGGTGTTTTCCGGCGGCAGTGGCAGTTGCCGCTCAAGGCCCGGGAAGGCCAGCGCACCCGTGGGTAGGCCCGCGGTGCTGCCATGGGGGTTGAGGGCGTACACCCGGCACATGCCGCCCTTGGCCGCCAAGCGGCTGAACACGCAGTGCTGGTCGCTGTCGGCGCCCCAGCCCGGCTGGCCAATGAACGCGCGGGTGCCAACCCGTTCGAGCAGGGTCAGCACGTCTTCGACGGTGTGGTTCTGGTGCAGCGACTGCGAGCACACATAGCCGTTGCGCGAACAGGCCAGGTACAGCACGAAGCACTCCGCGCGGCTGGGTAGCCAGGCGGCGACGCGGTCACCGGTGCGCAGGCCGGCGGCGTGCAGGTCGGCGGCCAGGGCATCGCTCCAGGCCAGCAACTGCTGCCAGCTCAAGCTGCGCGCGCGGTCGCGCACGGCGCAGGCCTCGGGGCTGCGCTCGGCGTTGCGGCGGGCCATCCCGTACAGCGTTACGTTTTGCCAAAGGCCCTGATCGTAGTACTGGCGCGCCAGCGAAGGGTCGTGCAGGGTCATCAGATTTGAACGCATGGAAGCCTCTAATTGTTGTTGTGAGGAGTTCACCGCGAAGGTACAGGCAGGTTTTGCAAAACCCAGGCCAGGCGGCCGGGGCCCGGTTTACCGGCCCCGGCGCCGGGCCAGTGTCGCTGCCGGCTACACCCCTGGCCGGGGCGACTACAGGCCGGTTCGCCCGCGCCGCGGCGTTAGCGCGCGGGCAGCGGGCTTTTGTTGGTGCGCCACAGGCGTTGTTCGGTCAGCGCTTGCCCGGCGATCGCCAGGCACCGGTCATGCTGCGGCTGGTGGCTGAAGCCCAGGTGCTGGTAGAACGCCGCGGCGCGGGTATTGCCCTCAAGCACCCACAGCGTGGTTTCGGTATAGCCACGGCGCAGCAGCTTGGCCAGGGCGGCTCGCATCAGCGGGGTGCCGATGCCGCAGCGCCAGTGGGTGGGCGCGAGGTAAATGGCTTCGACCTCGCCCACCAAGGCGTGGGCGTCGGCGTCGCGGCTGGGCCCGGCGGCGATCCAGCCGACCACCTGGGGGCCGTGCTGGGCCACCAGTACCAGTTGCTCGGCGGCCAGCGCCTGGCGCCATCGGGCCTCGCGCGCTGCCAGTTGCTGGCCCAGGCGCTCAAGGTAGGCGGCCGGCAACACATGCGCGTAGGCCGCCTGCCAGGCGCTGATGTGGATGCCGGCGATGGCCGCGGCGTCGTCCACCTGGGCTTCGCGAATCCATAACGGGTTCATGGGGGCTCCTGCCTTGGAAATAACCCGAAGCATAAGCGCTGCGGTACTTTTATCGAAAGCGCTGATAGCCACCATCATCAGTGATGCGTTCCGCTGTTGGGCCGGGGCCGGGACAATACCCCCGAGTATTCGAACAGGAACCCGACCGTGCGCCCATTGCTCCCCCTCGCCGCCCTTGCCTTGCTGGCCGGCTGCGCCAGCGCCCCCAACCAGCCCAGCCTGACCCTCACCACTCACAAAACCCCCGAGGCCTTCACCGCCTGCGTGCTGCCCAAGCTGGAGGGCGATGCGTTGCACCCCACCTTGCAGCAAACGGCGCGCAACTACCGGATCGTGGTGCCCAGCTCGCTGGCGGCGGACAAAGTCATCGATGCCTACAAGGCGGCCGACGGCGGCAAGGTGTTCGTGTATGAACGCAGCGTGTTGAGCGGCGGGTTGAGCCGCGTGGCGAAGGCCTGTGTGTAGCCTTTGGCGGCCCCTCGCCCGGCACAGCCGGCCTCCCACGGTCTCTGTATTGCTACGTAAATCAATGGCTTACATAAATCTGGTGGGAGGCCGGCTGTGCCGGGCGATGGGCCCTGAAACTCATGCACAAAATCAGCAGAGCTCACAGATCGCCCCCCTCCATGCAGCGCTGAAATGACTTAAGTGAACAGCACTACGGCACAGCCGCCCACGGATTGAACTGGAGCTATAGGAAGGGCATGAGGGTTGCTCTTGCTCTTGCTCTTGCTCTTGCTCTTGCTCTTGCTCTTGCTTTTGGTGCGCGATCGCCCAGGCGCCGCCGAACGCGCGATTCGGGAGGCCGAGTGGAGGTGTCGCGGAAGGGGTCGAGGCGCAGGGATGCGCCGAGAGCGGCGATTGGCCAGGGATGGCCCTTCGCCGCGGGCCCCTGGAGCGGCGCCGGAGCGAGGGAACCCCCGCCGTAGGCGGGGGCCGGACGATTGAGCGCAATGCCTTTTGGTTACTTTTGGGCGAAACCAAAAGTAACCCGCCGTAAGGGCGGAAAGGTGAAGTGGTGTCTCCAGAAAAAACGGATCAGCTCACTGGCTCAAAACCCTAGAATCCCCCACCAGCCCCGTGTGGCATTGGAAATCAAAGACCACACAAATCTGGTGGAAGGCCGTAGTCCCGCACTCCGGCTGTGCCGGGCGATAGGCCCTCACGCCTTGCCCCAGTCGGCCCCCTGAGTATTCACATACAGCGCATACAGGCTCTGGCTCGCGGCCATGAACAGGCGGTTGCCGTGGCGCCCGCCAAAGCACAGGTTGGCGCAGCGTTCGGGCAGGTGGATGTGGCCGATCGGCGTGCCATCAGGGGCGAACACGCGCACGCCGTCCAGCGCATCGCTGCCCATGCCCCAGCCGCACCAGAGGTTGCCGTCTACGTCGACCCGGAAACCATCCGGGGTGCCGGGGCCGGCGTCGATCAGCGTGCGGCCTTCGCTGAGGCGGTTGCCGGCCTCCACCCGGTACACGCGGATGCGCCGCGGCTGGGCGCGGGACTCCACGATGTACAGCAGCGATTCATCCGGTGAGAACGCCAGGCCATTGGGGCCTACCGCCTCGGCATCGACGCAGGTGATCGCCAGGGTGTCTGGGCACACCCGGTAGGTGCGCGCCGGCAGTTCGGGCTCGGCCTTGTCGCCCTCGTACCAGCCGGCGATGCCGAACGGCGGGTCGGTGAACCAGATCGTGCCATCGCGCTTGACCACCACGTCGTTGGGGGAATTCAGCGGTTTGCCTTCGAACTGGTCGGCCAGCACGGTGATCGCGCCGTTGTATTCGGTGCGGGTCACCCGCCGGCCCTGGTGCTCGCAGGTGATCAAGCGGCCCTGGCGGTCACGGGTGTTGCCGTTGGCGTAGCGGGCCGGCGCGCGGAACGGGCTGACCTGCCCGGTGTGTTCGTCCCAACGCAGGATGCGGTCGTTGGGGATGTCGCTCCACAGCAGGTAGCGGCCGTCGCCCACCCACACCGGGCCCTCGCCCCAACGGCAGCCGCTGTGCAGCCGTTCGACCGCGGCATTGGCCAGGCGGTAGCGATCAAAACGTGGGTCGAGAGAGACGACGGCTGGGTCCGGGTATCGGCTGCTGGGCTGCCACATGGGAAGGTCCTTATTAACTGAACGCCAAAAAGCTGAAGAAAGGTTCATCGAAACAGTGCCAAGGGCCCGCGCCAGAGCCGGCCGCCGGGGATTACACTGAACTCGTACGATGACCGACGACACCCTACCCCAGGGCCGCGCTTACCGTACACCCCCGACTCACAAGAATAAAACGAGCGCCCTATGACCCCTGCTTCCCCGTCCCGCTGGCTCGGCATCGCCGGCTCATTGATGGTGGGCCTGTTCGTGGCCTACATCGACCGTTCCAACCTCTCGGTGGGCCTGGCCGAGATCGCCAAGGATCTTGGCTTCGCCGGCGCCGACTTCGCGGTCACCTCCAGTTGGCTGTTGACCATCTTCCTCATCGGCTACGCCCTGGCGAACATCCTCGGGGGCCTGTTGACCCGCCGCTATGACCCCAAATGGGTGGTGATCAGCATGTTCGCGCTGTGGTCGGTGGCCACCCTGGTGGCCGGCTTCGCCAGCTCGGTCGCGGTGCTGCTGGTGTGCCGGTTGATCCTCGGCATCGCCGAGGGCGTGTACTGGCCGCAACAGTCGCGCTTCGCCAGCGCCTGGTTCGCCCCCCGCGAGCTGACCCGGGCCAACAGTATCATCCAGTACTACGGCCAGTTCGGCGCGCTGGCGCTGGGGTTTTTCATCCTCACCCCGCTGTGCGAGGCGATCGGCTGGCGGCATACCTTTTTGCTCACCGGCGCCATCGGCCTGGTGTTCATCGTGCCGCTGTACTGGCTGGCGCTCAAGCCGCAACGCCAGGCGCCTTACTACCAGGCCAGCAGCGCGCAGCGGCCACCCGCGCTGACCTTCCAGGCCCTCGGCGGCAGCGCGTTCGTGCTTCTGGTGATCAGCTACATCACCCAGGGCATGCTGTTCTGGGGCATCACCCTGTGGATCCCGATGGTGGTCAAGTCGCTCGGTTACAGCGGTTGGGCCCAGGCCGGCTTCAGCGCCCTGCCCTACGCGGCGGCGTTGCTGCTGGCGGTGCCGATGGCGATGATCAGTGACCGCAGCAACAAACGCGTGCTGGTGGCCAGCCTGGGCTTGATCATCCCTGGCGCTATCCTGCTGTTGCTGCCGCAGTTCGCCGAAGGCTACGCCAAGCTAGTAGTGCTGACGGTAGCCATGGGCTTTTACGCCAGCAGCTATACCCCGAACATCTGGTCGATCCTGCAAACCACCGTGGCGCCCAGCGCGGTCGGCCCGGCCTCGGGCATCATGAACGGGCTGGGCGCTGGCGGCGGTGGCACCCTGGCCGGGTTTATGGTCGGCATGCTGTACCAAGCGACCGGTTCGTACACCACCGGCTTTGTGGTGCTGGGCGCGCTGGTGATCCTCGGCGGGGTGCTGTTGCTGGTGTCTGGGCAGTTGACCGCGCGGCGCCGTGGGGCGCCGCAGGTGGCGGTCGCCCGCTAGCCCGGCTTCAGGCCATTCTGCGCAAACAGCACCTGCAAGAACACCTCTACCAAGCGTTCCTTGGCGCTGTTGCGCTTCCACATCAGCCCCAACTGGCGGCACACCCCCGGGGCTGGCAAGGGGATTTGCGCCAGTTGGCCCAGTGGCGAGTGAATCGGCCGCCACTGCGGCACCAGCGACACCCCCAAGCCGCCCTGGACCATCGCCGCGATGGCGTCGAGGGCGTCGAACTCGAAGCGCTCGTGCGGCACGATGCCGGCGTTCACCAGGTACTGCTCGGCCAGCATGCCGCCGTAGGAGCGCCGGTGGTAGCGGATGAACGGCTCACTGCGCAGCACCTCATGGGGGTCGCGCCCGGCCATGGCCGGTGGCGCCAGCACCACGAAGGGCTCGTCGACCAACGGCCGCCAGGCGTACTCCTTGGACAACTCGAACGGCGGCGCCACCAGGATGGCGATGTCGATCTGGCCGTCGAGCACCTTGCGGTGCAGTTCGGTGGAGAACGCTGGCTCCACATGGGGGCGCAGGTGCTCGTAATTCTCGATCAGCGTGGCCAGCACGTTGGGCACCAGCCAGGCCAGCGCGGTGGTGATGCAACCGATGCGCAAATCCCCCACCACTGAATCCAGCGCGGCAATCGCCTTCAGCTCGCGCGCCCGCAGCAGCAGGGCCTGGGCCGGTGCCAGCAAGGCCGAGCCGGCGGCGGTGAGTTGCAGGGTGCGGCCGGTGCGCACCAGCAGCGGCTGGCCGATTTCGTCTTCCAGTGCGCGAATGCGCTGGGCCACCGCGGTGGGCGTGAGGTTGAGCTTGCGCGCCGCGGCGGCAGCCGAACCGAGCTGGGCCACCTGCAGGAAGCTGTCGAGGTAACGGGTGTCCATAGTGAATTATTTTTGGATTCTAAAGGTAGAAATACGCACTTTAGTTATTTTCAGTGCTTTTGCAAACTGGGGCCAACGCCGGCGCCAGGCCGGTATTCCAAGAACAATGCCGGGCACAGGGGCACCCCTGGCGTGCGGCGCGCCCGCAGGCCAGCGCCTGCCGGCCTACCTGAGAGGCGCCCCATGCGCAGTAAACTGTTCGTCCCCGCTTCCCGCCCCGAACTCTTCGCCAAGGCCCTCAACAGCCAGGCCGATGCGCTGAGCTTCGACCTCGAAGACGCCGTGGCCGAAAGCGCCAAGGCCAGCGCCCGTGAGCAATTGGCCGGGTTCCTGAGCGCGTGCCCGGCAACCGAGAAAACCCTGATCGTGCGGGTCAATGCCCAGGGCAGCGAGCACTACATGGCCGACCTGATGGCCCTGGTGCCCACCCGCGCCGGTGTGATCAACCTGCCCAAGGTCGAGAGCGCCGCGGCGATCGCCGAGCTGGCGCATACCCTGGAGCGCCTTGAGCAACAGGCCGGGCGCGCGCAGCCGCTGCGCATCCTCGCCAACATCGAGTCGCCCAAGGGCCTGCGCCTGGCCGCCGAGATCGCCGCCGCCCACCCGCGGCTGATGGGCCTGCAACTGGGCTTTGCCGACCTGCTCGAACCGCTGGGCATCGACCGCCGGGACACCGCCAGCGTGCGGCATATCCAGCTGAGCGTGCGCCTGGCCGCGGGCGAGGCAGGTTTGCCCAGCTTCGATTCCTCGTTCGCGGCGATCAACGACCCCGCCGGCTTCCAGGCCGAGGCGCGGCATGCGCGCACCCTGGGCTATGCCGGCAAATCGTGCATCCACCCCAGCCAGATCGACATGGCCAACGCCGCGTTCTTGCCGGGTGAACAGGAAATCGCCAGCGCCCAGCGGGTTGTGGCGGCGGCGATCGACGCCGAGAAAGCCGGCATCGGCGCTTACACGGTCGACGGCCAGATGGTCGACGGGCCGTTCGTGGTGCGCGCCCGCGAAGTGCTGCGCCAGGCACAACAGGCCGGCCTGCTGGCCTGAGCGCAACGGCCGCGCAACCGATCACAACAATAAGATGAGGTTCCCCATGCAAAACGTTGAATCGCTTGGAAAACCGGCCCAGCCGGCGGTGGCGCCAGCGCGCCGGCAGGCGCTGTTCTGGCGGGCGATGGAGGTGCGGGTGAGCTTTATCCCGCTGCCGGTGTACCTGCTGCTGGCCGCCTTGGTGGTAGGGCTGTACCTGTGCAACGAGCTGAAAACCGACTTGCCGACCATGGTCGCGATCATCGGCCTGGGCGGCGCCACCTGTGGCGAGCTGGGCAAGCGCCTGCCGCTGGTGGGCAAGATGGGCGGCGCGGCGGTGGTGTCGGCGTTCCTGCCGTCGTTTCTGGTGCACATCGGCTGGATCCCGCAGGCGGTGATCGCCCCGGTCAGCAGTTTTACCAAGTCGACCAACTTCATTTACCTGTTCGTCTCGGCGGTGGTGGTGGGCAGCATCTTCACCATGGACCGGGGGTTGATCGTCAAGGGCTTCGCAAAGATCTTCCTGCCGCTGCTGCTGGGGTCGGTCCTGGCCCTGTGCGCCGGTGTGGCGGTGGGCTTGATGTGTGGGCTGGAACTGCGCCAGGTGCTGTTTTACGTGATCGTGCCGGTGATGGGTGGCGGGCTGGGTGAAGGCGCCATCCCGTTGTCGGTGGGCTATGGCGAAATCCTCGGGGTGGACTCGGGGAAAATCCTTGCGCAACTGCTGCCGGTGATCCTGCTCGGGAACCTCTGCGCGATCCTCGTGTGCGGCGCCCTCGACATGCTCGGCAAGCGCTTCCCGCGGCTGACCGGCAATGGCCGCCTGCAACTGGCCGAACAGGCCAGCGACGGCGGCGCCAGCCAGGAACTGACCGTGGAATACGACGCCCAGACCATCAACCAGGTGATCGCCGCCGGCATGTGCGCGATCACCCTGTACCTGGCCGGGGTGCTGCTGCACGCGCTGTTCGGCCTGCCAGGGCCGGTGTGCATGCTGTTCCTGGCGGTGGCGCTGAAGCTGGGCAACGCGGTGCCGCAAAAGCTCGAAGTGGGCGCGCACCTGCTGTTCAAGTTCTTCACCACCTGCGTGACCTACCCGCTGCTGTTCGCCAACTCCATCGCCGTGACCCACTGGACCGAGCTGACCGCGGCGCTGCACGTGGGCAACGTGCTGACCATCGCCACCACCGTGGTGGTGCTGGTACTCACTGGCTTTGTGGTGGCGCGCAAGCTGGGCATGTACCCGATCGAGGCGGCGATCGTCAACGGCTGCCACAGCGGCCTGGGCGGCACCGGCGACATCGTCATCCTCACCGCCGCCAACCGCATGCAGTTGCTGCCGTACGCGCAGATTTCCACGCGCATCGGCGGGGCCTTGACGGTGATGGGGGCGTTGTTGATTCTGGCCAACTTGCCGCCGGTTTGAGGTAGGGTTGCAGGGCCTCTCGCCCGGCACAGCCGGAGTGCCGGACCACGGCCTCCCACCAGATTTGTGTAAGCCATTGATTTTGGAAACAACACAGACCCCGTGGGAGGCCGGCTATGCCGGGCGAAGGGCCCGCTACCCTTGCCCCAGGAGCCCAGCCCATGCCCTACTCGCTCCACCCTACCCTGCAAGCCTTCGTCGAACACAGCGAAGCCTTCACCCCCACCAGCCCAGGCCTGGCCGGCCAGCGCCAAGCTTATTTGGCCATGGCCGCGCACTTCACCCCGGCCGCCCCCGCGGGCCTCGGCGAAACCGACCTGCAGCCCCCCGGCTGCGCGCCGCTGCGCCTGTACCAGCCGCAAGGGCCGCAGCCAGCGGCGGGCTGGCCGGCGGTGCTGTACCTGCACGGCGGCGGCTGGTGCGTGGGCAACCTGGATTCCCACAACTTCATTTGCCGGGCGATGGCCGTGGCGCTGCGCGCCCAGGTGCTGGCGGTGGACTACCGGCTGGCGCCAGAGCACCCCTACCCGGCGGCGCTGCTCGATGCCCTGGCCGCCTGGCACTGGCTGCGCGAACAGCCCGGCACCGACAGCCAGCGCCTGCTGGTGGCCGGCGACAGCGCCGGCGCCACCCTCGCCGCCGGGCTGTGCCTGGCCTTGGCGCGCCAGGCCGGGCCGCAGCCGCGTGGCCAGGCGCTGGTGTACCCGCTGCTGGGCCCTGGCGGCACCCCCAGCTACGCCGAACACGCCGAGGCGCCGTTGCTGGCCGCCGCCGATGTGCGGCAGTACCTCAACGCCTACCTGCCCGCCCAGGCCTGGGCCGACCCGCTGGCCTTGCCGCTGCTGGCCACTGAGCTGCACGGTACCGCGCCGGCGTTCATCGCCACCGCCGAATACGACCCACTGCGCGACGACGGCGCGCTCTACGCGCGGCAACTGGCCGCGGCGGGCACCGTCGTGGAGTATCTCGAGGCCAAAGGCTGGCTGCACGGCGGCCTGCGGGCCTTGGCCAGCCCCGCCACCGAACAGGTGCTGCAGGCGTGGTTCGGCTGGATGGCTGGGCGCCTTTAAGCGCCGTTGTGCTCGGTGCGGCGGGCCTGTTCGCGGCTGTGGTCGAGGGCCAGCGCCAGCGCTGCCCAGGGCGCCGGCGCGCCACCCGAGGTACAACCGCGCAGGTGCACGAACTCGCGGTCGGCGTCGGTGGCCAGTTGGATGCCATGGCAGCGCACGCAGCGCACCATGTCGGCCTCCAGCGCCCAGTGGCGGGTCCACTCGATGATCGGGTTGGTCTTGAACAGCATCGTCGGATCCAACGGTCATTGCGTAGTGGCATTATGCCCACAGGTTGCCTGGCAAACCCACGCCACTCCCAGACATTAGCGCGCAAACGAGCGGCTAACGGCCAGGAACGCGAAGTGCATCACATTCGCCCCCAAGCCACCGGCGAATGCCCGCGCAACCGCTCTGGCACCGCTGCATAGGCCCGGCCTTCTCAATCCCAAAAAATATCCGAATTGCGCTGCGCCCCCACCTGGACGACTCTTAACCCAGCGAAGCGCGCCGGGGTTCTAATCCGGCCCGCGGCGCCCCTTTTTTCATTGAGTTGAGCGCATTGACGATGACATTCGACTGGCATTACATGTTCAGCCTCGTAGGCAATATGGATTTCTGGCTGGCTACCTGGACGGTGATCAAACTCAGTGCCTTGACCTGGCTGCTCAGCATCGTGCTGGGGTTCCTGGTGGCCCTGGCCAAGCAGTCCAACCGCCCGCTGTTCAACCTGCCGGCGCGGGGCTACATCTGGTTCTTTCGCAGTGTGCCGCTGCTGGTGCTGTTGATCTTCATCTACAACCTGCCGCAAGCCGTGCCGCTCACCTCGGTGGTGCTGGGCGACCCGTTCTGGGCCGGGTTGATCGCCATGGTGATCAGCGAAGTGGCTTACGTTGCGGAAATCCACCGCGGCGGCTTGCTGTCGATCCCCAAGGGCCAGGCCGAGGCCGCCCGCGCCCTGGGCCTGCGCTACGCCGGCCTGCAATGGCGGGTGGTGATCCCGCAGGCACTGCGGGTGGCGCTGCCGTCGCTGGCCAACGAATACATCTCGATCGTCAAGCTCAGCTCGCTGGTGTCGGTGATCTCCTTGACCGAAATCCTCATGGTCGGCCAGCGCCTGTACTCGCAGAACTTCCTGGTGATGGAAACCATGGCGGCGGTGGCGTTCTACTACGTGCTGATCGTTACCGTGTTCGACTTCCTGCTCAAACGCCTGGAGCGCTGGCTGGACGTGACCCAACGCAAGGTGGTGCGCCAGCCCGACGCCGAAGTGCTGGCCCTGGCCACCCGCCAGGGCACCCCGGTGGCGCGCCCCAGCGCGGAAGGCGCCGGCCCTGCCCTGCAAGCCACCCGCCTGCACAAGGCCTACAACGACATCGAAGTGCTCGGCGCGGTCAGCTTGCAGATCCAGCCTGGTGAAGTGGTGTCGGTGATCGGCCCGTCCGGCTCGGGTAAAACCACCTTGATCCGCCTGCTCAACGGCCTCGAGCAGATCGACAACGGCGAGATTCAGATCAACGGCCAGCCGTTCATTCACCTGAGCCGCGAAGGCGCGCAAAAACCGCGCTTCATCGAACACAGCGAACACCGTTTGAACATCGGCATGGTGTTCCAGAGTTTCAACTTGTTCCCGCACTTGACGGTACTGGGCAACTTGCTGCTGGCGCCGCGTTACCACAACTTGGCAGCCACCGAGGAATTGACCCAACAGGCGTACGCACTGCTGCACAAAGTGGGCATGCTCGACCACGCCTGGAAGTACCCGCACCAACTTTCCGGTGGCCAGCAACAGCGGGTGGCGATTGCCCGCGCGTTGATGATGCGCCCGCAAATCATGTTGTTCGACGAGCCCACGTCGGCGCTGGACCCGGAAAAAGTCAACGAAGTGCTGCAAGTGATCGAAACCCTCGCCCAGGAAGGCATCACCATGATCATCGTCACCCACGAGATGAACTTCGCCTTCAAGGTGTCGGACCGCATCGTGTTCATGGAAAAGGGCCGGGTGGTCTGCGACGACTCTCCGCAAGCCCTGCGCAGCGGCCGCCACCCGCGGGTGGAAGCCTTCCTCAAAGACGTTTCCCTGGCCTGAGCCTTCACCGTTTCATCAAGGACCCATCATGATCGAGCAATGGCAAGTAGAGCAGTTTCATAAAGACGGTTACCTGGTGGTCGAGGGCGTGCTCAGCGCCGCTGAAGTCGCCGGGCTGCAGCAGGACTTCGACCAGTGGGTCGAAACCAGCCGCGCCCACACCGAAGGCTGGGGCGAAACCCAGGACGGCCGCGAGCGTTTCGACCTCGAAGCCGACCACCGCGCCGACCACCCTTCGCTGCGCCGGGTCAGCTCGCCGACGGAAATCTCCCAGGCCTACTTCCAGGTGGCGATGAAATCGCGCATGGCCGCCATTGCCGGGCAATTGATCGGCGGCAGCGGCGCGCGCTTTCACCACAGCAAGATCAACTCCAAGTTGCCGCGCACCGCCACCAAGGTGGAGTGGCACCAGGACTTCCTGTTCACCCCCCACAGCAACGACGACATCGTCACCGCGCTGTTGATGGTCAGCGACGTGACCCCGGAAAACGGCCCGCTGAACGTGATCGCCGGCAGCCACAAAGGCCCGCTGTGGTCGCACTGGCACAACGAGCGCTTCACCGGCGCGGTTGGCAAGGACGTCGAGGCCGAACACTGCCAGGCCCCGGTGGCCTGCTATGGCCCGTCTGGCTCGGTGTGCTTCATGCACACGCGCCTGCTGCATGCTTCAAGCCCTAACGAGACCGAACACCCGCGCACCCTGTTCATCAGCGTTTACGCCGCTGAGGATGCGCTGCCATTCGGCGAAAACCCGCTGCCCAGCGAACACGCCGGGCTGATGGTGGCCGGCGTGGAAACCGGGTTGGTGCGCAGCACCGCCAACCAGGTGCGCTTGCCGCAAAAACCACGCGGCGCGTCATTTTTTGTGCAACAGGCCGGTAAAGACCTGGCTTCTGCCTAACTTCCTATAACCTTGCGGGGAAACACCATGACCATGCTTCGCCAGTTCGTTCGCCCGATTGCCCTCAGTGTACTGGGCGCCGCCGTTGCCATGACTTCCCTGGCGGCTTCGGCCTTCCAGCAGCCGGGCAAGATCATCGCCGGCTCCGACATCACGTTTTTCCCCTACGAGTACATGGACAACAACAAGCCGGCCGGCTTCGACATCGAGC
Organism: Pseudomonas sp. NPDC007930; assembly: GCF_042958985.1. Classification (NCBI taxonomy): domain Bacteria; kingdom Pseudomonadati; phylum Pseudomonadota; class Gammaproteobacteria; order Pseudomonadales; family Pseudomonadaceae; genus Pseudomonas; species Pseudomonas sp. NPDC007930. The sequence continues at coordinate 28,981 of NZ_JBIBKC010000026.1, forward strand.
TGCTCGACGGCATTGCCAAGAGCCTGGGCCGCACCGCCGAAAACCTCGACACGCGCTTCCCCAACCTGATCACCGGGCTGCAGGGTGGGCGCTTCGACGTGACCAACTCGTCGATGTACATCACCGCCGAGCGGGTCAAGGTGATCGATATGATCCCCTACCTGAAAAGCGGCGAAGCGCTGCTGGCGCTGAAGGGCGGCGAGTTCCAGCCGAAGGTCCCGGAAGACCTCTGCGGCCACAAGGTCGGTTCGATGGGCGCCACTTCCTGGCTGCAGCAACTGCACAAGCTCTCCGATGAGTACTGCGTGAAGAACGGCAAGAAGCCAATCGAACTGAGCGAATACTCCACCGACCCGCAAACCACCCAGGCCCTGCTGGCCCACGCGGTGGAAGCGCAAATCACCGACGCGGCCGTGGCCCGTGGCGTGATCGACAAGCTCGGCAACCGCGTGGTGATCTCCTCCGACACCCTGATCTACCCGGTGCTCAACGGCTTCGGCGTGAAAAAGGGCAACGATGAGGTAAAAACCGCGATGATCGAAGGCCTGAAGAAATTCAGCGCCACCCCGGAATACGCCGCGCTGCTGAAGAAGTACAACTTCGAGGCGCCGACCGACGCCGACATCGCCGAACTGATGCCCAAGCCCTGACCGCCCCTGCGGCGTGCCCCGCGCGGGCACGCCCCGCAGGACCTTTTTTCTGCTGGCCCCCTTTGCCCAGAGTTGAATGCCATGAGCCCGTTTCCAGAAACGATGAGCGCAGTGATCGCGCGCGCCCCGGGTGGGCCCGAAGTGCTGCACTGCGTGCAGCGCCCGCTGCCGCGCCCGCAGGCCGGTGAGGTGCTGATCCGCGTTGCCGCGGCCGGGGTCAACCGCCCCGACCTGATGCAGCGCAGTGGCCTGCCGGTGCCGCCGGGCAGCAGCGATGTGCTCGGCCTGGAAGCCGCCGGTACGGTGGCGGCGCTGGGCTTTGGGGTCAGTGATTTTGCCGTGGGCGACCCGGTCATGGCCCTACTCGGCGGTGGCGGCTACGCCGAGTATTGCCTGGCCCAGGCCGCCCATTGCCTGCCGGTGCCGGCCGGGCTGCCGCTGGAAAGCGCCGCCGGCGTGCCGGAAGCGGCCTTTACCGTGTGGCACAACCTGTTCGAGCTGGGCCGCCTGCAGGCCGGCGACTGGGTGTTGATCCACGGCGCCGCCAGCGGCGTGGGCAGCTTTGCCCTGCAATGCGCCCAGGCCGCCGGCGCCAAGGTGATCGCCACCGCCGGCGGCGCGGCCAAGGTCGCCGCGCTGCAAGCCCTGGGGGTGTGGCGCGCGGTAGACCGCCACCGTGAAGACTTCGTCGAGGTGGTTGCTGAATGCACCGCCGGGCGCGGTGTGGATGTGGTTCTCGACAACGTCGGCGGCCCCTACGTGGCGCGCAACCTGGCGGCGCTGGCCAGCGGCGGGCGGCATGTGAGTTTGGCGTTCCTGCAAGGGCCGCGGGTCGAGGTAGACCTGGCGCTGGTGATGCGCAAGGGCCTGAGCCTGACCTCCTCGACCTTGCGGCCGAAAAGCGCCACGGAAAAAGCCCGGCTGGCGGCGAACATCCGCGCCCACCTGCTGCCGTGGCTGGCCAGCGGCCTGGTGCGCCCGCTGGTGCACGCGCAGTTGCCGCTGGCCGAGGCCGCCGAGGCCCACCGCCTGCTCGAAGCCAACGCCAACATTGGCAAAGTGCTGCTCACCGCCCACGCCCACTGACCGGAGGCGCCATGTTCAAGCTGTACTTCGCGCCCACCTCCGCCTACGTGCGCAAGGTGATGATCAGCGCCCACTGCCTGGGCCTGGCCGGGCAGATCGAACTGCTCGACTCGGCCGCCCACCCGGTGCAGCGGGATGAGCGCATCGCCCGGCTCAACCCGTTGGCCAAGGTGCCCGCGCTGCAAACCCCAGAGGGCCTGGCACTGTACGACAGCCGGGTGATCTGCGAGTACCTCGACGCCTACGCTGGCGGGGGCTTGTTCCCCACCGGCAGCGCGCGCTGGCCGTGCCTGGCGCGCCAGGCCCTCGGCGACGGCCTGCTCGACGCCGCCTTGCTGGCCCGCTACGAAAGCACCGCGCGCCCAGCCGACAAACACTGGCCGGGGTGGGTCGAGGCGCAGTGGCTCAAGGTGCGCGCGGCGCTGGCCGAGATCGAGCGCCAGGCGCCGACGTTCAGCCCTGGCCCCAGCGACATCGGCCTGATCGCCCTGGGCTGCGCCCTCGGCTACCTGGATTTCCGCTTCGCCGAGCTCAACTGGCGCGCCGGCCACCCCGCCACCGCGGCGTGGTTCGCCCAGCTTGAGCAACACCCTGCCCTGCGCGCGACCCGCCCGGTCGCCTGAGCCCTGGAGCTGCCCCATGCCGCACACTGTGTACTTTCTCAACGGCCCCAACGCCAACCTCTACGGCCTCGACAAAAGCGGCACCTACGGCAGCGAAAGCTTCGCCAGCATCGAACACGGCTGCCAGCGCCACGCCGCGGCGTTGGGCCTGGCGCTGGTGTTCCGCCAGAGCAATCACGAGGGCGTGCTGGTCGACTGGATTCAAGAAGCCCGGCACAGCGCCAGCGCGATCGTGATCAACGCCGCCGGCCTGAGCTACACCTCGGTGGCGATCCTCGACGCGCTGCTGGCCTTCGACGGGCCGATCATCGAGGCGCATATGAGCAACCTGTGGAAGCGCGAACCGTTTCGCCACCACTCGTACGTGTCCAAGGCCGCCACCGGGGTGGTCGCCGGCCTCGGCGCCTTGGGCTACCGCCTGGCGCTGAGCGCCGTGGCCGAGCTGCTGGAGGCCTGAGCATGGGCGCCACCCTGGTGTTTTCCAGCCCTTGTGACGACTTCGAGCACTGGCGGGCCTTGCTCACGGCGCGCTTGCCCGGCGTGCAGGTGTGCCTGCCGGAACAGGTGCGGCACCCCGAACAGGTGCTGTACGCCCTGGTGTGGAGCCCGCCCAGCGGGTTTTTCGGCCGTTACCCGAACCTGCGGCTGGTGGTCAACCTGGGCGCCGGGGTGGATGCCCTGGTGGCCCGCGATGACCTGCCCGCCGCGCCGATCACCCGCCTGGCAGACCCCGCGATGACCCGCATGATGGGCAGTTACGTACTGTTCGCGGTGCTGCGCTATGCCCGTGGCATCCCCGCCCTGGAGCAGGCCCAACGCGAGCGCCGCTGGGCCTACGCCCACCCGCCGCTGCCGCACACGCTGCGGGTGGGCATCCTCGGCCTGGGCGAGCTGGGCAGCCACGCCGCGCTCGAACTGGTGCGCCAAGGCTTCAGCGTACAAGGCTGGGCGCGCAGCCCCAAGCAGCTCGACGGCGTGGCCTGCAGCCATGGCGAAGCGGCCCTGCCAGGCTTTTTGGCCAGCACCGACATCCTCGTGGTGATGCTGCCGCTGACCCCGCAGACCCACGGCCTGCTCGATGCCGAGCGGCTCGCCTGGCTGCCCGAGGGCGCCTGTTTGATCAACGTCGCGCGGGGCCAGGTGCTCGACCAGGCGGCGCTGACCGCCGCCCTGGCCAGCCGCCGCCTGGCCCACGCCACCCTCGATGTGTTCAGCACCGAACCCTTGCCGCCCAGCGACCCGTTATGGGCCATGGGCAACGTATTGATCACCCCCCACGTGGCCTCGATGGCCTTGCCCGCCACCGCGGTGGTGCACATTGCCGAGAACATTGCGCGGCTGCAACGGGGGGAGCCGGTATTGCATCAAGTTGACCCTACCCGGGGTTATTGAAAGTAAGCCCCAACCGATTTGTTTTTTCCGAAGCGCTGAGTTCAAAAAGCGTAATTCTCAAGTTCAAGGCCAGTGCCCACACTGGCCGGGTAAACACAAGTTGACTGCCAGGCCTCTTTCACGTCCGGCCCCCGGGCTGGCGTTGTACTGAGTTAGTTCGCGCCGGTGAAACACTTCAAGTTCGCGCCTTTCAACAGGAACCTCACATGTCAGTGGAAACAATCAACACCCTGGTCGTCGGTGCCGGGCAGGCGGGTATCGCCATGAGTGAACACCTTGCGCTGATGGGCGTGCCGCACATCGTGCTGGAACGTAGCCGCATCGCCGAGCGCTGGCGTTCAGAGCGCTGGGACTCGCTGGTGGCCAATGGCCCGGCCTGGCATGACCGCTTCCCGACAATGGCCTTCGAGGGGATCTCGCCAGAAGCCTTCCCGCCCAAGGAGCGCATGGCGCAGTACTTCGAAGACTACGTGAAGATGCTCAAGGCACCCGTGCGCACCGGCGTGGCGGTGACCCAGGTCGAGCGCCTGGTCGGCCGCCCGGGCTTCAAGGTGACCACCAGCGAAGGCGTGATCGAGGCGGCCAACGTGGTCGCCGCCACCGGCCCGTTCCAGAAGCCGGCCTACCCGAACATCGTGCCGGCCACGGCGAACGTGCAACAGCTGCACTCCTCGGCCTACAAGAACCCCGCGCAACTGCCACCCGGCGCGGTGCTGGTGGTCGGCGCCGGCGCCTCGGGCTCGCAGATCGCCGAAGAACTGTGCCAGGCCGGGCGCACCGTGTACCTCTCGGTGGGCGAGCACTACCGCCCGCCGCGCGCCTACCGTGGCCGCGACTACTGCTGGTGGCTGGGCGCCCTGGGCCTGTGGGACGAGGTGAAGATCACCCCGAAGAAGAAACACGTGGCCTTTGCCGTGAGCGGCTATGAAGGCGGTAAAACCGTTGACTTCCGCCGCCTGGCGCACATGGGCATCCACCTGGTGGGGCTGACCGAAACCTGGAACGACGGGGTGCTGACCTTCGCCCCGGGCCTGGCGGAAAACGTCGCCCAGGGCGACCAGGCCTACTTCGACGTGCTGCGCGACGCCGACGCCTACATCGAAACCAACGGCCTGGCCTTCCCGCCCGAGCCCGAGGCCTGGGAACTGCTGCCCGACCCGGCCTGCCTGAGTGAACCGACCCTGAGCCTCGACGTGCACGCCGCGGGCATCACCACGGTGCTCTGGGCCACCGGCTTTACCTTCGACTTCAGCTGGCTGCAGGTCGATGCCTTCACGGAAACAGGCGAGCCGTTCCACAAGCGCGGCATCTCCGCCGAGGGGGGGGTGTACTTCCTTGGCCTGCCGAACCTGGTGGACCGCGCGTCGTCGTTCATCTATGGCGTGTGGCACGATGCCAAGTACATCGCCGACCACATCGTCAAGCAGAACGCCTACATGGCCTACACCAAGCCCTGAGCAGCCGTTGCGCCCCGAAAACCCTCCTATACTCAGGTTTTCGGAGCGCCGCTTATGAGACTGTTCTGGGTTTTGGCCGCAACGCTGTGCCTCACCGCCTGCTCCGCCACGGGCCCCGATGTACCCTCAGGGGGCTTCCCGCTGCAAGTCACCCACCTGGCGGTAACCGCCGATGCCGCCGCCGGCGCGGTCGACGTGGCGCTGGTTATCCGCAATGGCGATGGCTACACGCTGAAATCCGCCCTGCTCACCCTGGCCGCCTACAACGCCCAGGGCACCCAGGTGGGCGCCACTTACGCGGTGCAGATCCCCGGCCCGCTGCCGGCCAAGGCCAGCAGCCCGGAGGTGCTCAAGAAAGGCGCCTGGCGTGACCTCAGCATCACCTGCGTGGCGGTGATCCGCGCGCAGATCACCTCCCTCGATTACGCCAGCGACTACGCCGATGGCGCCGAGGCGCGGGGCATCGTGGCCGATAAGGATCGCGGGCCGTGTGGGCGCTGAGGGCTTCTCGCCCGGCACAGCCGGCTTCCCACGAGATCTGTGTAACTAATTGATTTAAAAAAACAATATATATCCCGTGGGAGGCCGGCTGTGCCGGGCGAAGGGCCTCAACCCTCACAAATGCTTCAACCCCCGCGGCGACGGCGTATAGAAATACTCCCCACCCTTCAAGTGCACGAAGCCACTGAAGTTCTTCTGCGCATGGGGCGCCGGGCTGGGCCATACATGGTCAGTGGCCGCTTCGGCTTCCTCGCTCAGCAACACCTGGCCAATGATCGGGTCGATCCCCACGAACGGGTCCGCCGGGCCGAACTTGGGGAACTTGCGGTTGTTCGCCCAGCTTTCCTGCATGAAGTGAAACTGGTCCTTGATCGACGCCTGGTAGCTCATGAACAACAGCCCCACGCCGTCATTGGGCTGGTCGACGAATTCAGCAGTGGCCGGGTCTTGCAGGCGCAGGCCGTAGGTGATGCCGCGGCGGGCCATCTGCACGCCCTTGTCGAACACCTCGCCGCCCGGGCTGGAACCGCGTGGGTTGGTTTTGCGGATGTGGCCCTGGAACGGGCAACGGGCGCCGTCAGGGTCGGCGTTGTAGTTGAAGTCGTTGTCGACCGGGGCGGCCGGTGGCGGCGGCTGGAGGGTGACCGGCACGCCGTTTTCGAAGCGCCCGACCACCATCGCCCCGGCTAGTTCGTCATCGCTGGGCGGCGGCGTGAGCGCGCCTTGGATGGCCTCTTCGGCGGCCTTGAAGCTGGCCACGTCCTGCTCCAGCTTGCGGAACACAAACAGGCTGGCCAAGCCTTCGCCGGGGGCCAACGGGTCATCGAACATGAACTGCTTGAGCGGCGCGGTGGGGTCGTAAACGAAATCGGCCTTGGCGCCTTTTTCCGCGGCGATGTCGCTGGTGGTCATCAGCGGCTGCGAGCGGCCGTCGACGTAGCCAAAGTGCTCGATCCCGGCGCCGGCCTTGTTGAAGTAAGCGCGGCCCTCCTGGGCCAGCAGCAACTCGAAACCGCTGGCCTCGGCGTTGAGCGTTTGTACTTCGCTGAAGGCCATGTGCGAGAGGTCGTCGAGGTCATCGTGGGCCAGTAACAGCAGCACGTGCACCGGGCGCTTGAGCGCGCTTTGCCAGGAGTCGGTGGTTTGCCGGTCGAGTGCGGCGGTGTCGGCCGCCATGCCCTGAACGAAAAATTCATCCAGCGGCGTGCCGCCCGGGGCGAACGGCGCGGCCTTGCCGAACTGCACCAGGCCGGCGTGGCTGATGAACGCCAGGCGCACCACCCCGCCGGGCTCGCCGGTGTCTTTGAAGCGGCGGGTTTCCTGGAACTGGGTGGCGGCGCTGGTGACCTTGTAGTGGTGCATGAAGTGGCGCGCCTTGGCCACGTCGGTGATCTCCAGGAACAGCAGCACCACGTGGTTGCGGCCATGGCCCTTGAGGATGTTCGCCTGCAGGGCCTGCAGCAGGTGGCGGGTGGCGGGGGCGTCGAGGTTGGAATCGTCCAGTGGCGTGTTCAGGTTGAACGGCATGGGGTGGCTCCTTATCGTTTTTATACTCATCAGGCCCGCCACGCGCGAACGCCAACGCGCGCCGCGCAAGGGCGGGGCGTACAAGGAGAGACTCGATGATCACCGTAAGGCGGGGGTGCGACGGTACCGGGGCGTTAACCTGTTTTGTTATTCGAGTCATAACGCCCCAGCGTGGGGAGGGTATAGGCCCGGCGCGGGGGGTGCGCCATGGCCTTTCGTCGCCTGGGCGGGCGCCGGTTACCCCGCCACCGACCCCGCCGCCGCGCGGTCCTTGCCCAGCAGCCGGCGCCCCCATTGCATCCCCTTCAACTCCACGAAGCGGTAGGTGAACGCCGCCACCGCCAGCACCGTCAGCAGTTGCAGCAACACCACGGCGTTGTCGAGCCACAGGCTGTGGGTGGCGATGTACTTCATCATCCCCGGCATGTCGTGGCCTTGCTGGGTGGTGGTGAGTTCGGTGTGCAGGAGTTTTTCCAGCACGATGACCGCGCTTTTGTAGACGAACAGCACCGCGGCGTGGGTCAGGTAGATGGAGAACGAGAGCATCCCCAGCCAGGCGAAAACGCGCTGGCGCAGCAGCCGCGAGACCACCCCGCGCTCGAAGGCGAACACCAGAATCACCCCGCAGAACAACAGGCTGACCCACACCCCCTTGTGCGCCATCGGCGTGACCAGCAGCCGGTACACCCCCAGCAGGCAGGCGATTTCCAGCAGGTTGAAGTCCAGCCCGTAAAAACTCAGGCCTTTGATCCGCTCGTACAACCCATACAGGCAGGCGCCGGCGAAGAAGCACGACAGCCCGCGGAAGATCTCCAGCTTCGCCCAGCTCTCGCCGTGCCACAGCGTGACGAACGCCGCCAGCGCCAGGGCGGCGAAAGCCTTCAGCGCCGCGCGCCGGGCAAGCAGCGCCAGCGCGCCGAACAGCAGGTACAGGTAGTACTCGATGCTGATGCTCCAGGCCGGGTAGTTGAACGAGCCGGTGATGGCGCTGTTCAGCCAGCTTTGCAGCAGCAAGGCGTTGGGCAGGATTTCCGCCGGCGCGGTGGCGCCGCTAAAGGCCGGGTCGTTGAAGGTGAAGCCCTTGAGCTCGGCCAGCTTGCGCCCGCTTTCGAGCAGCAGGTACACCAGCAGCATGGCCCAGTGCAGCGGCAGCAGCCGGGCACTGCGGCTGATCACGAAATCCTTCAGGCCCTGGGCGCTGTTCAGGCGCTGGCCGTAGCTGTGCATCAGCACGAAGCCACTGAGGATGAAAAAGAATTCGACGAACAGGTAGGCGTTCTTGAAGAACTCCAACTCCGCGATGCTCTGCACCACATAGGTGTGGAACATCACCACGGCCACGGCGCACAGGCCGCGAAAACTGTCGAGGGCGGTAAAGCGTTTCATCGTTGGGCGATCCCTGAGCATGCTCGGCCCTTGCGTACTACGAGGCAGATGGCCTTCCCTGCCTGCACGCCCTAACGCCACTGTTTTGATGGCACAGCGCATTGGTCGCTAAAGTGGCGTGAGGTTTGGCGCAAGGCAATAGCCTGCCGACGGGAGGTCGGGGTGTTTTTCCAACGCGCCCCTCAGCCCCCGCCGCAAATGGCTCAGCGCGCCAGCCAGCCCGGCTCGCTGCTGCCCAGCGCCGGCGTGGTGCCGAACCAGGCGCAGGGGGTTTCGCTCATCTTCAGCACCGGGCCCAGGGTTTTCAGGTCGCCGTAGCAGGTGTTGTCGCTGCGCACCGCCAGGCGCTCGAATTCTTCCGCGGTCAGCCGCCCCGGCAGCCCGCTGAAGCCCTCGACCAGGCCCTGGCGTTGCAGGAACATCGCGCTCTGGCACAGCGACACCTGCACCCGGTAGCTGCCGCCCTCCTTCGCCCGCCGGGCCAGTGCCAGCATGGCGCCGAAGGTGGCGAGAAAGCCAGTGAGAAAGTCGCACATGAACACCGGCGTCAGCCGCGGTTGGTCGCTGCCACTGAGCTGGCCCTGGGTGTGGCAAATGCCGGTCACCGCCTGGGCCACCTGGTCCCAGCCGGCGCGGTCGGCGAACGGGCCGCCAGAGCCATAGCAGTTGACCGTCACGTGCACCAGCCCCGGCTTGCGCGCCAACAGGTGCTCGGCGCCAAAACCGTGGGCTTGGAGACGGTGCGGGCGGTAGCCGTCGATGAACACGTCGGCGTCTTGCACCAATTGGTAGAGGCGTTGCGCCTCGGCGGGCACGCCGATGTTAAGAAAGCAACTGCGCTTGCCGTGGCTGGTGTCGCGCACGAACGACGGCACCTGCGGCAGGTGCGGCGCGGTGACCATCAGCACCTCGGCGCCGTGCTCGGCCATGCCCAGGCCGGCGGTGGGGCCGGCGAGGATCCGCGTCAGGTCGAGCACGCGGATGCCGCTGAGCGGCTGCGCCGCCGGTGGCAAGGGCACCGGCGCGCTGTCGGCGACCTTGGTGATTTCCACCACCGGGCGGCTGGCCAGGTAGCGCCCGTGGGGGTGGGCCAGCCATTGTTCCGGGGTGCGCACCAGGCCGCCGCAGGCCAGCGCCGCGGCGATCGCATCTTCCAGCGCGGCGGCGCTGTGCCGCGCCACCGCGGCCTTGACCGAGGCCACCGAGCTGCTCGCGCCGAGCACATCCAGCACCCGCCGCTCAAGGTGCGGCAGGTTGGTGTGGGGCAACAACCACTCGCCGTCGGCGCCCTGCCAGGGCTGGGTCAGCGAGACCATGTGCTTCATCGCCGGTGAGTACGGGATCGGCTGGTACTGGCCGTTGGCATCCTTGAGCTGGGTCATGTCGCCGCCGTACAGCGACGTCGCGGCGGCGGCGCGCACGTCTACGCTGAGCGTTTGCCGGCGGCCGTGGCGCAACTGCCAGAGGTCGTTGGCGGCCACCCCGCGGGCGGCCAGGGCGGCGGCGGCGGTTTCACCGATCAGAAACGGCGAGTCGTAGAACGGGTCCGCGCCGGTGAGGGTGACCTCGCCGGCCGGCAGCGGGCTGCCGGCGCGGATGGCCATCAGTTCTTCGAAGGCGCCGCTGTTGTTTACATCACGCATAAGGGGGCTCACAGTCAAATCGAAGGGGCGCTCACAGCGCGCGGGGTTGGGCCATCGGCGCGGTGCGGCGATCAAGCAACGACACCGCCACGCACACCGCGAAGGCCAGCGGCACGGTGACCAGCGCCGGTGGGTCGAGGGTGAACAGCGGCGCGCCGAAGCCGAGCACCTTCACCCACACCGACGGGCCCAGCACCGTGAGCAGCACCGAGGCCAGCAGCCCGGCGCTGCCGCCGCACACCGCGCCACGGGCGCTCAGGCGCGGCCAGTACATGGCCAGGATCAGCACCGGGAAGGTCGAGGAGCAGGAGATGGAAAACGCCAGGCTGATCATGTAGGCGATGTTCTGCCCCTTGAACAGCAACCCCAGCACCACCGCCAGCACGCCGAGCACCACCACCGAGGCCTTCATGATCGCCATTTCGGTTTTCTCGCCCGCCGCGCCACGCTTGGCCAGGCTGCCGTAGAGGTCGTGGCTGATCGCCGAGGCGCCGGAGATGGTCAGCCCGGCGACCACCGCGAGGATGGTGGCAAAGGCCACCGCCGAGAGAAAACCAAAGAACGGGTCGCCGCCGAGCACTGCCGCCAGGTGCAGCGCCGCGGTGTTGCCGCCGCCGAGCAGCACGCCATTGGCGCCGAACAGCGCTGGCTGCTGCCGCAGCAGGTACAGCGCGCCGAAGCCGATGATGAAGATCATCGCGTAGAAGCTGTTCATCATCAGCGTGGCCCACAGCACCGAGCTGCGCGCCGCGCGGGCATCGCGCACAGTGAAGAAGCGCATCAGCACATGGGGCAGCCCGGCGGTGCCGAGCATCAGCGCGATGCCCAGCGAAAACCCCGACAACGGGTCGCGCGCCACCGCGCTGGGCAGCAGCACCTGGGCGCCGGCCGGGTGCGCGGCCACGGCGTGTTCCAGCAAGGCAGCAAAGCTGAAACCCACGCTGTGCAACACCAGCAGGCTCATCAGCAGGCAGGCGCTGAGCATCAGCACCGCCTTGACGATCTGCACCCAGGTGGTGGCCATCATGCCGCCAAAGGCCACGTAGAGGATCATCAGCGCGCCCACCAGCAGCAGCGCCCAGGCGTAGTCGATGCCGAACAGCACCTGGATCAACTGCCCGGCGCCGACCATCTGCGCCACCAGGTAGAACAACACGATCACCAGCGAGGCGGTGGCCGAGAACACCCGCACCGGGGTGCCAGGCAGCCGCGAGCAGACCACGTCGGTAAAGGTGAACTTGCCCAGCCGGCGCATCTTCCCGGCCATCAGGAACACCACGATGGGCAGGCCGGTGGTGTAGCCCACGGCGTACACCAGGCCGTCGAAACCGGAACTGAACACCAACGCCGTGAGGCCCAGCAGGGCGCCGGCGCTCATGGCGTCGCCGGCGATCGCCAGGCCGTTCTGAAACCCGGAAATCTGCCCGCCGGCGCTGTAGTAGTCACTGGCCGAACGGGTGCGCCGCGCGGCCCACCAGGTGATGCCCAGGGTGAGCGCGATCACCGCCAGGAACAAACTCACCGACACCCCGCTCACGGCCTGGCCGCCGGCGGCAAAGGCCGGGCTGGCGACCAACAACAGGGCAACTGCCCAGAATGGATGCTTCATCTCAGCGCTCCTGCCCATGGTTGGTCACCAGCACGTACACGGTGGTCAGCACCGCGCCGCAGAGAATCACCAGCAGGCCCAGCAGGAACGACAGCGGCAGGCCCAGGCTGAAGGGGTCGGCGGCCAACGCGCGGGTGTGGAACGCGCAGGCATAGACAAAGCCGAAGAACGCCAGCACCTGGATGGCGGCCAGGCTGATCCCCAGGGTGAGTTTTTCATCGCTTTGCGCGGGTGGTGTGATGGTCTTGGTCATGCTGCCCCTCGGCGTGGTAGGTCGGTTGCTGCCGGGAGCGATGCAGTGCATGTACCAGTGGGGCGAGGGTTCACCGATCGGGATGGGAGGTATCTGTGGGGGTGATAACGGCGGATGCGGGCATGGCTTCAGGGCCGTTCGCCCGGCACAGCCGGCCTCCCACCAGATTTGTGTAAGTGATTGATTTACTGAACAACACAGAACCCGTGGGAGGCCGGCTGTGCCGGGCGATAGGCCAGCCAGGCCATGCGCTTGGTAAAACCTCGGGAGAGATCAGGGCTTTTTACCCTCGATTCAGCGCGCTGATCGCTTAGGTGAACAGTTTTACGGCTGTGCCGGGCAAAGGGCCCTCCCAGGCACCACAACGGCACACCCCCTGCCCCACCAGCACCCTTTCAGGGCACCCCTAGCCTCCCACACCCCAGCCCAGCGCGCGCCACGCACCCTGGCACAGGCGTTGCTCTGCTGCTCCCACGCCCACCCTTACCAACAGAGGCCAGCATGGACTCCGGGGACCTTGTGTTCTTCGCCGCCGTCGCCAAGTTCGGCAGCATCAGCAAAGCCGCCTCACTGCTCGACACCGTGCAGTCCAACGTCACCCAGCGCATCCGCCGGCTGGAAAACGAACTCGGCGTGCCGCTGTTCTACCGCCACGGCCGCGGCGTGACCCTGACCCCCGCCGGGGTGCAGTTGCTGCCCTACGCCAGCCAGATCGACCAGATGATGGACGAAGCACGGCGGGCGATCGCCAACGAAGCCTCGCCGGTGGGCCAGTTGCGCATCGGTTCGATGGAAACCACCGCGGCGATTCGCCTGCCCGACGTGTTGGTGGATTACGCCGCTGAATACCCCCATGTGGACCTGTGCTTCCAGACCGGCACCTCCCGCGGCTTGCTGGAGGAGGTCAAAGAACGCCGCCTGGAAGCCGCGCTGGTGGCCGGGCCGATCGATGACCTCGAGCTGATCAGCCAACCGCTGCTCACCGAAGAGCTGGTGGTGGTCACCGCGCCCTGGTTCGTGCGCCCGCTGGACGAGCGCCCGGCCTGGGTCACCTCGCCCACCCAGGTGAAGATCGTGGTGTTCCGCCACGGCTGCATCTACCGTGAGCGCCTCGAAGGGCTGTTGATCCGCCAGGGCGTGCGCACCATCAAGCGCATGGAAATCGGCACCCTCGACGGCCTGCTCGGCTGTGTGCGCGCCGGCATTGCCATCAGCCTGTTGCCGCGCTCGGTGGTCGAGCCCTGGGCACGCGCCGACAAACTGGCGATCCACCCGCTGCCCAAGGGCCAGGGGCTGGTCGACACCCTGCTGGTGCGGCGCCGCGACGGGTTTGTGTCCACCGCGTTGAGCTGCTTCGTCGATAAACTGCAAGCGGCCTTCAACGGCACTGCCCCGGGGGCTGGGCAGGTTCACTAGCGGGCTGCACCACCCTCGACGGCACCGGCGGGCTGGCCGCTGGTCACTGGCGTTTGCTTTTTATGTTCTTTATTTGAGATTGTATATGCACATTCAATCTTATTGAGAGAATACAGATGGACCTCACCACCCTCGGCATCTTCCAGGTGGTTGTCGCCGAAATGAGCGTGACCAAGGCCGCCAGCCGCCTGGGGCGGGCCCAGTCGAACGTGTCGACGCGCATCCAGCAGCTCGAAGAAGCACTCGGCGCGCCGCTGTTTCACCGCGACGGCAAGCGCCTGCAACTGACCGAGCGTGGCGAAGTGTTCCTCGACTACTCGCGGCGCTTGCTGGCGCTGGCCGACGAAGCGCGGCAGGCCATGCACCCCACCGAACCCGGCGGCGCGCTGCGCATTGGGGCGATGGAGAGCACCGCCGCCACACGCCTGCCGGCGCTGGCCAGTGCCTATCACCAACAGTGGCCAGGGGTGCAGTTGAGTGTGCGCACCGGCCATTCCCAAGGCCTGCTGGCGGCGCTGCACGGCGAGCAACTCGACTGCGCCTTCCTTGCGCTGCTGCCGCACGAACAAGAAGCGCCGCATGCACACCTGGCGGCGCAGCAACTGGTGGGCGAGCCGGTGTTTGCCGAGCGGATCATGCTGCTGGTGGCCGCCACCCACCCATTTGCCCAGGCGCCAGCAGACACCCCGCTGCGGCTGGCGGCGTTCAAGCCGGGCTGCACCTATCGCGCCCTCGGCCAGCGCTGGCTGAGCAACCAGTGGCCGGCCACCGGCCGCCAACTGGAAACCCAGGAGGTGAACTCCTACGATGAGATGATCGCCCGCGTGGCCGCCGGCCAGTGCGCCGGCTTTGTGCCGCAGAGCGTGCTCGAACGTAACGGCGCGCTGCCAGGCGTACGCGTCAGCCACGCGCTGAACGCCGACACCTGGCTGGTGCACCGCCAGGGCTACCACACCCCGGCGCTGGCCCAGCTCAGCGCCCTGGCCCGCCAGGGGGTGGCGCCATGAGCACCTGCACCGCGGCCCAGGCCGCACCCCGCAGCCATTGGGCCGGTGCCGTGGCCGCGGCGTTGGTGATGGCGGTGGGCATGGGCTTTGGCCGTTTTGCCTTTACCGGGCTGTACCCGCAGATGGTGCAGGAGGGCGTGCTCAGCGTGCACGACGGCACCCTCGCCGCCTCGGCCAACTACGCCGGTTATCTGCTCGGCGCCCTGCTGGCCGCGCGGCTGGCCCCGGCCCAGGCGCGGCGCTGGGCGATCCATTCGGTGCTGATGAGCGTGCTCTGCCTGGCGGCGCTGGCGCTGTTGCACCAGCCCTGGATGGTCGTGGTGGTGCGCGGGGTGGCCGGGGTGTTCAGCGCACTGTCGATGATCGCCGCCTCCCTGTGGCTGTTGCAGCACCGCGCCCGGCCCGAGCAGGCGGCGTTGCTGTATGCCGGGGTGGGCGTGGGGATCGTGCTGTCGGCCGAGTTGCTCGCCGTGGGCGAGGCGTACGCCCTGCCCAGCCCGGCGCTGTGGGCCGGCCTGGCCGCCGCCGCGCTGCTGCTGGGCGGCCTCGGCCTGCTCGGGCTAGACCCCGCGCCAGCGGCGCCGGCGCCGGCAAGCGATGTGCACGGGCAACGCCACTTCGCCCTCGGCGCCTGGGCGCTGATCGCCCTCTACGGGTTGGCCGGTTACGGCTACATCATCACCGCCACCTACCTGCCGCTGCTGGTCAAGGGCCTGCTCGGTCCGCTTAACCCGATCCACCTGTGGGCGCTGTTCGGCCTGGGCGCGGTGCCGGCCTGCTACCTGTGGCAGCGCCTGCACCTGCGCCTGGGCACCCACCGCGCCTTGCGCCTGAACCTGCTGGTGCAGGCGCTGGGGGTGGTGCTGCCGGTGCTGCTGCCCAACGCCGCCGGCTACCTGGGCAGCGCGCTGCTGGTGGGCGCCACCTTTACCGGCACCGTGACCATCGCCCTGCCCGCCGCCAAGCGCGTGGCCCACACCTTCAAGGCCAACCTGCTGGCGGCGATGACCGCCGCCTATGGCCTGGGGCAGATTCTCGGCCCGCTGGCCGCCAGCGCCTTGTTCAACCTCACCGGGGGTTTTAGCCTGGCCTTGGCCAGCGCGGCGTTGGCGTTGGTGGCCGGCGCACTGTTCACCCTCCAGCCTTCTCACGTTCATCGGAGCCCACGCCCATGACCCGCCCTGGCTTGCTTGAGTTGTTGCAGATCACCCACCCGATCATCCAGGCGCCGATGGTCGGCGTGTCGACCCCCGCGCTCGCCGCGGCGGTCTCCAATGCCGGCGGGCTGGGCTCCCTGGGCCTGGGCGCGAGCACCCCGGCGCAGGCCCGGGCGATGATCGAGGCCACCCGCGCGCTGACCCCACTGCCGTTCAACGTGAACCTGTTCTGCCACGCGCCGGTGCGCTTCGACCAGGCCCGCAACGCTGCCTGGCTGGCCCACTTGGGCGAGTTGTTCGCGGAACTCGGCGGCCAGCCGCCGCAGGCCTTGAAGGAAATCTACACCTCGTTCCTCGCCGACGGCGCCATGCTCGAGATGCTGCTGGAGGTCAAGCCGGCGGTGGTCAGCTTCCACTTCGGCGTGCCACCACAGGCCTGGGTGCAACGCCTCAACGCCGCCGGCATCGTCACCCTTGGCTGCGCCACCCAACTGCACGAGGCCGAGCAACTGGCCGCGGCCGGGGTGCGCGCAATCGTCGCCCAGGGCGCGGAGGCCGGTGGCCACCGCGGGGTATTCGATGACGCCCCCGGGCAAGACCCGCAACTGGGGTTGATCCCGTTGCTGCGGCTGCTGGCCCGCCGTATCGAGCTGCCGCTGATCGCCGCGGGCGGGTTGATGGACGGCGCCAGCATCGCCGCCGCGCTGCAACTGGGCGCCAGCGCGGTGCAGTTGGGCACGGCGTTTATCCTTTGCCCCGAATCCAGCGCCAGTGCCGCCCACCGCGAGGCACTGCTGGGCGAGCGCGGCCTGGCCACGCGCATCACCAGCAGCGTGTCGGGCCGCCCGGCGCGGGGCTTGGCCAACCGCCTGTACCTTGAACACCCCGGCAGCGCCCTGCCGCTGCCGGCCGAATACCCCCTGGCCTATGACGCCGGCAAGGCCCTCCATGCCCTGGCCCAGCAACGCGGCAGCAGCGCCTTCGCCGCCGAATGGGCGGGCCAGGGCGCGCCGCTGGCGCGGGCGATGCCGGCGGGGGCGTTGCTGGCGGTACTGGTGGAAGAGCTTGAGCAGGCAGTGGGGTAATACTGTTCACTTAAGCAATCAGAGCGCTAGATTGAGGGTTAAAAGCACTGATTTCTATAAATGGTTTTACTGAGTGCGTGACCTGACTGGCCCATCGCCCGGCACAGCCGGCCTCCCACCAGGCTCGTGTAAACCCTTGATTTCCAGGGCAATATAGAACCCGTGGGAGGCCGGTTGTGCCGGGCGATAGGCCCTGAAGCTCATGCAAAAAATCAGCAGCGCTCACAGATTGATCCCCTCCAATGGCTTAGGTGAACAGCAAGGCAGTGGGGGGGCACAAACGCCAGGGCGCGCCGCTGGCGGTACTGGTGGAAGCGCTTGAGCAGGAAGTGGGGTAATACTGCTCACTTGAGCAATCAGAGCGCTACATCGAGGGTTAAAAGCACTGATTTCTTTAAATGGTTTTACTGAGTGCGTGACCTGACTGGCCCATCGCCCGGCACAGCCGGCCTCCCACCAGACTCGTGTAAACCCTTGATTTCCAGGGCAATATAGAACCCGTGGGAGGCCGGCTGTGCCGGGCGATAGGCCCTGAAGCTCATGCACAAAATCAGCAGCGCTCACAGATTGATCCCCTCCAATGGCTTAGGTGAACAGCAAGGCAGTGGCGGGTTAAGGGCCCTCGGCACAAACGCCAGGGCGCGCCGCTGGCGGTACTGGTGGAAGAGCTTGAGCAGGCAGTGGGGTAATACTGTTCACTTGAGCAATCAGAGCGCTAGATTCAGGGTTAAAAGCACTGATTTCTATAAATGGTTTTATTGAGTGCGTGACCTGACTGGCCCATCGCCCGGCACAGCCGGCCTCCCACCAGACTCGTGTAAACCCTTGATTTCCAGGGCAATATAGAACCCGTG
>NZ_JBIBKC010000027.1:0-44707 GCF_042958985.1 Pseudomonas sp. NPDC007930
GATGGGCCCTGAAGCTCATGCACAAAGTCAGCAGAGCTCACAGATTGATCTCTTCCGTAAAGCCGTGAAATGGCTTAAGTGAACAGCATTACGGCACAGCCGGCCTCCCACCGGGCTTGTGTAACTGATTGATTTACAAGAAATCACAAATCTGGTGAGAGGCCGTGGTCCGGCACTCCGGCTGTGCCGGGCGAAGGGCCCTTCGCTCAGTGGGCGTTGTTGATGATCCACAGCACCTCGGCGTCTTCCGGCCCGGCGGTGGTCCACAGGTGTTCGGTGCTGGCGTCGTAGTACATCGCGTCGCCCTCATTCAAGTGCATCGGCTGGTACAGGCGGCTGTTCACCACCAGGGTGCCCTTGAGCACGAAGAGGAAAATCTCCGCGTCGCTTTTTGGCCACACCGCGTAGTCGTCTACCGAGCGCGCGCTGATCACGCTGCGCAGCGGGGTCATGCGCTTGTGCTTGAGGTCGTGGCACATCACCTCGTTAAGGCAGGTTTTAGACTGGTGCACGCTGGCCTGGCGGGCCCGGGTGATGCTGCGCCGGCCTACCAGCCGCGGGGGCTCTTCGCGGTCGGTGAGCAGCTGGATCACGTCCAGGCCAAAGCCGCTGGCAAGCTTTTGCAGGGTGGAGATGGTCGGCGACAGTTCGCGCCGTTCGATCTTCGACAGGGTCGAGGCCGAAACCCCGGTGGCTTCACTGGCGCCCTTGAGGGTCCAGCCGCGCTGGCGGCGCAGGTTGGCGAGGGTGCGGTCCAGTGCCGGCGCGCCGTCGCTGGCCTCCTGCACGGGGCTCGCGTCGAGGTGGGTAGGCGACGGTGGCATCAAGGGGCGGTCCTTCTCTAGGGGCAAAAGCGATGGTTGCTGGCGTAGGCGCAAGCATAGGCGCTTTTCCTAAAAGACTCAAAATTTCGTATAGTGAAAATATTCCCCGATACTCGTTGACACCATTCGAAAAGAGATTAACCTCTGACCCAGGCCCCGTGGCGGCCCCAACAGAGAATGGACCTTCCGTTCCAGGGGCGCGAGTGGCCACCATAACAAAGCAAGCCATCTTCTTTTGCAAGCGTAAGGCCCGCCTGGAACGCGGCGGGCGCGGTCACTGCCTCGATGTCATCCGATAACAAACAGCAGGGGTACGCGATGAACGATTTACCGATCAGCCGGCGCCATTTGCTGGCCCTGGCCGGCGCTACGGCAGCCGGCGCCCTGGTAGCGCCCTACGTCAAGGCCGCCACGGCGCCCAGCAAGGAACTGGTATTGGTGACCTGGGGCGGCAATTACCGCCAGGGCATGGAAGACGGCCTGGTCAAGCCGTTCATGAAAGAAACCGGCATCAACGTGACCATCCTCGACACCCCCGACATCGCCAAGGTCAAGGCCCAGGCCATGACCGGCAACGTGCAGTGGGACGTGTTCGACGCCCCCGGCTCGATGGGCGCGGCGGGTGCCGCCAATGGCTACTGGGAAGACCTCCCGCAAGGCCTGTTCGATGAAAGCGACCTGCTGCTGCCGGTGCAAAAACAACTGGTGCCGTTCTTCACCTTCGCCGGCGGCGTGGCCTACGACCCGGCGCGCACCCCCGATGGCAAGCACCCGAACACCTTCAAGGACTTCTTCGACCCGGTGGCGTTCCCAGGCCGGCGCACCCTGCGCCCACGGGCGATGGAAATCCTCGAGATCGCCCTGCTCGGCGACGGCGTGGCCCCGGCCGACCTCTACCCGCTGGACGTAGACCGCGCGTTCAAGGTGCTCGAGCGGATCAAACCGCACGTGTCGAAATGGGTCGAGGCCACCCCGCAAACGGTGACCCTGCTGCAAACCGGCGAGGCAGACTTCAGCTTTACCTACGCCAACCGCATCCAGGCGAGCAACCGTGACCAAGGCGTGAAGCTGGGCTTTTCGTTCGAGCAGAACCTTAACGGCGTGGAATACCTGGCGGTGCTGAAAAACGCCCCCAATAAAGACAACGCGTTCAAATTCCTGCAATTCGCCATGCGCCCTGAATACCAGGCCTCGTGCATGGAGGCCAAGGGCGGCGCGCCGATCAGCCGCAAGGCTTACCCGCTGCTCAAGCCGGAATCGCTGCAGTGGCTGCCCAAGCTCGACGCGCCGAACAACGCCTACATCAACGACGGTTGGTGGGCGAAGAACCTCGAACCGCTGGAACGCCGCTTCAAGGAATGGTTGCTGGCCTGAGCCCGGCCACTGGCAGGGTTTTCTGTTTCTGCTTCGAGGACGTCACCGTGAATATGCGCGCAACGAGCGGGCCCTGGCCCTTCATTGCCCCGGCGGCCATTTTGGCGATGCTGGTGGCATTGGTGCCCTTACTGTTCATCCTCCACACCAGTACCGCCGGCGGCACCAGCGCCGAGGCCTTCCATTCGGTGGGCAGCAGCGCGCTGTTTCGCCGGGCGCTGGTCACCACCGTGCAGGTGGCGGTGCTGGCCAGTTTGATCAGCCTGGTGCTGGGCTACCTGGTGGCCCTGCACCTGGTGCGCCAGCCGCCGCGGCGGCGGGCGATGCTGATGGTGCTGGTGCTGCTGCCGTTCTGGACCAGCATCCTGGTCAAAAGCTATGCCTTTACCATCATCCTCGGCCGCGAGGGCCTGATCAACGGCGCCCTCAGCTGGCTGCTGGGCACGCACATCGAGTTGCCGTTGATCTTCAACCGGGCCGGCGTGCTGATCGGCATGACCAACTACCTCACCCCTTTGGTGGTGTTCCCGATCCTCGCCAGCCTGCTGGCGATCGACCCGGCGCTGTACCGCGCCGCCGAGATCATGGGCGCGCGGCCGGCGCGGATCTTCTTCACCGTGACCTTGCCATTGAGCGCCCCCGGCGTCGCCGCCGCGGTGCTCAGCGCCGCGGTGGTGTCGCTGGGGTTCTTCATCGTGCCGGCGCTGCTGGGCGGCAAGCAGGACTTGATGCTCGCCAACCTGGTCGACTTCTACACCCGTGAAGTGCTCGACTGGGGCGTGGCCTCGGCGGTGGGGGTGATGCTGTTCGTACTGATTGGCGTGTTCGCGGTGCCGGCAATGGTGCTGCGCCGGCGCAAACAACAACAGCTGGGGGTAGCGTAATGGCCACACAACAGCAACCGATCAAGGATGGGCGCAAGCGCTTTGGGCAGCTCAGCGGCACGCTGCTGGCCAGCCTGGTGTACGTGTTCCTGCTGGCGCCGAGCCTGATCGTGATCCCGGTGTCGTTCGGCTCGCGCTACGAGCTGAAATTCCCGCCCAGCGAATACTCGCTCGAGCTGTTCCAGCTGCTGTTTTCCTCCAGCGCCTGGACCCAGCCGCTGTGGCTGAGCCTGCGCGTGGCGCTGATCACCACCGCCCTGGCCACGGCCATCGCGATCCCGGCCAGCTACGCGCTGGTGCGCTTTCACTTCATTGGCCGCAACCTGCTGCACGGTTTGATCATGAGCCCGCTGGTGGTGCCTTCGGTGGTGTTTGCCCTTGGTATCTACCTGTACTTCTCGTACCTGCGGCTGACCGGCACGGTGCTCGGGCTGGTCATCGCCCACACCATGTTCGTGCTGCCCTATGCGCTGGTGATCATCACCGCCGGCATGCAGAAGCTCGACACCAACCTGGAGTTCGGCGCGATGCTGATGGGCGCCGGGCGCTTGCGGATGCTGCGCACCGTGGTGCTGCCGCAACTGTACCCGTCGATCTCGGCGGCGGCGCTGTTCGCCTTTTTGATCTCCTTCGACGAAGTGGTGATTTCCTGGTTTCTCGCCGGGCCGACCACCACCACCTTGCCGGTGAAGATGTTCAGCGCCATCCAGTGGGAAATTTCCCCGGTGATCGCCGCGGTGTCCACGGTGCTCACGGTGATCTCGCTGGTGGTGTGCCTGGTGAACGTCGCCCTGCAGAAAAAAGACCTGCCTTCGACCTGATACGCCCCAGGCGTGTGTACCCAAAGGAACTGCGCATGACAGCCACCCCCATGATCGAACTGCAGAGCATCGGCAAAACGTTCAACCAGTTCGTTGCCCTCAAGCCCACCAGCCTGGCCATCGAGCAGGGCGAATTCCTCACCTTGCTGGGGCCATCCGGTTCGGGCAAGAGCACCTTGCTCAACCTGATATCCGGCGCCTATTCCAGCAGCAGCGGGAAGATCCTGCTCAAGGGCAAAGACATCACCAGCGCGCCGCCGCGTGACCGGGAAATCGGCATGGTGTTCCAGAACTACGCCTTGATGCCGCACCTGTCGGCGTTCGACAACGTGGCCTACCCGCTGCGCGTGCGCGGCGTGGCCAAGGCGCAGATCCACACCCGGGTGATGGACGCGCTCAAGCGCGTGGGCCTGGCCGGCTTCGAGCAGCGCAAGCCCAAGCAGCTTTCCGGGGGCCAGCAGCAACGGGTGGGGATCGCCCGCTGCATCGTTTATTCGCCGTCGATCATCCTTATGGACGAACCCCTGGGCGCGCTGGACAAAAACATGCGCGAGCAGATGCAGGACGAAATCAAAACCCTGCACCGGGAGATCGGCACCACGTTCATCTACGTGACCCACGACCAGGAAGAAGCGCTGAATATGTCTGACCGCATCTGCCTGATGAACGAAGGCGGCATCGTTCAGTTGGGCACCCCGGACGACCTGTACTTCCGCCCGGTCAATGCCTTTGCGGCGCGCTTTATCGGCGAGTCGAACCTGCTCGCCGGCAGCGCCCTGAGCGCTACCGAGGTGCGCCTGAAAAACGGCCAGGTGTACAGCGTGGCCGGCCACCCGGCGCTGGTGCCCGGGCAGGCCTATGAACTGCTGCTGCGCCCGGAACGGGTGCGCATCGTCGCCCCTGGCCAGGGCGGGGCGATGGCCCGCGGTACGGTGGCCGGGGTGGCGTTCATCGGCAGCCTGACCACGCTGACGGTAAACCTGCCCGACGGCAGCGCGCTGAAGCTCAAAACCACCTCCTTGCCCAGCCAGAACCGGCCGCAGCCGGGGGAAGCCATCGACCTGTGCTGGGCCCCGGAAGATTTCATCGTGCTGGGCGCCGAGCCGCCCGCCACCCCGCGCCACCTCGCCGCGCCTGACGCGGTGGGCTATTCCTCCGTCATTTCGAGAGCCTGATCATGCCTTTGAATTCCCTCGCCGGTATCGTCACCGCCACCCCCACACCGCTGCTCGGCGACAGCGTAGACGTGGCCTCGGCCCAGGAACTGGCGCGCTACCTGATCGCCAACGGCAGCACCGCGCTGGCGCCGGTGGGCGGCACGGGCGAATACGTGTCGTTGAGCTTGCGGCAAAAGGTCGAGATGGTCCAAGCCACGGCGCAGGCCGCGGCGGGCCAGGTGCCGACCATCGCCGGGCTGATCGCCCCGGGCCTGGGCGAGGCGCTGGGCGCTGGCAAGCAGTTGCTCGAGGCTGGCGCCGACGGCCTGCTGGTGACCACCCCGTACTACGTGCGGCCGACCCAAGCCGGGATCATCGATTACTTCAAGTGTTTGTCTGACCGCCTCGACACGGACCTGGTGCTGTACGAGTTCCCGTACCGCACCGGCGTGGCGCTGACCGCCGAAACCGTGCAAACCCTCGGCGAAACCACGCGCATCGTGGCGATGAAGGCCTGTAACGCCGACACCGGCCTGCAACTGCGGGTGATCGAGGCCGCTGGCGAGCGGATTTCGATCCTCTCCGGTGACGAAGACGTGTACCCGCTGCACATCGCCGCCGGTGCCCGCGGCGGGCTGGTGGCGTCGTCGTGCATCATCCCGCGGGTGTGGAACCGCATCACCGCGCTGGTGCAGGGCCAGCAGATGGCCGAGGCGCTGGCGCTGCACGCGCGGATCCGGCCGTTCCTCAAGTTGCTGTTCAGCGAACACAACCCGGTGCCGCTCAAGGCCGCGCTGCGGATCATCGGCCGCCCGGCCGGCGAGCCGCTGCTGCCGCTGCAGCCGGCCAGTAGCCAGACGCTCACGGCGCTGGCGGCAATGCTCCCCGAGGTGCTGGCGCTGGAAGCGTCGTTGGCCTGAGGCGGGTTGAAACGGCGGGGCCACGGCCCTGCCAGGGCATAGGGGCAAGGGGAAGGCAATGGTTGATGAACACCCGCTGGTGAGTGAAATCCGCGCGCGGCTGGGCGCCAAGGGCGTCAGGGCCGGCAGCGATGCCGAGGGCTACCTCGAAGACTTTTGGGGCCGCGCCCGCGGCCAGGCGCTGTGCGTGGCGCTGCCGGCCAGCACCGAGGAGGTCTCGGCGGTGCTGGGCTTGTGCCACCGGCACCAGGTGGCGGTATTCCCCCAAGGTGGCAACACTAGCACCTGCCTGGGCGCGGTGCCGGATGGCAGCGGGCAGTCGATTGTGCTCGGGCTGGGCCGGATGAACCGCATCCACGGGGTCGACCCGGTGGACTACTCGCTGGTGGCCGAGGCCGGCTGCATCTTGGCCGACATCCAGCAGGCCGCCGCCGCCGAAGGGTTGTTGTTCCCGCTCAGCCTGGGCGCCGAGGGCAGTTGCCAGATTGGCGGTAACGTTTCGACCAACGCTGGCGGTACCGCGGTGCTGCGCTACGGCAACACCCGCGACCTGGTGCTGGGCCTCGAGGCGGTGCTGCCCGACGGGCGTGTCTGGAACGGCTTGCGCACCTTGCGCAAGAACAACACCGGTTACGACCTCAAGCATTTGTTCATTGGCGCCGAGGGCACCCTCGGGGTGATCACCCAGGTCGCGCTCAAGCTGTTCCCGGCGCTGGAGCGCCTGACCACGGTGCTGGTGAGCTTCGACGACATCGCCCACCTCAGCGCCCTGACCGGGCCGCTGCGGCGCGCCTTCGACACGGCGATCATTGCCATGGAGCTGATCAGCGCCAGCGAAGTGGGCATCGTCAAGGCGATCTACCCCGACCTCAACGTGCCGTACGCCGCCGGTGAAGGCTGGTACCTGCTGCTCGACATCGCCCACGGCAGGGAAGGGGACATCACCGACACCCTGCAAGGGGTGCTCGGCGAGGCCATTGAGCAAGGCTACCTCAGCGACGTGCTGATCGGCGCCAGCGAGGCCCAGCGCGAGGCGATCTGGAAGCTGCGGCACACGGTGACCGAAGCCCATAAGCAATACGGCATGGGCATGTCTCACGATGTGGCGATCCCGCTGGCGGCGATCCCGGGGTTCATCCAGGCCGCCGGAGCGCTGGTGGCGCGGCAGTTTCCCCAGGCCGAGGTGGCGCTGGTGGGGCACGTGGGCGACGGCAACCTGCACTACAACGTGATGTTCGAAAAAACCGTGTGGGCAGCGATCGGCGACCAGGCTGCCACGCGCAAGGCGGTGTACAAGGCGATCTACGACCTGGCCGCCAGCCTCGGCGGGACCTTCAGCGCCGAGCATGGCGTGGGCGCCCTGCACGTGGCCGAGATGGGCACCTACAAGCCGGCGCTGGAGCTGGAACTGATGCACGGCATCAAGGCCTTGCTCGACCCCGGCCAGCGCATGAACCCGGGGAGGGTGCTGCCGCCGTGGGTGGGTTGAAGGGCCCTTCGCCCGGCTGTGCCGTAATGCTGTTCACTTAAGCCATCTCACGGCTTCATGGAGGGGATCAATCTGTGAGCTCTGCTGATTTTGTACATGAGCTTCAGGGCCTATCGCCCGGCACAGCCGGCCTCCCACGGGTTCTGTATTGCCCAGTAAATCAATCACTTACACAAATCTGGTGGGAGGCCGGCTGTGCCGGGCGAAGGGCCAGTCCGGTCATGCGCTTGGTAAAACCTCGGGAGAGGTCAGGGCTTTTTACCCTCGATTTAGCGCTCTGATTGCTTACGTGAACAGCATTACAGCTGTGCCGGGCGATAGGCCCTGAGCCCTAGCCGCTGATCACCCAGAGGATTTCAGCATCGTGCTCGCCCTTGCTGGTCCACAGGTGCTCGGTGCTGGCGTCGTAGTACATCGAGTCGCCCTCGTGCAGCTCGATCGGCTCGTACAGGCGGCTGTTGACCACCAGTGTGCCCTTGACCACGTAGAGGAAGATCTCCGCGTCGGTCTTGGGCCACGACGAGTAGTCGTCGAGCGAGCGCGCGCCGATGGTGGTGTAGAGCGGGGTCATGCGCTTTTGCTTGAGGTCGTGGCAAAGCACCTCGTTGCTGCAGCTGTTGTTCGCATAGCGGCTGCCCTGGTGGGCGCGGGTGATGCTGCGCCGGCCGGCCAGGGTCGGGGTGGGCTCGGCGTTGGAGAGCAGCTGCACCACGTCCAGGCCAAAGCCGCTGGCGATCTTCTGCAAGGTGGAAATCGTCGGCGACAGCTCGTTGCGCTCGACCTTCGACAGCGTCGAGGAGGCCACGCCGGTGGCCTGGGCGGCGTCTTTGAGGGTCCATTGGCGCTCACGGCGCAGCTCGGCAATCTTCTTGGCGATGTCGGTTTCACTGCCTGAAGCAACCGCCTTTTTTTCATTAACGTTCTGATTCATATCGTTTTGTGTCGCTCTATCAAGGGGCCGCGGCGGCGCGTGGGCGGGGCTGTATCGCCATCCTACCCGGCGCCGCGCGTTTCCGAAAGCGACATGAGATTTCGTATAGTGGAAATAGTTTCGTATAGGCATTGACTTTGCCCCGGATCGGATTAATCTCGGTTTCATTGGCGATGGGGCAGTACCCAACGCCGCCGGCGACCCAAGGGGGCAACCATGAAACTGAAGGCAACAGCGTTGAAGGCAATGGGCGTGGTGCTGGGTTTGGCGGCATCGATCAGCGCGGCCAGCGCCGCCACCGAGCTGCGCGTGGGCACCTCGCTGACGCAAATGCCCTGGGGCTTCTACGACGCCCAGCAAGCGCCGACCGGCATCGACGTGGCCATGTGCGGGGCAATCGCCCAGCAGATGGGCTACCAGGCCAGCTTCACCAACCTCGACTACAAAGGCCTGGTGCCGGCGCTGCAGGCCGGGCGCTTCGATGTGGTGTGCGCGGCGATGTACATCACCCCCGAGCGTGAGCAGGTGATTTCGATGGTGCCGTACCTGCGCGCCAGCCAGGCGGTGGTGACGCAAAAGAGTTCGGCGATCAAGGGCATCGACGACCTCTGCGGGCATTCGGTGAGCGTGCTGCAAGGCTCCGGCTCGCTGAAGGTGCTGCAAGGGGCCAGCAGCACCTGTGAGGCCGCCGGCAAGCCGGCCATCGCGATCCAGTCGTTCGACACCCAGCCGGTGGCCATCCGCGCCATGGAAAACGGCAGCGTCGAGGCCTTTATCGCCACTGACTCGTTGATTTCCTACTACCTGCAGCGCAACGACAACCTGAAGAAGGTCGCCACCGGGATCAACCCGATGACCCTCGGCATCGGTGTGCCCGCCGGCGACACCGCGCGGGTGGGGGAAATCAAGCAAGCGCTGGCCAAGCTGCAGGCCAGCGGTGAATACGCCGCCATTCTCAAGCAGTGGGGCATCGAAAACGCGGGCATCGCCGCGGGCAACTGACACGCGCCCTGGCGCAGTACTTCATTCAACGTGAAACAAAGGTGGTTGGTGTGAAAAAAGAACTCAAAGGCATCCTCAGCGCGATCGTCACCCCCTTCAACCAGGGCGGCACCGCGGTCGACAACGGCCGCTACGCTGAACTGATCGGCACCCAGGTGCGGGCCGGTATCCATGGGGTGGTGGTCAGCGGTTCCACCGGCGAGCACCCGGCGCTGAGCCTGGCTGAGCGGCGCACGATGTTCGAAGTGGCGATCGAAGCGGCCGCCGGCAAAACCGACGTGATCGCCCACGTGGGCAGCAACAACGTGCGCGACACCCTCGAGCTGGCCCGCCATGCCCGCGAAGTGGGCGTAGACCAGATGCTGGTGCTGACCCCGTACTTCGACAGCCTGGGCTTCGACGACGTACGCCGCTTCCTCGGCCAGGTGGTCGAGATCGCCGGCGGCGCGATCATCTACTACGACACCCCCGGCATCACCCGCCTGAACATCAGCGAGCAGGAGATGGTCACCCTCAAGCGCGAAGGCCTGGTGTCGCACATCAAAGACAGCCCGCAAAGCTTCGCCCGCACCATGCGCTTGCTCTCCAACCCGGAAGCGCCAACCGTGCTGGCCGGCTCCGACCCGGCGCTGCTGGCGGCGCTGCTGCACGGCGCGCCAGGCTCGATCATCGGCGCCTCGGCTTGCGTGCCAGAGCTGTGCGTCGAGCTGTACAACGCCATCAAGGTGCAGCGTGACTACCCGCAGGCGCTGGCGGTCTGGGCCAAGCTGTGGCCGATCCTCGACTTCATGCTGCTCAACGGCTACGTGCCGCTGGCCAAGGCTGGCTGCGCCGCCCGCGGGCTGGACGTGGGCGCGCCGCGTGAGCCGATGAAGCCGTCGCCGGCAGCGCTGAAAGAACGCTTTGCGCAACTGCTGAGCAACCTCGGCGTGCAGCCGTACGCTGCCCACCGCTAAGGAGAACGGCGATGTCGGTTTGGGACTGGTCGGTATTTTTCCATAACCTGGTGCACCCGGCGATCCTCCAGGGGCTCTGGACCACGGTCTGGTTGACCTTCTCGACGCTGGTCCTGGCGATTGCGCTGGGTACCGCGGTGGCGCTGGTCGGGCGCATCGAAAACGTCGCCGCGCGGGCGTTCTACCAGGGCTACGTGGCGTTTTTCCGCGCCACGCCGCTGCTGGTGCAGTTGGTGTTTCTGTACAGCGCGTTGCCACAGATGGGCGTGCGCTTGTCGGTCATGGAAGCGGCCATCATCGGTTTGATGCTCTCGGAAAGCCCCTACGTGGCGGAGATCGTCCGTTCGTCGCTGTCGGCGGTGCCGGGCGCGCAATGGGAGGCGGCGCGGGCGATTGGCATGCGCCCGGCGACCATCATGCGCGCGATCATCTTTCCCCAGGCGTTTCGCATCGCCATCCCGCCGCTGGGCAACGAGTTCGTGCGGCAACTGAAAAACACCTCGCTGGTGTCGATCATTTCCATGACCGAGCTGTTCCGGGCCACCGACAGCCTGACCCAGACCAACTTCCGGGTGCTCGAAGGGCTGGCGGTCGCCACTTTGTATTACCTGGCGCTCATGGTGATCTGGACGGGGTTGCAGAACCGCCTGGAACGCCGCAACTCCAAATGGTTCGCCGAGGCGGGCAAGGCCGATGCCACTGAGGCGGCCGCTGCCCCGGCAAAGGTGGCTTCC
Organism: Pseudomonas sp. NPDC007930; assembly: GCF_042958985.1. Lineage (NCBI taxonomy): Bacteria > Pseudomonadati > Pseudomonadota > Gammaproteobacteria > Pseudomonadales > Pseudomonadaceae > Pseudomonas > Pseudomonas sp. NPDC007930. The sequence goes on from NZ_JBIBKC010000027.1 coordinate 11,093, forward strand.
CATGCATGAGTCTTTTTTGCAGGTCACGGACCTGGTCAAGCACTACGGCAGCTTCACCGCGCTCAAGGGCGTGTCGCTGGCGGTCGCCAAGGGCGAAGCCATCGCCCTGATCGGCCCCAGTGGCTCGGGCAAGAGCACCTTGCTGCGCTGCATCAACGTGCTCGAAACCATCACCGCCGGGAGCATCCGCGTGGATGCCAGCGAAATTGGCTACCGCGCCACCGGCCAAGGCCTGAAACGCCTGGGCGAAACCACCCTGGCACGCCAGCGGGAAGACATCGGCATGGTGTTCCAGAGCTTCAACCTGTTCCCGCACATGTCGGCCCTCGACAACGTCACCGCCGGCTTGCGCCTGGTGCGTGGCCGCGACGAGGCCAGCGCCCGCCAACGCGGCCTCGAGCTGCTGGCGCGGGTGGGCCTGGCCGACAAGGCCGGGCACTTTCCACGCCAGCTCTCCGGTGGCCAGCAGCAGCGGGTGGCAATCGCCCGGGCGCTGGCGATGGAGCCGAAGGTGATGCTGTTCGACGAGCCCACCTCCGCGCTGGACCCAGAAACCGTGCAGGAAGTGCTGAACGTGATCCGCGATGTCAGTGCCTCGGGCATGACTACCCTGATCGCCACCCACGAAATGGAATTCGCCCGCCGGGTGTCGCACCGCACGCTGTTCATGGAGGCCGGGCAGATCGTTGAGCACGGCCCTTCGGAGCAGGTGCTCGGCGCGCCGCAGACCGAGCGCTGCCGGAAATTTCTCAAAGGCCTCAGCGGCCTTGCCACTTCATCGAATACCGAGGACCTGAACCATGCACATTGAACAACGCGTTGGCATTATCGGCGGCAACGGCTGGCTGGGCGGCGCGATCGCCCAGGCGGCGCTGGCCGCCGGGCTGATCAAGCCCGCGCAGCTGACCCTCTCGGGCCGCTCGAACAAACCCCTGGCCCCGGCGCTGGCGGGCGTCGAGGTGACCCAGTACAACCAGCACCTGGTCGAGCAGGCCGAGGTGATCGTGCTGTCGGTGCGCCCCGACCAGTTCGCCGAGGTGAACATCGACGCCCGCGGCAAGCTGGTGATCTCGGTGATGGCGGGCGTGCCGGCTGAGTACATCGCCGCCCGCACCGGCGCCAGCGAAGTGGTGCGCGCCATCCCTAACGCCGCCGCCGCCCTGGGCCAGTCGTTCACCCCCTGGTACGCCACCGCGCCGGTCACGGCGCAGAACAAAGCGCTGGTGCAGGCGTTGTTCGCCGTGTGCGGCGAGGCCGCCGAGGTGCCGGAAGAAGGCTTCATCGATTACTGCGTGGGCATGACCGGCTCTGGCGCGGCATTCCCGGCGCTGCTCGCGCAGGCCATGGAAACCCATGCCATCGCCCAGGGCCTGCCGGCCGACTTCGCCCGCCGCGCGGCGTTGGGCGTGGTGGTTGCCGCCAGCCAGTTGCTCGCCGCCCCCGGCAGTGACCCGGCCGCGGTGGTGCAAGAGATGATCGACTACAAAGGCACCACCGCCGCGGCGCTCAACAGCATGCTCGCGCAGAACTTCAGCCAGGCCGTGGCGGCTGGGCTGGACGCCGCCGGCGCCAAGGCCAGCGCGATGTCCCGGCAAGTCACGGGCTAAGTTTCAGCGGCGCGGCCGCCGCGCAGGTTCATTTAATGGCGAACTTCCCTGGGGCTGTTTAACCCCAGGGGCGGCGGCGTGCGCGCCCACGGTGTTGTAACTCCATAACTCAAACAGCAAGTTTTCAAATTTCGCAACATGGCTGCCCACTTATAAATGCGTCGCCCGCTGGCGGCTATAAAATCGACTCTTGTTTCGGAGCGGCAACATGAAAGTCAGTTATTTCGGCGTGGCAGCGGTGTTGGGGTGCTCTGGCTATATGGCCACGGCAACGGCGTCTGAGCAATCCGACGCCAAGGGGTTCGTTGAAGGTTCCAGTTTGGTGGTCAAGGCCCGCAACGTGTATTACAACCGTGACCAGCGCCAGCGTGGCGCCACGCAAAGTTACGGGGAAGAATGGGCGCAGGGTTTTCAAGGGTTCTTCCAGTCTGGCTTCACCACCGGCATGGTCGGCTTTGGCCTGGACGCGATCAGCCTGACCGGCCTGCGCCTGGACACCGGCGACGGCCGCACCGGCGGCGGCACCCGCCTGCTCGAGCAGGACGGCAGCGGCGCCAAGGCCAGTTACTCGTCGCTGGGCGTGGCGGTGAAGATGCGCGTGTCGAACACCACGGTGAAGGTGGGTACGCAAACGGTCAACGTACCGGTGATGGCCGGCTCAGACAGCCGTTTGCTGCCGGAGACCTACCAGGGCGTGCTGGTCACCAGCAACGAGATCCCCAAGCTGAAGTTGCACCTGGGCCACTTCACGGCGATGAAGCAGCGCAACGAAAGCAACCACGACAGCGCCCGGCTGACCGATATCGACTTTGTTGGCGGCATCTACAGCTTTACCCCGAATATTCTGCTCGGGCTGTACCGCTCTGATGTAGAAGACTACTGGACGAAGAACTACGGCGGGTTGTCGTGGAACCTGCCCCTGGCCGCTACCCAGGCGGTAAAGTTTGACTTCAATATTTATAAGACCGAGAGCCAGGGCCAGGCGCGCGGTGGCGTGGTCGATAACCGCATCTGGAGTTTGGCCGCGGCCTATACCGTCGGCGCCCATACCTTCGCCGTGGCCCGCCAGGAAGTTCATGGCACTGGCGGTTACACCTATGGCGTGGAAGGTAACAGCACGATTTACCTGGCTAACTCGATCCAGTATTCCGACTTCAACTACGAAGGCGAGAAATCCTGGCAGGCGCGTTACCTGGTCGACTTCAAGAACTACGACATCCCCGGCCTGACCTTTATGATCCGCTACATCAAGGGCACGGACTTTACCGTCGGCACCCGCGACGACGGCAAAGCCTGGGAACGCGACGTGGAGGTGAAGTACGTGGTGCCGACGGGCAAGGCGAAAGACTTGAGCTTCCGCCTGCGCAACGCGATGTACCGCAGCAGCGACCGGGGTGGCGACATCAACGAGGTGGCCTTCACCACCGAGTACCCGATCAACATCTTCTAAAGCGCAACCGGGGAGGTGGGCGATGTCTTGGCAACCGACGTGGTTGATGGCCCGCCAACCCGGGCCTAAGGGCCTGGGCGAGGTGCACCTGTGCGCCACGCCAGGGCCCAGCCCGCATGAGCATGCGCTGGAACAGGTGGCCGCCGCCGGGCTGGCCGTCGGGCTGGACCCGTTCACGGCGATCAGCCAGGCGTATGAGCGCTTGGGCTGGGCAGGATTTAGAGGCGACCCGTTACACCCCGTTGAATCATTGACCGCGGCCGAGCGCCTGGCCTGCGCCGTAGCCGCGGCGCTGATGGGCCAGCCGCGGCGGTTGAGGGTGGTGGGGCCGTTTGGCACTGAGGCGGCGGATTACCTGGCCCAGGTGTTGCCCGCGCTGGCCCGGCGGGTGGGCTGTGAGGTGTGCTGGGTTTAACGGCCTTTCGCCCGGCACAGCCGGAGTGCCGGACCACGGCCTCCCACGGGTTCTGTGTTGCCCAGTAAATCAAGTACTTACACAAATCTGGTGGGAGGCCGGCTGTGCCGGGCGAAGGGCCTTGAAGCACCTGCACAAAATCAGCAGAGCTCACAGATAGATCCACCGATGAAGCCTGCGCGCCTAGTGCTCATACGGCCGATGCAACGCACACTCAGGGTTCAGGCTCACGCCAAAGCCGGGTTTATCCAGCAGCCCCACCCTCATCCGGCCATTGACCGGTACCGGTTCGCCCAGCAGTTGTGGGTGAAACATCGGCACCACTTCATTTGCCTTGGGTGCCATCATCAGGAACTCGGCAAATGGGCTGTTATGCCGCGTGGCGACAAAATGGTAGCTGTACACCGAGGACCCATGGGGGATGACCAAGGCCCCATGGGCATCGGCCAGGGCGGAAATCTTGACCAGCTCAGTCAGCCCACCGCACCAGCCCACGTCGGGCTGAAGGATGTCGCAGCAGCCCATTTCCAGTAGCAGGCGGAAGCCCCAGCGGGTCGCTTCGTGTTCGCCAGTGCTCACCAGCATGCCCTTGGGTACGTTCTGGCGCAGCGCCGCGTAGCCCCAGTAATCGTCGGGCGAAATAGCCTCTTCGATCCACTTCAGTCCATATTCATGGGCCGCGGTGGCCAGCCGGGTGGCGTAGTTCACGTCCAGGCTCATCCAGCAGTCGAGCATCAGCCAGAAGTCCGGCCCGACCCTTTCGCGCATCACCGCCAGCGCTTCGAGGTTCTTGCGCAGGCCTTCTTCGCCTTCGGCCGGGCCGTGGTGCAGCGGCAGTTTGCCGCCGATAAAACCCATTTTCTGCGCCAGGTCCGGCCGCGCGCCGGTGGCGTAGAATTGAAGTTCTTCGCGTACCGCGCCGCCGAGCAACTGGTGCACCGGCTCCTGGCGTACGTGACCGAGCAGGTCCCAGAGCGCGAGGTCGACCCCGGAGAGGGTGTTGATCACCAACCCCTTGCGGCCGTAGTACTGGGTGGAGAAATACATCTGGTCCCACATCCGCTCGATGTCGGTGACCTTCGCCCCTTCAATAAAGCGTGCCAGGTGTTTTTCGACAATGTAGGCGGCCGGCTCGCCGCCGGTGGTCACGGCGAAGCCCACATGGCCTTCGCTGTCTTCTACCTCAACCACCAAGGTACCGAGCACGTTGATCCCGAAGCTGCGGCGGCTCTGCCGGTACGCTGGATAACGGGCCATGGGTGTTGCGATGTGATCGTCGATCCAGTGGCCGTCGGCCTGGTCATGGTAGTCGGCGCCGCCGCCCCGCAGTACATAGGCACGCACGTGTTTGATCGTGGGAGTAGGCATCGGTATGGCTCCTTGAACGAGGGGTTATCAATGGCGCGCCAGCAGGCCGCTGGCGGTGGCGGAGGAGGGGCGGTGGGACACACGCTTGAGCAGGCCGGCCAGCAACGCGGCGCTTAACGTCATGCCGGCCAGCATCAGCAAACCGGCGTGTGCAGTGCTGAAATGGCTGTCGGCCCATTGGCGAATGTTGGGTGCCAGGAAGCCGCCCAGCGCGCCCACTGAGTTGACCAGGGCGATACCGGCAGCGGCCGCCCGGCCACCCAGCAGGCGCGCCGGAAACGTCCAGAACAGCGGCTGCACCGCAATGAAACCGGCGGCGGCCACACCCAATGCTGCCACGGTGGCCGCGGCAGGCAGCGCCTGGCTGGCGGCGAACATACCCAGCGCCGCCACGGCCAGGCACAGCGCGGCAAGGTGGTGATACTGGCCGCTGCGATCCGCCAGGCGGCATACCGCCCAGGTGCAGAGCATGGCGCCTAGCCAGGGCAGCGCCGCCACCATGCCGACCTTCCAGCCCATCTGGCTGCCCATGGCCTGGGCGATCTGCGCCGGCATGTAGAACACCACGCCGTATACGCTGGCCTGGATCAACCCGTACAGCAGGCAGAGGAACACCAGCCGCGGGTGCATCAGCAACCGCAGTAGGCTGTTGCTGGTGTGGCTATGCTGGGGGGTGTCACGCGCCAGGGCCCCGGCCAGTACCGCCTTCGCCGGCGCGCTAAGCCAGCGCGCGGCCTGCGGGCGGTCGTCGAGCCAGGCCAGGGCCAGCAACCCCACGCCGATCGCGAGCAAGCCCTCGATCAGGAACATCCACTGCCAGCCTTGCCAGTGGGCCAGCCCGTCCAGCTCGAGCAACGCGCCCGACAGCGGGCTGCCAAGGATAAACGCCAGCGGCGCGCCGAAGTAAAACACGCCCATGGCGCGAGCCCGGTAGTGTTCGGGGAACCAGTAGGTCAGGTACAGGATGATCCCGGGGAAAAATCCCGCCTCAGCGACCCCTAGCGCAAACCGCAGCGCATAGAACACCTGCGGTGTGGTCGCCCAGGCCATCGCCGCCGAGGCGACCCCCCAGGTGACCATGATCCGGCACAGCCATCGGCGCGCGCCGAAGCGATGCAGCAGCAGGTTGCTGGGGATTTCCAGCAACGCGTAGCCCAGAAAGAACACGCCGGCGCCGAAGGCAAACGCGGCATCGCTGATGCCGGTGTCGGCCTGCCAAGCCTGTTTGGCGAAGCTGACGTTGGCGCGGTCCAGAAAAGCAACGATGTACATCACGAGTAACAGGGGTAGCAGCCGGCGCGAAACGATGCCGACCACCGAAGCCAGGCTTGGAGTCTGTAGTGTCATGGAGGCGGCCCTCAGCCGGTTTGGCGGGCATGCCCCGGCATCAGGCCGGGGCGGTCGGGTAGGGCGTCAGGCCCAGCGCAGTACCATTGCGTCGAGGTCACGGGCCAACTCGACCAACTGTTGCCGGGTACTCTCGTTGAGTGCAGGCAGGGGCGCGCGCGGCGCGTCACAGCGAATGATCCCGCCGGCCTTGAACAGCGCCTTGGCCGCCAGCAGCCCAGCCTGGCGGTTTTCGAAGTTGATCAGCGGTAGCCAACGATTGTACTGCTGCTTGGCTGCTTCTCGGTCGCCTTGGGCGTATGCCTTGAGGATCGGCTGCAAGCCATCAGGGTAACCCCCGCCGAGGATGCCGCCGGTGGCACCGGCTTCCAAGTCGGCGAACAGGGTAATGGCCTCTTCACCATCCCACGGGCCCTCGATGGCGTCGCCACCCAGGCGGATCAACTCGCGGATCTTGTTCGCCGATTGCGCGACCTCGATCTTGAAATAGCACACGGCCGGGACCTCATGGGCAAGCGTGGCCAGGAACTGCGCCGACACCTGCGTACCGCTCATGGGTGCGTCCTGGTACATGATCGGAATGTCGAGGTTGCCGGCCACCGCGGCGAACCAATCACGTAGCCCAGGCTCGGCCACCCGGATGGTGGCGCCGTGGTAGGGTGGCATGATCATCACCATCGCCGCGCCCAGTTGCTGTGCCTGCTGATTGCGCGCGGCGCAAATCCGTGGGCTGAAGTGGGTGGTGGTCACCACCACGGGTACCCGCCCGGCCACATGGTCGAGGATGGTCTCGGTCAATACCAGGCGTTCGTGGTCGGTCAGTGAAAACTGCTCCGAATAGTTCGCCAGTATGCACAGGCCGTCGGCGCCGGCATCGATGATGAAATCAATGCATCGCTTTTGCCCTTCAAGGTCAAGTTCACCGTGGCTGTCGAAGATGGTCGGCGCCACGGAATAAGCACCGGTATAGCGCGGAGAGGTAGCGGGCATGAGGTTCTCCTTTCCTGGTTTTGATGGCTCTGCGATAGGGTTTTTGGAGGTATTTTCACAACGGGAAAGTTGCTAGATATGTGCCAGGCTTCTATTTTTTTTATAGAAATAAAGTAATGCCACTGGAACACTGAAGCCGAAATTTATTAAGCGTTAACAAAGCGGCAAGAGTGTTTTAAGTGGGCCGCCTATTGCGGATTGAATGTCACTCGCGAAGTGGCATGGTGGGCCAAGTGCCAGCACCGACCCCAGGCCAAAAAAAACCCATCGCGCGGCGATGGGCAGTTTGAAAAGGGCGTTCACAGTGCGTGCTAGGGCCCGATGCCCTGATCAGGGGCAGTGCCCGGCAGCCGCCGTGGCCGCCCCGGGATCGGTTTGGCCAGCAGCGCCGCCGCGCCGCCCCGGCGGTAGTCGGCCACCCAGCGAAACACCGTGCGGCGGTTCAGGCCCATGGCGGTGGCCACCTGGGCCACGCTGCAACCTTGTTCGATGGCGGCCACCGCGCGCAGGCGCAGGGCCTCCAATACGCGGTGGTCCAGGCTACGGGCGTCGAGCGATGGCTTGGTGGGCATGGGTGTTCACCTCGGGTACGGTGGAAGTTCGCAGTACAAAGCCAACGCCAATGGCTTGCAGCACTGCCAGCACGGCAAACAGCGCGGCGATCACCAGGTTGGCGTTGAGCGGTAGCAGGCTGGCGCAATGGCTGGCGATGCCGGCGCAGAGCATCATTGCGCAGCCCAGCAGGCTGGCGGTGGTGCCCGCGCGGGTGGGGTGCAGGCGCAGGGTGATGGCCACGACGTTGGCAAACAACAAGCCTTGCCCGAAATTGACCACCAGTACGCCGGCCAACAGCCATGGCACGTGCAGGCCGGCGGGCCGCGCCGCCATGGCCAGGGTGCCCAGCGCGGTCAAGGCCAACCCGGCGATCACCCGCCGGTGGGCAGGCACCCGCGCCAGCAACACCCGGTTAAGTAACGTACCGGCCAGGTACGCGGTGCCGGCTGCCAGTGCAGTGGCGCCGAACAAGGCTGGGGCGGGGCCGTGGCGTTGCTCGATGACGAATGGGCCGATCACGCTCCACACCAGAAACAACGACAGGCTGCTACCCAGCGCCAGGCTGGCGCACACAAAGCGCCGGTCAGCGAGGATCAAGCGGTAGCCGCGCAGTGATTCACCCAGGCTGTTGCGTGCGGGCAACGACTCTCTCAGCCTTAGGCTGAGCAGTAGCAACGCACCGCTGTAGGCGGCATAGAGCGCGAAATTCCAACGCCAGCCCAGGGCTTGGTCGATCAACCCGCCAATGAACGGCGCCAGCACCGGCCCCAACCCCCAGGCCAGGCTCAGCCATACCACCGCGGAGGCAAAGCGCTCACCTTTGACCGTGTCGACCAGCAGCGCCCGCGCGCATACCTGGCACGCACCCACCGCAAAGCCCTGCAGCAGGCGCCCCAGCACAAAGGCCTCGAGGCTTTGCGCGAGCATTGCCAGCAGGCTGCCCGCGACGAACAGCGCCAGGCCTGGGTATAGCGCCGCCAGCCGCCCGCGGCCGTCGGCGATCAGGCCAAAACACAACTGGCCGGCGGCGTAGGCCAACAGCGTGTAGGTGATGCTCGCCTGCAACTGCCCGGCGCTGGCACCGAAGGCCCGAGCGATGGCCGGCATGCTCGGGGCGAACAGGTCGATGGCGATCCCGCTGACACTGTTGAGCAGTGGCGCCATCACGATCACATAGCCGATGTACCGCGCAGTGGCCGTCATGCTGCGCGGCCCCCTAGGTACAGCTCGCGCATACGCGCATCGTGCAGCAGCTCAGCGGCGGCGCCGCTCATGGCCACCTTGCCTTGGGCCAGCACGTAGGCGCGGTCGCTGATGCGCAACGCCTCGACGGCGTTCTGCTCCACCATCAGGATTGCCACCTGTTCCTGCTGGCGGGTGTGTTCGATGGCGGCGAACACTTCATGCAGCATCTTCGGTGACAGCCCCGCCGAGGGTTCGTCGAGCAGTAAGGTGCGCGGCCCCGGCATCAGCGCCCGAGCCAGGGCGAGGATCTGCCGCTCACCGCCGGACAGCGCCGCCGCGCGCAGGTGCAGCTTGCGCCCCAGCACCGGGTATAGCGCACACAGCGCGGCCAGCCGCGCCTGGCATTGCCGCGGCGGCAGGAACTGCCCACCCACCAGCAGGTTTTCGCGCACGCTGAGGGCGGTGAACACGTTGTCGGTCTGCGGCACGAAACCCAAGGCGCCGCCGCGGGCCTTCAGGTGCATGGGCTGGCGGCTGGCGTCATCGCCCTCGAGCTCAATCACCCCCTGGCGGGGGAAAAAGTACCCGGCGATGCACTTGAGCAAGGTCGATTTGCCGCAGCCATTGGGCCCCAGCAGGGTCACGATTTCGGCGCGGTTGACCTCCAGCGCCACCCCTTGCAACACGTCGATGCCTTTCACGTAACCGGCGCTCAGTGCCTTGACACGGATCATAGTGCAGCCTCCAGAATGGGGTGTTCGCTGCCCAGGTAAGCCTGTAGCACCTGGGGGTTCTCGGCCAGTTGCGCCGGGGCGCACTCGGCGACGATGCGCCCGCGGTCGAGCACGATGCAGCGCTGGCACAGCTCGCCGATAAAGTGCATGTCGTGTTCGACGATCATCAGCGCGATGCCCCGGGCGGCCAGCGCCTTGAGGGTGCGGACCATGTCGTTGCGCAGGTTCGGGTGCACCCCGGCGGTGGGTTCGTCGAGCATCAGCAGGCGCGGTTTGCCCATCAGCGCGCAGCCCACGCTGAGCAGTTTTTTCTGCCCGCCACTCAAGGCCGCGGCGGCGTTGTCGCGCACCGCGCGCAGCAGCAACTCGTCGAGTAACTGCTCGGCCGCCGCCCGCGTGCGAGCTTCTTGTTCGCGCTGGGCAGGCCCGCCCAACAGGCTGCGCCAGAAGCCATGGCGACGGTTGTCGGCAGCCAGCAGCACCTCGAACACGGTCATCCTCTCGGGCATCGCCGGCAGTTGAAAGGTGCGCGCCAGGCCGTGGCCGTTGATTTTGTCTGGCGCCAGCCCGTGCAAGGGCTGGCCGCCCAAGGTGAGGGTGCCGGCGTCAAGCGCGACAAAGCCGCTGATGGCGTTGAGCAGGGTGCTCTTGCCGGAGCCATTGGGGCCGATCACCCCGACGATTTCTCCCGGGGCGATGGTGAAGCTGACCCCTTGCAACACGGCATTGCCGGCAAACGCCTTGGCCACGCCGGCCACTTCCAGTAACGGGCTCATGGCAGCTTCCTCAGTTGTTCTGGCAGCAGCCCAGCGCTGCGCCACAGCAGGCACGCCAGCAGCAGCCCGCCAATCAGCCCCAGGCGCAGCGCGCCGACGCTGTCGCTGCCCAGCCCCAACGCATCGCGCGCCAGTGGTACGAAGGAGTACGCCGCCTGCACCAGCAGTGTGCCCAGCAGCACCCCGGCGACCCGCCCACTGCCGCCGATCATCAACATGCTCCACACCAGGAAGGTTTGCGCGGCCAGCAGGTAGTCGGGGCTGACGAAATGGGTGTAACCGGCCAGCAGGCTCCCGGCCAGGGCAGCGATTGCCGCGCTGGCCATGGTCGCGCTGCGCTTGAGCCGGCCTGGGTCATAGCCCAGGCAACAAGCCAACGCCGGTTGCTCGCGCAGCAAGCGCAAGGCGCGGCCGTAGCGGGCGCCGGCCAAGCGTGCGCTGAGCCAGGCGGTGGCGAGCAACGTGGCCAGCCCCAGGGCGGCGTAGCCCAGGCTTTGCGCGGCACCTGGCAGGGCGTCCAGCGGGCCGGGCAGGGCGCTGATGCCCTGGGCACCGCCGGTGAAATCGCCTTGGTTGAGGGCGACGATGCGGAGGATTTCCGCCACCGCCAGGGTGGCGATGCCCCAGTAGTCGCTGGCCAACTGCCGGCCCAACCGCGCTACCAGCGCGCCGAGGGCCATCGCCACCAGCACCCCGGCCAGCATCGATAGCGGCAGCGGCCAGCCGCGCAGGTGGCCGATGCCCACCGCATAGGCACCCACACCGGCAAAGGCGATGTGGCCGAAGTTCAGCAGCCCGGCGTAGCCGGCCTGCAGGTTGAGGGCCAGGGCCATCAGCCCGTACAGGCAAGCCAGGGTGAACACGTGCAGGCAGAAGTCAAACACGGCGCACCTCCCGGTCGAACAGGCCATAGGGGCGCCACAGCAGCGCCAGCAAAAGGATCACGAACGAGGCGGCGCCGATGTAGCCGGCTGGCACGAAGGCCAGTGCCTGGCCATACAGCCAGCCCACGTTGAGGTTGGTCACGGTGGTTTCGGCCACGGCGATCAGCAGCGCGCCGAGCACCGCCGCCAGCGGGTTGCCCAGCCCGCCGAGGATCGCCGCGGCAAAAATCGGCAGTAGCAGGTCGTTGCCCAGGCCCATGTAGGCGCCGCTGGTCAGCGCCAGCAGCGCGCCGCCCAGCCCAGCCAGCGCCGCGCCGAGAAAATGCACCGCGTGCATCAGCCGCTCGGCGTCCAGGCCAGCCGCCGCAGCCAGTGGCGCATTGCAGGCGAGCGCGCGCATCGCCCGGCCCTGGCGGGTGGCGAGCAGGCCCCAGCCACAGGCCACCAGCACCAGCAGCGTGACCCCCATCGCCAGCGCCTGGTTGGGCGCTACCCACACGCCGCCAAGCACCCAGGGGCTGCGCAGCGCCAGGCTGTAGCCCAGCGGGCTGGCGCCCTGCGCGGCAAGCACGGTGGCCACCAGGATCATCGCCAGGGCCAGCGAGCCGATCATCGCGATCGCCGGCCCCTGGCGCTGCAGGCGGCGGAACACCAGCAGGTTCAGCAGCACTGCCAGCACCCCGATCGCCAGGCTGGCGATCAGCACGGCGGCGGCCAGCGGCGCGCCGCCCCGCTGCAGGTGAACGCTCAGGCAAGCGCCGAGCATGGCGTACTGCACGTGGGCGATATTGGGGAATTTCGCCAGCCCGTAGACCAGGCTCAGGCCGAGCGCGATCAACGCCAGGTCGCTGGTGCGGCTAAGCGTATCGAAGATGAACTGCCACATGGCAAGCCTACCTTTTTCAATGGATGCCCCGCGGGGCGTTAACGGGCGCGCAGGCTGCCATCCTGGTAGGCCAGCTTGTCGTAGGGCTGCTCGGTGCGCTGGCGGTCGGCATCCAGCGCCAGCGCGCCGGTGGCGCCGCTGAAGGTCGCGCCGAGGGCGTCCAGGGCGGCGGTGAGCTTGGCCGGGGCCGCCGATTGCGCCCGGTTGATGGCCGCCGCGGCGAGCATCACGCCGTCGTAGGCGTAGCTGCTGTAGGACGACTTCATCGCGAAGCCGTAGCGCTGTTGGTAGGCGTCGGCGAAGGCCTTGCCGGCACTGCCCAGGCTGGCGACTTCCATGCCGATCTGGCCGTTGGCGATCTGCGGCGCGGTGTCGGCGGTGCACATCGACAGGTAGATGCCGTACCAGGGTGTTTTGCTGATGCCCAGCTCAAACGATTCACGGTTGATCACCGCCGCTTCCTGGCCGTAGGCGCTGTACACGTACACATCCGGCTGGCTGCGCTGCATCTGCTGCAGCTCGCGGCGGTAGCTCGGCTGGCCCGGGGTGTACAGCACCTCGGTGACCACGCTGCCGCCGCCGGCCTCGATGAACTTCTTGAACTGCTGCTCGATGCCCTGGCCGTAGGCGCCGTTGGGGGCGATGAACGCCACCTTGCGGTAGCCCAGCCCCAGCACGTCCTTGGCGGCGAACTGGGCAGAGAGGTCGTCCAGGCCCATCAGGCTGAAGCTCGAGGCGCCGATCTGGCGGATCGCCGGGCTGGAAGAGCCGATGTTCAAGTGCACCATGCCCTGCTTGACCAGGTACTGTCCCAGCGGGATGGAAATACTCGAGGAGTATTCCCCCAGCACCAGCGGCACGTTGTCGATGCTATGCAGCTTGGTGGCAGCGTCCAGCGCGCCGGTGGCGCCGTCGGCGGAGTCTTCGATCTTCACCACCAGCGGCTCGCCGAGCAGGCCGCCCTTGGCGTTGATGTCGGCTACCGCCATTTCGATGCCGCGGCGTTGGTCTTCACCGATGCTGGCGCTGGAGCCCGACAGCGGCAGCACCGCGCCGAGGGTTACGGCGTAGGCAGGGTGGGCCAGCACGCAGGCGGCCAGGGTCATTGCAAGACGAATGTGCATGAGAGGGTCTCCACAGTGATAAGGGTCAGTGCGTGGCATACAGGCGAAGCACGCCTGCCTGAATGAAGGCAACGATGTCTTCCATCCTCTGCGAGATGTGTTCATGCACCAGCGCGCCGCAGGCGGCGCCGTCGCGCCGTTGCAGGGCGTCGAGGATCTGCAGGTGGTCGTCGTACAGCGCGCCGCGGCGTTCTTCGAGGTCGATCCAGCGGAAGAAGCGAATGCGCGCGTTGATCGCTTCCAGGGCGTTGGCCATTTCCTGATTGCCCGACAGCCGCGCCAGCTCGACGTGGAATTTTTCATCCTCCAGCACCAGGTCGAGGGTACTCAGGTGCGCGGTGTGGGCCATCACCTCGGTCCAGGCCTGGCGCAGCGCGGCGATCGCCTGGTCGCTGGCGCGGTGCAGTGCCAGGGCGATTGCCGAGCGCTCCAGCGCGGCGCGCAGTTCGTAGAGGTCGAACACCTCTTGGCGCTGTAGCTTGCGCCCATAGAAGCCGCGGTTGGGCACCATGGTCAGCATGTTTTCCGCCACCAGCCGGTGCAGCGCTTCGCGCAGGGGCGTGCGGCTGACCCCCAGGGTGAGGGCCAGCTCGCTTTCGTTCACCCGTTCCTCAGGGCGGATCTGGAACAGGATGACCATCTCGCGCAGGTGGCGGTACACGTCGTTCACGGTCTGCCCGGCGCGCTTGGTGCCGGTGGTGGGTTTCTCGGTCGGGCTCATTGGGCGAACAGGCTCCCCAGTTGCGCTTGCGGTTCATCGATGCCGGCCAGGCGCAGTGCATGCCAGGCCATGGCGTAGTTGCTGGAAATCACCGGCTTGCCTAGCTCGCGCTCCAGCACCGGGATCAAACTGACCATGCGCAGGCTGGTGCACGAGACGAACACCGCATCGACGTCTTCATGCCGGCCAAGGGCGAGCGCGGCGCTGTGCAGTGAGCCGGCATCGATGCGGGCGACGTCGTTGTCGTCGGCATGGTTGAAACTGCCGATGCGGCTGACGCCGACCCCGGCGCCTTCGATGTGCTCGGCGAACAGCCGGTTGATGCTTTCCACGTAGGGGGTCAGCAGGGCGATACGTTTTGCGCCGAGGGCCTTGAGGGCTGCCATGGCGGCGGTCAACGGGGTGGTGCAGGCCACCCCGGGGCGCGCCTCGCGAATCCGTGCGAACACGTTCTGCTCACCGATCACCAAGGTCCCGGAGGTGCAGCCGAAGGCGACCACCTGCAGGGCGATACCGGGCAGGATCAGGTCGACCGCCGGGCGGATGTCTTTCTCCATGGCGGCGAGCGTGGCCGGGGCGATCTCGGCGGCGTTGTACAGGCGGCTTTCATAGAAGGCCACGCCCGGCTGGGTGAGCAACTGGCGCCACTCATGCTCTAGGGTATGGTCGGTGGCCAACACCACCAGGCCGATCCGCGCGCGGGCGGCGATGCCGGCGTCCATGGCAAAGCCGAAGTGTTCGAAGGGTGCTGCCGGTGCGCTGCTCATGCCAAGGTCATCCCGGTAAGGTCGATGTCAGGTGTGCGCTGGCTCATCAGGTCGGTGAGGATCCGCGCCGAGCCGCAGGCCATGGTCCAGCCCATGTGGCCATGGCCGATGTTCAGGTACAGGTTGCGGTGCTGGCTGGGGCCAATGATCGGCGTGCCTTCCGGGGTCATCGGGCGCAGCCCGGCCCAGAAGTTCGGCTGGGTGTAATCGGCGCCTTCGGGGAACAACTCGCGGCCGGCGGCGAGCATGTGGGCAAAGTCCGCCGGGCTGTGCTCGGTGTGGTAGCCGGTGAACTCCGCGGTGGCGGTAAAGCGCAGGCGCTCGCCAAAGCGGGCGTAGGCGACCAGGTTGTTTTCGTCCACCCCGCCCAACCGCGGCGGGTTGTAGCCGGGGCCGGCGGGGAAGGTCACCGAGTAGCCCTTGACCGGGTACACCGGCAGCCGGTAGCCCAAGGGCCGGGCCAGCAGCGGCGCATAGCTGCCCAGTGCGAGCACGTATTCGTTGGCCTGGCGCGGCCCGTGCTCGGTGTGCACGGCGCTGATCGCGCCGGCGCTGGCCTCCAGGCGGGTGATCGGGTTGCCGAACTCGAAGCGCACGCCCAGGCGTTTGCAACGCTCGGTGAGGTCGTGGGTAAACAGCCGCGCGTCACCGCTTTCGTCGGTAGGGCAGTAGATGCCCCCGGCGATGTGCTGGCGCGCCTGGGCCAGGGCGGGCTCCAGGGCCACGGCGCGGGCCGCGTCGATCACTTCCATTGGCATGCCGCCGTCGGCTAACACCTGCATGTTGGCGGTACCACGGGCGAACGAGGCGGCATCGCGATACAGATACAGCAAGCCATGGCTGAGGCGGTCGTAGCGCAGCCCCTCGGCCTCGGTCAGCCCCTGCAACTGCGCCTGGGAATAGCGGCACAGCACGAGTTTGCGTGAGGTGTTCAGCCGCGACTGCACGGCGGTGCAGTTGGCCAGGAACTTCGCCGCCCAGGTCCACATTTGTGGGTCGGCGCGCAGCTTCAGGCGCAGCGCTTGGCCTTCCTGGTACAGCGAGCGCAGCAGGATGCCCGGCGCCCGTGGCGAGGCCCAGGTGTAGGAATGCCCGGGGGCGATCAACCCGGCGTTGGCGAAACTGGTTTCCAGTGCCGGCTCCGGCTGCCGGTCGATCACCGTGACCTGGCGGCCGCTCTGGGCCAGGTAGTAGGCGCTGGTGATGCCGATCACCCCGGCGCCGAGCACGATAGTGGTGGTCATGCTGCCTCCTGGGCCTCAGAGGGCCGCGATCACCGCGATCTCGACGGTGTACGGTGGGAACGCCAGGGCCGACTCGACACAGGCCCGTGCTGGGGCGTGACCTTCCGGCACCCAGGCATCCCAGACCTCGTTCATGGCGGCGAAGTCCTGGTGGTCGGCCAGCCAGATCGTGGCGCTGAGCAGGTGGGTTTTGTCGCAGCCCGCCTCAGCCAGCAGGCCGTCGATCTTCTCGAGGATCTGCGCGGTCTGCCCGGCAGGGGTGGCGTGGGTGTCGCTGGCCACCTGGCCGGCCAGATAAACCACGCCGTTGTGGATCACCATCTGGCTCATGCGGGCATTGGTATTGAAGCGCTGAATCGACATCGGCCATCTCCTGGGTGAGTGCATTAGCAAGTGAATACACTTGTGTATTTGCGAAGGGCGTGCCAGTTGATGGCTCTGCAATGGGCTTTTTAGCCCGCTTTTCCAGCATCGGAAAAAGTAGTGCCAGTGCCACTGGATAAAAAACCGGTTAAAAAACAACCGCCCTCTAGCGGCGGCGAGGTGGCATTACTTCGGCGCGGCGGGCCGTGGCAGGGGGGCTGGGCGGGGTACTGGCGCAAGGGCAAAATGGGCGCAAAGGGTGCAGGCGCGCGCGGGCGTGCACAGAGTCAGGGCGGGAATCAATCGGTAATCGCTGCTGATTTTGGGCATGAGCTTCAGGGCCCTTCGCCCGGCACAGCCGGCCTCCCACGGGGTGTGTGTTGCCCAGTAAATCAAGTACTTACACAAATCTGGTGGGAGGCCGTGGTCCGGCACTCCGGCTGTGCCGGGCGAAGGGCCCTGAAGGCCATACGCTCAGTAAAACCACCTGAAGAAATCAGCGCTCATCAGGTCATTGCAGCGCCTGGGCGATCGCCGCGCCGAGCGCTTCGGTGCTGCCGCTGCCGCCGATGTCGCGGGTCAGCGGTGCCTGTTCCGGCCCCAGGGCCAGCACCGCCTCGATGGCGCGCAGCACGTCGGCGCCGGCTTCGGGGTGGCCGAGGTGGTCGAGCATCATCGCCCCGCACCAGATCTGCCCGATCGGGTTGGCGATGCCCTGGCCGGCGATGTCTGGCGCCGAGCCGTGCACCGGTTCGAACAGGCTGGGGAAGTTGCGCTCCGGGTTGATGTTGGCCGACGGCGCGATGCCGATGGTGCCGGTGCAGGCCGGGCCGAGGTCGGAGAGGATGTCGCCGAACAGGTTGCTGGCCACCACCACGTCGAACCAGTCCGGGTGCAGCACGAAGTTCGCGGTGAGGATGTCGATGTGGTACTTGTCGACCTTCACCTCGGGGTACTCGGCGTGCATGGCGGCCACGCGCTCGTCCCAGTAGGGCATGGTGATGGCGATGCCGTTGGACTTGGTCGCCGAGGTCAGGTGTTTTTTCGGCCGGCTCTGGGCCAGTTCGTAGGCGAACTTGAGAATGCGGTCGACGCCGACGCGGGTCATCACGGTTTCCTGGATCACCACCTCGCGGGCGGTGCCGGGGAACATCCGCCCACCCACGCTCGAGTATTCGCCCTCGGTGTTCTCGCGCACCACCCAGAAGTCGATGTCGCCCGGTACGCGCCCGGCCAGCGGCGCCTTCACCCCGGGCATCAGCCGGCAGGGGCGCAGGTTCACGTACTGGTCGAACTCCCGGCGAAACTGCAGCAGCGATTGCCACAGCGAGACGTGGTCGGGCACCACCTCCGGCCAGCCCACCGCGCCGAAGAAGATCGCATCGTAGCCCTTGAGGGTGGCGAACCAGTCATCGGGCATCATCTTGCCGTGGGCCAGCCAGTAGTCGGCGCTGGCGAAGTCGAACCAGTCCCATTGCAGTTGCACGCCGTGCTTGCGCGCGGCGGCCTCGATCACCCGCACGCCTTCGGGCATCACTTCCTTGCCGATGCCGTCTCCAGGGATCACGGCGATTTTGTGCGTGTTGTTCATGCGCTGCTCCGTTGAGTGAAGGTGGGCTTGAGTATAAGACGCCGCCCTGGACCCCGGCGCCGCGTGCCGTGTTCAAACCGGTACAGATGCACCGCGGCGCTCAGCGCCCTATCATGGCCGGCTATCGAATTTTGCAGAGGGACGCCCGCCGCCCATGGCCCATTCACTCAACCCGAAGGTGTACGTACTGACCTTCACCGCCTTCGTGATGCTTTCGTCGGAGTTCATCGTGGCCGGGCTGCTGCCGCAGATCGCCACGGCCCTGGGCATCAGCATTGGCCAGGCCGGCTGGCTGGTCACCGCGTTTGCCCTGGGCATGGGCGCCAGCGCGCCGCTGATCGCCGCCTTCACCCACCGGGTGAGCCTGCGCACGCTGTTGATCGCCGCCTGCGTGGCCTTGCTGCTGGGCAACAGCCTGTGCGCGCTCACCAGTGATTTCACCTTGTTGCTGATCGGCCGGGCGCTGGGCGGGGTAGGGGTGGCGGTGTTCTGGACCAACGCGGCGTTGGCCGCGGCGGCCATGGCCAGCCCGGAGGTGCGCAGCCTGGCGGTGTCGCGGGTGCTGATTGGCGTGTCGGTGGCTTCGGTGGTGGGGGTGCCGCTGGGCAAGCTGGTCAGCGACCTCTGGCACTGGGAAGCGGCGCTGGTGTTGATGGCCGTGCTCAGCGCGGTGGCGCTGGCGATGGTGCTGCGCTGGGTGCGGGTGCCCGCCGGCGCGAGCGAGCCCGCGCATTCCACCCTGGCCGCGCGTTTGGCCGCGGTGTGCCAGCGGGACGTTCTGCTGGCGCTGCTCAGCTACCTGTTGGTGTTTGGCGGGATCATGGCGGTGTTCAGTTACCTGGCCACCTTTTTGATCCAGTACACAGCCCTGCCGGCGCTGTACGTGACCCCGCTGCTGGCGTTGTACGGCCTGGCCGACATTGCCGGCAACCTGCTGATCGCCAAGCGCGTTCCAGACCCACTGCACCTGCTGTTCAAGCGCCTGCTGCTGGTATTGGCGGCGGCGCTGGCGGCGCTGTCGGTGTTCGGCACCCAGGCCTGGCTGTTGCCGGTGGTGATCATCGCCGCCGGCGCCTGCCACGCGGCGGCGGGGCTGCTCACCGGCATCGATGTGCTGCGCCGGGCCGGGGCCAACGCGCAGTTGGTGGGGGCCTTCAACGTGACCGCGATCAACCTGGGGATCATGCTCGGGGCGGTGGCCGGCGGGGCATTGATCGACCAGGGCGGGCTGGCGTTGATTGGCTGCCTGGGGGGTGGGTTGGTGTTGCTGGCTTGGTGGGTGCGGGGGCGCTTGGTGGTGGTGTAGGGCCCCCGCGGGGTGGCTCGAAGCCTGCCAATGGCGGCTAAGGTTCCCAGAGCAAGGTCACGCCATAGCCGCCGGATTGGGTAAACGCTGGGAGCTTGCGTGCGGCCAGTTCGGCTTTCCAACTCTGGAACGCGTTGTAAGTACCGTTGGCGCAAATGCCGTAGCTTTTGGTGACCGAGGCCGGGCTTACGCCCTGCGCCAGCAAGTACTGCTTGAATTGCTCGGCCACGACGTTACCCATTTCGTATGCCGTATTGCGAGTGGCGGCTGGCACCGGGAAAACTTTGCTCAACCAGCGCACGTAGCCTTGCGGGTTGACACCGTCACCCATCACCATCACATAGCAGTACACCTCATAGTTCTGTGAGATCGGCACAACGGCTGGCGGGTTGGCCGTGAGCACAGGGCTGAGGGCCAGGGCCCGATGGTTGCGCCACACCACCACTTGCAGGGTTTTACCCCCGGGCTGCGTGCCCAGGTATGCGCGCAATGCCGTAGGGCTGTTGAAGGCCTGGCCGTCTACCGACTGCACAATGTCGCCCGCTTGCATCTTGGCTTGCTCGGCAGCGCCGTGGGCAGACACGCCCATGACCAGTACCCCTTGGGCGGCGGGCATACCCAGGTCGCGCGCCAATGGGGGTGGAAGCGGCGCGTCTTCTTCCTCTAAGTTGAGCCCCAGCCAGCCGTGGCTATCAGCGCTCACCGCAGCCGGTGCAGGGGCAGAAGCGGGAGCAGGCGCCGTGGCCGCCACCGCGGCGCGCTCGGCGCTGACCACCACGGTCAGGTCTTTGAACGCATGGGCACGCCACACCCGCACGGTGGCTTTGTAGCCCGTGCGCATGCTGCCAACCACTGCCTGCAGGCTGGCGGTGTCGGTTACGGCCTGCCCGGATACTTCGGTGATGACGTCCAGGGCCTTCAGGCCGCCTTTGTCACCTGCGCCGCCTTTGGGCGCGGCGATCACCAGTACCCCCTGCGCCGGTGAAAGGCCCACGGCGGTGGCCATGGTGCTGCTCAGGGTTTCGACCTCGATGCCAAAGCCACGATCGGCCGAGGGCGGCGCGACCACGGTGGCGGGCGCCGATGGCGCCGCGGCGGCAATGGCCGCAGGCGCTGGGCTTGCCGGCGTGCCGTTGAGGCTGGGGCAGCCCTTTTGCCTGGCGATGTTGACGATGGCCGCCGAGTGGTTGGCCATGGTCACCACGTAGTCAGGTTTTTGGTACACCTGGTAAAACTGTTGCAACTGATCACAGCCAGCGTTCTGGTACTGGGCCAGGCTTGCCGAATCGACCGGATAAGCCACCTCCGTGGCCGGCGTGGTGTCGCTCGCCGCCTGCAGGCCGTACATCATCAGGTCAATCGGGTCGGCGCAGCCGTGCAACCCAAGCAGTGCGGCGGCCAGGGCCAGCCGGCAGCCCAAAGTGCGGTATTTATCCAGCATGGTGGTTCACTCCAGGGCCGGCAGGGCAGCCATCAAGGGGAGGGTGCGGAGGGCGCGGCCACGGTCAGCGGCAGGTCGCGGAAGGCATGTTCACGCCACAGGCGCACGGTCGCGGTGTAACCGGCGCGCATGCGTTCGGCGGTGTTTTTCAGTTCGCTGGCGCTGGCCACCGGGCGGCCGGCGATTTCAACGATCACATCCAGCGGCTTGAGGCCATTGGTGGCCAGGCTGCGCACGACCATCACGCCGCGCTGTGCCGTGGGCAGGCCGAGCACTTTTGCCGTGCTGGGCGCCAGGTCGCTGAACGAAGCACCCAGCGCGGGCACGTCGAGAACGCCGGCATCGGCAGGTGCGGTGTTTTGTGTGGGCGCCGTGGTACCTTGCGCAGGCGCCACCACCGCCGGCGCTACCCGGGCCGCGCCGGCCGCCACCGGGGTCGGAGCCCAGGCCACCTCGATGGTCTTGATGCTCAGGTTGAACTGGCCAATGCTGCGAACGTGCTCTCGGCGCGCCTGCGCCTTGGCCAAGGAGTCTTCCACTTCACAGCTTACCTGTGGCGCGGCAATGCCATAGGTGCGCTTGAGAAACGCGCTGAACTGGGCTTTTTCCGGAGCATCGCGCTCGGTACCCCAGGCGCTGTACTGAAAGATGCTCGACAGGTAACTGTCGCCGCGCCCGCTCAGTTGCCAACAGATGCCATACATCGCTGGCAGCACATAGGCCGGGGCAGCGCCGTTGCCGGGCCGGTCGCAGCCTTGCTCGCGGCGAACCTGCTCCATCGCATCGATGCGCCAGCCGAAACTCTTGGCAATCGCCGGGGTTTGCCTGGGCTGATCGGCGCGCAGGCCGTCGGCGTACATCTTCAGCGATGCGCAGTCCATCCCGCGATAGCTCGCGGTGCTGATGCCCATGTTTTCTGGGGTCTGGTTGGCTTCGACGAGCTGGGTCATGCCGGCGTCCATGGCGGCGCAGCCGGCCAGGCACAGCACAACACAGCTCACGCCTGCGCGGCGCGCCCACTTGAACGGCGTGATCATCATGTGGGGCGGGCTCGCAAGGCGCTGTTAGCGCAGATGCTGACTATTTACCATGCGCGCTAACATTATGAAACATTACTCAGCAAAAAAGGCTTGCCACCGGCAAAGCACAAGCATCAGTACTTCACGCCCTGCTGCTGGTCAGCCCAATTCAAATCGAGCCAGCTGCTGCCTTCGGGGATCGCCGCCAGGTTGCCCAGCTCTACCTGGGTTTGCAGCGCATCGTGCAAGGCTTGCGGGGCGATCGCCACCGAGCCGGCGAACACGCCGTCGTCGATCAGCCGCTGCACCGCGCTGCGGACCACGGTGGGGTCCAGCGAGGGGAACAGCTTCAGGCCGCTGGCCACCGCGGCTTGGGGGTTCTGCCGGATCGCCTTGAGGGCGTGGTCAATACCGCTGACAAAGTGCTTGGCCACGGCCGGGTCGATGTCTTTGCGGGTGGTGATCGCCGAGAA
This sequence comes from Pseudomonas sp. NPDC007930, assembly GCF_042958985.1. Classification (NCBI taxonomy): domain Bacteria; kingdom Pseudomonadati; phylum Pseudomonadota; class Gammaproteobacteria; order Pseudomonadales; family Pseudomonadaceae; genus Pseudomonas; species Pseudomonas sp. NPDC007930. Next base: position 33,339 of record NZ_JBIBKC010000027.1, read on the forward strand.
GGTGTACGGGCCGATTTCCTTGGAGAACGCCGCGACCACCTTGTAGCCCTGGGCTTCGGCCTGGGAGGCGCCGGGTTCATAGAGCACCGCGCAATCGGCCTGGCCGGAGGCAAGTGGGCCGATCTCGTTGCCCAGCGGTACCTCGAGGATGTTCAGGTCACGCTTGGGCTCAAGCCCGGCCTGCTTGGCCAGCTTGAGGAACGCCGAGGTGCTGGTGGTCGGCATTGCGCCGGTGGCCACGGTTTTGCCGGCCAGGCTGTTGAAGCCGCTGTAGGGCAGGTCGGCCTTGCAGGTCAGCCACACGCCGAGGCGGTTCAGGGTACCGCCGACCACTTTCACCGGTGCGCCACGGCCCACGGCGATGGCGGTCCATTCCGGGCCATGCAGGGAAAAATCCGCGCTGTGGGCGATCACCGCGGCCAGGGCGTTGGTCGAGGACGACGCCACGTCGATGCGCACGTCCAGGCCCTGGTCTTTGAAGTAACCCTGCTCCTGGGCGAAATACACCGGCAGGTAGAACACCGATTTGAATGCCGCCGACACCACCACGGGGGTATCGGCCAGCGCCGCGGCAGACAACGACGACAACAACGCCAGGCTGGCGAGCCGGGCCGGAAGGGAACGCTTCATGGGGAATCCTAGAGGGTGAAGTGAGGGGCGTAGGTTTGGTCTTTCCAGCGCAGCAGGGTGCGTTCGGCCAGTTCAACGCCGGCGTAGAGCACAAAGCCCAGCGCCATCAGGGCGAAGATGCCGACCCAGACGGTATTGAGGTCGTACAGCGAAGAGGCCACGAAGATGATGTGGCCGATGCCGTAGCTCGACGAAATGAACTCACCGACGACGGTGCCGACCAGGGCAAAGCCGATGTTGATGCGAAAGGTACCGATCACGTAGGGCAGGGCCGAGGGCACCACTACTTTGCTGAACACCTGCCATTTGCCGGCACCGAGCGACACCAGCATTTTTTGCAGGTCCGGGTCGGTGTCTTTGGCGGCCTGGAACGCGGCCAGCAAGGCAACGATGGCGGTCAGCGAGATCGACAAGGCGATCTTCGACACCAGCCCGGTGCCGAACCAGAGGATCACCAGCGGCGCGAAGGCGATTTTCGGCACGCTGTTGATCGCCACCAGAAACGGCTCGATCACCCGCGCCACGTAGGGCGAGTACCACAGCAGCAAGCCGGGGAGGGTGCCCAGCAGGGTGCCGGCGACAAAGCCGACGATCGACGCCCACAGGGTGTAGCCGGCGTGCTCCCAGAGCTCGCCGGATTGCGCCAGGTGCCAGGCCGCGGCCCAGGCGCCGCTGGGCGAGCCGAACAGGAACGCCGAGAGGTAGCCAGCCCGCGCGCCGGCTTCCCAGAGCCCGAGCGCCGCGCCGAGTATCAACAATTGCACCAGCCGCACGGGCAGCGCGCGGGGGGCGTGGGAAGGGTGAGCAGTCATTGGGCACCTGCCAGGGGGGACGCGGTCTGGATGTCGAGCTCACGGCACAACAGGTCGAAGTAGCCGGCAAAGCGTGGGTCATGGCGGGCCTGCAAGGGCGAACGGCTGCTCAGCTCGATGCGCTGCTCGCTCTTCACCCGCCCGGGGCGGGCACTGAGCACGTAGATTCGCTGCGACAGGGCAATGGCTTCGTCGATGTCGTGGGTGACCAGGATCACCGTTTTGCCTTCGCGGCTGGCGGTGTCGACCAGCATCGCCTCGAGGTACAGGCGGGTTTGGTAGTCCAGCGCGGAAAACGGCTCGTCGAGCAGCAGGATGTCTGGGTTGGGCAATAGCGTACGGGCCAGCGCCACACGCTGGCGCATGCCGCCAGACAGCTGCTTGGGGTAGTGGTCCTGAAACGGCAGCAGGCCAAAGGCACTCAGGTAGGCGCGGGCCCGCTCTACCGCCTCGGCGCGTGGCACCTTGCGCAGCTCCAGGCCCACCAGCACGTTGTCGAGCACGCTGCGCCAGGGCATCAGCAGGTCGCGTTGGAGCATATAGCCGACGCGCCCGCGCAGGTGTTGCACCGGTTGGCCATCGAGCTGGATGCTGCCGCGGTCATGGGGCAGCAGGCCGCTAAGGATGTTGAACAACGTCGACTTACCGCAGCCCGAGGGCCCGATGATGCTGACGAACTCACCGGCTTGCACGTGCAGGTCGATGCCGTCGAGCACGGGCAGTGCCTGGCCGCCATGGCTGAACGCCTTGCTCAGGCCGGCGATGCTGAGCGCTGCGCTCATGGTGCCTCGGCCTTGGGCAGCTCGAACGCGACGGTGTCTTCATCGGGCACTTCCAGTGCTTCGTTGAAGCGCTTGAAGAAGCTGCACAGGGCGATGCGCAAGGTCAGCTCGACGATCTGCGCCTGGCTATAGACCTCGCGCAGGCGCCGGTGCACCTCGTCGGGGATGCGCTCGGGGGTGAGGGTGACCAGCCGCGCGTAGTCACGCACCAACAGGTCGTGGGCGTCCAGGCCGGGTACCTGGTCGTCGAGCAGGTGGTCGATCGCTGCCTGGCTGATGCCATGGGCCGCCAGCTTGGGCGTGTGCAGCACGATGCAATAGTGGCAGGCATGGGCCTTGGACGCCGTGAGCAGGGCGATCTCCAGGTGTCGCGGGCTGATCAGCGCGTCGCGCCGCGACTGCACCAGGTAAGCAAAAAGATGTTCCAGCGCCGGTGGCCGGTGGGCCACCGCGCCGAGCAGGCTGGCATAGGGGCCGTAATCCTGCAGCAGGCGTTCGAGGGTGCCGGCAGTGGCCGGGGCGACCTGTTGCGGGGTAAGGATGTCGATGCGAGGCATGAAGGCACGTTCCGCGGGGTGAGGTGAGGGCGCGGAACGTTAAAGGCATGAAAACCTTGGGTTAAATACCGTTTTGGAATAGCGCTAGATCGCCGGCTGCGACCTCAATGGCTACCCCGCCACTGTTTCGGGCTGACCCCATACCAACGCCGGAACGCCCGGGAAAACGCACTGGCCTCGGAGTACCCCAGGCGCAGGGCGAGGTCGGAGATCGGCAGGTTGGCCTGGCTCAGGTAGTACTCGGCCAGCTCGCGGCGGGTGCTGTCGACCAGTTGGGTGAAGGTCAGGCCGTCATCGCCGAGCCGCCGTTGCAGGGTCCAGCTGGTCAGCTCGAGGGCGTGGCAAACCCGCTCGAGGTTCGGCTCGCCGTCGGCCAGTTGGCTGCGAATCTGGGTTTGCACCTGGCACACGATGCTGTTGCCGTCTTGCTCGCGGGCGGGTTGGGCCAGCAGGCGCATGCTTTCCATCACCAGGGTCAACAGGCGGCTGTCGCGGCCGGGCATGGGTTGGTTGAGCAGGGCGCGGCGGAAGATCAGCGAATTACGCGGCTGGTCGAAAAACACCGGCGCGTCGAACACTTTGCAGTGCTCATGCCAGGCCAGCGGGCGAGGGTGCTCGAAGTGCACGCGCTCGGGCGCCCACTTCTGCCCAAGGGCATGGCGCATCAGGTTGGTGAACATCCCCAGCGACAGCTCGGCGTCCTGGCGCTTGCGCACGATCGCGCCGTGCTGCACCTGGTAGTCGAGCCGGCACCAGGGCCCTTGTTCCTCCAGGCGCAGCAGGCTGCCTTGCTGGTGGATGGGGAACATCGCCACCACATTGCGCAGGGCGTCGCCCAGGGTGGCCGAGCACAGGCCGATGTAACCGAGCATGCCCAGGCCGTCGGGTTTGAACTGGGCGCCATAACGCAGGCCGAAGTTGTCGTTCTGGGTTTGCCCGGCGGCCTCCTCGAACACCGCGCAGTACTGGCCCAGGCTCAGGCTCCAGGTCGGGTGTTGCAGGGCCTCTGGGTCAAGCCCGGCGCGGCCGAGGATGCGGTCGGCGTCGCCGCCCTGGTCATGGATGAAGTCCACCAGGCCGGTGGCGGCGGAACTGAGCACGCCGATGGCGGGGGTGGCTGCGGCGGGCCGCCGGGCGGGGGTAGGGTGCATGGCGTCTCCTGGCGCGGGAAAGGTGTGGCTACCGCGGAAGACGCAAGGAGCGTGCCGGGGCGTTTTTGGCCTGGCGAGGGGCTTGCGGGGCCGGTGTTTGAACCCTTCTGGTGCGCCGGGGGTGGACGGCGCACGCGGGTTGGGCCGGGCGCGGGCGCCCCAGCCACTCACAAGCCAGGGTGCCAGCGCGCTGGGTCGGCCAGGTAACGCTGGCACAGGCCCAGGGTGCCAGCCACCCACTCGGGCCCCAGTTGCCGGGCGGTGGCGGTGTTGGCGTGGCTGCCGGTCCAGGCCAGCAGTTGCAGGCGGCGTTGCAGGATCAGCGTGGGCAGGATGGCCAGGTCTTGCTGGCTGAGGCTGGCCGTGCGGCTGTAGCCCTCGAGCCAACTGGCCACCCAGCGGGGGGCGTCGGCATGGTGTTCATGGAAGCTCAGCGCCGAGGCGAGGTCATGCAGGTACCAGCCAAAGCCGCAGTCGTCGAAGTCGATCACCCGGGTGTGCGCGCCGTCGACCAACAGGTTGGCCAGGCGTAGGTCTGCGTGGATCAAACCGAAGCGCTCGGCGCCCTGGCCGTAGCCGGCTAACTGTTCGCCGATTGCCGCAACCGTGTGCTCGACCAGCGCCCACTGGCCGGGCTGCACATGCGGCGCCTGGCGCCAATCGCCCCAATGGCCATGGGCGCCGAGCATGCTGGCGTGGTCCCAGCGCAGCCGTTCGAAGCCGGCTGGGCGCTGCCAGCCACGGGCATGGCGGTGCAACCGGGCGTTGATCGCGCCAAGGCGTTCGAACGACGCCAGCAGGTTCTGTTGCGGGTGCGGCTCGGCGCCATCGATCCACTCGAACAGCACCACCCAGTGCGCGGCATGCCCCGGCAAGCTGGCGCGCTGGATGCAGTCGCCGTCCGCGCCGGCAAGCGGCCGCGGCACTTCGATACCGCTGCCGTGCAACGCCGCCAGCCAGGCCAGTTCGCTGGCGATGGCGGCGCGGCTGTGGTAGCCGGGGCGGTGGATGCGCAGTACGAAGCGCTGGCCGTGGCCAGCCTCGACCGCATAGGTGGCGTTCTCCGACAGGCACAGCAGGCGCGGGCGGCCTTGGTGCGCGGGCAGGTAAGCGGCCAGCGCGGCGAGTGCCAGTGAGTCAGGCTGAAGGGGTTGCGGGGCGGCGTTCATCTCGGGAGCTCTCGTTGTGCGTGTTGAAGTACGTGAGCCGAGGATGCCCAGCACCGCGCGGGGCTGGCTTGACGGCGGGTGGCAACCACTTGACCGGCGAGCACAACGCCTGGCCCGGCGCCGGCGGATTTGATCCTGCGGCGCAACAGTTGTGGCCCAGGGTCAAGTGCGCGGGCGGCAGGCGGCCCACTATGGCGGCATCCCTTGGAGAAACCACGATGTTGAAAGTCAATGCCTTCGATCAGCAGCAGGCCGCCAGCCTCGGCGCTGATCAACGCCAGCGCGTCGAGCGCCGCGCGCGCTTGCTGGGCCCGGCCTACCAGCTGTTCTACGACCAACCGCTGCACCTGGTGCAGGGCAGCGGGGCGACGGTCACCGACCACGCGGGCAAGCGCTACCTGGACCTGTACAACAACGTGCAGTCCGTGGGCCATTGCCACCCCAAGGTGGTCGCCGCGCTGGCCGCGCAGGCCGGGCAATTGAACGTGCACACCCGCTACCTGCACGACAACGTGCTGGACTACGCCGAGCGCCTGCTGGCCAGCATGCCCGCCGAGCTGGGCCACGCGATGTTCACCTGCACCGGCAGCGAGGCCAACGACCTGGCCCTGCGCATCGCCTGCGACTACACCGGCGGCAGTGGGGTGATCGTCACCGAGTACGCCTACCACGGCATCACCCAGGCGATTGCGGCGTTGTCGCCGTCGATGGGCAGCTATGTACCCGTGGCCCGCGACGCCCGGGTGGTCCCGGCGCCGCGGCACCTGCCGGGGTCGCCCCAGGCGGTGGGCCGGCAGTTCGCCGCCGAGGTGCGCAAGGCGCTGGCCGACATGCAGCGCCATGGCATCAAGCCGGCGGCGCTGCTGGTCGACACGCTGTTCACCAGCGACGGCGTGTTCGCCGACCCTGCGGGGTTTCTCGCCGAAGCGGTGGCGGCGGTACGCGCCGCCGGCGCGGTGTTCATCGCCGATGAAGTGCAACCCGGCTTCGGCCGCACCGGCAGCCACTTCTGGGGCTTCCAGCGGCATGGCCTGGTGCCGGACCTGGTCACCCTCGGCAAGCCGATGGGCAACGGCCACCCCATGGCGGGGTTGGCGGTCAAGCCGGATATCCTCCAGCGCTTCGCCAGCCAGGCGGCGTACTTCAACACCTTTGGCGGCAACCCGGTCTCCGCCGCGGTGGGCCTGGCGGTGCTGGAGGTGATCGAAGAGGAGGGGTTGATGGCCAACGCCGAGCGCGTGGGCGCCCTGCTCAAGGCCGGCCTGCAAAGCCTGGCGCCGGCGTTGGGCACGGTGCGTGGGGCGGGGTTGTTCATTGGCGTTGACATCGTCGATGCCAGTGGCCAGCCCGACACCCTGCGCGCGCGCGGGCTGGTCAACGCTTTGCGTGACGAAGGCTTTTTGATCGGCGCCGCCGGGCCGGCCTCGAGCGTGTTGAAAATCCGCCCACCGCTGTGTTTGCGGCGCGAAGAGGCCGAGCGTTTTCTCAGCGCATTGGCCCGGTTGTTGTAGTGGGTTTTGCTGGGCCTTTTGCCTGCTGCCGCCCCCCATTTTGAACCGCAGGGATTGTTCATGACGACCTCAAATACCTCACGCCTGCGCCAGGTGACTGCCGCGGTGATCGGCAACGCACTGGAGTGGTATGACTTCATCGTGTACGGCTTTCTGGCGAGCATCATCGCCGCGCAGTTCTTCCCCGGCGCGGACGACTACAGCTCGCTGCTGATGGCCCTGGCCACCTTTGGCGTGGGCTTTTTCATGCGCCCGGTCGGCGGTGTGCTGCTCGGCCTGTATGCCGATCACAAAGGCCGCAAGGCGGCGATGCAGTTGATCATCGCGCTGATGAGCGTGGCGATCGCGATGATCAGCTTCGCGCCGCCGTATGCCGCCATTGGCGTTGGCGCGCCGTTGTTGATCGTGGTGGCGCGCATGCTTCAGGGCTTTGCCACCGGCGGCGAATACGCCAGCGCCACCGCCTTCCTGGTAGAGAGCGCACCGGCCGAGCAAAAGGGCCTGTATGGCTCCTGGCAGTTGGTGGGGCAGTGCCTGGCGGTGTTCGCCGGCGCCGGCATGGTCGCGTTGGTGACCTACCTGCTCGGCAGCGACCGCCTGCAGGCCTGGGGCTGGCGCATCCCGTTCGTGGTCGGCTTGCTGATCGGCCCGGTGGGCCTGTGGATCCGCCGCTACATGGACGAGCCCGAAGCGTTCGTTGAGGCACTCAACCGCCAGGCCGGGCCCAAGCCCAGCCTGTGGCAGGTGGTGCGTGAGCAGCGGCGGGGCATCCTTACCTGCCTGGGGCTGACCAGTGTCGGCACCGTGGCGTTCTACGTGGTGCTGGTAAACATGCCGCAGTTCGCCCACAAGCAACTGGGCCTGCCCCTGGACGCCGTGCTCAGCGTGCAGATGCTCGCCGTGGCGGTGATGGCGCTGGTGATCCCGCTGGCCGGCGCGCTGTCGGACCACCTCGGCCGGCGCCCGGTGCTGCTGGGCTTTACCCTGTTGTTCAGCGTGATGGTCTACCCGCTGTTCGCCTGGGTCGCCGCGGCGCCCTCGATCGAGCGCTTGTTGATCATGCAATTGCTGCTGTGCAGCGCCATTGGCGGGATTTTCGGGCCGTCGCCGACCACCCTGGCCGAGCAGTTCCCGATCGAAGTGCGCTCCACCGGCGTGGCCGTGGGCTACAACATGGCGGCGATGCTGTTCGGCGGCTTCGCGCCGTTGATCGCCACCTGGCTCACCAAGGTGCTGCAAACCCCCGTGGCGCCGGCGTTCTACGTACTGGGCGCCTGCGCCCTCGCGCTGTTGTCGATACTCTGCATGCGTGACCCCTACGTACCGAAAAAAGCCGCCGCCCCCTTGATGGTGTAACCGCAATGAGCACAACCACTGAAATCGTTGCCCTCGGCGCCCTGGAACTGTCCCGGGCGATCCACGCCCGGGATTACGCCTGTACAGAAGTGATGCAGGCCTACCTCGCGCATATCGAACGCTGCAACCCGGCGGTGAACGCCCTGGTCGGCCTGTTGCCTGGCGAAGCGCTGCTGGCCCAGGCCCAGCAGTACGACCAGGAACTCGCCCGCGGCCATTCCCGCGGCTGGATGCACGGCATGCCGCAGGCGATCAAAGACCTGGCCGCCACCGCCGGGCACGTCACCAGCCAGGGCTCGCCACTGTTCAGTGGCCAGGCCAGCCCGCATGACGCCATCAGTGTGGGCCGGGTCAGGGCCAGTGGCGCGATCGTGATCGGCCGCAGCAACGTGCCGGAGTTCGGCCTCGGCTCACACACCTACAACAGGGTCTACGGCACCACCGGCAACGCCTACGCCCCACACCTGAGCGCCGGCGGCAGCAGCGGCGGCGCCGCGGTAGCCCTGGCGCTGCGCATGCTGCCGGTGGCAGACGGCAGCGACATGATGGGCTCGCTGCGCAACCCGGCAGGCTTCAACAACGTGTTTGGCTTTCGCCCATCCCAAGGCCGCGTGCCTTACGGCCCGGCGGCGGAATTGTTCGCCCAGCAACTGGCCACCGAGGGCCCGATGGGCCGCAGCGTCGTTGACCTCGCCCGGCTGTTGCAAACCCAGGCCGGCTACGACCCGCGCGCGCCGTTGGCACTCAACGAAGACCCAGCCTACCTCGGCCAACCGCTGGCGCGGGACTTCACCGGGGTACGCCTGGGCTGGCTGGGCGATTACAACGGCTACCTGGCCATGGAGCCGGGGATTATCAGCGGCTGTGAAGCCGCCCTGGGCGACTTTCGCCAACTCGGCTGCGAGGTAGAAGCCTGCCAGCCGGATTACCCCATGGATGCCCTGTGGGACTGCTGGCGCGTGCTGCGCCACTGGCTGGTGCAGGGCAGCCTCGGCGCCCTCTATGCCGACCCGGCGCAGCGCGCCCAGCTCAAGCCTGAGGCGCAGTGGGAAGTCGAAGGCGGCCTGGGCCTGACCGCCGCCCAGGTGTACCAGGCCAGCAAGGCGCGCAGCGACTGGTACCGGGCGCTGCTGAAGTTGTTCGAGCGCTTCGATTACCTGCTGCTGCCGACCGCCCAGGTGTTTCCGTTCGACGCCAGCAGCGCCTGGCCCAAGCGCATCGCCGGGCGGGCGATGGACACCTACCACCGCTGGATGGAAGTGGTGATCGGGCCCACCTTGGCCGGGTTGCCAGCGTTGAGCGTGCCGGTGGGGTTTGGCGCCCAGGGGTTGCCGTTGGGGATGCAGATTATCGGGCGGCCGCAGGCGGACCTGGCGGTGTTGCAGTTGGGGTATGCGCATGAGCGGTTGACGCAGTGGGTGGGCCGGCGGGTGCCGGGGGAGTGGGGTGGGGTAGGAGGGTAGGGGCATGGTGGTTGCTTTCCGGGTGGGGCATTGATCAGCAGTGGAAAGGTTCGCTTCATGGTCCGGCACTCCTTTGGGCAGAGGGGGTTATGCCCAGGGTTGTACCGTCAAGCGAAGGCAGCCGGAAATACCAGGGCGGTCAGGCTGGTCGAACGGCAGGCGAATGTCGAAGGAGGGCGTGTTCGCGCTAAACAGTACTTGGGCCTCAACAGCGTCGATGTTTGCGTTGAGCCACCACAGTTTCACATGCCAAGGGCTGGTGGAGGCTGCGTCCGCGGGCGGCGTGAGTTCAACGATTGCCGTTCCGCGGAACAGATCGGCCCCCTCGAAATGGCCATCCATCCAGAAACGCCGCTCGATCACGTAATCAGGCACCTTGGCGGCGAAGGCCATGGCATAAGACAACGCCGGCGATTTGTCGACCTTCGCCCGCTTTGCCAGGAACACGCTGGAAAGGTAGACCGTACAAGGCCCATGCCCTGGCTGGGTCAGCTCCTCATGTGAGCGGCAGGCAGGGGAGTCTTCGACCGATTGGCGGCGGGTGAGAAACCAACGCTTGCCTTTGGGCGCCGCGCGAAACTCGAACTGATAGCCCGCTTCCAAGGTGCGGCCGTCATCCACCGCGTCTTGCACTTCTTGCGGTAACGAGACACTGCTGACTTCAAGGTAAACATCAACCCGTACATCACCAAACAGGAACCGGGTGAGGTTTTGATAACCTTCCTCCGAGTTAACGATACCGAAATAACCCGAGTGGGACCGATAGGCATAAGCGGTGGCGGCCGGCTGCTGGCTACCTTCAACCAGCGCACCGTGTGGGTCGGTTTGCACGCCCCAGAGCGAGGCATTGTCGATGCGCACCAGGCCATCGCTGCCATGGCCGACAAAGGCACGCACGGCGCCTTTTAATACTTCGTAGTCACCACGATTACTGCCGACCATGCAGAAAACCCGGTTGATCGGAAAGGCACTGCTGGGGATCAGATCTACGCGGCCGTTAAAGGCTGGGGACAGGTTGCCAAGGTTCAGGTAGTCGCGCATATAGTTGCGGTTGAAGGTGTTGGCCTGGGCAGCTGTAAACCAGTAAGGCACGTTCATGCCCAGCATATCGATGCCATTGTGCGGTGTGGCGAAAGTGAAGAACTTGTCGACGGTCGCGCGTGCTTCGGTATAAGCATGGGGCAGCCCAAGCGGTGCCCCCTGAAGAAAGGCCCTGGCCACCAGGCCACCCATGGAGTGCGCCACCAGGTAGCACTTGAAGTCAGCCTCGGGCATTACCTGTTGGCCATTGTGCAGATACTCGGCAACGCGTTGGCGTACGGTCAGTATCACCTCGTTGAGCTTCTGCGCATATTCCAGAACGTTACGCGATCGGCCGTCACCCAACAGATCAGAGCCGTCGTCGTAATAGCGCAGGATGATGATCGACGCCGGCGCGATACCCGGGATAACGTTGCCGTTTTCATCCCGGGCGGGCTGCCAGTCGCCGTCCATGATGTCGAAGCCGTTCTGGTACACATGCTGGTACTGGAATTCGCTCATCAGCCGCACCACGGGCGACTCGAATACCATTTTGTCGGCCAACTTATTGCGGCTCTCGACCGCTCGGTAAACCGTGGAGCCCACGTTGAAGCCACAAAAGGGATCGGCCGCGGTTTCATCACGCTCGCTGGCCCGCATGGCAAAACCGCGGATGTAGATGATCGGGTAGTGATGGGTCATCGGCGGCACCTGCGGGTATGCGTGGGCCAAGTGAAGGACTGCCGTTGCGTGGAGTAAAAGCGGGTTTTGGGGGCTGTCAATTCGTGGGGTGGCGGTGCGTGGGGTAGCGTTATCCAGCCGTTTGTAGTGGTCTACTAACCCCGGACACCTCGATAGGTGAAAATGACCCTATCGAGGAGCTTTTCATGACCAAGAAGTACAGAAAATTCGATCCCA
>NZ_JBIBKC010000028.1:0-34754 GCF_042958985.1 Pseudomonas sp. NPDC007930
CTGATCCCATCCCGAACTCAGTAGTGAAACGATGCATCGCCGATGGTAGTGTGGGGTTTCCCCATGTGAGAGTAGGTCATCGTCAAGATTAAACAGCGCAGAACCCCGGTCGTGAAAACGATCGGGGTTTTGTCTTTTCTGTGTGGCAAAAAACGGCAGCCCTCAGGCCGCCGCCTCCAACCCCATGAACCGCCGCACCCGCTGCGCATCCGGCGCCTGGCGAATGGCCGTGGGCGATGCGTCGAGCTGAATGTTGCCATGCTCCATGAAGATCACCCGGTCTGAGATCTGCAGGGCGAAGTCCATTTCGTGGGTCACGATCAACAGCGTCATCCCCTCCTTGGCCAGTGCCGCGATCACATTCAGCACATCCCCCACCAGCTCTGGGTCCAGCGCTGAAGTGGGCTCGTCGAACAGCAGGATGTCTGGGTCCATCGCCATAGCCCGGGCGATCGCCACCCGTTGCTGTTGGCCACCCGATAACTGATGCGGGTACTTGTAGGCATGGGCTAGCAAGCCGACCTTGTCGAGCAGTTGTAGCGCCCGCGCATGGACTTCGCCCTTGGTTTGGCCGTGGTAGTGCGGCGCCAGGGTCACGTTGTCGACGATGGTGCGATGGGGGAACAGGTTGAAACTCTGGAACACCATGCCGATGCGCCTAACCCCCTGGCGGATGCGGCTGTTGTTCGGTGCGTCCGCCGCGTTGATGAAGCTCTCGCCGAACAACACGATCTCGCCCTGGTCGATGGCTTCCAGCCCGTTGAGCGTGCGTATCAATGAGGTTTTCCCCGAGCCCGAAGGCCCGATGATCGACACCACCTCACCCGCCTGGACCGTCAGGTCGATCCCCTTCAGCACCGGGTTATCCCCATAGCGCTTATGCAACCCGCGCAGGTGCAACGCCGGCGCCGCCCCAGGCCCGCTCAACCGCTGCTCCCGCGCCACCGCGGCGGGTAACCGCTCACGCAAGGCGCGCTCTTGCTCGGCCGCCAGGCTGCCGGGTTTGCGCAGGCTCAGGTCGAGCGCGCGCTCGAGGCGTTCCAGCCCCCAGCCAAACAGGCTGACGATCAGCACGTAGTACACCCCCACCGCGGCCAGGGTTTCCATCACCAGGAAGTTCTGCGCGTACAAGCGCTGGCCCACGGTCAGCAGTTCAGTGAGGGAGATCACCGAAATCAGCGAGGTGAGCTTGACCACGGTGATGTATTCGTTGATGAGGGTCGGCAAGGAGATGCGAAACGCCTGGGGGATCACGATCAGCCGTTGCATCCCCAACCCGCCGATCCCCAGCGCGCGGCCGGCTTCACGCTGGCCCTTGGCGACCGAGATCAAGCCGCCGCGGTGGATCTCCGCCATGTAGGCGGCTTCAGTGACCACCAGTGCGAACAGCCCCGAATAGAACGGGTTGGATAACACCGCGCCGCTGGCCGGAAACAACTGCGGCAGGTTATAGACGAACACCACCAGCACCAGCAGTGGCACACTGCGAAAGAACCACACGTACACCGCCGCTGGCACTCGCACCCAGGCGTGGGCCGACAGCTTGGCCGAGGCCAGGCCAAAACCCAGCACCATGCCGATGAACCAGGCCAGCGCGCTCAGTTCGACCACCGTCAGGCAGGCCCACCAGAAGTCGCTGACTGAAAACAAAGAAAAGAAATAGGGCCAATCAAAGACCATCAGGCAATACCTCGGGCAGCCCGGGCCCTGTGCGGGGCCCGGGGGCAGGCGTCAGTTCGACGCTTCCAGGTCGTATTTCTTCAAGATCGCGGCGTACTCGCCGTTTTCCTTGCTCTGCGCCAGGGCCTTGAGCAACGCCTGGTAAGTGGCGTCGTTGCCCTTTTTCACGTAGATGCCCAAGGTTTGCGGGTACACCAGCTTCTGTGACGTGACCACCACGCGGCCGTTGGTGCGCTGGGCGATCATGTGCGCCGCACCGGCGATTTCCACCTGGGCCTGGATGTTCTTCGACAGCAAGGCCTGGGTCACCTCTGGCGCTGAGGGGAACTCACTCACGCTGATCGCGCCCTTGTTGTTCGGCACGCAGTAGTCGGTAGACAGCTGCTTGAACTTGGCCACCCAGGTGGTGCCCTGCTCCAGGCCGATTTTCAGCCCGCACAGGTCTTCCGGCGCTTGCGGGCTCAGCTCGCTGCCCTTGGGCACCATGATCGCCGCGCCGGTGTTGGCGTAGGGGATGGCCAGGGCTTGGGCTTCACGCTCCGGGGTGATGTACATGCCGGAGATGATCGCGTCGTAGTGCCCGGCATTGAGGCCGTTGAGCAGGTTGGGGAACTTGGTGTCGACAAAGCTGGCCTTGCTGCCCATGGCCTTGGCCAGGGCATGGCTGAGCTCGGGGTCGGAGCCGACCACGTTCTTGTCGGCATCGTAAGACTCGAACGGCGGGTAGGTGATTTCCATGCCAACTTTCAGCTCGCCAGGGGTGGCGGTGACCGCGGCGAAACCGGCGTGGCAACAAAGAAGGCCGGCGGCGAGCAGGCTCAGGCGAATCACGGTGTGGCGCTGGGTCATGGTGATGCTCCGGGTTATGGCTATTAGAGGGTCAAACGGGGTCAGGCTGGCGTTTCAGGTGGCCGAAGCTCGATGGCTTGCGGGCGTTGGCCGGCAGTTGCAGCTCCCCGCGCTCTACCTTGCGCCGCAGGTAGCTGTAGGTTTGCAGCGCCTGGGCCCACATGTGCTCGCCTATGGCGAGCGTCTCGTAGGCCTGGCCTTGCTGTTCGAAGGCAGGCAGCGGTTTGATCTGGGTGTGGTAGTCGCAGGCGTAGAACAGCGGGAACGAGTAACGCTCGGCACCGACCTTGCGCACCCGGTGGGCGGTGGCAACGAAGGCGCCGGCGGTCATCACCTCGAGCATGTCGCCGATGTTCACCACAAAGGCATCGGGCACCGGCGGCGCGTCGATCCACTCGCCCTGGTCGTTCATCACCTCCAGGCCCGGCTGGTCGGCATGCAGGATGGTGAAACACTCGTAGTCGGTGTGCGCGCCGATGCCGGGGGCGTCGACGGCTTCGGCGTCGAACGGGTAGTGGATCAGGCGCAGCTTCGATGGCGGCCGGGTGACCATCGCGTCGAAGTAGTTTTCCGCCAGCCCCAACGCCAGGGCAAAGCCGCCGAACAGCTTGCGGCCGAGGGCGAACACCGCTGCGTAGTAGGCCTGCACCGCCGCTTGAAAGCCCTCGACCGGCGGCCAGGCGTTGGGCCCGAGCAGCGGCGTGCCGGCGATGAACAGCGGGTCGCTGCGCGGCACTTCGAAGCCGATGTCGAAGGCCTCCTTGTGGTCGGGCTTGCCCTTGGAGTACACCTCTTCGCCCTCGGGCACAAAGCCCTTGTGGCTTTCCGAGGTGCCGATGTAGTGCTGCATCTTCGCCGCCAGCGGCTGGGCGAAGTAGCGTTGCGCGGCGCCGCGCAGGTTGGCGATCAGTTGCGGGTCAATGCCGTGCCCGGTGATGTGCAGGAAGCCCACCTCACTGGCGGCCTTGCCCAGTTGTTCGGCCACCGCCAGGCGGTGTTCGAGTTCCACGCTGAACAGCCCGGCGATGTTCACCACGGGAATGCTGCGAAAATTGGCAGGGTTAGGCATGGGCGCCTCCGGTGCGGGTGAAGTCGGCGAAGTGAGCGCGCTCGTGGCGCGCCATCCATTGGTTCAGGCCCCAGAGGTCGGCCACCGGCATGCCGGTGAAGGGCAGGCAGTGCAGGTAGCCGTCGGCGCCGAATTCGGGGGTAAGGGTGGTGACCGCTTGGCCGCGGCGGCGCTGGCTGGCCCACACGGCCTCCCAGTGGCGCTGGTGCCAGGCCAGTTCGCGGGCGTATTGCGGGGCGCCGGGGTGCGGCACCTGCGGGCCTTGGTCATAGCCCACCCGCGCTTGCACGTGCACCACGCGCTCGACGAAGGCCGAAAGGTCATCGGCGGGGTCGTCGAGCAGGCGCTCGCAGCACACCACCCAGTGGCTGATGTCGCTGGTAAAGCGCAGCGCGGGCAGTTGGCGGATCAGCTCCAGGGTCACCCAAGGGCTGTACAGCGAGCGGCCGCGGTGGGTTTCGAACAGCACCGGCAAGCCGCTGCGCGCCGCCAGCTCCAGCGCCTGGCCAAAAAACTCCACCTGCTGCGCCATCGGCCAGCGGTCATTGCCGGCGAGCACATTGCAAAAGCGCGGGGCGGTCTCCGCTGCCCAGCCCAGTTTGAGTTCCAGGTCGGCCAGGTGCTGGGCCGGGCTGGCCGCTTGGTCGGGGAGCACGTCGTAGGCGCTGAACAGGGTGCAGATGTACGGTGTGGCGGTGTTGGCCAGCAGGCGGCTGAACGCTGCGCGCTCACTGGCCACCAACGGTAGGCGTGCTTCCAGGCCGTCGAAGCCGGCCTCGCGGGCCTCTTCAAGGGCGCTGGCGCGGTCGCCGGTGTAGCCCCACAGGGAACGGAAAATCTCTAGCTGCATACAGGCCTCGGCTGCGCAAGCCACGGCGGCAAAGGCCGCGGGCGGTACTGGGCAGTGGCGAAGGGTGTAGCCAGCAATGGCCGCGGCTCATGGGCCGCGGTCCCTGTAGTGCGCCGATGGTAGGCGCGGCACCAGCGAGGGTTGAATAGGCGCCGTCAAATCGTTAGTTCAGGAATTTCTGAACTAACGCCCATCAGCAGGTCGCGCTGTTGCTCGGTCTGCTCACGGATGTAATCCCACAGCAAGGTGATGCGCTTGAGCTTGCGCAGGTCCTCGCGGCAGTACATCCAGAACTGCCGGGTAAGGTCGATCTCGCGCGGCAACAGTGGCACCAGCCGCGCATCCTGCGCCGCCAGAAAGCACGGCAAGATCGCCAGGCTGCGGCCCTGCAGCGCGGCCACGTATTGCGCCACCACGCTGGTACTGCGCAGGCCGGCGTTCACCTGCGGCAGCACATGGCTGAGGTACAGCAGCTCAGGGCTGAAGGCCAGGTCATCGACGTAGCTCACGAACGGGTGGTCGGCCAGTTGCTCCACCCGCTCGATCGGCCCATGGCGTTGCAGGTAATCCCTGGAGGCGTACAGGCGCAGGCGGTAGTCGGTGAGCTTGCAGCACACATAGGGCCCGTGCTCTGGCCGTTCCAGGGCGATGACGATGTCGGCCTCGCGCCGCGACAGGCTGATGAAGTGCGGCAGCGGCAGGATGTCTACCGAAATCGCCGGGTAGGCATCAACGAAGCGGCTGAGTAGCGGGGTCACGAAAAAACTGCCAAAGCCCTCGGTGCAGCCGATGCGCACATGCCCGGACAACGCCAGGCCCGAGCCACTGACCTGCTCGCAGGCCATGTGCAGCATGCTCTCCATCGGCTCGGCGTATTCCAGCAGGCGTTGGCCTTCGCGGGTGAGCAAAAAGCCCTGGGTGCGGGACTTTTCGAACAGCAGCGTGCCGAGGGTGGTTTCCAGCGAGCTGATGCGCCGCGACACCGTGGTGTAGTCCACGCCGAGGCGCCGTGACGCGCTGCTGGCCTTGCGGGTGCGGGCTACTTCGAGAAAGAACTTGAGGTCGTCCCAGTTCAAGGCGCTGAGGGGCTTGAGGTCTTTTTGCATGATGGTCCGGTTTTTATCCGCTTTTTTATTGGAGTTTTGCATACCTATACTCTAGCCATGCCGTGCGCGCCATGCCGGCGCGATAGCCATCCAGCGCACAACAACAATCACGCGGAGGTCGTCATGAATGCACCCTTGCCCACTGAAACGGGCCACACCCTGAAGCTGTTGATCAACGGCCAATGGGTTGCCTCGAAAACCGAACACTTCCAAGACATCGTCAACCCGGCCACCCAGCAGGTGCTGGGGCGGGTGCCGTTCGCCACTGCCGAAGAGGTAGACGCGGCAGTGAACGCTGCCCACCAGGCCTTCGCCAGTTGGCGCAACACGCCGGTGGGCGCGCGCATGCGGATCATGCTCAAGCTGCAGGCGTTGATCCGTGAACACAGCCCGCGCATCGCCAAGGTACTGTGCGCCGAGCAGGGCAAAACCCTGGCCGATGCCGAGGGCGATATTTTCCGCGGGCTGGAAGTGGTCGAGCACGCCTGCTCGATTGGCTCGCTGCAGATGGGCGAGCACCTCGAGAACGTGGCCGGTGGGGTAGACACCTACACCCTGCGCCAGCCGATCGGCGTGTGCGCCGGCATCACCCCGTTCAACTTCCCGGCGATGATCCCGCTGTGGATGTTCCCGATGGCCATCGTGTGCGGCAATACCTTTGTGCTCAAGCCGTCCGAGCAGGACCCGATGTCCACCGCGCTGCTGGTGGAGCTGGCGTTGGAGGCGGGCATCCCAGCGGGGGTGCTGAACCTGGTGCATGGCGGTAAAGAGGTGGTCGACGGGCTGTGCACCCACCCGCACATCAAGGCGGTGTCGTTCGTGGGTTCCACCGCGGTGGGCACCCATGTGTATGACCTCGCCGGCCAGCACGGCAAGCGCGTGCAGGCGATGATGGGGGCCAAGAACCACGCTGTGGTGCTGCCTGACGCCAACCGCGAGCAAACCCTCAATGCCCTGGTGGGCGCGGCTTTCGGTGCCGCCGGCCAGCGCTGCATGGCCACCTCGGTGGTGGTGATGGTCGGCGAGGCGGCTGAGTGGGTGGATGACCTCAAGGCCCTGGCGCAGAAGCTCAAGGTCAATGCCGGCCATGAGCCGGGTACCGACGTGGGCCCGGTGGTGTCGCGGCGCGCGCTGGAGCGTGTGCAGGGCTTGATCGCCAGTGGCGTCGAGGAGGGCGCGGTGCTGGCGCTGGACGGCCGCGGCGTGGTGGTGCCGGGGTATGAGCAGGGCAACTTCGTGGGCCCCACGCTGTTCACTGGGGTGCGCACCGACATGCGGATCTACCGCGAGGAAATCTTCGGCCCGGTGCTGCTGGTGCTGAGCGTGGCCACCTTCGACGAAGCCATCGCCCTGGTGAACGCCAACCCGTTCGGCAATGGCACCGGCCTGTTCACCCAGAGCGGCGCCGCCGCGCGCAAGTTCCAGAACGAGATCGACATCGGCCAGGTGGGCATCAACATCCCGATCCCGGTGCCGGTGCCGTTCTTTAGCTTCACCGGCTCGCGAGGCTCCAAGCTGGGCGACCTGGGGCCCTACGGCAAGCAGGTGGTGCAGTTCTATACCCAGACCAAAACCGTGACCACCCGCTGGTTCGACGACAGCAGCGTGAACGCTGGGGTCAACACCACCATTCACCTGCGCTAGGAGGCGGCCATGAACATTGCATTCATCGGTTTGGGCAACATGGGCGCGCCCATGGCGCGCAACCTGATCAAGGCCGGCCACCGCCTGCTGGTGGTAGACGTGAACGCGGCAGTGCTGCAGCAATTCGCCGACGAGGGCGCCCAGGTCGCGGCCAGCCCGCGCCAGGCCGCCGCCGAGTGCGAGCTGCTGATCACCATGCTGCCGGCCGCCAGCCATGTGCGTGCGGTGTACCTGGGTGAAGACGGCGTGCTCGCCGGGCTGCGCGCCGGCACGCCGGCGGTGGATTGCAGCACCATCGACCCCGGCACCATTCGCGACGTGGCGGCGCAGGCGGCCAAGCAGGGCGTGGTGCTGGCCGACGCGCCGGTGTCTGGCGGCACCGGCGGCGCCGCGGCGGGCACCCTGACCTTTATGGTCGGCGCGCCCGAGGCCGCCTTCGCCCAGCTACAACCCGTGCTGGCGCAGATGGGCCGCAGCATCGTGCACTGTGGCGAGGTGGGCACCGGGCAGATCGCTAAAATCTGCAACAACCTGTTGTTGGGGATTTCGATGATCGGCGTGGCCGAGGCGATGGCCTTGGGCGATGCCCTGGGGATCGACACCCAGGTGCTGGCCGGCATCATCAACACCTCCACCGGGCGCTGCTGGAGCAGCGACACCTACAACCCCTGGCCGGGGGTGATCGACACCGCCCCGGCGGCGCGCGGCTACAGCGGCGGCTTTGCCGCGCAGTTGATGCTCAAGGACCTGGGCCTGGCCACCGAGGCCGCGCGCCAGGCGCAGCAGCCGGTGATGCTGGGCGCGCTGGCGCAGCAGTTGTACCAGGCGATGAACCAGCGCGGGGAGGGTGGGTTGGACTTCTCGGCCATCGTCAATGGCTACCGGCGCCCGCGGTAAGTGATGCGGCAGGGCCCTTCGCTCGGCGCGGCCGGGCGATAGGGCCCGAACCGCTAACGCATGATCCGGCCTTTCTCATTGCGCACGTCGTAGATCAGCTGCACAGCCTCTTCCTGGCTGAGCACGCCCTGCACGCGGCCTTCCTTGATATTGCCCATGATTTCACCGATGGCCAGGGCCAGCGTGCGGTGCGGTTCGCGGTGCAGGTTACGGATGCGCGCGCGCAGGTGCGCATGCAACGGTTCCGCGTAGGCGGTAGCGCTTGGGTGACCCATATCGAATTCCCTCTCCATCACCGGACGCCACGGCATCCTTTTTTGGCCAGCCCTTTTTTATAGCCCAGCCCTGGCCGTTTCGCTTCGCCGCCCGACACACGGCAGTATTGGATCAAAAAGTGCCGGGGAAGGCGCCGCCGTCGATCAGCAGGTTTTGCCCGGTGATGTACCCGGCCGCGGCCGAACACAGAAACGCGCAGGCCGCGCCGAATTCATCGGCCTGGCCAAAGCGCCCGGCGGGGATGCCGCCGCGGCGTTGCTCGGCGATCGCCTCGAGCGGCTGGCCGCTGGCCTGGGCGGCGGCTTCGAGGTTTTTGTGCAGCCGCGCGGTGGCGAATGCCCCTGGCAGCAGGTTGTTGATCGTCACGTTGTGCTGGGCCAGCCGCGGCTGGCGCGCCAGGCCGGCAACGAAACCGGTCAGCCCGGTGCGCGCGCCGTTGGACAACCCCAAGGTGTCGATCGGCGCCTTCACCGCCGCCGAGGTGATGTTGACCACGCGCCCGAAGCCGCGCGCGGCCATGGCGTCTACCGTGGCCTTGATCAGCTCGATGGGGGTGAGCATGTTCTGCTCCAGGGCCTTGACCCACTCCGCCCGGCCCCAGTCGCGAAAGTCCCCCGGGGGTGGGCCGCCAGCGTTATTGACCAGAATGTCGACCTGCGGGCAGGCCTGCAGCAGCGCCTGGCGCACTTCGGGCAGGGCGATGTCGCCGGCCACGGTGCGCACCTCGATGCGCCCACCCCCCACGCTGCGCAGTTCAGCGGCGGCGGCCTCCAGGGTGGCCACGGTACGGGCGTTGATCACCAGGTTCACCCCTTCGGCGGCCAGCGCCTTGGCGCAGCCCAGCCCCAGGCCCTGGCTGGCGGCGCAGACCACGGCCCAGCGCCCGGCAATTGCGTAGTCCATCGTGAAGCTCCCTGATTCATGGCTTTGGCTGCCCAGCCTAACCCGCTGGCCAGGGCCGGTGAAAGCACGTTGGGCCTGGCCAAACTTGAACCATTACACCAACTGCAACAGCCAACTATTTGATTAGTTCGGAAACCTCGTCCTTAATGACCTAGGTTTTGAACACGCAGGAACCCACCATGCGAGCCATTTTCATCAAGTCGCTGGCCCTAGGCGTTGCCCTGGTGGCCAGCACACCGGCCTGGGCGGCGCTGCTCGATGCCGGCGCGGTCGCCTCGCCAGACCGCTACGGGGCGGATGTCGCCGCGCAGGTTTTAAAGAACGGCGGCAATGCCGTAGACGCCGCCGTGGCCACCGCGTTTACTCTGGCGGTGACCTACCCCGAAGCGGGCAACATCGGCGGCGGCGGCTTCATGACGTTGTACGTCAAGGGCAAGCCGTACTTTCTCGATTACCGCGAAACCGCGCCCAAGGCCGCCAGCCGCGACATGTACCTCGACGCCAAGGGCGAGGTGGTGCCGAACATGAGCCTGGTCGGCGCCAAGGCCAGTGGCGTGCCCGGCACCGTGATGGGCCTGTGGGAGGCCCACCAGCGCTTTGGCAAGTTGCCTTGGGCCGAGCTGCTGGCGCCGGCGATCGGCTACGCCCGCGACGGCTTCACCGCGGCGCCCAAGCAGTACCAGTACCGTGAAAACGCCCTGGCGCTGTTCAAAGACCAGACCAACTTCCGTGATTACTTCGCCAGCCTCAAGGCCGGCGAAACCTTCCGCCAGCCGGAGTTGGCCGCCACCCTCGAGCGCCTCGCCAAAGAGGGCGGGCCGGAGTTCTACCACGGCAAGACCGCCGAGCTGCTGGTGGCGCAAATGGAGCGCGACAAGGGCCTGATCACCCGCGACGACCTCGCCAGCTACAAGGCCCAGTGGCGTGAACCGCTGCACATCGACTGGCGCGGCAACAACATCTACACCGCGCCGCTGCCCAGCTCCGGCGGCATTGCCCTGGCGCAACTGCTGGGCATCAAAGAAGTACGCGGGGCGGATTTCAAAGGCGTGCCGCTGAATTCGGCCAAGTACATCCACCTGCTCGCCGAGATTGAAAAACGCGTGTTCGCCGACCGCGCCAACTACCTGGGTGACCCAGACTTCAGCGACGTGCCGGTGAACAAGCTGATGGCCCCGGCCTACCTGATCACCCGCGCCGCGGAGATCAACCCCACGGCGATTTCGCCCACTGAAAACGTGCACCCGGGGTTGGAGTCGAACCAGACCACCCACTTCTCGATCGTCGACCGCGACGGCAACGCGGTGAGCAACACCTTCACCCTCAACTTCGACTTCGGCAGCGGCGTGGTGGTGCAGGGCGCGGGCTTTTTGCTCAACGATGAAATGGACGACTTCAGCGCCAAGCCCGGCGTGGCCAATGCCTTCGGCGTGCTGGGCGGCGACGCCAACGCGATTGCCCCGGGCAAGCGCATGCTCAGCTCGATGAGCCCGACCATCGTCACCCGCGACGGCCAGGTCACCCTGGTGATCGGCACCCCGGGCGGCTCGCGGATCTTCACCACGGTGTTCCAGGTGCTCAACGACCTCTACGACTACCACATGCCGTTGCAGGAGGCCGTGGGCGCGCAGCGCGTGCACCACCAGTTGCTGCCCAAGGACACGATCTTCTACGACGCCTACCGGCCGCTCGAGGGCGACACGGCGCGGGAATTGGCCGCGATGGGCTACACCCTCAAGGACCAGGGCTGGCTGATGGGCAATGTGCAGGCGATACGGGTCAAGGCGCGCCAGGTCGAGACCGGGGTAGACCCGCGTGGGCGTGGGGTGGGGTTGATCGTGCGCTCTGCTGGGGAATAGGTTGGAAGGCCCTTCGCCCGGCACAGCCGGCCTCCCACGGGTTCTGTGTTGCCCAGTAAATCAAGTACTTACACAAATCTGGTGGGAGGCCGTGGTCCGGCACTCCGGCTGTGCCGGGCGATAGGCCAAAAGCTTGAAACGCGCCCAATAAAAAACCCGCCGAAGCGGGTTCTTTGTACCAGACCATTCCAGCGTCCTGCCGGTGGCCTCCCAGGCCTATGGTCGATCTTCCTTGATCACCGCGGTGCAATCCGGCGCCGCGTTGGGTAGGTGTAGATTAGGGTGTGGGCGGGTATGGGGATAGTCTGAATTCTCGCAACCTTTTGTAAGACATTCGCTATACCCCAGCCCGGCTCATACCCGGAAGTGGTTCACCAACCCCTGCAGGTGGGTGCCCAGCCGCGCCAGCTCCACGCTGGAGGCTGCGGTTTCTTCACTGGCGGCGGCGGTTTGTTCCGACACCTCGCGCACACTGACCACACTGCGGCTGATTTCCTCGGCCACCGAGCTTTGCTGCTCGGCGGCGGCGGCGATCTGCTGGTTCATCGCCTGGATGCTCGACACCGTGCGGGTGATGCTGCCCAGCGCGTCGCCGGCCTGGCGGGTCAGGGCCACGCTGCTGTCGGTGAGCTGGCGGCTGCTGTCCATGGCCTGGGCCACGTGCTGGGTGCCGGTTTGCAGGCCGGCGACGAGTTTTTCGATTTCTTCGGTGGATTTCTGCGTGCGCTGGGCCAGCCCGCGCACCTCATCGGCCACCACCGCAAAGCCGCGCCCGGCCTCACCGGCGCGGGCGGCCTCGATGGCGGCGTTCAGCGCCAGCAGGTTGGTTTGCTCGGCCACGGCCTTGATCACGTCCATCACCGAGCCGATCTTGTCGCTCTCGGCCTGCAGTTGCTCCATGGCCTCGCTGGAGCGGCGCACCTCGCCGGCCAGCCGCTCGATCTGGCCGATGGCCTGGCCCACCACCTTATCGCCGGCACGGGCCTGCTGGTCGGCGCTGGTGGCCGCCGTGGAGGCCTCTTCGGCGTTGCGTGCCACTTCCTGCACGGTGGTGGCCATCTCGTGCATGGCGGTGGCCACCTGGTCGGTTTCGACCTTCTGGCTGTTGACCCCGGCGCTGGTTTGCTCGGTGACCGCGCTCAGCTCTTCGGCGGCGCTGGCGATTTGCGTCACGCTGTCGCGGATGCCGCCGATCAACTGGCGCAGGGTTTCGTTCATGTTGCCGATGGCGCGCTGCACCGCGCCGATCTCGTCGCGGCGCTCGCTGTGCAGTTGCTGGGTGAGGTCGCCCGCGGCAATCCGGGTGACCACCGCCAAGGTGTGCTGCAGCGGTTGGGTGATCAGCCGGGTGATCCACAGCGCGGCCACCACGCCCAGCAGCAGCGCCAGGCACGCCGCTACGGCGAGGATTGCCTGGGAGCGGCCGCTGTCGGCCTCGCTCTGCGCCACCTGGCGCTTCACCAGTTCGCTGTTGGCGTTGATCATCACGTTGCCGGCCTCGCCCAGGCGCTTGCGCAGTTGCTCAACGCTGCCGCTCACCTCGCGGAAGTGCTCCACCGATTGCCGGTAGCCGCCCAGGGCGCTGGAGAACGCCGCCAGCTCGGCTTGCTCGCCCGGCAGCGAGGTGGCCAGGGTTTGCACCTGCGCGGCGGTTTTGTCCATTTGCGCGAAGGCGGCCTGTTCGGTTTTCGGCGTAACGTTGTTGGTGTAGCCGCGCACCTCATAGCGCACCAGTTGCAGTTGTTCCTTGGTGAATGCGGCGACCTGCTCAAGGCCGCTGCGGTGCGGGTCGTCTTCGGCCAGGCCCTGGGTGGCCGCCTGGGCCTGGGCCACCTGCTTGATCACCGCCTGGGCGGTGGCGGTCATCTGGTCGCGGGCGGCGGCGGCGTCGCGGTAGCCGGCCAGCAGTTGCTTGAGGTCATCGCCGTACTGCTTGGCGGTATCGCTCTCCTGGCGCAGCAGCTGCACGTTCTGCGGCGCGGTGAAGCCGGCCAGGGTGCTGTTGAGGGTTTGCTGGTAGCGGTCGTAGAGCTTGAGGGTGGTTTCGCCCAGGGCGGGGTCACCGTTGCTGAGCATGTAGCTCAGGCGGCTGACGCGCAGTTCGTTGAGCTGGTTTTGCACCTCGACCACCTGGCTCACCCGCTGGGTGCGCTCGATCAGGTTGGCCAGGCTGGCCCAGGCCGCCACCGCCAGTAGCACGGTCAGCGCCAGTACCACGCCGAAGCCCAGCGCGAGCTTCGCCCGCACACTGATGTTGCCAAACCAAGCACCCATTGTTTCGCTCCTAGTTCTTCGTTGTTTTGCGTTCAGTCCGGGGCTTATCGGCCAAGATGAGCGAGGCTGAACCGAGGGCTTAGATTATTCATCTATATGACTAGAAGATTCAGGATCCCTTTCACATAACCAACACAAAGTTGTGGCAGCGCCAGCCCTGGCAGGCAAAAAAAACGGCGCGGGGTGAGCCGCGCCGTTTGCCAGAAGGGCAGATGGGACTGTTAAAACCTCACGCGATCGGCGCGCTGCTCCACTCGCCGTTGACCAGCCGGCGCAGGCCGAGCGGGTTGGCGTTGCGCAGGGCTTCGGGCAGCAGGGCGTCGGGGTAGTTCTGGTAGCACACCGGGCGCAGGTAGCGGTCGATGGCCAGGGTGCCCACCGAGGTGCCACGGGCGTCGGAGGTGGCCGGGTACGGGCCGCCGTGCACCATCGCGTCGCTGACTTCCACGCCAGTGGGGTAGCCGTTGACCAGAATGCGGCCGACCTTGTGCTCCAGCACCGGCACCAGCCAGGCGTAGGCGGTGAAGTCCGCCGGCTCGCCGATCAGGGTGGCGGTCAATTGGCCGCGCAAGGCCTGCAGCGCTTGCTTGAGCTGGGCGTCGTCGTCGACTTCGATCAGCACGGTGGTGGGGCCGAACACTTCTTCCTGCAGCAGTGGGTCGCCGTTGACCAGCAGGCTCACGTCGGCCTTGAACAGCTGCGCCTGGGCCTGGTTGCCGGCTTGCGCCTGGCCCGCCAGGTGGGTAATGCCCTGGTGGCTGTGCAGGTGCTCCACACCCTTGGTGTAGCTGCGCAGGCCGCCGGCGTTGAGCATGGTCTGTGGCGCCTGGGCGGCAATCGCGGTGCCCAGTTGCTCTACGAAGGCGGTCAGCTCAGGCGAGCGCACGCCGATCACCATGCCGGGGTTGGTGCAGAACTGCCCCGCGCCCATGCACACCGAGCCGGCCAGTTCCTTGGCGACGGTTTCGCCACGGGCCTTGAGGGCGCCTGGCAGCAGCACCACCGGGTTGATGCTCGACATCTCGGCGAATACCGGGATCGGTTCCGGGCGCTCGGCCGCCAGTTTGCACAGGGCGTTACCGCCGTTGAGCGAACCGGTGAAGCCCACGGCCTTGATGGCTGGGTGCTTGACCAGGTCTTCACCCACGCCGCTGCCGAAGATCATGTTGAACACGCCCTTGGGCATGCCGGTGCGCACTGCGGCGCGCTCAATGGCGCAGCCGACGAGGTCTGCGGTGGCCATGTGGCCGCTGTGGGCCTTGACCACCACCGGGCAACCGGCGGCCAGCGCCGAGGCGGTGTCACCACCGGCGGTGGAGAACGCCAGGGGGAAGTTACTGGCACCGAACACACCCACCGGGCCCACGCCAATGCGCAGCTGGCGCAGGTCAACGCGGGGCAGCGGCTTGCGATCGGGCAGCGGCAGGTCGATGCGCGCGCCGAGGAAGTCGCCACGGCGCAGGATGTTGGCGAACAGGCGCATCTGGCCACTGGTGCGGCCACGCTCGCCCTGGATGCGCGCGGCCGGCAGGGCGGTCTCGCGGCACACGATCGCGACGAACTCATCGCCGAGGGCGTCGAGCTCTTCGGCGATGGCGTCGAGGAACTCTGCGCGGCGCGCGGTGCTCAATTGACGGAATTCAGGAAAGGCCGCTTCGGCGGCACGGGCCGCGGCGTCTACTTCTTCCTTCGTTGCCTGGTAGAAGCTGTACGGCAGCGCTTCGCCGGTGCTGGCATCGAGGCTTTTGAGCTTAGGCTCGCCTTGGCCGCTACGGGCGCCGGCAACGAAGTTTTGACCGAGAACGTCAGGCATTGTTGTCTCCTTGTCCTGTTAACGGGGGGTGTTCGAAGGTATAGCAGGGCCCTTGGCAGGCGCCCCCTTGGGAGTGGTCGAGTGGGGCAAGGGTTCAACCACGATTAGAGGTGTTGACGGACATCATACAACTACGATTCCAGCCTCACAAGGCCATGCGCCGATGCCCAGCCGCTACGATAAGACCCTTGTGTGTCGTTTTTTGCAACAAATGCTGCCCATCATGCCCAAGCGCGCCACGAAGCTGGCATAGTGCTATGAACTCTGTTTAAAGTGCGACGCTAGCCAGCGCGATGACCCGCCAAGAGAATTTCTGCATGGCCGCTGTTCCGCTACTGATCTGTGATGACTCGAACATGGCGCGCAAGCAACTGCTGCGCGCGCTGCCTGAAGAATGGTCTGTTTCCATCACCCAGGCCAGCAATGGCCGGCAGGGCCTGGAGGCGATCCGCCAGGGCCTTGGCCAAGTGGTGCTGCTCGACCTGACCATGCCGGAAATGGACGGCTACCAGGTGCTCGCCGCGATGCGCGAAGAGGGCCTGCGCGCGCGGGTGATCGTGGTCTCTGGCGACGTGCAGGAAGAAGCCGTGCGGCGGGTGCTGTCACTCGGCGCCATGGCCTTCGTGAAAAAACCCGCCGAGCCCGCCGAGCTGCGCCGCGTGCTCACCCATTGCGGGCTGCTGGTGCCCGGCCCGGCACCGCTGGCGCCGTTCCCCGGGGCCAACCAGGCGATTGGCTTTCATGATGCCTTCCGCGAAACCGTGAACGTGGCCATGGGCCGCGCCGCCGCCTTGCTGGCCAAGGTGCTCGGGGTGTTCGTGCAACTGCCGGTGCCCAACGTCAACGTGCTCGAAGTGGGCGAGTTGCACATGGCCCTGGCCGATGCCCAGGTGGGCCACGAGCTGACCGCCATCTGCCAGGGGTATATCGGTGGCGGCATCGCCGGCGAAGCGTTGTTGATCTTCCACGACAGCAGCCTGGCCGACATGGCGCGGCTGATGAATCGCGAATACAGCGAGCACTCGAACATGGAGATGCTGCTGGATTTGTCATCGATCTTGATCGGTGCGTGCTTGTCGGGCATCGCTGAGCAAATCGACGTGCACTTCTCCCAGAGCCACCCGCAGATCCTCGGGGAACATGCGCGCATCGATGAACTCATACGGGTCAACCAGCAACGCTGGAAGAAAACCCTCGCCGTGGAAATCAGCTACAGCGTGGAAAACCACGACATCCACTTCGATTTGCTGCTGTTGTTCACCGAGCGCTCGGTCGAGCGGCTGATCAGCAAGCTCGACTACCTGATGACCTGAGCCATGACCAAGCCCATTGAACTGACCGAGCTGCACTGGTTGCTGGCCATTACCCAGAGCATCGACGTGGGGGTGGTGGTACTCGACCGCCAGTACCACGTGAAGGTGTGGAACTCGTTCATGGAAAACCGCTCCGGGGTGGCCCCGCTCGACGCCCATGATCGCTCGTTCTTCGAGCTGTTCCCCGAGGTCGACCGGGCCTGGTTCAGCACCCGGGTAGAGAACGTCGCCACCCTCGGCACGCCGTCGTTCACCATCTGGGAGCAGCGGCCGTACCTGGTGCGCTTCGACAACTACCAGCCGATCACCGGGCAGGAGGCGTTCATGTACCAGAACACCACGCTGTTCCCGCTGCGCTCGGCGAACAACCAGGTCGAGCACCTGTGCCTGGTGATCTACGACGTGACCGACGTGGCCACCAACCGCCGGCAACTGCTGAAGGTCAACCAGGAGCTGCAAAAGCTCTCCAGTACCGACCGCCTGACCGGCCTGTACAACCGCGGCCACTGGGAAGAAGCGCTGAAGTTCGAGTACGCCCGGCATGTGCGCTACGGCAACATGTCGTCGTTGATCATGTTCGATATCGACCACTTCAAGAAGGTCAACGACACCTACGGCCACCCCACCGGGGACAAAGTCATCCAGAGCGTGGCCAACGTGGTGCGCGAGCTGATTCGCGACTCAGACATCTGCGGCCGCTACGGCGGCGAAGAGTTTGCCCTGCTGCTGCCCGACACCGACAAAGCCGGCGGGCAGATCCTCGCCGAGCGCCTGCGCCAGACCATCGAATCGATGACGGTCAAGCACGATGGCAAGGAAGTGCGCTTTACCATCAGCCTCGGCGTGGCCGACCTGGCGCGGCCGCTGGCCGACCACAAAGAGCTGATCGAGCACGCCGACCAGGCGCTGTATGCCTCGAAGAAGGGCGGCCGTAACCGGGTCAGCGTTTACGGCTAAGCGCTGGCCGTGTGGGGCAAAGGGTTGTTATCATCCAGATACAAATGATAACGCTTCCCTAATGCCAAGCCCTCCCATATGCGCGATTTGCCCACAGCCCGCCCCGGCGCCACGGCGCACCAGCAGTCGGTCACGCTGATGTACAGCGACCACCACGGCTGGCTGCACGGCTGGCTGTGGAAAAAACTCGGCTGCTCGCAGCGCGCCGCCGACATCGCCCAGGATGCCTTTTTGCGTGTGCTGGCCCTGGCAGACCCAGGCAGCATCCAGCAGCCCCGGGCCTTTTTGGCCACCACCGCCAACCGCCTGCTGATCGACGGCGCGCGCCGCCGGCGCATCGAAAGCGCTTACCTCGAAGCCCTCGCCCTGCGCAGCGAAGACCACGCCGCCCATGGCCCGGAAGCCATCCACGCGGCGGTCGATGCGCTGGAGCGGGTGTTCCAGATGCTCCAGGGCCTGCCGGCCAAGCCCCGCGAGGCGTTTTTGCTCAGCCGCCTCGACGGCCTGGCGTATGTCGACATCGCCGCGCGGCTGGGGGTATCGCCGAGCATGGTCAAGCAGTACATCGCCAAGGTGCTGGTGCACTGCTACACCACCTTGCACGGCGCCCCGGGCGCATGAACCGCGGCGTGCCGCCACCGAACGAACAGATGGTCGCCGAGGCGGCCCGCTGGCTGGCGCTGCTCGGCGACGACGCCGCCGCGCCCGGCCAGCGCGCGGCGTTCCAGGCCTGGTGCGAGCAAGACCCCCGCCACGCGCTGGCCGCGCAGCGCATGCAGGCGCTGTGGGGCGGGCTTGACGAAGTGCCCGCGGCGCCGGCCCGGGCCGCGCTCAACCGCGCCTTCAAGGGCCGCCGCGGCGGCCTGGCCCGCGGCGCCGTGGGCCTGCTGTTGCTGGCCGGGTTGGCGCTGGGCCTGTGGCGCAGTGGTGAGCCCGCGCTGTGGCTGGCCGACCAACGCAGCGCGGTGGGGGAGACCCGCCGGCTGACCCTCGCCGACGGCAGCGAGCTGCAACTCGACACCGACACCGCGCTGAACATTCGCTTCAACGGCCACCAGCGGGTGATCGAACTGCTGCGCGGCGAAGCCTGGTTCGTGGTCGCCAAAGACCCACTGCGGCCGTTCGTGGTGCGCACCGACCAAGGCAGCGTGACCGCCCTGGGCACGCGCTTTTTGGTCAGCCGCGAGGCCGATGGCGCCACCCGCGTGAGCGTGCTCGAGTCTGCCGTGGCGGCCCAGCCCAGTGGCGGCGCCGCGGTGCGGGTGGCGGCGGGGCAGTGGGCGCGCTTCAACCACGGCAGCCTGCAGGCGCCCCAGGCCATCGGCAAGGCGGACCCTAGCGCCTGGACCCGCGGCGTGCTCAGCGCGCAGAACGCGCCGCTCGCCGAGGTGCTGGCCAGCCTTGGCCGCTACCGCCACGGCGTGCTCAGCTTCGACCCGGAAGCCCTCGCCGGGCTGCGCGTGAGCGGGGTGTTCCCGCTCAACGACAGCGACGCCGCGCTACAGGCCCTCAGCGATAGCCTGCCGATCGAGGTGGCGCGGCTGACCGACTGGTACGTCACGGTCAAGCTACGTTAATAAAAAACAATCTCATTCACTGTCCCTTCCGCGGTGTGGTGCGTCATGTGAGTAAACCTTTCTTGCTCACACCAAAGGATTGCCCATGCTTCGCCCGTTCAATGCCCTCAACCCCCTGGCGCTGGCCGTGCTGCTGGCCTGCGCGGTACCCGCCGCGCAGGCCGCGCCCAGTGCCCACTTTGAAATTGCCGCCGGTGACCTCGGCCAGGCCCTCAACCGCTTTGCCGAGCAGGCCGGGCTGGCGCTGGCCTTCGACCCGGCGCTGGTCAGCGGCCGGCACACCGCCGGCCTCAGCGGTGACTACAACAGCAGTGAGGCGATCGCCCGCCTGCTCGCCGGCAGCGGCCTGCAGGCCGTACCGATCGCCGCCGGCCGCTACCGCGTAGAGGCCGCCCCGGAGCAAGGCAACGGCACCGTGCAGTTGCAGTCGACCAACATCACCTCCAGCTACGCCAGCGACAGCGTCAACGAGCCGATCGTTGGCTACGTGGCCACGCGTAGCCTGTCGGCGACCAAAACCGACACCCCGCTGATCGAAACCCCGCAGTCGATCTCGGTGGTCACCAAGGACCAGATGCGCGCCCAGGATGCCCAGTCGCTGAACCAGGTGCTGCGCTACACCGCCGCGGTGATCCCGGAAACCCGTGGCGCCACCGCCTCGCGCCTCGACCAGTTCACCGTGCGCGGGTTTTCGCCGTCGCTGTACCTCGACGGCATGCGCCTGGCCAGCAGCCGCGATGCCGCGCCGCAGCTCGATGCCTTCGACCTCGACCGCGTTGAAGTACTGCGCGGCCCGGCCTCGGTGCTGTACGGCCAGGGCACCCCGAGCGGGGTGGTGAACATGGTCAGCAAGCGCCCGACCAGCGAGCCGTTCCACGAAGTGGGTGTGCAATACGGCACCTTCAACAAGAAGCGCACCACCTTCGACCTCTCCGGCCCGCTGGATGACCAAGGTGTGTACGCCTACCGCGTGTCGGGCCTGTACGACAGCGCCGACGGCCAGGTGGAACACACCGAAACCGAGCGCCGGGCGCTGGCCGCGGCCTTCACCTGGCGCCCCAGCGAGGCGACCTCGCTGACCCTGCTCGGGCGCTTCCAGAAAGACCCGAAAGGCGCCTCGTACGGCTCGTTGCCGTCTCAGGGGGTGGTGCAGAACAACCCGCTCGGGCACATCGACATCGACCGCTACGACGGCGACAAAGCCTTCGAGAAAAGCGACCGCGAGAACTACTCGATCGGCTACCTGTTCGAGCACAAGATCAACGACCAGCTGACCTTCCGCCAGAACGCCCGCTACCTGCGCAGCGAAGGCCTGTACCGCAGCCTCTACAGCAACGGCTTCGCCAAGGACAGCAGCGGCAACATCATCGATTACCGCACCCTCAGCCGCTCGACCATCGCCACCGACGTGAACATCGACGCCTACAACCTGGATAACCAGCTGCAGGCCAAGTTCGACACCGGGCCGATCAAGCACACCGTGCTGTTTGGCGCCGATTACCTCTACACCAGCACCGACACCCTCTCCGGCTCGGGCGTGGGGCCAACCCTGGATGTGTTCAACCCGGTGTATGGCGTGCCGGTCACCACCCCGGCCTACAGCGCCGATGCCACCGCGCGGGCGCAGCAAAAAGGCCTGTACCTGCAAGAGCAGATGAAGTGGGACCGCCTGGTGTTGCTGTTGGGCGGCCGCTACGACTGGGCCAACAACCACAACACCAGCGAGCGCCTGGCCACCGGGGTGAAAACCAAAACCGCCTACGACAGCGAAGCCTTCACCGGCCGCGCCGGCCTGGTGTACCTGTTCGACAACGGCCTGGCGCCGTACATCAGCTATGCGGAATCCTTCGAGCCGCAGTCGGGCACCGCCTACGGCAACAAGCCGTTCATGCCCACCGAGGGCAAGCAGTATGAGCTGGGCATCAAGTACCAGCCGCCGGGCGGCGATAGCTTCATCACCGCGGCGGTGTTCGACCTGCGCAAACAGAACGTGACCACCCTCGACCCAGACCCCACCCACCTCTGCAACGGCAGCCGCTGCAGTGTGCAAGCCGGTGAAGTGCGCTCACGCGGCTTCGAACTCGAGGGCAAGGCGGCGCTGACCCGCAACCTCGACATCGTCGCCGCCTACGCCTACCTGGATAACCGCTACAGCAAGTCGAACGTGGCCAGCGGTGCCGCCTCCAAAGGCGCCACCCCGTGGGGCGTGCCGCGCCACACCGCGTCGGTGTGGGCTGATTACACCTTCCGCGAAGGCCCGCTGAAGGGCTTCGGCATGGGCGCCGGCACGCGTTACGTGAGTTCGTCCAACGACGACGCCAACACCTTCAAGGTGCCGGGCTACACCCTGGTCGACGCCGCCGTGCACTACGACATCCCCCACGTGTACACCCCGGCCGACAACCTGCGCCTGGCGATCAACGCCACCAACCTGGGCGACAAGAAGTACGTGACCAGCTGCTACTCCAGCGACTGGTGCTGGTACGGCTCGCAGCGCACCGTGCAGGCGAGCGCCACCTACCAGTGGTAACGGGCCATATGGGTGGTTTGCCACACCGGCTCGGCCTCGGTTAGCAGCAGCTCGAAGCCCTGGCGCTGCCAGAAGGCCAGCGCCCCAGGCAAGAACGGATGGGTGTGCAGGTACAGCGCCTGCACACCAGCGGCCTTGGCCTGGGCCAGTAATTGGCTGACCAGCGCGCTGGCCACGCCGGCGCGGCGCAGGCGTGGCGCCACGAACAGGCGCACCACCTCGGCGGTGCGCCAGGGCGTGAAGTCCAGCGCGGCGAAGCGGTGGTCGTAGCGGCGGTAGCCAATGCTCGCCACCACCTCGCCGCTGGGCGCCCGGGCCAGCAAAAAACAGCCCTCGCCCTGGCAATAGGTGGCCTCGAAGCGGGCCAGGTCCGCGGGCATTGCCTCGGGGTTGGCCCGGCTGCCGAACAGCTCGCGCCAGGCGCGGTAGGCGAACTGGGTGGCTTCGTTCACGGCGGGGGTGTTGGCGCTGACGGTGTGTAGGTTGAGCATCGTATTCACAGTTTTATGGCCCCTCGCCCGGCACAGCCGGCCCACGGGTTCTGTGCTGCCTAGGAAATCAAGGGCCACACAAGGCTGGTGGGAGGCCGGCTGTGCCGGGCGAAGGGCCCTCAAGCCCTTCACAAACCGCAAAGAGTGCCCTTGCCACCAGCCCCCGGCAAGGCTAGATTGCGCGCCATGTTTTCTGCCCGCGGTTTTCGTGCCCACGTGGCCTGGGTGTTGTTCGCCCTGGTGCTGCTCAATGGCTTGGCCTGTAGTTTCGGCCACGGCCTGATGATGGCTGGGCCACCGGCCAAGGCACCGATGAAAATGCCCGCCGGCATGCACATGGACCACGGCCAGGCCATGGCCGACCTGCAAAAGCCCATGCCGATGCCCATGCAGGGCATGCAGAACCCCTTCGAGCACTGCTTCTTCGCCAGCACCGTACCGCTGGCGTTGTTGGTGTTCGCCGCGCTTGGCTGGTTGCTGCGCAGCCGCCGGCCGCGGCCACCGCTGGCGCCGGCCGAACCGCTGCGCCCGCCGCGCTGGCTGTTGCCGGCGCTCAACCCCCAGGCGCCCTGAAACGCCCCTTGCATTGCCGTTCACATTCCTGACCGACTTTTTGCGAGGAAGGCGTTCCCATGCCTGCTATTTCTATCGCGCCGCGCGCCGCCTGGGCGGCGCTGCTGATGCGCCTGCATTTTTACATTGGCCTGTTTATCGGGCCGTTCCTGCTGGTGGCCGCCCTGAGTGGGGTGGGCTACGCGCTCACCCCACAACTGGAAAACTGGCTGTACGCCGAAGCCCTGCACACCCCCGCCGGTGGCCCACCGTTGCCGCTGGCGCGCCAGGTCGAAATCGCCCAGGCCCAGGTGGGCGAAGGCCTCGCCGTGGCCGCGGTACGCCCCGCCGCCGCCCCGGGTAGCACCACCCGGGTGATGTTCTCGGCGCCCGGCATGGGCGCCTCGGAACACCGCGCGCTGTTCATTGACCCGAGCACCGGCGCGGTACGCGGCGACCTGCCGGTGTACGGCACCAGCGGCGTGCTGCCGCTGCGCACCTGGCTCGACCAGTTTCACCGCGGCCTGTTGCTCGGCGATCTAGGCCGGCTGTACAGCGAGCTGGCCGCCTCCTGGTTGTGGGTGGCGGCGCTCGGCGGCCTCTGGCTGTGGTGGCGCCGGCCCGGCCGCGCCCGCGGCCTGCGCCGGCTGCACCGAACCAGCGGGCTGTGGCTGTTGCTGGGGCTGCTGTTTTTTTCCGCCACCGGGCTGACCTGGTCGCAATACGCCGGCGACAACATCGGCGTGCTGCGCGGGCAGTTCGGCTGGGGCACGCCGAGCGTGAACACCCGCCTGGGCCACGCCCCCGCGGCGATGGCCATGGGCGGCGAGCACGCCGAGCACCACATGGCGATGGCCATGGCGCCGGTGGCGCTGGCGCCAGCGATGTTCGACAGCGCCCTGGCCGCCGCCCGTGGCGCCGGCATCGATGCCGCCAAGGTGGAGGTGCGCCCGCCGGCCGGGCCCGGCCGCGCCTGGGTGGTCAGTGAAATCGACCGCGGCTGGCCGACCCAGGTCGATGCCGTGGCGCTGGCGCCGGGCAACTTTGCCGTGCTCGACCACACCGAGTTCGCCCACTTCCCGCTGGCGGCCAAGCTCACCCGCTGGGGCATCGACGCGCACATGGGCAGCCTGTTCGGCTGGCCCAACCAGTTGCTGCTGGTGCTCACCGGCCTGGGCCTGGCGCTGATGGTGGTGCTCGGCTACCTGATGTGGTGGCGCCGGCGCCCGGCGCTGAATGCCGGGCTGACCCTCGCCCAGGCCTGGCGGCAATTGCCGCGGGGCGGGCAGGGCGGGGTGCTGCTGGCCGCGCTGCTGTTGGGCCTGAGCCTGCCGGTGATGGGCGCCAGCCTGCTGCTGTTGCTGGCGTTTGACCTGTGGCTGAGCGGGCGGCTGCGCGCTAGCCCGCTTGCGCTCGCAGCCAGGCCTTGAGCGCCTGCAGCGCGGCGGGCGCGCGTGCCTTGCGCGGGCTGACCAGGTAAAAGCTGCCTGGCGCCGCCCAGTGCAGCGGGCACAGTTGGCGCAGTTGCCCGCGGCTGAGCGCCTCGCTGACAAAAAACGGGCTGGCCAGCACCGCGCCCTGGCCGGCGACCGCCGCGTCGATGGCCAGGCTGGTCTGGTTGAAGCTCAACTGCCGCGGCGCTGCCTCGCGCGGGCCGGGCAGTAGCCGGTCGAGGAACGCTGGCCAGGCATCGTGGGCATCGCGCAGCAGCGGGTAGCGCGCCCATTGTTCGGCGGTTTCTGGCAGGCCCAGGCGCTCGACCAGCGCCGGGCTGGCCACCGCGACCAAGGTGTTTTCCAGCAGCAGTTCCACCTCCAGCCCCGGCCCGAACGGCGGCTGGCCAAGGCGCACGGCGAGGTCTACGCCGTCGGTGTGAAAGCGCGACAGTTGATCGCTGGCCAGCACCCGCAGGTCGATGCCTGGGTGCGCGGCGCTGAACCGCGGCAAGCGCGGGATCAACCACTTGGCGGCGAACGTGGGGGTGGTGCTGAGGGTCAGGTGCTGCGGCGC
Organism: Pseudomonas sp. NPDC007930; assembly: GCF_042958985.1. Classification (NCBI taxonomy): domain Bacteria; kingdom Pseudomonadati; phylum Pseudomonadota; class Gammaproteobacteria; order Pseudomonadales; family Pseudomonadaceae; genus Pseudomonas; species Pseudomonas sp. NPDC007930. The sequence continues at coordinate 24,651 of NZ_JBIBKC010000028.1, forward strand.
CGGGCGCAGCGCTTCGGTGGCCTGGGCCAACTGCTCGAAGGCCCGGCGCACGCTGCCCTGGTAGGCCTGGCCAGCGGCGGTGAGGGCCAGGCCACGGCGCTGGCGGTCAAACAGTTGCACCGCCAGGGCGGCTTCCAGCCCGCGCACCTGCTGCGCCACCGCGCCTTGGGTCACGCCCAACTCGTCGGCGGCCAGGCGGAAATTCAAATGCCGCGCGGCCACTTCGAACACGCGCAGGGCGTTGAGCGAGGGCAAGCGGCTGAAGCGTTCACTCATGGCTGTAGTTTCTCTACTGGCAGGAAGCAGCTGGGCGCTCTCTCTGGTTGCCCGGGTGGCTGCTAGGCTGCTGCCAAGCCTATAGAAAACCACGCCGTTGCAGAACGGCTATCAGATCGGAGAACACCCAGCCATGGCCATCGAAAAAGTCGCCATCCTCACCGCCGCCGGCAGCGGCATGGGCGCCGCCGCCGCCCAGCGCCTGGCCGCTGACGGTTACCGCGTCGCAATCTTGTCTTCCTCCGGCAAGGGCCAGGCCCTGGCCGAAAGCCTGGGCGGTTTGGGGGTAACAGGCTCGAACCAGTCCGCTGAAGACTTGCAGCGGCTGGTGGAGCAGACGATGGCGCGCTGGGGGCGGGTCGATGTGTTGGTCAACAGCGCCGGCCACGGCCCGCGTGGCCCGGTGCTGGAGCTGACCGACGAGCAATGGCACCTGGGCATGGACACCTACCTGCTCAACGTGATCCGCCCCAGCCGCCTGGTGGCGCCGATCATGCAGGCCCAGGGCGGCGGCGCGATCATCAACATCTCCACGGCCTGGGCCTTCGAGCCCGCCGCGATGTTCCCCACCTCCGCGGTATTCCGCGCCGGGCTGGCCGCCTTTACCAAGCTGTTCGCTGATCAGCAGGCCGTGCACAACATCCGCATGAACAACGTACTGCCCGGTTGGATCGACAGCCTGCCGGCACTCGACGAACGCCGCGACAGCGTGCCGCTGGGCCGCTATGGCAGCAGTGAGGAAATCGCCGCCACGGTGGCGTTCCTGGCGTCGGCGGGGGCGGCGTATATCACCGGGCAGAATTTGAAGGTGGATGGGGGGTTGATGCGCGGGGTGTGAGGGTTTTGCGCTGGGCATGGCGGCCCCTCGCCCGGCACAGCCGGAGTGCCGGACCACGGCCTCCCACCAGGTTTGTGTGAGTATTTGATTTACTGAGCAACACAGAACCCGTGGGAGGCCGGCTGTGCCGGGCGAAGAGCCATCAGCCTTGTTACAACTCCACCTTGCCGCCCCACGATTCCTCTGCTAACGTCAAAAATGTTAACGATGACATTCTGTAAAACAACAACAAAATACAGGATTTGCCGCCATGACCCACCGCTCCGCGCCGCGTGCGCGCACCTCGCTGTTCGCCTTTGCCCTGGCCGCCGCCGGCCTGTGTTTCACCGCCTCCGCGCACGCCGCGCCGCTGAAGGTTGGCGTGTCGTTCCAAGAGATCAACAACCCCTACTTCGTGACCATGAAGGGCGCCCTGCAAGATGCCGTGGCCAGCCTCGGCGGTACGCTGCTGGTCACCGATGCCGCCCACGACGTTGCCAAGCAGATCAACGACATCGACGACCTGCTGCAAAAGCAGATCGACATCCTGATCATCAACCCGACGGACTCTGTCGGCGTGCAGTCGGCGGTCAAGGCCGCCCACGACAAAGGCGTGGTGGTGGTGGCGGTCGACGCCCAGGCCGAAGGCCCGCTGGATTCGTTCGTCGGCTCGAAGAACTACGACGCCGGCGTGCAAGCCTGCCAGTACCTGGGGGAGCAACTCGGCGGCAAGGGTGACGTGGGCATTCTCGACGGCATCGCCGTGGTGCCGATCCTCGAACGCGTGCGCGGCTGCAAGGACGCCCTGGCCAAGTTCCCCGGGATCAAGCTGGTGGCCACGCAAAACGGCAAGCAAGAGCGTGACCAGGCGCTGACCGTGACCGAAAACATGCTCCAGGCCCAGCCCGGGCTCAAGGGCTTGTTCAGCGTGAACGACACTGGCGCCCTCGGCGCGCTCACCGCCATCGACGCCAGCGGCAAAGACGTGAAGCTGGTCAGCGTGGACGGCGCGCCGGAGGCGATCAAGGAAATCCAGAAGCCCAACAGCAAGTTCATCGCCACCTCCGCGCAATACCCGCGTGACCAGGTGCGCATCGCCCTGGCCATGGCCCTGGCGAAGAAGTGGGGCGCCCACGTGCCGCAAACGGTGCCGGTCGACATCCTGTTGGTCGACCGTGACAAGGCCAAAACCTTCAGCTGGTAAGCCACTGCACGGCGCCCGCCGCCGGGCGGGCGCGTTTCGGAGACGCGGGCCATGGGCAGCCTTCTGCAACTCGATGACATCTGCAAGCGCTACCCCGGAGTGCAGGCGCTCAAGGCGATCAGCCTGAGCGTGGAGCCGGGGGAGATCCACGCGCTGCTGGGCGAGAACGGCGCGGGTAAATCCACCCTGATGAAAATCCTCGCCGGGGTCGAGCGGCCCGACGAAGGGCGGATCGTGTTCGCCGGCGAAGAGCGGCGCTTTGCCAGTTACCACGACGCCATCGCCGTGGGCATCGGCATCGTGTTCCAGGAGTTCAGCCTGATCCCCTACCTGAACGCCGTGGAAAACATCTTCCTCGGCCATGAGCGGGTCAACCGCTTTGGCCTGCTGAACAAGCGCGCCATGCGCGACACCGCCGCCAGCCTGTTCGCCCGGCTGGGCGTGAACATCGCCCTGGATTGCCCGGTGCAGGCGTTGTCGGTGGCCCAGCAACAGTTTGTGGAGATCGCCAAGGCGCTGGCGCTGGAGGCGCGCTTGCTGATTCTCGACGAGCCCACCGCCACCCTCACCCCCACCGAGGCAGCGCTGCTGTTCGAGGTGATGCGCGAGCTCAAGCGCCAGGGCGTGGCGATGATTTTCATCTCTCACCACCTGGAAGAAATCTTCGACGTGTGCGACCGCATCAGCGTGCTGCGCGACGGCGCCTACGTGGGCGCCATGGAGGTGGCCGGGGCAAGCATGGGCCGGCTGGTAGAGATGATGGTCGGGCGCAAGCTCGAGGCCAGCTTCCCGCCCAAGGCCGCCAGCCCCAGCCGCGAGGTGGTGCTCAAGGTCGAGGCGCTGCAGCTGGCGCGTGGCGGCCCGGTGAATGCCTTCGAGCTGCGCCGTGGCGAGATTCTCGGCTTTGCCGGGTTGGTCGGCTCGGGCCGCACCGAGCTGGCGCTGGGGGTGATCGGCGCTTTGCCCAGCGTGCGCCAAAGCCTGCAGCTCAACGGCCAGCCGGTGCGCCTGCGCGACCCCGCCGCGGCCCTGGCCAAGGGCATCGGCCTGCTGCCGGAAAGCCGCAAAAGCGAGGGGCTGGTGGTGGGCTTCAGCATTCGCGAGAACATCGCCCTGAACAACCTCGGCAAATACGAAAACAGCGCCCGGTTGATCGACCACGGCCGTGAGCGCGAGTCGGTGCGGGCGCTGATGAAGCAACTGGCGATCAAGGCCCCCGGGCCGGAAAGCAAAGTGGTCAACCTCAGCGGCGGCAACCAGCAAAAGGTGGTGATCGCCCGCTGGGTCAACCACCACTGCCAGGTGTTGATTTTCGATGAGCCCACCCGCGGCATCGACGTGGGCGCCAAGGCGGAGATCTACGCGCTGATGCGCGCCCTGACCGAACAAGGCTACGCCATCATCCTGATCAGCAGCGAGCTGCCGGAAATTATCGGCCTCAGCGACCGGGTGGCGGTGTTCAACAAAGGCGCGATCGTTGCCACCTTGGAAGGTAGCGCCCTCAACCCTGAGCAGGTGATGTTCCACGCCACCGGGAGCCAGCCCCATGACCACCTCCATTGAACGCAGCGCCAGCCGCCGCCCCTCGCGCTGGGGCGCGGTGCCGCAGGTGACCCATTCACCCGCGTTCCTGCCCTTTATCGGGCTGCTGCTGGTGACCACCTTCATGGTTTTCGCCAGCGACAACTTCCTCACCACCGCCAACCTCGAGAACGTCGCCCGGCAGGTGTCGATCAACGCCATCATCGCCGTGGGCATGACCTGCGTGATCCTCACCGGCGGCATCGACCTCTCGGTGGGGCCGGTGATGGCGCTCTCCGGCACCCTCACCGCCGGCTTGATGGTCGCCGGCCTGCCGCCGCCGCTGGCGATTGCCGTGGGGCTGGCGGTGGGCATCGGCTTTGGCCTGGGCAACGGCGTGCTGGTGGCGTTTTTGCGCATGCCGCCGATCATCGTCACCCTCGCCACCATGGGCATCGCCCGTGGCCTGGGGCTGCTGTACACCGACGGCTACCCGATCTCCGGCCTGCCCGACGGCTTTGCCTTCTTTGGCCGCGGCACCCTGCTGGGCGTGCAGGTGCCGATCTTGATCATGCTCGCCACTTACGCGGTGGCCTGGGTGCTGCTGCAGCACACCCGGGTGGGGCGCTATGTGTACGCCATCGGCGGCAACGAAGAAGCGGTGCGCCTCTCCGGCATTCGCGCGCCACGGGTCAAGCTGCTGGTGTATGCCATCAGCGGCTTCACCGCGGCGGTGGCCGGGCTGGTGCTCACCTCACGCTTGATGAGCGGGCAGCCCAACGCCGGCGTCGGCTTTGAGCTAGACGCCATCGCCGCGGTGGTGCTCGGCGGGGCGTCGATCGCCGGGGGCCGCGGGGTGATCCTCGGCACCCTGGTGGGGGCGATGCTGCTCGGCGTGCTCAACAACGGCCTGAACATGCTTGGGGTGTCGCCCTACGTTCAAAGCGTGATCAAGGGCGGGATCATCCTGCTGGCCATTTACATCAGCCGCCAGCGCAGCGTGCGCTGAGCGGCCTTCAACAACCGGCAGTGCCCGGCGGCCGCGTGCCGCCCGGGCTTGGCTCATCCTCGATAAAGGTGAACAACAATGAGCGATACCCAGATGCACGCCGTGGTCTGCCACGGCCCCAAAGACTACCGCCTCGAACGCCTCGGCAAGCCCACCCCCAACGCCTTGGAGCTGGTGATCCGCATCGGCGCTTGCGGCATCTGCGCCAGCGACTGCAAATGCCACTCGGGCGCGGCGATGTTCTGGGGCGGCGAAAGCCCCTGGGTGAAGGCACCGGTGATTCCCGGCCATGAGTTCTTCGGCTATGTAGAGGCCGTGGGCGAGGGCGCCGAAGAGCACTTCGGGGTAGCGCTGGGCGACAAGGTGATCGCCGAGCAGATCGTGCCCTGTGAAAAATGCCGCTTCTGCAAAAGCGGCAAGTACTGGATGTGCGAGGTGCACAACATCTTCGGCTTCCAGCGCGAAGTCGCCGACGGCGGCATGGCCCAGTACATGCGCATCCCGCGCACGGCGATCGTGCACCGCATCCCCGAGGCGATCAGCCTCGAAGACTGCGCGCTGATCGAGCCCATGGCCTGCTCGATCCACACCGTCAACCGCGGCGACGTGCAACTCGATGACGTGGTGGTGATCGCCGGCGCCGGCACCCTCGGCCTGTGCATGGTGCAGGTGGCGCACCTGAAAACCCCACGCAAGCTGGTGGTGATCGACCTGGTCGACGAGCGCCTCGAGCTGGCGCGCAAGTACGGCGCGGATGTAGTGATCAACCCGGCGCGGGAAGACGCCAAGGCGATCATCAACGGCCTCACCGGCGGCTACGGCTGCGACGTGTACATCGAAACCACCGGCGTGCCGGTGGGCGTGACCCAAGGCCTGGAGCTGATCCGCAAGCTGGGGCGCTTTGTGGAGTTCAGCGTGTTCGGCGCCGAAACCAGCGCGGATTGGTCGATCATCGGTGACCGCAAAGAGCTGGACGTACGCGGCGCCCACCTGGGGCCGTACTGCTACCCGGTCGCCATCGACCTGTTCGAGCGCGGGCTGGTCACCTCCAAGGGCATCGTCACCCATGACTTCGGCCTGGAGGATTTCGCCGAGGCCTTCGAGCTGGCCAACTCGACCCGCTCGATCAAGGTGCTGCTCAAGCCCAAGGCCGAGGAGTAACGCCGGTGGACTGCGTGATCGGGGTAGACATCGGCACCCAGAGCACCAAGGCGCTGTTGGTTGACGCCCAGGGCGCGGTGCTGGCCCGGCACAGCGTGGCCTACCAGGTGAGCACGCCGCGCCCCGGCTGGGCCGAACAGTGGCCGCAGGTGTGGCTGGAGGCGGTGCTCGCGTGCATCGCCGAATGCGTGCGCCAGGCCCCCGGCCGGGTGCCGGGAGCGCTGTGCGTGAGCAGTTTGTACGGCGGCTCGGGGATTGCCGTGGACGGCGCCTGCCAGCCGCTGTACCCCTGTTTGATCTGGATGGACCGCCGCGCCGAAGCGCAGGTTGCGCGGCTGCAGGCCGAGCTCGACCTGCCCGCCCTGCAAGCCGCCACCGGCAACGGCATCGACAGCTACTACGGCTTTACCAAAATGCTCTGGCTCAAGGAGCAACAGCCGGAAGTGTGGGCGCGCACCCGCTGGCTGCTGCCGCCAAACAGCTACGTGAACTGGGTGCTCACCGGCGAAGTGGCGGTGGACCACAGCAGCGCCGGCAACATCGGCGGTGTGTATGACCTCGAGGCCCGCGCCTGGTCAGTACCCTGGCTTGAGCGGCTGGGCATCGAGCCAAGCAAGATGCCCGAGCGGCTGCTGTATTCCGATGAAGTGGTCGGCGGCCTGCTGCCCGCCATGGCTGAACAACTCGGCCTGCCCGCCGGGCTGCCGGTGCTCGCCGGCGGGGTAGACGCCGCCATGGCCACCCTCGCCGCCGGGGTGAGCCAGCCGGGCAACCACGTGGCGATGATCGGCACCAGCATGTGCTGGGGCTACCTGCAGCCCCACGCCGATGCCCGCCATGGGCTGGTGAGCTTCCCCCACGTGCACAACGGCCAGCGAGACCTCTACTGCTTCGGCGGCGCGCTCACCGCCGGCGCCTCGGTGAGCTGGTACCGGCAAGGCTTTTGCCAGGCCGAAATCGACGCCGCCGCCGCCCGCGGCGAAGACCCGCATCAACTGCTCGAAGCCGCCGCCGCGCACATCCCCGCCGGCAGCGACGGGGTGTTGTTCTTGCCCTACCTGATGGGCGAGCGCAGCCCGATCTGGGATGCCTCGGCCAGCGCTGCGTTCATTGGGTTATCCCTCGCCCACGGCAAGGCCCACTTCTACCGCGCCGTGCTCGAAGGCGTGAGCCTGGCGCTGCGGCACAACATGCAAGCCGGCCAGCACGCCGGGCAAACCCTCGACCCGTTCCTCATCGTGGTCGGTGGCGCCGCCCATTCAGACCTGTGGATGCAGATCATCGCCGACGTTACCGGCCTGCCGGTGCGCACCCTGGTCGACGACGTCGAGGCCGCCCACGGCGCCGCCTTGCTCGCCGCCCGCCACGCCGGGTTGGTCAGTGCCGAAGGCCTGGAGCGCGGCTGGGTGCACCTGCGCGAGCGGGCCCAGCCCGAGCCACGGGCCCAGGCCCGCTACCAGCGCTTGTTTGCCCAGTACGTGCAGCTTTACCCGCTGCTCAAACCCGCCATGCACAGCCTCAGGGGCCTTCGCGATGAGTGACTACAGCTTCGACTTCAGCGGCCAGCACGTGGTCGTGACCGGCGCCACCAGCGGCATCGGCCGCGAAGTGTGCGTGCGCCTGCTCGCCTGTGGCGCGGCGGTCACCGCCCTGGGCCGCGACGCCGCGGCACTGGAAGCCCTGCAAGCCCTTGGCGCCCAGCCCTGCCAGGTCGACCTGCTCAACCCCAGCGCGGTGGCCGCGGCCTGCGCCGGCCTGCCGCTGGCCCACGGGCTGGTGAACTGCGCCGGCATCGCCTGCCTCGAGCCGGCCACCGAAGTGACCGCCGAGGTGTTCGACCAGGTGATGGCGGTCAACGCCCGCGCCGCCGCCCTGGTCGCCGCCAGCGTGGCGGCAAAGATGATCGCCGCGCAGGTGCACGGCAGCATCGTTAATGTGTCTAGCCAAGCCTCGATGGTCGGCCTGTTCGACCACCTCGCCTACTGCGCCTCGAAAGGCGCGATGGACGCCATGACCCGCGTGCAATGCGTGGAGTGGGGCGCCCATGGCATCCGCGTAAACGCCGTGAACCCGACCGTGACCCTCACGCCGATGGCCGCCCACGCCTGGGGCGAACCGGCCAAGCGCGACCCGATGCTGGCGGCCATCCCCCTGGGTAAATTCGCCATGCCGGTAGACGTGGCCGCGCCGGTGCTGTTCCTGCTCAGCCAGGCCGCGGCGATGATCAGCGGCGTGTGCCTGCCGGTGGATGGCGGCTACACCAGCCGCTGATCAGCCTTCGAGCTCACCGACCATCACCTCGCGCACCGCCGGCCGCCCCGGTTGCTGGATTTGCTCCAGCACCAGGCGCATGGCGGTCTCGCCCGTGCGCAAGCCATCGTGGGCCACGCAGGCGATGGGGATCTCGAAAATATCGGCAAACGGCAGGCGGTCAATGCCACAGATCGCCAGGCTGCTGCGCGGGATGCCGCGGTCCCTCAAGGCCTTGAGCGCGCCGAGGGTAATCAGCTGGTTGAAACCAAACAGCGCATCCGGCGCGCCGTGTTCATCCAGGTAGGCGAGGGCGGCGCGGTAGGCCGGCTCCAAGGTGTAATCCCCGGGGATCACATCCAGCCGCACCTCGCGGCCACTGCCAGCAATCGCCTGCTGCAAGCCAGCCAGGCGATCATGGCTGATGCGCGACCGCGCCGGCCCGGTCAGCGCCAACACCCGGCGCACCGCCGGCTGGCGCGCCAGCAGGTAAGCCCCGGCCTTCACCCCACTGTGGAAGTTATCCAGCACCACCAGGCTGAACGGCGTGCCGTGCAGGGTGCGGTCCAGCTGCACCACCGGCACATCGCCGTTGCGCAACTGGCTGAGGTACGCTGGCTGGTAACCGGGCTCATCCGACACCGGCGACAGGATGATCCCCGCCACCCGGTAGCCGAGCAGGGTTTGAATGGCTTTTTCTTCCAGCTCCGCCACGCCGTCGGTGTCGATCAGCATGATGGTATAGCCCTGGCGCTTCGCCTCGCGGGAAATGCCCTGGATCATGTCGCTGTAGAACGGGTTGTACACCGACGCGGTGACCACCCCCACGATCAAACTCTCGCTGCGCTTCAAGCCCCGCGCGAACGCATTGGGCACGTAGTCCAGCTCCCGGGCAATGCCAAGGATGCGCTCGAGGGTTTGCGGCTTGAGCAACTGCGGCTGGTTGAAGGCCCGCGACACAGTGATGGTGGTGACGTTCGCCAGGCGGGCGACATCGGTGATGGTGGCGGCTGCCTTTTTGCTCATGCGGCCCGGGGCTCCGCTTGCCGGCGATTGATAAGCCATGATCCGGTGCATGGGGGTGGGATGCAAGGTGCTTTGTGGGGGGGCTGCACCCGGTGTGCATTCAGGGGGTGGCGAGAGCGGCGCAATCATCGTAATGTTGGGCCTGGGCTCGCCCTCGCTTCCGTTGGCAGCTTAGCCTGCCCCCGTGGCGCATCGACGCCTTGGCGGGGCGAGTCCTCTTCTTTCAGGGGTACGCTGTGCATTGTGGTGGTTTTACTGCGCGCATGGCTTGGCTGGCCCCTCGCCCGGCACAGCCGGGATGCCGGACCACGGCCTCCCACTGTATCTGTGTAAATCCTTGATTTCCGCGACAATACACATCCCGTGGGAGGCCGGCTGCGCCGGGCGATAGGCCCTCAAGCCCCTGCACTAACCCCCACCTCCACCTCTACCTACCGGGTGGGGTAGGCTGTTCACTCAAGCGATCAGCATGGTGAATCCAGGGTTATAAACCCTGATGTTGTGTTGGTGGGTTTTGCTGCGCGCATGGGCTGCCTGGCCCTTCGCCCGGCACAGCCGGGATGCCGGACCACGGCCTCCCACCAGTTCTCTGTAAAACTTTGATTTCCGGGACAATACACATCCCGTGGGAGGCCGGCTGCGCCGGGCGAGAGGCCCTCAAGCCCCTGCACTAACCCCCACCTCCACCTACCGGGTAGGCTGTGCACTCAAGCGATCAGCATGGTGAATCCAGGGTTATAAACCCTGTAGTGGTCTACTAACCCCGGACACCTCGATAGGTGAAAATGACCCTATCGAGGAGCTTTTCATGACCAAGAAGTACAGAAAATTCGATCCCAG
>NZ_JBIBKC010000029.1:0-29225 GCF_042958985.1 Pseudomonas sp. NPDC007930
GGATGGAACTGGTGAGGGCTGCTTGATTTTTTCTTTTAAAAAACAAGGGGATATTTTTTGTTTGATGAGAGGCCGGCTGTGCCGGGCGAAGGGCCAGTCAGGCCATGCGCTCAGTGAAACCCTTTGAAGAAATCAGGGGTTTGACCCTCAACCTCAGAACGCAAACGTCTCCCGCCGCGGCGACGCCGGCTGCGGCACCACCTCGGCGCTGCGCAGGGTTTCTTCCTGGCGGCGCTGCTCGGCGGCTTCGGCGGCTGCCGCGGCTTTGGCGGCGGCCACGGATTTGCGCACGGCGACCACGGCCTTCTGCGTGGCGCGGGCTTCGGCCAGGGCCTGGGCCTGGGTCGGCATAGGCACGGTTTCCCAGGCGCGGGCCACGCTGCGGGCCTGGGCCACGGCCTGGTTGAGCGCGGCGAGGGCGCTGGCGTCTTCGCTGCCGCCGCCCAGGTCGACGCCACAGCTGCTGTGGCTGGTGACCGCGCTGCCCGGTGCCAGGGCCACGGTTTGCACGAAGTTCGGGTCGGCGATGGTCACCGTGTACTGCTGCTGTTTGAACGGTTCGCTGAGCAGGGTCAGGGTGGCGGCGCGGCAGGCCGAATAGAAGTACAGCCCCGAGGCTTTGTTCAGGTCGAGCTGGGCGGTTTCGATGGCGCCGGCCGGCACTGCGTCGAAGGCCAGTTGCAGGGCCACCTTGTAGCCGGAGTTCTCCACCACGGCGAAGGCGCTGCCGGCGCCGCGCTGCGCGCTGGGCAAAAGCGTTTGCACATCCACCGCCATCGGCAAGGCCGGCGGGTTGGCGCTGGTGGCGCGGCTGCCGCGGTCGATGCTGGCGGCCACCGCGACTGGCTGGGCGGGCGGCGCCGCGGCCGGTTCGTTGCCCTTGGCCAGGCTCAGGCTGCGCACCAGGCGGGTGCTGTCGAGGGTCGCCAGGCGCGGCGCGGGGCTACCCGGCTGGGGCTGGAAACCAAACTGGGTATGCGCGCCGCTGGCCTCGGCGGGCAGCGACAGCAGGGCAGGCGGAGTGCCCTGGGCGACGGGGCGCAGCAACAGAATGGACTTGGCCAGGGTGAATTTGCCCAGGCCGCTGTAGTCGGCGGTGTCGCCGCCCGCGTCGAACTCAACGTAGCGCCAGTGCGCGGTGGGTGCACTGCACCCGGCCAACAACGGCGCGCCCAGCAGCAGGGCCAGCAATGGCGTCATCTTCACAGTCGTACTCCCACGAACCGACCACGAGGGATCGGGCGCATCCATGGCGCCGGTGCCGAAAGCGCGAACATAGTCCTGTGCGGGAAACTTGTCCAGTGGATTGGTTTAGTCATCGTACAGGTTGAAAACCCCGCCCGAACCCATCGCCCACCCCGGGCAAACCTCGATAACAGCCACCGCCGCGACCACCAACGCCCTGCGTAAAATTACCGCACCCCCCTCTAGCGCCAAACTAGGTTGTACGATAACGTATCGCACATCACGGCCTTGACCGTAGGCCACTGAGCCTTACCCGCACAACGATAACAAGTGGGAGTTTTACCGCATGCACGCGAACAAGCCGACGCACGTGCGTTACTTGATCCTCTTTCTGCTGTTCGTCGTCACGACGATCAACTACGCCGACCGCGCGACCATCGCCATCGCCGGCTCCAGCATCCAAAAAGACCTCAGCGTCGACGCCGTCACCCTGGGCTTTATCTTCTCCGCCTTTGGCTGGGCCTACGTGGCCGCGCAAATCCCCGGTGGCTGGCTGCTCGACCGCTTCGGCTCGAAGCGGGTTTACGCCTTCAGCATCTTTACCTGGTCGGTGTTCACCATCCTCCAGGGCTTTGTCGGCTTTCTGCCCATCGCCACCGCGGTAATGGCGCTGTTCACCCTGCGCTTTCTGGTGGGCATGGCCGAAGCGCCGTCGTTCCCCGGCAACGCGCGGATCGTCGCGGCCTGGTTCCCGACCCAGGAGCGCGGCACGGCGTCGGCGATCTTCAACTCGGCGCAGTACTTCGCCACCGTGCTGTTCACCCCGTTGATGGGCTGGATCGTCCACGCCCTGGGCTGGGAGCACGTGTTCGTGGTGATGGGCGCGCTGGGCGTGGCGTTCTCGCTGGTGTGGCTCAAACTGATCCACAACCCCAAAGACCACCCCATGATGGGCGCCGCCGAATATGCGTTGATCCGCGACAACGGCGCGGTGGTCGACATGGACCAGCCCGGCGCCCGCAGCGGCGGCCCGCAGTGGGGCTACATCCGCCAGTTGCTGAGCAGCCGGATGATGGTCGGCATCTACCTGGGCCAGTACTGCATCAACGGCATTACCTACTTCTTCCTCACCTGGTTCCCGGTGTACCTGGTGCAAGAGCGCGGCATGACCATCCTCAAGGCGGGGTTCGTCGCTTCGTTGCCGGCGATCTTCGGCTTCATTGGCGGCGTGCTCGGCGGGGTGATCTCCGACTGGCTGCTGCGCCGCGGCCACAGCCTGACGTTCTCGCGCAAGCTGCCGATCGTCTGTGGCCTGGGGTTGTCAACCAGCATGGTGATCTGCAACTACGTGCAGCTCGACTGGCTGGTGGTCGGCCTGATGGCCCTGGCGTTCTTCGGCAAGGGCGTGGGCGCGCTGGGCTGGGCGGTGATGGCCGACACCTCGCCCAAGCAGATCGCCGGTATCAGTGGCGGGCTGTTCAACATGTTCGGCAATATTGCCTCGATCACCACGCCTATCGTGATCGGCTACCTGATCAGCGCCACCGGTTCGTTCAAGTGGGCGCTGGTGTTCGTGGGCGCCAACGCGCTGGTGGCGGTGCTCAGCTACCTGTTCATTGTCGGGCCGATCCGCCGCGTGCAACTGCACGATGAAAACGGCGAGCCAGTGCTCGACGCCAAACCCGTACAAGCCTGATTCATAACAAGAGAACAACGGGGGTTCCCCATGCAAGCCGTAGAACTGATCGAACATTCCGACTCGCCGCGTTACGTGCGCCTGCACGACAGCGACAACGTGGTGGTGGTGGTCAATGACCAGGGCGTGGGCGAGGGCAGTGTGTTCCCCGACGGCCTGACCACCATCGAGGGCGTGCCGCAGAGCCACAAGGTGGCGCTGGTCGACATCCCCGAAGGCGCCCCGGTGCGCCGTTACGGCCAGGTGATCGGCACCGCGTTGCAGTTGCTGCCCAAGGGCAGTTGGGTGCAAGAGCACCAGTTGGCCATGCCCTCGGCCCCGGAGTTGGACAGCCTGCCGATGAGCGACGCGGTGCCGGCGCCGCTGCCGGCGCTGGAGGGTTACACCTTCGAGGGGTACCGCAATGCCGACGGCACCGTAGGCACCCGAAACATTCTCGGCATCACCACCACCGTGCAGTGCGTGACCGGGGTGCTGGAGCACGCGGTCAAGCGCATCCGCCAGGAACTGCTGCCAAAATACCCGAACGTCGACGACGTGGTCGCCCTGACCCACAGCTACGGCTGTGGCGTGGCGATCAACGCGCGGGATGCATACATCCCGATCCGCACCGTGCGCAACCTGGCGCGCAACCCCAACCTGGGCGGTGAAGCGCTGGTGATCAGCCTGGGCTGCGAAAAGCTCCAGGCCGGCCAGGTGATGCACGAAGACGACCCCTCGGTAGACCTTTCAGACCCGTGGCTGTACCGGCTGCAGGACGCCGGCCACGGCTTCACGGAAATGATCGAGCAGATCATGGCCCTGGCCGAAGTGCGCCTGAAGAAACTCGACCAGCGCCGCCGCGAAACCGTGCCGGCCTCGGAGCTGATCCTCGGCATGCAGTGTGGCGGCAGCGATGCCTTCAGCGGCATCACCGCCAACCCGGCGCTGGGCTACGCCGCCGACCTGCTGGTGCGGGCCGGTGCCACGGTGATGTTCTCGGAAAACACCGAAGTGCGCGACGCCATCTACATGCTCACCGCCCGCGCGGAAAACCTCGAGGTGGCCAACGCGCTGGTGCGCGAAATGGACTGGTACGACAAATACCTCGACCGCGGCGCCGCCGACCGCAGCGCCAACACCACCCCGGGCAACAAGAAGGGCGGCTTGTCGAACATCGTCGAGAAGGCCTTGGGCTCGATCGTCAAGTCTGGCAGTGGCGCGATCAACGGGGTGATCGGCCCGGGCGAGCGGGTAAGCCGCAAGGGGCTGATTTTCTGTGCCACGCCGGCCAGCGACTTTGTGTGCGGCACCCTGCAACTGGCCGCCGGGATGAACCTGCACGTGTTCACCACCGGCCGCGGCACGCCCTACGGGCTGGCGATGGCGCCGGTGGTGAAGGTCGCCACCCGTACCGAGCTGTCCACGCGCTGGCATGACCTGATCGACATCGACGCCGGCCGGGTGGCCAGCGGGCGGATGAGCATCGAGGAGTTGGGTTGGGAGTTGTTCCACTACTACCTGGACGTGGCCAGCGGGCGCAAGCAAACCTGGGCCGAGCAGCACCGGTTGCACAACGACATTGTGTTGTTCAACCCAGCGCCGATTACCTGATAGGGCCCTTCGCCCGGCACTCCGGCTGTGCCGGGCGAAGGGCCAGTCAGGTCATGCGCTCGGCAAAACCACCTGGAAGAATCAGGGCTTTTGACCTACTCAGTCATTCACATCCATGAACTCACTGGCCCAGCTTTTGTAGGTGTCAGGCATGGTGTAGGTGGCGGTCAGTTCGCTGGCGCTGAGGTCGGAGGTGCTGCGAGTGACCTGGCGCTGGGCGCGCAGGTGGTCGTAGGTGGCCTTGATCGCGGCGAAGTAGGCGCCGTGGCCGGCGACGATGACGCGCACACCGAGAGAGGCCAGGCGCGCGTAGTCGGTGAGCTTCTGGTTGCCGTAGGTAACCAGCGTCACCGGCACGCTGAGGTGCTCGACAATCTGCTCCAGGTGGTCGAAATCCTTGACCCCAACCATGCAAATACCGTCAGCGCCGGCCTTCTGGTAGGCGCGGGTACGCTGGATCACTTCCTGCACCGGCACCACGCCGGCGTGGGTGCGGGCGATGATCGACAGCTCGCGGTCGTCGCGGGCTTCCAGCGCGGCGCGGACCTTGCCCACGCCTTCGTCGATGCTGATCAGGTCCGTCGATTTGTGCCCGAATTGCGCCGGCAGCAAGGTGTCTTCGATGGTCAGCGCGGCCACGCCGGCGCGTTCGAGTTCCTGCACCGTGCGCATCACGTTGAGGGCATTGCCGTAGCCGTGGTCGGCGTCGGCGATGAACGGCAACTGCGCCACGCGGCCGATGCGCGCGGCCTGTTCAACGAACTCACTGAGGGTGATCAGGGCGAAGTCAGGCGCGGCAAGCACCTGCAGTGAAGCTACGGAGCCACCGAGGATACCGACCTCAAACCCCAGGTCACCGGCAATGCGCGCCGACATCGGGTCGAACACCGAGGCGGTTTGCACACAGGTGGGGGTCTGAACTTGCTGGCGAAAGGCGCAGCGCAGGTCGCGATGGGAAAGTCTGGGCATGGTCGCTCCGGTACGGCTTGGTCGGTTAGCCGGTCATCATGGTTTTAAATGTGTAGGAATATTACCACGCCCGCCCGTCAATCATGGCGTTTCCAGACAACCTGAAGGCGCATTCATCGCGGTTTTGCTGGGTAGCGCGCGTGGGTTTTCACTACATGGCCGCCGGGCCGGGCAAAGGGGCGCTTACGGCATCACACAGGCAAAACTCCCCGCCGCATCGATGCTGCCACCCTGGTACTTGGCCACCTTGGGGTAGGGGCACAGCGGCCGGGTGCGGGCCACGGTGTCGCCGCGGTAGGCCGCGGCGATCATCGCCTCGGGTGCGCGGCCCTTGGCCACCCAGTCGTCCAGCGAAGCGATCACGTCGGTTTCCGGGGCGTTGGCCGCCGGCGCCTTCCAGTTGTCCTGGCCGAACTGGTTGGGGCCGATGCCGCCGGCGCAGTGGTCCATGCCCGGGACCAGGAACAACCGGCTGAACTGCGCCGTGGGCGCGGCGCCGAGGGTGGCCTGCACACGCTGGTAATAGCTGATCGAGCTTTGCGCGAAGATGTTCGCATCGCGCAGGCCGTGGAACAGGATCAGCTTGCCGCCGGCCTTCATGAACGGCGAGAGGTCGGGGTTACTGGGCGCATAGGGCGCGTAGGCGTCGACGGCTTGGCGGGCGTCGGCGTCGAAGTTGAAGTTCAGCCATTTTTCCGCCGCCCATTGCGGGCCGAGCACCCAGGTCAGTGGCCCGGGGCTGGCGTCGACGATCGAGGTGCCGGTGGCCAGGTGGGCGATGCGCGCCCGCGCGCCGCCGGCGTTTTCCGCGCCGGCCGGGAACGCCGGGTAATAGCGCTCGCCGGTGCGTGGGTTGACCGGGCCGTTGCGCAGGGCGGTGAGGGCGCTGATCTGCGGCCGGGTCAGGCAGGTGTCGGTCTCGGCGCCGCTGCACAGCAACGGCTCGAAGCTCACCTGGCAGTGCGCCGGGTCGTCGATCTGGCCGTCTTCCAGGCCATCGGTGGCGTCACACTGCTTGAGCACCGCGGCTTCGATCGCCGGCAGCTTGCTCGCGGCAATCGCCGCGCCCGGTGTGCCCTGGGTTTGCACGTAGCTGAAGCCCTGAAACAGGCCCACCCCGGCAAAGTCGATACCCGGCGCGCCGGCGACGATGCCGTTGTAGTCGGTGGGGTAGTTGGCCGCTTCGGTCATGGCCTCGAAGCCGCCGCTGGAACAGCCGGCGAACAGCGCGTACTCCGGCTTGCGCTTGTAGTACTGCTCGGCCACGGCCTTGCCCAGTTGGGTCATCTGGTGGATGGCGCGCTGGTGGTAGTTCTCGCGCAACTGTTCATTGCCAGCGATCTGGATAAACCCGCTGGTGGCGTGGGTGCCGACGTCGGTGTTGGCCACCGCAAAGCCGCGGGCCAGGCCATTGGCCAAGGCATCGTAGACGATCTTGCCGGCAAAGCCGCCGTTGCCGGTGCCGAGGAACCGGCTGTTCCAGCGTTGCGCGGGCGGCAGCCAGATCTCATGGTTGATGCTCGCGCCGATGGCCGGCGTGGTGCTGATGCGCACCCGGCAGAACGGCTGGCTGTAGGCCACCCGCACGCCCTGGAAATGCGCCGAGGTGGCGCCGTTAACAAAGCCGACGTCGGTCACCTGAGCCTCACCGATGGCCAGGCTGGCCAGGGCCTCGCAGGCCTGGGCGTCACCGAGCCAGGCGGTTTCGCTGGGGCGAGTGGGGTAAATATTCCCACTTGAGTAGAACGCAAAGCTCAGGAGCACGAGGGCAGCTGCCGCGAGGGCCAGAAATCTCATGTAGGTGCTCCGATGATCTTATGCCGGAATGGGACAGCAAAGTTTGTGCCAATACGTACAAGATCATCGGCGCCGCAGATGAAACCTTGAGTCGCGCCGCCTAACCTGGGTGCAGATTGGCTAAGCCCAGCGCCGCTGCCTCGCGTACCCCGGCATAGGCCATGCAGCGGTCGAGCTCCTCGGCGAGCAGCGCCAGGCTGCGCGCCGCGCCGTCATAACCGCCGGCGGCGAGCCCATACAGTGCCGCGCGGCCCACCCACACCCCTTGGGCGCCCAGCGCCAGCGCCTTGAACACATCGCTGCCGCGGCGCACGCCGCTGTCCAGCCACACCGGGCAGCGGCCGTGCACCGCGCTGAGTACCGCCGGTAGCACCTGCAGCGGGCTGGGCGCGCTGTCGAGGTTGCGCCCGCCGTGGTTCGACAGCACCAGCGCATCGGCACCAGCGTTCAGCGCGGCCAGGGCATCTTCGGCGCAGCCCAGGCCCTTGACGATCAACTGACCGCCCCAGCGCTCGCGCACCTGGGCCAGCGCCGCCCAGGTAGCCGCCTCGTTGCGCTTGACCGGCGCCCAGCGCTCGCGCTGGCGGGCGCTGACGCTGTGGCGCAGGCCGGGCGGGTAGTTCTCGAAGCGCGGCATGCCGCCGGCGGCCAGGTAACGGCCGATCACTCCCAGCAGCCAGCCGGGGTGCGCGGCAAAGTCCAGCGCGTTACGGCGGTTCAGGCGCATCGGCACGCTGAAGCCGTTGTGGGTGTTGTACTCGCGGTTCGGTTGCACCACGGTGTCGACCGTCAGCACCAGCGCGTCGAAGCCCGCCGCCTTGGCGCGGTCGATCATCGCGTCGCTGCTGGCCTGCTCCGGCGCCAGGTACAGCTGGAACCACAGCGCCCCGTCGCAGGCCCGGCGAACCGTTTCCATCGGGGTGATCGAGCTCATCCCCAGTACATAGGGCACCCCAGCTTGGGCGGCGGCCCGGGCCAGGGCGGTTTCACCCTGGTACCAGAGCAACCCGGCGGCGCCAGTGGGGGCGACCACCAGCGGCAGCGCGTGGGCGCGGCCGAGCAGGGTGGTGGCGCTGCTGCGCTGGCTGACATCCACCAGCGCCCGCGGTTTGATCTTGATCGCCTCGAAGGCCTCGCGGTTGTGCCGCAGGGCCACTTCGTCTTCGCTGCCGCGCGCGACGAACTCATACAGCCCGCGCGGCAGCCGGCGCTGCGCCAGGGCGCGCAGCTCATCGATGTTCTGCGCCGCGGCCCAGCGGCTCATGGCTTGAGCCATACGTTCTTGAGCGACGACAATGCGCCATCCGGCGCTTGCGACACGCCGCCCAGGCGCTTGGAGTAGACCGAGAAGTTGCGCATCTCGAACAGCGGCAGCACCGGCAGGTCGGTTTGCGCGATGCGCTGGAAGCGCTGGAAGCTGGCCACCCGCTGCGGGCCTTCGCCTTGTTGCTGGATCTGCTCGATCAGCGCGTCCATCTCCGGGTTGCGGTAGTTCGATGCGTTCACCCAGGGGATGCCGGCCTTGATGGTGCTGGAGGTGTACTGGCGCAGCACGCCCATCTGCGGGTCGGAATACCCCGAGAACTGCCCGCCATTGATGTCGAAGTCATACTCGCCGTAGACCTTGCGCAAAAAGCTCGGCAGGTCCTGGTTGCGCACCGTGGCCTCGATGCCTACCCGCTTGAGGTTCTGGCGGATGTACTCGTCGGTGTTGGCGAAAGTGTCGTTGAACGGCTGGTGGTCAAGGGTAATGCTGAAGCGCACGCCATTGGCCTGGCGTGGGTAGCCGGCGGCGTCGAGCAGTTGCTCGGCCTTGGCCGGGTCATAGGGGTACTGCGGCAGGCCGGGGGCGTGGAAACGCGCCACGCTGGAGACGATCGGGCTGTCAGCGACCTTGCCGAAGCCATACCACACGGTGTCGATCAGCCCCTGGCGGTCGATGGCCTGGGCAATCGCCTGGCGCACCTGCAGCTTGGCCAGGGCGGGGCGGCGCAGGTTGAACTCAATGAAGTAATAGGGCGCTTGCCACTCGTAGCCGTGGGTGTCTACCACCAGGTCTGGCAGGGCCTTGATCCGTTGCACATCGGCCAAGGGGATGGGGTTGTAGGGCGCGTACTGCACCTCGCCGGTTTCCAGCGCGGCGGCGCGCGAGGCGGCGTCGGGGATGATCCGGAACACCAGCTTGTCGACCAGCGGCTTGCCGGCTTCCCAGTAGTCGGGGTTTTTCTCCAGGGCGATGTACTGGCCGCGCTCCCACTGCTTGAAGCGGAACGGCCCGGTGCCCACCGGCTTGACGTTATAGGGGTTGCTGGCCACGTCGGTGCCGGCGTAGAGGTGGCGCGGCAGCACTTGCGATTCCACCGCGTTGACTGCGCTGAGGATCACCGGCGAGGGGTGATCGAGCTTGAGCACAGCGGTGTAGGCATCCGGGGTCTGCACCTCGCGCACCGCAGCGAAGGTCACCCGGCCGCGGGCGTGGAGTTTTTTCCAGACTTCTTCGAGGCTGTACTTTACATCCGCCGAGGTGAACGGCTGGCCGTCGTGCCATTTCACCCCGTGGCGCAGGTGGAAAGTCATGCTCAGGCCGTCGGCGGAAGTTTCCCAGGACGTGGCCAGCGAGGGCTGTGGGTTGAAGTCCTGGTCATAGCTGACCAGCCCGTCGAAGATGTTGCTCGAGACCACGCCGTTGGCGTAGGTGTTGTTGATGGCGCTGGTCATCGCCGTGGGTTCGGGTTGCACGATGGCGGTGAGGGTGCCGCCGGGGCGTGGGGTTTCGGCCTCGGCGCCGGTGGCCAGGCCAAGCAGTAGCGTGAGCGCGGGCAGCGCCCTGATCAGTGAGGTGAGCACGGGGTAACTCCGGATGAGTAAGGGTGGGCTGGGAGTGCCCTTCGCTCGGCTGTGCCGTAATGCTGTTCACTTGAGCCTTTCACTGCGTCGCGCGGGCGATCAGTCTGTGAGTGCTGCTGATGCCGTGCATGAGCTTCAGGGCCTATCGCCCGGCACAGCCGGCCTCCCACCAGTTTTGTGTAAGCCATTGATTTTTAAATCAACACAGGCCCCGTGGGAGGCCGGCTGTGCCGGGCGATAGGCCAGTCAGCTCATGCGCTCAGTAAAACCCCAGAGAGAGATCAGGGCTTTGAACCTGAGATTCAACGCTCTGATTGCTCAAGTGAACAGCACCCCCGGCAGTGCCGGGCGAAGGGCCTCCGAAGGCGTTAAGGGCGAATCTGGAACCGCGCGTGGCGGTGGTCACCCACTTGCCGCGGCAGGTCTTCTTCCCAGGCGATGTACGCCGCGCTGGCCTCGGCGTTGCCGTCGTGGCGGTCGTGCAGCCAGAACAGGTAGTCGAGGCGCTCGGCATCGGCCAGCGGCGGGTTGCCACCCACGACGATGCCGGCGGCGCGCCACTGGGCGGCGTCGCCGGTGACCACATAGGCTGGCAGGCCTTGCTCGTGCAGCTCCAGCGCCACGCCGCGGGCCAGGGCGAGGTCTTCGGCGAACACCAGCACCTGGCTGGCAGCCTTCAGCCGCGCCGGCAACCCCGCCAGCCGCGCGCGGTTCACCCACAGCGCGCCGTGTGGGGCGTGCGCCGCATAGGCCGCGCTGCGGTCGGCGGCCAGCGCCACGGCAGTGCCCTTGAGCCAACCGGCGGCGGTGGCAGGATCAATGTACTGCACCCCCGCCCAGCTCGGTTGCGCCACCGGCCGGGCGTTGGCGGCGGGGTCGATGCCGACCAGCACGCTGGCCTGCCAGCCGAGCTGCGCCAGCCAGTGCGCGGTGGTGGTGGCGCGCACGCCGTCGTCATCGTTGAGCACGATGCGCGCATTGCGCGTGGCCACCCACAGGTCCAGTGCCTGCACCAGTTGCCCGCCGGGCACGTGGCGGGCATCGGCGCGGTGGCTATGGGCGAATTCCTCGGCGCTGCGCACATCGAACAGGTAGGTGGTGCGCTGCGGGTCGGCCTGCCAACTGGCGAGGGTGGCGGCGTTGACCCGCGCCACCCCGTGGCGTTCAGCCAGGCGTTCAGCGCGCAGCACCGCGGCATCGCGCGCGGCGCCGCTGAGCGGGCCGTAGTGGCGCGAATCGTGGTTCACCGTGTGCAACCCGGCCAGGCGCCAGCCCTGGGTGCCACCGGCCAGGGCCACCACGCGGTTCGGCACGCCGGCGTTGATCAGCGTTTGCGCGCCGACGATCCCGCGGGTGCGGCCGGCGCAGCTGACCACCACCAAGGTGTCGGCCGAGGGCACCAGGTCGTCGAAGCGGTACAACAGCTCGGCGCTGGGCACCCCCACCGCGGTCGGCACATGGAAGCGCTGGTATTCCTCCAGGGTGCGGCTGTCGAGCAGCGCATAGTCGGCCTGGGCGTCGATCAGCTTGGCCAGCTCGGCCGCCTCGATGGCCGGGGTGTGCAGGCTGTGCTCCACGCATTCGGCAAAGGCCTTGCTCGGCACGTTGATGCCCTGGAACAGCGCCAGCCCCGCCTGCCGCCAGGCCTCGAGGCCGCCGTCGAGCAGGTGCACAGCGGTGTACCCCAGCGCCGCCAAGCGCCGCGCCGCCAAGGCGCCCTGGGCGCTGTTCTCGGCCAGCAGCACGGTGCGGGTGGCGCGCCGTGGTACCCGCGGCGGCAGGTCGGTTTCGAGCTTGCTGTAAGGCACGTTCACCGCCAATAGCGGGTGGTTTTCGCCAAACAGGCCTTCTTCGCGGATGTCGATGAACGCCAGTTCATCGCCGTCTTCGAGCCAGGCCTGCAGGGTGGAGAGGGGCAGCACGGCAGTCATGGGGCAGTCCTTATCGTTAAAAAGGTTACAGGCGCAGGCCGGCCTGCTTGAGCAGCGGCAGAATGCGCGCGCCGAAGTAGGCCAGCTCGGTGTGGTAATCGATGAAGCACAGCTGCAAGCCGTCGCAGCCGGCGGCCTTGAGCTGGATGATCTGCTCGACGATTTGCTCCGGGGTGCCCACCAGCTGGATATTGCCGCCAACGATCCGCTCATCGCGCTGGTGGCCGCGCCACGAGCGGCTGTCGCCGGTGGCGTGGGTGTGGAAAAACCCTTCCACGGCGCCGTCGTCGGCCTGGTCGAGCACGCCCTGGTAGACCGCCCAGGCCTCGGCCTCGGTGTCGCGGGCGATGACCATCGGGTTGACCAGTGTGCGCACGTCACGGCCAATCGCGGCGGCGGCGTCCTTGACCTGGCGGTTGACCGCCGGCAACGCCTCGATGGCCGCTTCGAAGCGCGCCCCGGCCGGGCTGGTGACGAAAATCAGGTCAGCCTGGCGCACCGCGTGGGCGATGCCGGCCGGCGAGCTGGTGGCGCTGACCATGATCGGCCGGCCGTGGGCTGGCCGCGGCGTGACGTAGGCGTTGTTCAGTTCCCACTGCTCGCTGCGGTAGTTGAGGTTGGCGTCTTCGGTCCATAGCCGTTGCAGCAGGTCGACGTATTCGCCGGCCAGTTCATAGCGGCGGTCGTGCTCGATCTGCTGCTGGCCGAACATCGCCCATTCGTCTTTACGGAACCCGGTGACCAGGTTCAGCCCCCAGCGGCCGCCACTCATGTGGTCGAGGGTGGCGCCGAACTTGGCCAGGTGCAGCGGGTGCCAGGGGCCGTAGAACACGTGCACGGTGGAAATCAACACAATGCGCTCAGTCACCGCGGCCAGGCCGGCGGCGCTCATCAGCGCGTCCAGCGCGGTTTCGCGGTAGCGCATCTCGCCACCGAAGCCCCCCTTGGGCAGCCAGTGCGCCGGGCCGAACACCAGGTCCAGGCCCAGGGCCTCGGCGCTGCGGGTCAGCGCGGCGTTGTAGTCGAAGGTCCAGTCGGTCTCGCGCGGGTAGGCCGACATCGTCCAGCCGCCGTTGTGGATGGGCAGGAACAGCCCCAGCAGCAACGGTTGGCGCAAGGCCTCGTGCAGCGGGCTGGTGGCGGGCAACGCAGAGAGTACGGGCGCATGCATGGCAGTGTTCATACCTTGGTGCTGATCGGCGGCAGTTGGTCGTTGAGCAGGTAGTCGCCCACCAGCTGGGTTTTCCACGCGGCCGGGTCGTGGGTGGTGTGGGTGCGGGCATTGCGCCAGTGGCGGTCGAGGTTGCGCGTTTGCAAGGTGGCCGAGGCGCCACCGACGCGAAACAACGCTTCGCTGTTGCGCAGTGAGGCGTCGTTGGCCGCGACCTTGGCTTCGGCCACCGCGATCGACGCCTTGGCCAGGGCCTGGTCGGCCTCGGCGCCGGCTTCAAACAGCACCACCGCGCGGTCGAGAATGCCCGCGGCGCGCTCGAGCAGGGCTTCGGCGGCATGGGCTTGGATGGCCATTTCGCCCACCGCCTGCTGCACGTACGGGTCGCCGCCGGCGCGGTCGGTTTTCGCCTCCGGCACCGGCCGCGCCGGGCCCCGGCCAAAGGCCACGGCATCCTCCAGCGCGGCCAGGGCAATGCCCACGTCGATGGCCGCGTGCAGCACCTGGGCAAAGGCGCCTTCGTAGGTGCGGCGGCTGTTCCAGTGCGGCAGGTGAAGGATTTCACTGTCGGCCACGGCCACCGCGGTAAAGCTGACGGTGCTGCTGGCGGTGGTGCGCTGGCCCATGCCGTTCCAGTCGTCCACCACCTGCACGCCGCTGCGGTTCACCGGCACCAGGGCCAGGGCGCGGCCCTGCGCGGTGTTGGCCAGCACGTAGAAGTGCTGGGCGAACAGGCTGCCGGTGGCGTAGTGCTTGGTACCGTTCAACTGCCAGGCATCGCCGTGGCGGGCCAGCGCGGTGCTGATCTGCCCGACCACCGCGCCGCCGCGCTCGGCCGAGGCGTTGGTGATCATCCCGCCGGCGCCGATCAGCCCCAGGTAGTGCTGCTGTTGCGCGGGGCTGGCGTGGATGCGCAGTTTTTCGACGCCGCAGGCATGGGGCTGCACGGCCTGGGCGATGTTGGGGTCGCCCTGGGCGATCAGCACCAGCAGTTGCACCAGTTGCAGCACGCTGAGGCCAGCCCCGCCAAAGGCGGCCGGCACCCGCGCGGCGAGCAGGCCGTGCTCGGCCAGGGCTTGCACCTCGGCATGCGGTAACTGCCGCTCGCGGTCGCGCTGGCTGGCGCCGGCGGCGAAGCGCTGGCTCAGCGCGCGGGCGGCGGCATGCAGTTGGTCGAAGCTGGGTGGGGCGGGCACGGCGGGGTTCAAGGCGTTCACAGGGTCAGTTCCGGTAGTCAGGTTCGCGGCGGTCGAGCAGGCGGCGCAGGGCATCGAAGTGCAACTGGTAGCCGGGCTTGTACTGGGCGCCAGGGGCGTCGTGCAGCGGGGTGTTGTGGATCTGGTCCTGCACCTTGTTCACCTGCGCGGCGCTCAGGGTGCGCAGCGGCTGGCCGGTCCAGAGGGCGAACAGTTGCACCCGTGCGGCGCGTTCCAGGGTGTACAAGCGGTCATAGGCTTCGGCCACGCTGCGGCCGGTGACCACGACGCCGTGGTTGCCCATGAACAGGATGCTTTTCTCGCCGAGCACCTCGGCCAGCCGCTGGCCTTCGTCGGTGGCCCGGGCCAGGCCGTCATAGCCTTCGTCGTAGGCGATCTGGTCGATCAACAGCGCTTCGGTCTGGCCGAGCATCTGCAGCTGCTGGTTCTGCAGGCGGGTAAGGGCACCGGCGTAGGGCATGTGGGTGTGCAGCACCGCCGCGTGCTTGGGGTGGGCGGCGTGGATCGGCGCGTGAATGCAGTATGCCGAGCGCTGGATGATGCCTTCGCCCTCGATCTGGCGGCCGTCGAAGCCGATCACCATCAGCTCGCTGGCGGTCACCTCAGACCAATGCAAGCCAAACGGCGGCAGCAGGAAGCGGTCGTCGGTGCCGGGCACGGCCAGGCTGAAGTGGTTGTAGATGCCTTCGCTGAAGTCGTGCCACACCGCCAGGCGGTGGGCGGCGGCGAGGTCCAGGCGGGCCTGGGCCACGGCGCTATCAGGGCGGGGCAGGTTCAAGGCGGTACTCATGCGGGCGCTCCAAGGGTGGCGTCGTAAAGGTGGCAGGCCACCTGGTGGCCCGGCTGCAGGGCGCGCAGGCGCGGCGCCTCGGCCTGGCAGCGGGGGTGGGCCTGCGGGCAGCGGGTGTGAAAACGGCAACCGGCCGGGGGCTGGTAGGGGCTGGGCACATCGCCACCCAGCACGGTTTTGCTGGCGGCGCGGCTGTGGGCAGGGTCCATCACCGGCACCGCGGCGATCAGCGCCTGGCTGTAGGGGTGTGCCGGGCGTTGCCAGAACAACGCGCGGTCACCCACCTCGACCACTTCGCCCAGGTACATCACAGCGATACGGTCGGCGACGTACTGCACCACCGAGAGGTCATGGCTGATGAACAGGTAGGCCACGCCTAACTGCGCTTGCAAATCGCAGAGCAGGTTGAGGATCTGCGCCTGCAGCGATACATCCAGTGCCGACACCGGCTCGTCGCACACAATCAGCGCGGGCTTGGGCGCCAGTGCCCGGGCGATGACCACCCTTTGGCGCTGGCCGCCTGAAAGCTGGTGCGGCAGGCGGCTGGCCAACTCGGCGTGCAGGCCGACCTGCTGCATCAGCTCGGCGACCCGCGCCTGGCGCTCGGCGGCGTTCAGTTCGCCGCGGGCGCGTAGCGGTTCAGCGATGGCCTCGGCGATGTTCATCCGTGGGTCGAGGGCCGAGGAGGGGTCCTGGAAGACCATCTGCACCTCGAAGCGGCTGGCCTTCAGCGCGCGGCCGCGCAGGCTGGCGAGGTCGACCCCGCGCACGCGGATTTCCCCGGCTGACGGCTTGACCAGGCGCACCAGCGCCTTGCCCAGCGAAGATTTGCCGCAGCCGGATTCACCGACCAGGCCCAGGGTTTGCCCGGCGTCCAGGGCCAGGTTCACCGCGCTGACGGCGTGCAGCTCGCCACGGGCCGTGGCGTAGCGCACCGACAGGTTGTTGACGTGCAGCAGCGGGGTCATGCCTGGGCCCTCTGGGCAAGCGGTTGCGGGGCATAGGGGTGGTGGCAGGCGACCAGTGCCGCCGGCGCCACCGCGCTGGCTGGCGGTTGCTGTTCGCACGCGGCGCTGGCCCGCGGGCAGCGCGCGGCAAAGGCGCAGCCGGCCGGCAATTGCGAGAGCATCGGTACCATCCCGGGGATCTCGCGCAGGCGCTCACGGGTGGCCGCCGGGTTGAACCGCAGCGCCGGGCGCGCGCCGATCAGCCCTTGGGTGTAAGGGTGGCGCGGCTGGGCAAACAGGCCGTGCACGGGCTGCTCCTCGACCTTGCGCCCGGCGTACATCACCATCACCCGGTCGGCGGTTTCGGCGACCACGCCCAGGTCATGGGTAATCAGGATCAGGCCCATGCCCAGCTCGCGCTGCAGGTTGGCCAGCAACTGCAGGATCTGCGCCTGGATGGTCACGTCGAGCGCGGTGGTCGGCTCGTCGGCAATCAACAACGAAGGCCGCCCGGCCAGGGCCATGGCGATCACCACGCGCTGGCGCATGCCGCCGGAGAACCGGTGCGGGTAGTCGGCCAGGCGTTTGTGCGGCTCGGGAATGCGCACCAACGCCAGCAGTTCGGCGGCGCGCGCCTGGGCCTGGGCGCGTGGCAGGCGCTCATGGGCCTGGATCGCCTCGATCAATTGCTCGCCCACCGTCAGCACGGGGTTCAGCGCGCTCATCGGGTCTTGGAAGATCATCCCGATATGGCGGCCACGGTAGCCGCGCAGGGCGGCCTCGCTGAGGGTGGTGAGTTCCTCGCCACGGTATTTCACCGAGCCGCCCAGGCGTGCCTGGCTGCCGTGCAGCAGGCGGGTGAGGGCGAGCGCGGTGACCGATTTGCCGCAGCCGGACTCACCGACGATGGCCAGGGTTTCGCCGGCGTGCACGTGCAGCGACAGGTCATTGACCGCCACCAGCGGCGCCGTGGCGCTGCCGAATTCCACCCGCAGGTGGCGTACGTCTAGCAGGGGCGTGGTCATTGGGCCTCCGAACGGGGGTTGAGCACATCGTTGAGGCCGTTGCCCAGGTACATGAAGCCCATCACCGCGATGAAGATCGCCGCGCCGGGCACAGCGGTCATGTACCAGGCGGTGCGCAACGACGAACGCCCGGCGCCGACCATGCTGCCCCAGGAAATCACGCTGGGGTCGCCCAGGCCGAGGAACGACAGCGAGGCTTCGGTGAGGATCGCCTGGGCAATCAGGATGGAGGTGGCGACGACCACCGGGGCGATGCTGTTGGGCAAAATATGCCGCCAGATGATCGCCGGGTGCGCCAGGCCCATGGTCACCGCGGCGCTCACGTAATCCTGCTGGCGCACGCGCATTGCCTCGGCGCGCACCAAGCGGGAGATTTGCGGCCAGGAGGTGATGCCAATGGCGAACACGATGCTGCCGATCGACGGCTGCAGGATCACCACCAGCAGGATCGCGAACAAGAAGCTCGGCATGGTCTGGAACAGCTCGGTCAGGCGCATCAGGCAGTCATCGGCCCAGCCACCGAAATAACCGGCCACCACCCCCACCAGGGTGCCGACCAGCACCGCCAGGGTCGCCGCGCCCAGCCCGACCAGCAGCGACACCCGTGCGGCGTGGAACATCCCCGCGGTGATGTCGCGGCCGAGCATGTCGGTGCCCAGCGGGTAAGCGGGTTGGGCGCTTGGCCAGAGGTTAGGGCGGGCGACGATGTCAAACGGGTCACCCGGGTACAGCAGGTTGGCCAGCGCCGCCGCGGCGGCGATCGCCAGCAGGATGAACAGCCCGAGCAGCAGCGCCCGGGAACGCCACAGGCGGCTCATGAGCGCACCTCGATACGGGGGTCGAGCAAGGCGTACAGCACATCCACCAGCAGGTTCATCAGGATCACCAGGAACGAGCTGCACAGGAAGATCCCCAGCAGCAGGTTGATGTCGCGCTGGAACACCGCGTCGAACGCCAGCCGGCCGAGGCCCGGCCAGGAAAACACGGTTTCGACCACGATCGAGCCGCCCATCAGCGAACCCAGTTGCAGCCCGGTGATGGTCACCAGCGGCAGCAGCGCGTTGCGCAGCACATGGCGCAGGGCAATGCGCAGCTCGCCAATGCCCTTGGCGCGCGCGGTGCGGATGAAGTCCAGGCCGTACACCTCGAGCATCGCCGAGCGGGTGATGCGCACGTAGATCGACAAGTAAAAGAACGACAGGCTCAGCGCCGGCAAGGCCATGTAGCGCGCGCGGTCGAGCAGGCTGGCCCAGAAGCCGTCGACCCCGCCGATGGTTTGCATGCCGGCCGAGGGCAGCCAGCGCAGGTGGATGGAAAACACCACGATCAACAACAGCCCCACCCAGAACACCGGGGTGGCAAAACCGATGGTCGAGACTGTCGAAATCAACTCATCGACCCAGCGCCCACGGTAACGCGCCGCCAGCGCGCCAAGGCCAATGCCGAGCACCGCGGCGATGGCCACGGCCACCAGCATCAGGCTGAGGGTGGCCGGCACGCGCTGGGCGATCAGCTCGGCCACCGGCAGGCTGTTGCGAAACGAATAGCCCAGGTCGAGGTGCGCCAGGTTGTTCAGGTAACGGCCGAACAGCACGTAATCCGGGGCGTCAAGGTCGAACTGCTGGCGCAACTGGGCCATGTATTCAGGGGTGGCCGCGCCGGCTTCACCGGCCATCACATCGACCATGTCGCCCGGCGCCAGGCGCAGCAGCAGGTAGGCGCTGAACACGATGACCAGCGCCACCGGCAGCAATTGCGCCAAGCGGCGCAGCAAGTATTTGGCAAAGGCTGGCATCTAGATCACCGGGTCCGCGCCGCCGTTGATCGGTACCACCGCGCCGGTGATGAAGCGCGCCCGCGCGCTGGCGAGAAACAATGCCAGGTCGGCGACCTCCTCAGGCTGGGCAAAACGCCCCAGCGGCACCTGCGCTTCGGCGTCGCGCAGCGCTTGTTCCTTGCTGATGCCGCGGCGCTGGGCCTCGAGGCTGATTGCCTGGTCGACCCGGCCGGTGTAGGTAAAGCCTGGGTTGATCACGTTGATGCGCACGCCATACTGGGCGTAATGCTTGGCCAGGCCGACCGAGCTGAGCAGCAGCGCGGCGTTCGCCGAACCGCCGGGCAGGTGGGTGGCGGTGGGCTGCTTGCCGCCGGTGCCGACCACGTTGACGATGGCATGGCCCAGCGGCGTGTGCTGCGCCTTGGCCTGGGCCAGCCAGCGCCGCAGCACGGCGTCCTGGGCATGGATGTACGGAAAGAACTTCGCCTCCAGCGCGGCCCGCCACAGCGCCGGGTCGAGGCTTTCCGGCTCGCTGCGGCGGGCGGCGCCGGCGCTGTTGACCAGCACGTCGATGCCACCCAGGAGTGCCTCGGCCTGGGCGATGGCCGCCTCGGCCGCGGCGGCGTCGCTGAGGTTGGCCGCGATGATGTGCACCTTATGCCCGGCGTTGGCCAGGGCCTGTTGGGCCTGGGCCAGGGTGGCTTCGGTGCGGGCGATCAGCGCCAAGCGCGCGCCCTGGGTGGCAAAGGCCTGGGCGATGGCCAGGCCAATGCCTTGGCTGGCGCCGGTGACCACCACGTTTTTACCGGTCAGTTCGAGGTCCATGGGGTTCTCCTCAAGGGGTGATGGTCACGTCTTTGAGCGAAGACAGCGCGCCGTCCGGGGCCGTGCTCACGCCCTGCAGGCGCTTGCTGTAGACGGTGAAATTCTGCTGCTCGAACAGCGGCACCACCGGCAGGTCCCGCTGGGCGAGGCGCTGGAACTGGTAGAAGTCGGCCTGGCGCTTGGCCGGGTCGGCTTCCTGCTGCAGCGCGGCGATCACCGCGTCCATCTCGGCGTTGCTGTAGTGCGAAGCGTTGCTCCACGGCACGCCGGGGGTGATGTTGCTGCTGGCGTATTGGCGCAGGCCGCCGATTTGTGGGTCCATCATCGGTACCCAGCGGCCGGTGTTGATGTCGAAGTCGTAATCGCTGTACACCCGCTTGATGAACCCGGCCAGGTCCTGGGTGCGCACGTTGACCTCGATGCCGACCTTCTTCAGGCTCTGGCGGATGAACTCCGACTGGTTCTTGAAGCCCTCGTGGAAGGGTTGGTAGTCCACGTTGAGGCTGAACCGCGTGCCGTCTGCCTTGCGTGGGTAGCCGGCTTCATCCAGCAGCTGGTTGGCCTTGGCCAGGTCAAAGGGGTACTGCGGCACGCCGTCGGTGGTATAGAACTGCTTCAGCGACGACGGCACCGGCCCGGTGGCAGGTTTGCCCAGGCCGTACCAGACCACGTCGATCAGTTGCTGT
Source organism: Pseudomonas sp. NPDC007930 (assembly GCF_042958985.1). NCBI lineage: Bacteria > Pseudomonadati > Pseudomonadota > Gammaproteobacteria > Pseudomonadales > Pseudomonadaceae > Pseudomonas > Pseudomonas sp. NPDC007930. The sequence goes on from NZ_JBIBKC010000029.1 coordinate 20,457, forward strand.
TTGTTCACCGCCTGGTCAATGGCCTGGCGCACCTTGAGGTTGGCCAGGATCGGGTTGCGCAGGTTGAACTCCATGAACACATAGGCCGCGGAGGACTCATAGCCGCGCTTGCTGACCACCAGTTCCGGGTCTTTGCTCAGGCGCTCGACGTCACTGAACGGCACCGAATCGTACGGCGAATACTGCACCTCGCCGGTTTCCAGCGCGGCGGCGCGGGAGCTGGCGTCGGGGATCACCCGGAACACCAGTTTGTCGACCTTCGGCTTGCCGGCTTCCCAGTAGTCGGGGTTGCGCGCCAACTCGATGTACTGGCCGCGCTCCCATTTGACGAACTTGAACGGGCCGGTGCCGATCGGGTTGAGGTTGTGCGGGTTCTGCAGGATGTCCGTGCCGGCGTAGAGGTGGGCGGGGAGAATTTGCGCTTCGTTGGCGTTGATCGAGCTGAGGATCACCCGCGACGGCGAGCTGAGCTTGAACACCGCGGTGTACGGATCGGGGGTGAGCACATCCTGCAACGCGGCAAAGGTGTTACGGCCACGCGGGTGAACCTTCTTCCACACCTCCAGCGCCGAGTACTTCACATCCGCCGAAGTGAACGGCTGGCCGTCGTGCCACTTCACGCCCTGGCGCAGGTGGAAGGTGATGCTCAGGCCGTCGGCGGCGATCTCCCAGGCGGTGGCCAGGCTTGGCTGCGGTTGCATGTCTTCGTTGTAGCTCACCAGCCCTTCGTAGATGTTGTTCGAGACCACGCCATTGGGGAAGTTGGTGTTGAAGGTCGAGGTCAGGGCCACGGGCTCTGGCTGGACGATGGCAGTCAGGGTGGCGGCGCTGGCCGTGAAGGGCAGCAGGGTGGCCACGGCGGCGGCCAGCAGGCCAGCGCGGGCCAGGCGCGAAGTCGGTAGGGCGAAGGGCATGGGCACACTCGGTCAGGGCTGCGGCACGGTCAGCGCAGCGGGGTCAATGCTTATGGGGGCCCGGTGGTCCGGTGCTGGGCAACTTAACCTGCGGCTAGATCAACCGCTAATATCGTTAGTGCATAGAGTTAGGCGCCGGCAAACGGCAAAAACGCTGCGAACTTAGCGGTATATGGTTATGCCCTTTTAGCCAGCGCGGGTGCTTTGCGGCGGCGCGCCGGGCCGGTAACGTAGGCGTTTGCCCGGTTGTTGAGTGCCCCCATGCCCTTGCGATTTTTCTATTCGGCGGCTCGCCATGCGCGCTGAGCCGATGACCCTGCGCCTGGCCAAGCGGCTGGTTGCGCTGCGCCATCAGGAGCTGCCCGCCGAGGTGCTGGGCATGGCCCGCACGCTGCTGGCCGACACCCTGCTGGTGGCCCTGGCGGGGCAGGCGCAACCCGCCGCCCACGGGGTGCGCGCGGCGTTGCCGGCGTCTGCCGGGCGCAGCCACCTGTGGTTCGCCCACGGCGCCGCGGCGATGGCCCCGGCCGACGCGGCCTTTATCAATACGCTGCACGCTGGGCTGCTCGGCTACGGCAGCATCAACGCCCGGGTGCATGCCGACGCGGTGTGCCTGCCGGCGGCCTGGGCGATGGCCGAGCAGTTGGGCCGCGGCTGGGAACCCTTCGTGCTGGCCTTCGTGGCGGCCAGCGAGGTGGTGGGGCGCTTCTCCCACAGCGCCTCACCGCGCAGTGCCGGCTGGTCGCACAGCTCGATCTACGGCGGCATCGGCGCGGCGATCGCCGCTGGGCTGTTGCTCGAACTGCCCGCCGAGCAGTTGGCCCACGCCATCGGCCTGGCCATGGCCCAGGCCGCCGGTACCCAGCAGGCCAGCCTGGAATCGGTGCTCAGCCGCCGCCTGCAACCGGCCTTCGCCACCCGCAATGGGGTATTCGCCGCGCAACTGGCGGCGGCCGGGGTGACCGCCGCCCGCCAGGCGGTGGAAGGGCGCTTTGGCTTTCGCGCGCTGTACGAGCCGGGCAACGACAAAGCGGTGCTGGCCGGGCTCGGCAGCGACTGGCGGCTGCTTGACACCGCGCTCAAGCCCTACCCGGTGTCGGCCTGCAGCCAGGCGCCGATCGAGGCCCTGTTGGGCCTAGTGGGCGCCCACGGCTGCGGGGAGCAAGACGTCCTCGAACTGGTGGCCTATGTGTCGCCGTTCATGTTCCGCTACGTGGGCGGTGAGTTCAGCGCCAACGGCGACCTGGCCATGCTCGCCCAGTTCAACCTGCGCTACCACCTCGCCTCGGTGCTGCTGCGCGGGCCGCTGACCTTCGAGCACCTGCAACCGGCGGCCCTGCAAGCACCGGCCATCGCCACGGTGCTGCGTAAAGTGCACCTGCGGGTAGACCCGCGCAACAGCCACGACTTTGCCCCGGCCACGGTGGCCATTACCTTGCGCGACGGCCGCGTGCTCGAAGCCACCCAACCCGTGCTGCCCGGCTCACGGGGGCAGCCGATGGGCCGCGCCGCGTGCGCGGCCAAAGCCGCCCAGTGCGGCGCGCTGGCGGGGGTCGATGGGCACGCCTTGTGGGCACGCCTGGCGGCGTTGGCCGAGGCCGGCGACTGGCACGGCTTGGCCGCGCGGGTACGCGGCTAGATGGCGATCGAGCTCAGCGGCTGGCCGTAAATCAAGTAGCGCCCGGGGCCCTGGTCGGTCGGCTCCGGGGTGCTGGCATTGACCCGCAGCAGCCCCAGCAGCCGTTGGCGCAGGGCATTGAACGCCGGCTGGGTGCCGTCACGCGGGCGCGGCAAGGTGATGCGGATCTGTTCGAGAATGCGCCCACCCTGCAGCAGCACCAAGCGGTCGGCGAGGGTGATCGCTTCGTCGATGTCGTGGGTGGCCAGCAGCACCGCCGGCTGGTACTGCCGCCACAGCCGCAGGGTGAGCTGCTGCAGGTGCAGGCGGGTCAGGCCGTCGAGCAGCGCGAAGGGTTCATCGAGCAGCAGTAACTGTGGCGCCCGCACCATGCAGCGGGCCAGCGCCGCGCGCTGCGCCTGGCCAGCGTCAAGCTGGCGCGGGCGGGCCTGGGCCAGGTCAGCCAGGCCCACTTCCGCCAGCGCCGCCAGGGCCGTGGCGCGCCGTTGCGCGTGCGCGATCGGCGCGCCCAGTACCACATTGGCCCACAGCGGCTTCCACGGCATCAGCCGCGCTTGGCCGAACAGCATCGCTTGCACCGGCGGCACCTGCAGCGCGCCGCCGTCGGGTTCATCCAGCCCGGCGAGGGTGCGCAGCAGGGTGGTTTTACCCGTGCCGCTCAGGCCCAGCACGGCTACGAACTCACCGGGGGCGATGTCCAGGTTGAGTTCATCGAGTACCCGCCGAGGGCCGAAGGCGCGCACCAGTTGGCGCACCCGCAGTGCCGGCGCCAGGGGCGGCAACCCTGAGGCGGCGCGGTTCATGCCCAGCCCCGCCGTTGCGCCCAGCCCTGCAGGCCGTGCAAGGCCAGGCTGCCGGCCCCGGCCAGCGCGGTGTACAGCAGCAGGGCCAAGAGTGCGCCCTGGGCACCCGGCTGCCCCAGCAATGCCCCGACGCCGCCCTCGCTGCCGTGCAAGGCCAGCGCCAGCAGCACCAGCCACACCTGCAGCCAGGCGCGCCGGAGGGCCCGCAACAACGCCGGCACGGCCGCGGGCAGGCGGATGTGCCAAGCCTGTTGCCAGCGGTTCAAGCGCAGGGTGTGGCCGGCCTCGAGCAGCTCGGGGTGGGTGCCGCGCAGCGCCCGGGCCAACGCCGCACTGATCGGCAACGCCGCCGCCAGCGCCATCGCCCAGCGCGCGCCCGGCGCACCGGCCCAGCCCAGCAGCAGCGGCAAGAACGCCAGCAGCGGCACGCTGTTCAACACCTTCAGCGGCCCCAGCAGCAGCCAGCGCCCCGCTTGGCTCAAACCCGCCGCCACCCCCAGCGCGCCGCCGCCCAGCAGCCCGAGCCACAACCCGGCCAGCGCCTGGCCCCCCGTGTGCGCCAAGGCGCTGTACAGCCCAGCACCGCCCGCCAGCGCCAGCAGGGCCTCGGCCAACCCGCTGGGGCTGAGCGCCGCGGGCGCCAAACCCTGCCACGCGGCCACCGCCAACAGCGGGCTGGCCAGGTAAGGCAGCCACGCCGGCAGGCGCCGCCGTTGAAGGGCCGGTGCGCTGTAGGGGCGTGCGGGGTCAAACGGGGCATTGGGCATGGGCACTGCCGTGGTAAGGGCCAGCGGCGCACGCTAAACGATTGGCGTGGGGAGGTTAAATAACGGTTGGGTATTAGGTGATAGCGGTTGGGCTGTGCTGAGCGAAGGGCCCCAGCCAGTGCGCCAGCACCTGATGCCTTCAGGGCATTTTTTCCATGCAGGCCAGGCATGGCATCGCGACCAGAAGCGCCGCCGCCCAATGAAACCGGGGCATTGAGCAGATGCCACGCAGCCCTTCATGCCATTTGGCTATGAGCCACTAAGGATAAGTTCCTTCTAGGCATAAACCCCTGCTGTGCATGATCCCAGCCCGTGAGGCAGAGCGCTCGAAGCTTGCCCACCTGCCCGTGCTCACCAGGAGTTTCCTTCAATGACGAACCTACAGTCCGCCGCCCGCGCCGTGCCGTTAGCCGGCGGGCCCGAGGCCGTGGACCCCGCCGCCGCAGCGCGGCAGGCCGTCGTGCTCGACCTGGCCCAGTTCGCCCTGCAGCGGCCCACGCGCCCGGCCACCAGCCGCCGCGAGGGTTGGCTGCTGGCCGGGCTGGTGCTGGCCCTGCACGGGGCCGTGCTGTACTGGGCGGGGCAACGGCCCACGCCACCGCTGCCGGTGGTGCCGCCGGAAATCCCACCCATGACCATCGAGTTCAGCCAGCCGGCGCCACCGCCGGTGGTACAGCCACCCCCACCGCCACAACCGCAAGTGCAGCCGCCCGAACCGCCGCCACCGGTGGAAGACGAACTGGCGAGCAAGCCGCCACCACCGCCCAAGCCCACACCCAAGCCGGTGATCAAGCAGCCGCCCAAACCGCTGCCCAAGCAAGAGGCCAAGCCGGTGGAACCGGCGCCGGCGCCTGCGCCGCCGAAGGCCGAAGCTCCGCCGCCAGCCCCCGCGGCGCCGGCACCGGTGACGCCGCCGCAGGCCACTGCCGGCTACCTGAAAAACCCGGCCCCCGAATACCCGCCACTGGCCCAGCGCCGCGGCTGGGAAGGCACCGTGCTGTTGCGCGTGCGGGTGCTGGCCAACGGCAGCCCGGGCGAGATCCAGGTGCAGCAAAGCGCCGGGCGCGAGCAGCTCGACCAGGCCGCGCTGGCCGCGGTGCGGCGCTGGAGTTTCGTGCCGGCCAAACAAGGTGGGCAGCCGGTTGAAGGCTGGGTCACCGTTCCTATCGATTTCAAGATTCGTTAACTTCCGAGGACGTTCAACATGGCACTTATTTCTCCTACCGAGTCCGTTGAAGGCGCGGTGATCTGGCTGCTGGTGGGTTTTTCCGTGCTCACCTGGGGCCTGGCGCTGGTCAAGGGCGTGCAGTTCAGCCGCCTCAAGGGCCAGGACAAACGCTTTCTGAAGCGCTTCTGGACCGCCCCCAACCTGGAAACCGGCGCGCAACTGGCTGATAGCCAACCCGGCGCCGCAGCGCGGGTGGCCGCGGCCGGCTACGCCGCCATCGCCGTGGGCGAGCAGGGCACCCCGAGTGACCTGGCCCACGCCATCAACCACCAGGACCGCCTCGAACGCGCTCTGCGCCAGCAGATCGTACGCGAACGGCGTTCGCTGGAAACCGGCCTGGCGGTGGTCGCCAGTATCGGCAGCACCTCGCCCTTCATCGGCCTGTTCGGCACTGTGTGGGGCATCATGGAAGCGCTCAAGGGCATCAGCGCGGCCGGCTCGGCCAGCCTCGAAACCGTGGCCGGGCCGATCGGCGCGGCGCTGGTCGCCACCGGCGTGGGCATCGCCGTCGCGGTGCCGGCGGTGCTGGTGTACAACTACTTCCTGCGCAGCCTCAAGCTCAAGGCGGCGGACCTCGACGACTTTGCCCATGACTTCTACAGCCTGGCGCAGAAGAGCGCCTTCCGCGTGCTGGTGCACCCGGCCACGGCGCGCAAGGCCAGCGGCCACAGCGCGGTGAAGGAGGCGAGCTGAGATGGCTTTTTCCACTCAGGACAACGACGAAGTGCTCAGCGAAATCAACGTCACGCCGCTGGTCGACGTGATGCTGGTGCTGCTGGTGGTGTTTATCGTCACTGCGCCGCTGCTGACCAACTCGATCCCAATCAACCTGCCCAAGACCGAAGCCGTGGCGCCGGTGGAAAACAAAGAACCGCTGGTGGTGAGCATCGACGCCGGGGGCCAGTGGTTCGTCAACAAAGACGCCATCGCCCCGGAGTTGCTGCAAGGCAACCTGGAGGCGGCCAAGCGCGGCAACCCAGACCTGCGCGTGCAGTTGCAGGCCGACGATGGCGCCAACTATGGGCAAGTGGCCAAGGCCATGGCCTCGATCGAGAAGGCCGGGATCACCAAGTTGGCGGTGATTACCGCGCGTTGAGGGCGGCCGGCGGCGCATAGGCGCCGACCACCTCCACCACCCACTCGATAAACACCCTCAGCTTGGCGCTGACATGGCGGTTGGGCCCGTAGGCCACGTACAGCGGCATGGGCTCCAGCTGCCAGTCGCTGAACAACGCCACCAGTTCGCCGCGGGCCAGGGCGGCCTCGGCCATGTAGTGGGGCAGCCAGGCAATCCCCAGCCCGGCCACCGCGGCGGCAATGTAAGCGTTGCCGTCGTCCACCGCCAACACATGGCGGCCGTGCAGGCGCAGGCTTTCCTCACCGCGTTGCAGGGCATAGGGCATCGGCTTGCCGCTGCGCGCCCAGAGAAACCCCACCACCTGATGCGCCGGCCCCTCGACCTCGCGCGGGTGCGCCGGCACCCCGGCGCGGGCCAGGTAGCTGGGCGCGGCGTATACCCCCAAGGCCAGGTCGGCCACGCGCCGCGCCTGCAACTGCGCGCTGCCGAGTTCGCCGCCGCGTACCACGCAATCCACGCCTTCGTCGATCAGGTCGACACGGCGGTCGCTCACCCCCATGTCGATCTGAATATCCGGATAACGGGCGTAAAACCCCGGCAGCGCCGGCACCAGCAGCAGCCGCGCGAGTGGGCTGGGCACGTCGACCCGCAGCCGCCCACGGGGCACCGCGGCGGCGCTGGAGAGGCTGGTTTCGGCGTCGTCCAGCTCGCCGAGCAGGCGCACCACGCGGGCGTAGTAAGCGGCGCCATCGGCGGTGAGGTTGACCTTGCGCGTGGTGCGGTTGAGCAACTTGACCCGCAAGCGCGCCTCCAACTGCTGCACCAGTTGGGTCACGCTGGTGCGGCTGAGCTGCAAGGTGGCGGCGGCCTGGGTAAAGCTGCCGGTCTCCACCACACGGGCAAAGGCTTGCATGGCATCGAAGCGGTCCATGGGCGGGGCTCTTGGCGGGCTGATTGTTTGGATTCTACAAACAATGTTACCGGCATTGGCAGGTTTATCGCCCAGGCCCGGCGCGCCACAGTAGCGGCCTACACAACGGGGCCGCCATGGCCCGCCTGGAGGCAGTAATGGCTACACGTGACGTTATATTCCCCGCCGGCCGCCGCGCGCTGTACGAGCGCAACCGCTATTCACCGGCCATCCGCCGTGACGGCTTGCTGTTCGTGTCCGGCCAGGTCGGCAGCCGCGAGGACGGCTCGCCCGAACCCAACCTCAAGGCCCAGGTGCGCCAGGCCTTCGCCAACCTCAACGCGATCCTCGCCGAAGCCGGCGGCAGCTTCAGCGACGTGATTGACGTGACGGTGTTCATGGTCAACCCGGAGGCGATTTTCGAACAGGTGTGGGAGGTAGTACCCGAATACTGGGGCGAGGTCCCGTACCCGACGCTGACTGCGGTGGGGGTGACCTGGCTGTACGGCTTTGACGTGGAGATCAAGGTGATCGCCGCGGTGCCCGCTCAGAAGCGTTCCTGAGCGGTCACGTAGCGCCATTGCCCGGCCGGCAGCTTGCCCATCGACACCCCGCCCAGGCGCAACCGGCGCATCGACAGCGGGGTTAGCCCGACCGCGGCGCACAGTTGGGCGAACACCCCGGCTTCGGGGGCCTTGAGGGCGAAGCGCAGGTGGGTTTCGTTCTGCCAACTGCATTTGACCCGCGGCAGTTCCACGCCTTTGTGGGTGATGCCGCGCTTGAGCCGCTCAAGGCCGCCGTCACGCATCGTACCGGTGACTTCCACCAGGTATTCCTGTTCGAGCTTGTTGAATTCGACGGTGAGCTTGCGCGTGGTGCGCCAGTCCTGGCTGAACACCTGCAGGCCACTGGCCCCGGGCTGCAGCGGCGCCAGGCATTGCAGGCGGCGAAAGTGCCCCTTGAGCACGCGCTTGCCGGTGTCGAACTCGGCGGCCTGGCTGGCCGGGGTGATCGAGGCCAGCGCGCTGCGGTCGTCGACCTGGGCGCCCTGATGGAGGATCAGCGTGACCGGCTCCGGCGCTTCGGCCTTGGCCCCTTCGAGCAGGGCGACGGGTTGGTCCTGCACCATGAATTGCGGCACATCGACCACCTCGCCAGCCACGGTGACCCAACCGCCTTCGATGTACAGCTCGGCTTCGCGGCGCGAGCAGCCGACCTGTTCGATCAGGCGGCGGGAGAGGCGTTGGGGTTCGGTCATGGCGCGGTACTCAGGCAAAAGCCGGCATTGTACCGGGAACCGGGTTGGGCTGTTGGGTTTGTGCCGAGGGCCCTTAACCCCCCACTGCCTTGCTGTTCACCTAAGCCATTGGAGGGGATCAATCTGTGAGCGCTGCTGATTTTTTGCATGAGCTTCAGGGCCTATCGCCCGG
>NZ_JBIBKC010000030.1:0-26211 GCF_042958985.1 Pseudomonas sp. NPDC007930
ACTCGACCTTGGGCTACAGAGCACCGAACGAGTACGAGCGGCTAGCTGCCTAGACACCACTTATTGAGGTGTCCGGAGAAACTTGACCAGGCCAGTTGGTTTGGCGCTTGGATTCCAGCGTTTTGGGGTGGGTGGTGGGTGTGGGGGTTTTTGGCGTTGGGTTTGTGGAGATGGGCTGGGGGTTGGGTGGTTTATGGTAACAGGATATTACGCATAATGTATATTATGTTAAATATTGTTTCTGGCGATGTTCGAGCAGCACTGCCGCCTTCACCAACCCATAGCCCTTTCTTCAGAAAACCAGAGCTTCAACCCTATCAACGCATTACCTCCCAAACCTCTTCTTAAACATAGGCTGCAGCCCTATTCACAGATTCGGCTTAGTCGCTCTGCGAAGAGCGGCAGGAATAGCGCGGACTCAGCAACCTGCCACCAGACCTCGCTTTCATCCTGGTCGGTGGCTGCTAGTAGATTGTGGGCCAGAAACACTTCAAAGCCCGCCCTTGCTACCTTGTCCTCGGCGCTGAACTGATAAAGCCCCGCTTGTACAAGCAGCATCGCCTACACACTACAAAAACTTATGGTACGTGATGAAATGCGATTCTCTCTCGTAACCTAACGATTCATACAACGCCTGTGCAGCCCTGTTCGAGGTTGCAGTGTCCAGGCTGATGCGATGTGCCCCTTCCGATTTCAACAGGGCCGAGAGGTGATTCATCAACTGACGGGCATGCCCAGCCTTTCTTGCTTCGGGAGCGACGTAGAGATCGTAAAGCCAGAAAAAAGGCTTCATCTCCACAGAGCACAGCGCGGGGTAAAGCTGGGCGAATGCCAACGCGTTACCGGTTGAGCCCAGCCCAAGGAAAACTCTAGAACGGCTCATTTCTATGTTTGACCGAAGAAAATCCCCACACATCTTCAAGTCGTCTGGCTGCTCATAAAACTGGCGATACGCATTGAACAGAATGGCAGCGCTGTCCACGTCCTTGAGGGTGCATTCGATAATGTCCATGAAATCTCCAAACTTCTTAGGCTGTGTACGAAATTGATTGAAACGCAGGTTAGGCAAGGCGAAAACCGGCGAGGAAGCGGAGTTGACGGGTTGTCAATGAGCATTCCGAGCCGGTTTTCAACGCCGCATAAGCAAGTTTCAAGCGGTTTCGTACATAGCCTAGTGTGTAGTAACGGGCCAATTCTACGAAACAATCAAGGCTTCAACCACGACGGCCTGCACGCTGGGCAAGGGTAAACCCGCCCCAACCTACCCCATCACCCCCGCCAACCACTCCCCAAACACCTGGCACTGCTCAACATGCTGGCCGCCCACCCGAGGCACTACGAACCAATAAGCGCCCGCCACCGGCACCGCGGTGTCGAACAAGCGCACCAGCCGCCCGCTGGCGAGCGCGTCGGCGACCAGCAAGCTGCGGCCCAGCAGCACGCCGTGCCCGGCCAGGGCGATGTCGAGCAGCAGCCCGGCGTCGGTGTATACCGCGCTGGCGGTGGGCTCCGGCAGATCGAGCTGCGCCTGGTTGAACCACGGTGTCCAGGGGCTCCAGCTATGCCGCAACAGCGTGCAACGGGCCAGGTCGGCCGGTGTGCGGATGTTCAGGCTGTCGCGGTACGCCGGCGTGCACACCGGGAACGCCGCTTCCTCGAGCAACTTGGTCGCCTGGGCGCCGGGCCACTCGCCGTGGCCATGGCGAATGGCGGCGTGCGCATGTGGCGGCCCCAGTGGCACGATTTCCAGCCGCGCCTCCAGGGTGATGGCGATGTTCGGGTGCAGCGCCTGGAACTGCGCCAGCCGCGCCACCAGCCAATGGGAGGCCAACGACGGCAGTACGGCGATCCGCAAGGTGCAAGCGGCACCCTGCGCCGCGCCCGTGGCGAACGCCGCTGAAAGCAGGGCCAACGCCTGCCGGACCGCGCCCAGGTAGCGGCCGGCGGCTGCGGTGGGCTCCATTGCGTTGCCGCGGCGGGTGAACAACGGCTCGCCGACCTGGGCTTCGAGCTCGCGAATTCGGTGGCTGATCGCGCTATGGGTCACGCACAGCTCGTGGGCCGCGCGGGAGAAACTATTGAGCCGGGCCGCCGCTTCGAAAGCGCGCAGCGTGGCAATGGAAGGAAGGTGGGCCATGGCGGGATGTTATAAAAAGTAACATCCTCGTCCAAGCTTTTTCGTTGGTTCCGCTGGCGGGCGCCGGGGTACAACGCTTGCTCGCGGTGCGCCTGATGCGTGCTGCCCTTCAGTGAGCGGGAACCTGTGCGATGAACGACGAACAGCGGTTGATGGACGAAGCGGACCGCCGCGCCAGCGGCTACTTGCAGGGTATTGGCGGGCGGCGCCCCTACCCCGGGCCTGAAGCGCTGGCCGGGCTGGCGGCGTTCGACGAACCGCTGCCGCAACAGGGCCATGATGGCTTGGGCACCCTGGCACTGCTCGACCAGGCCGGCTCACCGGCCACGGTCGCCAGCAATGGCCCGCGTTATTTTGGCTTCGTGATCGGCGCTGCGCTGCCTGCTGCGGCCGCCGCCGACCGCTTGTTACTGGCCTGGGACCAGGCCGCCTCTACGTTTGACAGTTCTCCGGTGTCGGCCACGGTCGAGCGGGTGGCCGCGGCCTGGCTGCTGGAGATCCTCGACCTGCCGCGCGGCAGCGGCGTGGGCTTTGGCACCAGTGCCACCGCAGGCACCGTCGCCTGCCTGGCGACCGCCCGGCGCGCCCTGCTCGCCCGCGCCGGCTGGGACCTGGACCGCGACGGCTTGGCCGGCGCCCCGGCCATCAAGGTGGTGCTCAGCGCAACCGCGCACATTGCGGTGCGCAAGGCCGTGCGGGTGCTGGGCTTTGGTAGCGCCCAGGTCATCGAGGCGCCGGTGGATGCCTTCGGCCGGGTAGACCCGCAGCGTTTGCCCGCATTGGACGACCGTACCCTGCTGTGCCTGCAAGCCGGCGAAGTGAATACCGGCGAGTTCGACCCTTTCAGCGACATCATCCCGCACGCCAAGCGCGCCGGGGCTTGGGTACACGTTGACGGTGCCTTCGGCCTCTGGGCCCGGGCGTCTAGCCTGCACCCGTTGACCGCCGGCGTTGACGCCGCCGACAGCTGGACCACCGACGGCCATAAATGGTTGAACACCCCGTACGACGGCGCTGTGGCTGTGTGCCGCGACGCCGATGCACTGGCCCAGGCACTCAACAGCGACGCTGCGTATGCGCAGTCATCGCGCGATGCACAGAAAAACCTGACGCTGGAGTTTTCCCGGCGGCCACGGGGCATTGCCATCTGGGCCGCGCTGCGCACGCTGGGGCGGGACGGCGTGGCCGCCATGGTCGAGCAACATTGCGCGTACGCCTCGGCCTTGGCGCAAACACTGCGTGGCGCGGGCTTCGAAGTGCTCAACCGGGTGGTGCTCAACCAGGTCTTGGTGCGCTGCGCCGACGACGCCCAGACCGTGGCCGTGCGCCAAGCAGTCATCGACTCTGGCGCGGCCTGGTTCGGCGCGAGCCTGTGGCAGGGCCGGCCGGCGTTCAGAATCAGTGTTTCGTCATGGCGAACCGGGCCCGCAGACATGGCGCAGCTGGCCGCGGCGCTGACCCAGGCACTGCGGGCTTGCGCAGCCGAGCAGTAATGGCCGGCAACCTCAACCGGCACACCCTGGCGAACCGTTGAGCGGAGCGCTATAAAGCATCCATCTGTCACGCCTTGGGGGCCTTTGAAATGAAGCGAATGCTGGGTTTGGTGTTGGCGGTGCAGGCGCCCTACCTGCTGGCCGAAGCGTGCGACTGCCAAACGGTGATCGGGGCCTGCCAGGGCTCGATCGAGTTCGTCAAGGCCTATGGGTCCAAACCCAGCTTCGGCGCGGACCTAGTGGTGCACAGCTCGGAAAAGGGCTGTTCGAAGGTCGAGTACCAAGTCGGCGGCACGCCTTACCAAACCCTACTGGTGAACCGCAACAGTGAGCCGGAAAGCGTGTTTGGCACGTCTCCGGTCACCCCAGCTTCGGTGCAGTTCAAGGCGTGCAAGGTCTGCGCGCGAACCGGGGCCAAGCCCTCCAGCCCGGCTGCGACAGCGGCTGAGCCCAAGGCCTACGACCTCAGTGGTAGCTGGGCGTCGGTGCAAACCTGCAGTTGGGGCAGCGGTAATAGCACGATGACGATCAACTACAACCAATCCACCGGCTCGGTTGGCGGCAGGTTGGCGAATGCAGGCATCGATAGCGGCGCGATCCGTGGCAATCATGTACAGATTTCCGCGTCCAATTGGCTGGGTAACCGCATTGAGATGACTGGCGAGATCATCGACAGCCAGCACATGCGCGGCACCTATACCCAGAGCTCAAGCCGCGAGACCTGTAGCTGGGAGGCCTCCAAGGCGAACTGACGCCCCCCTCAGCCCCGCACCCAATACCCATACCCATACGCCCGGGCAAACCCAAGCTTCTCATACAGCGCGAAGGCCGCGGCATTGCCCTCGTTCACCTGCAAAAATGCCCCACGGGCCCCCTGCCCCCACCCCCAAGCCAACAGCTCACGGCATAACTGCCCAGCCAACCCGCGGCGCACAAACGCCGCGCCGGTGACGATGTCGAACAGCCCCAGTTGCGCCCCCACCACCACCCCAAGCCCACAGCACTGCGCGCCCTGCCCTTCACCTAGCACCGCCCACGCGGCGGGGTGCGCGATACGCTGCACGATCGCTTGGTGCGCCCGGGCCTCTTCGCTTGGCTGGCCACTCAACCGGGCAAACGTGCTGGCCCAGGGCGCGGGGCCGCTGAGCAACCGAATGCGTTGGGGGTTGCCCGCCGCCGGGGCCGGCAACGGCCGCCAGAGCACCTGGGACGCCCCGCCGTATCGATAACCGCGGCTCGCCAATACGCGCGCCAACCCTGCCACCTGCACCGTTGAGGTGACCCGCACCACCGGCCGCAAGCCGCGTGCCGCGAATTGCTGCTCGATAGCCGCCAGGTCCGCGTCGCTCAACGGCTGTGAGTGCTCGGTGCTGTTCAGGGAGTTGGCGCGTTGGGTGTAGCCGCTATCCAGGCGCAGCCGCCAGCCATTGATGTCGGCTTCGTAGTGCGCGGGCCAGGCGGCGAAGGCGGCGTCTTCGAGGGTTTGCATGGGGGTACTCATGGCTGTTTCAGGCAGAGCTGGTTAGTTGATCACAATAAGCCTATCGCCCGGCGTAAGCAGCGCACTGTGCGAGGCACCACAAACGCTGTAGAAGCCGCGCTTGCGCGCGATGGCGTATTACCCTTCGCGCGCAAGCGCGGCTCCTACAATGTGAGGTGCGCCCCGCCCCTATTCGCCTGCAGCGATCATTGTCGCCCCTAGTTGCCATAGATGATTTGTTTGTAGCGGCGCTGGTACTCCTCATAACTCAACGACTTGTCCTGTTGCAACGCGTCAATCCGGGCCTGCGTTGCGAGCGGATCCGCTGCGGGTGCCGGAGAAGCATCAACGCGAGCCACGGGAGGGCGTGCCGTGTCTCCGGCAAGGGCGCAAGCCTTCACTGCGCGGACGCTCTTCAGCCGTGACAAGCGTTGGTTCGCACTGTCCAGTGCACTGCTTTTCTCCATCACATTGCCGATGCCAAAATCTCCCATGAAGGACAGTACTGAACGACCGTCAAAGCGGCTTTCGTCATTCACATGGTTGATGAAGCCCTCTACCTTGGCCTGCTCCAGGTCAATTTCGCGGCATGTCATTGTGCTGGCTTCGAACGTTGTGAGGTCGGGTTGCCTGCCGTAGTTTTTCGTGGAACACCCCGTTGTCGCAGCGGCGATCATTAACAAAACGCAACACCAGTTTTTTCTGATTTCCATATGTCCCTCCCGGAATGCTTGATCTGTGTATCGTCCAAAGAGGGTTGGGCTTTAGCGTCGACGCCAGGCACTGAGACGGTGGTGGCTGGCATCTGCGGTAATCCGGGTTCAGGCGCCTGAGGCGTTGTGTAAGAGGCCGAATAGGTAGAAGGTCAACTCGCCGTAATGGTGTTCACTTAAGCAATCTCAGGGTTCCGTGGCCGGGTTCAACCTGTGAACGCTGAGGGTTTAGTGCACAAGCTTCAGGGCCCATCGCCCGGCCCAGCCGGCGTGCCGGACCACGGCCTCCCAGCCGATTTGTGTGATCCTCGCAACCGGCGGCCAACTGTGCTCCAGCAACATCCCCCCCCACGCCAACCACCAAGGAGGCCCCATGGATCTCACCCCCATCGTCACCGCCCTGCGCCAGGCGCAACACGTTGTGGTCTTCACCGGCGCGGGTGCCTCCGCTGAAAGCGGCATCCCCACCTTCCGCGATGCGCTGAGCGGGCTATGGGCACGCTTCGACGCCACCAAGCTCGCCACCGCCGAGGCGTTCCGGGCCGACCCCAGCCTGTGCTGGGGCTGGTACGAGTGGCGCCGGCGCAAGGTGCTGCAGGCCCAACCGAATGCCGCCCATCAAGCCATCGCCCAACTGGCCCGCCACGTGCCGCGGCTGACGGTGATCACCCAGAACGTCGACGACCTGCACGAACGCGCCGGCAGCGCGGGGGTGATCCACTTGCATGGCAGCCTGCACGCGCCGCGCTGCCTCGACTGCGGCCAGCCATACCGCGCCGCGCTGCCCTCCGCGGCCCTCGCCGAAGGTGGCTGCCGAATCGAACCGCCGCGCTGCGCGGCCTGCCAGGGCTACGTGCGGCCGGGGGTGGTGTGGTTCGGTGAGCCGTTGCCCGAAGCCCAGTGGGCGGCCGCCCTTGATGCCGCGCAGGGGTGCGATCTGTTACTGTCGGTGGGTACGTCCGGGCTTGTTTACCCAGCAGCCGAGCTGCCGCTGCAAGCCTTGAGGTGCCGCGCCACGGTGGCGCACATCAACCCGCAACGCTTTGCGGTCAGCGCCCAGGCGTATTTTCTGCAAGGCGCCGCGGGCGCGGTGATGGCGGCATTGCTGGCGCAAGCGTTCGCGTGAATGCTGGAAGCTGGGCAGGCCGATGCCTGCCTGTTTTACCCAAACATGGAATGATTCAATGAAGTTGCACCACCTGCTGGCCCCCTTCGCTGCCCTACTGCCCTGCACCACTGCCCTGGCCGCCACCCCTGCCCTGCAAGGCTTTCTTGGCTGTGGCGAAAACTCCCTCGCGGTCATCACCCAGCCCGGCCTCAAGGAACGCATTCCCAGTACGCTCAGCCACGGCAAACTCACCCTGAGCGGCGGCAGCAAGACCGACATGGGCCAGCGCTGGATGTTCGCCACGCCGGTGGCTGTCGACGGCGTGACCCTGACCGGCTTTTTCGCTGAAGACCAGACCCTGCTGGGGTCGCGCATCATTGGTTGGGGGTTCTACACCCAGCAGGCACCCAAGGCGCTGTACGCGCAGTTGAACACACTGCCCGGCAGCAACCTGCAAGCGCTGAACGGTATCTACGCCCGCCCGCAGATCTGGTCGCATAAACAGGCCACCTGGGTGGCGGAAACCGGCGACGACACCGCCGGCAAATTAGTGACCGACACCGCGGAACGGATATTGATGGTCGAACCCGCGCCGGAAGGCGCCGGCCAGGGCAGCCAAGGCATGATCACCTGTTCGGTGCAGGGCACGGTGAGCGCGGCGATGCTCAAGAGCACACGGCCTGACCTGGCGGAATAAACCCGCCAGCGGCAGAGGCGCGTGACGCCTCTGCCCGGCCCACCCACGCACAGGCCTTTATTTCCCCTCGCCCCCCTCCTACACTCGGCAAAACGATCCGCCAGCACCCTTCCCCCTAGCCGCGTCACTCCTGCGGGTACTTCCCATGCGCGCACCTGTTTACCTCACCTGTACCGCCCTCAGCCTGCTGGCACTGCTCAGCTTCCCCGCCCACGCCGAATGCATGGGCACGATGTCCGGGCGGGTCACCAGTTGCGACAACGGCACCCCAGCGGCGGGCAACACCACCAACAGCGCGATCAATGCGCTGACCAACATGGGCAACTTTTTGCAAGACCGCGCCGACCAGCAAGCCGCCCAAGAGCAGGCCGCCCGCGACGCCGCCGATGCCAGGGCCGCGGGGCAGGCGGCGCAGTTCAACGGCTACGCCGACAGCGTCAGCAACAGCGACTGGGAAGCCCAGGCCCAGGCGGCCCAGGGGCAGCAGTCGCCCAAGCGCGGGGCGGTCAACTGCAACTGCACGCGCACCGTGGGCCAATGCCAGGCGACCATCAGCCAACTGAAGAAAACCGGCAAAACCGGTTACCAGTTCCGCCTGGCCTCCACCGAGGCGCAGTGCTCACGGGTGACCTACTACCTCGACAACACGCCCTACCTGAGCGTGCTCAACGGCAAGTCGGTGTCGATCGAGCAGGTGTCGAGCCTCAAGCCGGTGCGCCTGGAGCAACTGGGGGTCGACCGTTGCGAGGTGTGCGCCCAGCAGTAGGCGCTACTTTTGCAGGCTTTTTTGCAGCGGCGCGGCCACCGGCGCGCCGCGGCTGTTGACCATGCAATACAACGCCCCCGCCAGCACCAGGCCCATCGCCCAGCTGATATCCGCTCCCAGCCACTGCGCGACGAAGCCGGTATAGAACGACAGCTTCATGAACGGCACGGTGCCGATGATCGACACCGCGTACACCGCCAACGTGCGCCGGTTGAAGCGGCCATAACGCCCCTGCGGCTCATACAGCGCGCCCACGTCGTAGTGGCCGCGGCACACCCAGTAGTAATCCACCAGGTTGATCGCGCTCCACGGGATCAGCAAATACAGCTGGCCGATGAGGATGTCGGAGAAGAACGTGTCGAAGCGGTACTGGGTGGCGATGGCGATCAGCGTGGCGGCCACGCTGAGCGCGGCCATCACCAGCGCCTTGGCGGTATGGGTCACGTACTTGAGGCCCCCGAAGGCGCCGAAGATGGTCACCGAAGACATATAAGCGCTATACAGGCACAGCACGTTGTACTGGATCACCCCCAGGGCGATCACCGCCAACGCCAGCGGCGCCCAATGCCCGAACAGGCCAGCGATCGCCGTGGCCGGGTCGTGCGCGAGCGCCGCCGGGATCGCCAGGCCGAGCAGCGCGCCCAGCGCCATCATCGCGAACGAGCCCAGCGCGCAGCCGCCGTAGGTACTCCAGAAGGTTGCGCGGGTGCTCACACTGGCCGGCAGGTAGCGCGAATAGTCGGCCACGTAGGGGCCGTAGCCCAGCGTCCACGACGCGGCCTGGGCGATCACCAGGTTGAACGCGGCAAAGCTGAAGCCGGCCACCGGCAGTGGGCCCGCCGCGGCGCCGGCCGGGTGCATGAGGATCAACCCCAGGGCGCTTGCGAACACCAGGGTGGAGAGCAGGCTCATCCAGGCGCCGAGGCGGTGGATCAACTCATAACCAACAAAGCCGATGATGAAGGTCAACACCCCCACCAGCACGATCGCCTGATTGTCGCTCATCGGCAGCAGGGCCTTGAGCGCGTCGCGCATCAGCACGCCGCTGGCGGCGAGGAACAGCACCGCCGCGGTGACCATCACCAGCAACGGAATGGCCGCGCCGTACACGCCGAACTGGGCGCGGCTCTGGATCATCTGCGGCACACCGAGTTGCGGGCCCTGGGCCGAATGGGCGGCCATGAACACGGTGCCGATCAAGTTGCCGAGCAACAAGCCCAGCAAGGTGTAGCCAAAGCTCAGCCCGGAGGCGGTGCCGACCATCAACGCGGTGATCTGGAAGTTCGAGCTAAACCAAATGGTGAACAACCGCCGGGGGCGGCCGTAACGCTCGTTGTGGGGAACAAATTCGATACTGCGCTTTTCCAGCTTCACGCCAGCCCTCCCGCTTGATTTTCTTGATTATCAGATAGTTGGCGAATGGTCTTTGGCCTGTGCGCGAACAACGCATAGCGGGTTGCGCCATGTGCGCCACCGGCTTGAACGTACTGTATGCCTACAAATTCAGCCTCTCTGTCACTCTTTGGTCCATAAAAAAGCCGTTAGGGTTCAAGGCTTTATTCATGAACTCGCCTCGGCATAACCGAAATCGTGCGTCGCTGGAGAACAAGGCTGAAGATTTCTGATCAGGGGGGGCTGGGCCGATTAGCCTGTTGCCTGCAGGGCACCTCGCCCGGCACAGCCGGCCTCCCACGGGTTCTGTGTTGCCCATTAAATCAAAGACTTACGCAAATCTCTTGTGGGAGGCCGGCTGTGCCGGGCGAAGGGCCCTGAAGCTCAGGCACTGGAGCATCAAGGTTCATATGTTGTTCCCAGCCCTGAAGCACTGAAGTGGCTTAAGTGAACAGCACTCCGGCTGCACCGGGCAAAGGGCCCCAAAGCCCATGCGCAACCCCCCACCCCTGCTATGCTCAGCACTGTCGGTGTGCCATCACCGGAGGTCGCTGATGTCGAACGTACCGGCGTTACTGTTCGCCTCCCCCGTGCTGCTCGGCATGTGCATCCTGCTGGCCTGCGCGGTGGCCAGCACCAGCATCCTGTACTTCTGCCGCCCCACTCAGGGCCCGGGCTGCTGGGCCGCCTGCTGCTGGTTGCTGCTGGCCAGCTACGGCGGTTTTCTGTTCGACCTGCTCGATGGCCAACTCACCCTGGGCTGGCTGACCAACCTGCTGCTGGTCGCCGGCCAGGCGATGATGATGCTCGGGGTGTTTCGCTTCCTTCAGCGGCCGCTGCCCAAGCTGCTGCTGCCCGCCGCGCTGATCGCCCAGGCGCTGGTGGAATATGCCCGGCTGCAACCGGGCGCTAGCCAGCCGTGGGGGGATGCCGGCTACTGCCTGATCATCGTCGCGCTGGCGGCCACCGTGGGCAGCATCCTGCTGCGCGACCCGGCCGGCGGTGAGGTGCGTGCGGTGCGCTTGTTCATTTTTGGCTCGTTGCTGGCCTACGGGCTGGCGCATTTGGCGCGCATGGCGGTGGCGTTGTCCGGGGTGGCGCCGCAGGTGTTCCCGCAGGCGTCGATCCCGCTGTTGTCGTTCTTCACCGGCTTGCCGTTCCTGATCATCGCGCTGGTGGCGCTCACCGCCATGAGCCTGCACCGGATCCTCGCCCACAGCCGCGTGCACGAGGCCAGCGCCCGGGCCAACCTGCACCGCTTCGAGCAACTGATGAGAATCAGCAGCGCGGCCACCCTGCTGCTGCGCCATGGCGCCATCGAAGACAGCAACCCCAAGCTCGGCGAGCTGTTCGGCTGCCGCCGCGAGGGCTTGCACGGCCTGCCCTTCGAGGTGCTGTTCCAGCCCAGCACCGAGCCACCGCCACTTACCCCGGGCCAGCCCTACCACCGGGTGGCGGTGCGCGCCGACCACACCACCTTCCAGGCCGAGGTGCTGTTGCTGGAACTGGACGACGAACAATGCCTGGCCGAGGTGCGCGACGTCAGCCGCCAAAAGAAGCTCGAAACCCAGCTGACCCAACTGGCCAACGCCGACCCGCTCACCGGTGCGCTGAACCGCCGGGCCTTCAACCAACGCTTCGAACTGGCCCGGCAGCAGCCTGGGCCGCTATGCCTGGCGCTGCTCGACCTTGACCATTTCAAGCGCATCAACGACCACTTCGGCCACGCCGTGGGCGATGAAGTGCTGATGGCCTTCGCCCGCCTGTGCCAGGCCGAAGCGCGCCAGGGCGATGTGTTCGCCCGGGTCGGTGGCGAGGAGTTCGTGTTCCTGCTGCCGGGCTGCGAGCTGGCCGATGCCCAAGGCTTTTTGGCCCGCCTGGCCGAGGCCCTGGCCGGCACCAGCATCAGTGGCCTGCCGAAGGGGCTGGCGGTGGGTTTCAGTGCCGGCGTGACCGCATGCCCCGCCGGCCTCGCGCTGGACGCCGCGTTGAAACGCGCGGACCAGGCGCTGTACCGGGCCAAGGCCAATGGCCGTGGCCGTGTCGAGCATTGCTAAGCCAACGCCCCCTGCTCGCGCGCCGCGAACGCTGCGTCATCGTGCAGGGCCACCCGTTCGATCCGCGGGATCACCACCAGGTAACTGAACACCCCGAGCACGCAGTGGGCCGCCACGTAGAACAGCGCCGCCTCGTAGCCGCCGGTGATGCCGACGATGTAGCCGATCACGATCGGGGTGACGATGCTGCCGATGTTGCCCACGGTGTTGAACACCGCGCCGCTGAGGCCGGTCAGGCGTTTCGGCGAAGCGTCGGCGATGCACGCCCAGCCAATCGCGGCAAAGCCCTTGCCGAAGAACGCCACGGCCATCAACGGCACCATCAGCCACAGCGATTCCACGTAGTTGCACAGCACCAGCGAGGCGGCCATCACGAAGCCGACCAGCGCCGGCAGCTTGCGCGCCCAGGTCAGCGAGACCCCGCGCTTGAGCATGTAGTCCGAGGAAATCCCCGACAACAGCCCACCGAGGAACCCGCACACCGCCGGCAGCACCGAGATGAACCCCACCTGGAGGATGTCGAGGTGGCGCGCCTGCACCAGGTACAGCGGGAACCAGGTGATGAAGAAGTAAGACATCGAGATGATGCAGTACTGGCCCAGGTAAATGCCCAGCAGCATGCGGTTGCGCAGCAGGTCCTTGAGGTACTTGAGCTTCGGCGAGCGGTCGGCGCGGCCTTGTTCGTCCATGTGCACCAGGCCGCCACCCTGTTCGATGTAGTCGAACTCGGCCTGGTTGATGCCGGGGTGGTCCTTGGGCGTGTGGATCGCCTTGGCCCAGCCCAGGGCCAGCACAAAGCCTACCCCGCCCATGAACAGGAACACGTACTCCCAGCCAAAGCGGTGCACGATAAAGCCCATGATCGGCGAGAACAGCACCACCGCGAAGTACTGCGCCGAGGCGAAGATCGAGGTGGCCATGCCGCGCTCCGCCGCCGGGAACCACGACGCCGCCAGCCGGCCGTTGGCCGGAAACGCCGGGGCCTCCACCAGGCCCAGCATCAAGCGCAGGAAGAACAGCATCATCACCGCCGTGGTCGCCTCGAAGCCACCCACGAACGCCTGCAAAAAGGTCATCGCCGACCACAGCAGCAGGCTCATGCCGTAGATGGTTTTCGAGCCGTAACGGTCAAGCAGCCAGCCACCGGGGATCTGCCCCAGCACGTAAGACCAGCCAAAGGCGGAAAACACGAAGCCCAGGGCCACCGGCTTGAGGTCGAGGTCCGCCGAGAGCGACGCCCCGGCAATGGACAACGCGGCGCGGTCGGCGTAGTTGAGCGAAGACACCACGAACAACATGGCCAAAACATAGAAGCGAGTGCGTGTGCGCTTTTCAGCGGGCATCGTCGGGTTCCCTTTCTTATTGGTTCTTATAGAGGCTTGCCTACAGCGTTGCCGGCCCATCATGCGCGGGGCCAGTGCACCGGTCTAATTCAAAGAGGCTTTGCTTTGATACCTGGATTGGATCAATGCGCGAGGGGGGCAGGCTGTGAGCGTTGTTAATTCCGTGCATGAGCTTCAGGGCCCTTCGCCCGGCACAGCCGGCCTCCCACCAGATCTGTGTTGTGTTTGATTTCCGGGACGGCCGGCTGTGCCGGGCGAAGGGCCCTCAAACCTTGGCCTTGACCCGCCGCAACCCGTGGATCCCCGGCGTTTCATGGCGCCCCAGGTAACCGCCGAGCTTGCCCACCGAGGCGTGCATCTCCACCTGTTCGTTGTCCTGCAGGATCACCACCCGGTGGCTGCCGACGAAATCGCCGTCGAAGCTCATCGAGTATTCATCGATCGCCAGGCGCTCGCCCGGTGCCAACCGGGCCACTGGGGCGATGCCGTCGGCGAAGGCGCTGGCGGCGGTGCTGTAGTCGGTGATGCCGTCTTCGGCACTGGCGAACGCATACAGGCGCCGGCCGATGTACACGATCGGCTGGTTGGTGCGGTTGACCAGGTACAACGGCTGCCGGTCGCTGCAGTGGGTCATGTAGGCCACCGCCAGGTACAGCCCCTCGCCCACCTGCGCCAGGCGGGCGTCGAGGGCTGCCGCGGCGAGGGTGTCGGCCAGCGCCGCGCGGCGCGCGGCCAGTTCCGCGAAGAGGTCGTCATCGCCGAGGGGGCGGCTGCCGAGAAACGCCTCCAGCGCATCGCAGGCGGCGCACAGGCGGCAGTAACGGGCCAGGTGTTCGGCGAAACGCTCCGCCACCGAAGGTGGCAGCTCTGCCTGCCGCGCAGCGGTGGCGGAGAGTACGAGGTCCTGGATTTGGCGGTGCATTGCACAGGGTTCCTTGTTCGAGAGTATGGCCTAGCCTAGCGCACGGATGCGGCAATTTGCTTGCTGCCAGGGGCGCTCACGGCAAGCACCTTAAGATATAACCAAACAAACTTTCCAGCGCCCTTGACTCGCCGTTTACGGTCTACCCATCGCCTGCCCGCGCAGGCTTGGCCCCTGACCGGACAAGCGCCCGATGACCCTGCTTTCTCCCCTTCCACCGCCGCACGCCCTCCCCGGCTTCGATGAACAACTGGCACATCTCACCGCGCAACTGGCCGCCAGCGCCGCGGCGGTCGACCGCCAGGCGGAATTTCCCCACGGCAACTTCGCCCTGCTGCAGCGCCATGGCCTGCTGGGCCTGACCGTGCCGCGCGCCCTCGGCGGCGCCGGGGCGGATTTACACAGCGCGCGCAAGGTGATTGCCGCCGTGGCCCGCGGCGAGCCCTCCACGGCGTTGATTCTGGTGATGCAGTACCTGCAGCACCACCGCCTGCAAGACGACACCCGCTGGCCGCTGCACCTGCGCGAGCGCCTGGCTCGCGAAGCGGTGCAGCAAGGCGCGCTGCTCAACGCCCTGCGCGTTGAACCAGAACTCGGCAGCCCCGCCCGCGGCGGCCTGCCCGGCACCGTGGCGCGGCGCACGGCCGAGGGCTGGCGGCTGAGCGGCACGAAAATCTACTCCACCGGCAGCCATGGCCTGACCTGGCTGGTGGTATGGGCCCGCAGCGACGACGCCGAACCGCTGGTGGGCGGTTTTCTGGTACACAAGTGCAGCCCTGGGGTGCGCATCGTTGATGAGTGGGACCACCTCGGCATGCGCGCCACCTGCAGCCACCGGGTGGAGTTCGACGATGTGTTGCTGCCCCTCGACCACGCCGTCAGCACCGCCCCGGCCAACGGCCCGCGGCCGGCGCTGGAGGGCGACGCGCTGCTGTGGATGAGCGTGCTGTTGCCCACGGTGTACGACGCCGTGGCGCGCGCCGCCCGCGACTGGCTGGTGCAGTTCCTGCACAGCCGGGTGCCGGCCAACCTCGGCGTGCCGCTGGCGAGCCTGCCCCGCTTGCAGGAGCTGCTGGGGCAGATCGACACCTTGCTGTTCACCAACCAGGCCCTGCTCGACAGCGCCGCCGCCGGCCAGCTGCCGCTGGCCAACGCCGGGCAGCTCAAGCAACGGGTCACCGCCCAGGCGATTGCCGCGGTAGAGCTGGCAGTGCAAGCCGCCGGCAACCATGGCCTGAGCCGGCGCAACCCGCTCGAACGGCACTACCGCGACGTGCTCTGCGGGCGCGTGCACACGCCCCAGGACGACAGCGTGTTCGCCGCCGCCGGCCGCGCCGCCTTGCAGCCGGAGGCGCAGCCATGAGCGTGATCGCCAGCCAACTGCCCGCCGCCGACAACGCCCTGCTGCGCGCGCGGCTGCCGGGCCATGAGGTGATCGACCTGGCCACCGGCGCGTTCAGCGCTGAGCACGCCGAGGTGTTGATCCTGCGCCCGCTGAACGTGCGCGGCCAGCGCCTGGACCACGCCCCGCCCGGCTGGCCGTGGTCGCTGCGCTGGGTGCAGTTGGTCAGCTCGGGCATCGATTACTACCCCGCCTGGTTGTTCGGCGAGGTGCCGGTCAGCAGTGGCCGTGGCAGCAATGCCGAGCAGGTGGCCGAGTTCGCCCTGGCGGCGATCTTCGCCGCCGCCAAGCAATTGCCCGGGCTCTGGGTCAAGGATGACCAATGGCGCTTCAGCCCGTTGCAGCCGGTGCGCGGCAGCACCCTTGGCATTCTTGGCTTTGGCAGCATCGGCCAGGCCCTGGCGGCCAAGGCGCTGGCCCTGGGCATGCGCGTGCTCGCCCACGGCCGGCCCGGCCAGCCGCTGGCCGAGGTGCCTGGGGTCAGCGCGGCGGCCAGCCTCGAGGCGCTGTTCCAACACAGCGACCACCTGGTGCTGGCCGCGCCGCTGACCGCGCACACCCGGGGCCTGGTGGGCGCGCGCTTGCTCAGCCAGGCCAAGCCCGGGCTGCACCTGATCAACATCGCCCGCGGCGCCCTGCTCGACCAGCAGGCCCTGCTCGCGGCGCTGGAGCGCGGCCTGCTCAGCCGCGCCACGCTGGATGTGACCGAGCCAGAACCGTTGCCCGCCGGGCACCCGTTGTACCAGCACCCGCGGGTGTTTATTTCGCCGCACACCTCGGCGCTGAGCAGCGATGGGCTGGCCGGCTTCGTCGAGGCCTTTGCCGGCAATTTCGAACGTTTCAGCCAAGGCCAGGCGCTGCACAACCTGGTCGACCCACAACGCGGGTACTGAGCCCCACCCCTCGCAAGGAGCCTTTGATGACTGCCCTGAACCGCATCACCCCGACCACCCAGAGCGTGCGCGAGCGCGTCAGCGCCGAAGAATGGGAGGTGCGCGTGGCCCTCGCCGCCGCCTACCGCGCCGCCGCCCTGTACCGTTGGACCGACCACATCTACACCCACTTCTCCGCCCGCGTGCCGGGGCCGGAGGAGCACTTCCTGATCAACGCCTTCGGCTTGCTGTTCGATGAAATCAGCGCCTCGAACCTGGTCAAGGTCGACGTCGACGGCACCCTGATCGACGACCCGCTCGGCTATGGCATCAACCAGGCCGGCTATGTGATCCACAGCGCCATCCACCGCGCCCGGCCCGACCTCAAGGCGGTGCTGCACACCCACACCCGCGACGGCGCGGCGGTGTCGGCGCAAAAAAATGGCCTGCTGCCGCTGTCGCAACACGCCCTGGCCTACTACAGCCGGGTGGCCTACCACGAGTACGAGGGCGTGGCCCTGGACCTCGACGAACAACAGCGGCTGGTGGCCAACCTCGGCGAGAGCAATATTCTCATCCTGCGCAACCATGGCCTGCTCACCGGCGGCGCCAGCGTGCAACACGCCTTCCGTGAACTGCACGGGCTGGAGCGTGCCTGCAGCATTCAGATCGCCGCCCAGGCCGGTGGCAACGAGGCGTTGCTGTTCGCCCCGCCGGCGGCAATCGCCAAGGTGCACGAGCAAATCAGCGCCGCGCGCAACCGCGACAGCAGCGGCATCGACCGCCACTGGGCCGCCGTACTGCGCGAAGTCGACCGGCAGGGCCAGGGCTACAAGGACTGACCATTAGCTTATAAGCAATAACTCTTTCACAGCCTTGTAAAGCTTACCTAAGGTCATAACCCAGCCTACCCCACCCGGTGGCGGCACCCTTTCAACCCTTGCCCAGAGGTGCCGGCTACCGCCTGCTCGCGTGCCTTGGGTGCTTACACGAACACTGAAGGAGCAACACCCATGAGCCTGGAATTCATCGGCCTGGTCGGCCCCCGCGAAAGCAGTGAATCGGTCGCCCCCCACGGGCCTGTGGTCGACCTCCCCTTCATCAAGGCCTTCGCCCAGGCGCAGGAATACGCCGGCTTCGACCAGGTACTGCTGGCCGTGCACACCTCCTCGCCAGACTCCCTGGTGCTGGCCAGCCAGGTCACCGCAGTGACCGAAAAACTCGGCGTATTGATCGCCCACCGCCCGGGGTTTCAGGCGCCCACCTTCGCTGCCCGCCAGTTCGCCACGTTGGACCAACTCAGCCAAGGCCGGGTGGCGCTGAACATCATCACCGGCGGCGACAGCGGTGACCTGCAGCGCGATGGCGACTTTCTCGACAAAGACGCCCGCTACGCCCGCACCAGCGAATACCTCGACGTGGCCAAGCAGGTGTGGAACGCCAGCACGCCGTTCGACCACCGCGGCGAGCATTACCAGGTGGAAGACAACCTGACCCAGGTCAAGCCGGTCAACGGCATCCCGCTGTACATCTCAGGCGCCTCCGACGCCGCCGTGGAGGTCGCCGCCAAACACGCCGACGTGTACATGATGTGGGGCGAGCCGCTGGCCCAGGTGCGCGAGCGCATCGCCAAGGTGCGCCAGGCCGCGGCCAAGTACGGCCGTGACAAACACATCCGCTTCAGTTTGTCGTTGCGGCCGATTCTCGGCGCCACCGAAGCCGAAGCCTGGGCCCGCGCCGACCGCATTCTCGAAGACGCCAAGGCCAATGCCCAACAGAGCCGTGGCCACCGCCGCGAGCGCAACGTCGGCAAGAGCAACGCCGGCTCCGAACGCCTGGTCGAGCTGGCCAGCCAGCGCAAGGTGCACGACCAGCGCCTATGGACTGAAATCGCCGCGTTGACCGGCGCCGCCGGCAACTCCACCTCGCTGGTGGGCACCGCCGAGCAGGTGGCCGAAGCGGCGCTTGAGTACTACAAGCTGGGCGTGAGCACGTTCCTGTTCCGCGGCTTCGACCAACTGCGCGATGCGGTGGAATACGGGCAGTTCTTGCTGCCGGAAATCCGCGCCCAGGTGGCCGCCTACGAACAACAGGCGAAGGTGCGCCATGGCTGAAGCACTGCGGCTGGACCGGCTGCGCCGGTTCGTCACCGCGCTGGGCGAGTACCTCGCCAGCGCACCTAGCGAGGCGGCGATCCTCGACCACGGCGGGCAACTGCTGGCCGAGCTGGTGCGTTTCGATGACTGGCTGCCGGCGGCGTTCGCCCAGCCCAGCGCGGAGCGCTACCAGCAGTTTCTGCTGCACGCTGACGCGCAACAGCGCTTCAGCGTGGTCAGCTTCGTCTGGGGCCCGGGCCAGCGTACGCCGCTGCACGACCACCGCACCTGGGGCCTGATCGGCATGCTGCGCGGCGCCGAAGACGCGCAGAACTTCGTGCGCGATGCCCACGGCGCGCTGCTGGCCGATGGCGCCCCTGTGCGCCTGGTGCCCGGCCAGGTCGAGGCGGTGTCGCCCACGGTGGGTGACATCCATCAGGTCAGCAATGCCTACAGCGACCGCGTGTCGATCAGTATCCACGTGTACGGCGCCAACATCGGCGCGGTCAAGCGCGCGGTGTACCTGCCGGACGGCAGCGAAAAACCGTTTATTTCCGGCTACTCCAACACCCTGTTGCCCAATTTTTGGGACCTGTCCAAAGAGATCACCCCATGAGCCAGTTCCCCCTTCGCACCTACGCCCAGCTTCGCGCCGAGTTGCTCGCGCGGCGTGAAACCGCCCTGCTCGACGTGCGCGAAGAAGCCCCCTTCGCCGAAGCCCATCCGTTGTTTGCGGCGAACATCCCGCTGTCGAAGCTGGAGATCGAGGTGTACGCGCGCATCCCCCGCCTGGAGACCCCCGTCACCGTTTACGACAACGGCGAAGGCCTCGCCCTGCTGGCCGCGCAGCGCCTGCGGGCGCTCGGCTACCGCGATGTGGCGCTGCTCGACGGCGGCCTCGCCGGCTGGCGCGCGGCCGGCGGTGAGCTGTTCATCGATGTCAACGTGCCAAGCAAGGCCTTTGGCGAACTGGTCGAGCACGAACGGCACACCCCGTCGCTGGCCGCCGAGGAGGTGCAAGCCCTGCTCGATGCCAAGGCCGACGTGGTGGTGCTCGACGCCCGCCGCTTCGACGAATACCAGACCATGAGCATCCCCGGCGGGGTCAGCGTACCCGGCGCCGAGCTGGTGCTGCGGGTGGCGCAGTTGGCGCCCAACCCGAGCACCCAGGTGATCGTCAACTGCGCCGGGCGCACCCGCAGCCTGATCGGCACCCAGTCACTGGTGAATGCCGGCATCCCCAACCAGGTCGCGGCGCTGCGCAACGGCACCATCGGCTGGCTGCTCGCCGGGCAAACCCTGGAACACGGCCAGCAGCGCCGCCATGGCGCCACCGAAGAGCCGCAGCGCCAGCAAGCCGCCGAGCGCGCCCGGCGGGTGGCCGACCGCGCCGGGGTGGCGAGGCTTTCCGCCAGCGGCCTGGCGGCCTGGCAAGCCGCCGCTGAGCGCACCACCTACCTGTTCGACGTGCGCGGCGAAGACGAATACCAGGCCGGCCACCTGCCCGGCAGCCGCCCGGTTCCGGGTGGGCAACTGGTGCAGGAAACCGACCACGTGGCCAGTGTGCGCGGCGCGCGCATCGTGCTGGTCGACGACGACGGCGTGCGCGCCAACATGAGCGCCTCGTGGCTGGCGCAAATGGGGTGGGAGGTGGCGGTGGTCGACGGCCTGGCGGCCGAAGCCTTCAGCGAAACCGGCGCCTGGCAGCCACCCCTGCCGGCGGTGCCGCAACCCCCGAGCATCAGTGCGGCGGAGCTGCAAGGCCTGCTGGCGCAACCTGGCACCGTGCTGCTGGACTTCACCACCAGCGCCAACTATGTAAAACGGCACATCCCCGGCGCCCACTGGGCGATCCGCGCGCAACTGGCCCAGGCCCTGGAAAACCTGCCGCTGGCCGAGCGCTACGTGGTCACCTGCGGCAGCAGCCTGCTGGCGCGCTTCGCCGCGCTCGACCTTGCCCAACGGGTACAGCAACCGGTGCAGGTACTCGAAGGCGGTACCGCCGCCTGGATCGCCGCCGGCCTGCCACTGGAGGCCGGCGAAAGCCACCTGGCGGTGCCGCGCAGCGACCGCTACCGCCGCCCCTATGAGGGCACCGACGCCCCCCGTGAAGCGATGCAGGCCTACCTCGACTGGGAGTTTGGCCTGGTGGCGCAACTGGGCCGCGACGGCACCCACCACTTCCGCAGCGTCTGACGCCGGGCCAGCCCTGGCCCCGCGCGCACCTGCCCCAACGATCAATCCCGGCCGCCCCTGTGAGGGGGCGGCACGGCCCCCTTTTGCAAGGAATGCCCATGCCCACACACCGAACACCGCACCGCGCCCTCACCCTGCTCGCCCCGCTGGCCCTCGCCCTGAGCCTGGGCGCCTGCGGCAACAACACCGCGGAACCCGCCAGCAAAACCCTGCGCATTGCCTTCTGGGGCGACAACACCAACCTGGTCAGCATCGACCCGTTCCAGGTGTACTGGCTCGAGCACCGGGTGGTGCTGCGTAACGTGGCCGAGTCACTCACCGACCAAGACCCCGACAGCGGCAAGATCATCCCCTGGCTGGCCGAACGTTGGGCGGTCAGCGCCGATGCCCGTGAGTACACCTTTTACCTGCGCCAGGGCGTGACCTTCAGCGACGGCAGCGCCTTCGACGCCAACGCGGTGAAAACCGCCTTCGACGCCGACAAAGCCTTTGCCAGCAAGCTGCCGAGCACCTTCGGCGCCACCTACCTGGCCGGCTACGACCACGCCGAGGTGATCGACGCGCACACCGTCAAGCTGGTGCTGAGCACGCCTAACGCTGGCTTTTTGCAGGCCACCTCGACCACCAACCTGGCGATCCTCGCCCCGGCGTCGTACGCGCTCAGCGCCGAAGAGCGCTCCAAGGGCAAGATCATCGGCACCGGGCCGTTCGTGATCGACCACTACACCCCGGAAAAAGACCTCAAGCTGGTCAAGCGCAAAGGCTACGCCTGGCCCTCGGCGAACATGGCCAACCCCGGCGAGGCCCACCTCGACGCGGTGGAAGTCAGCTACATCCCCGAAGACAGCGTGCGCAACGGGCTGTTCCTGCAGGGCAAGGCCGACATCCTCTGGCCGCGCTACCCGTTCTCCGAGGTCGACCTCAAGCTGCTGCAATCGAAGAACGCCGTGTTGCAAAGCCGCTCGCTGCCCGGCCCGGCCTGGAACCTGTACCCCAACACCCGCAACGGGCGCATTCTCGGTGACCTCAACGTGCGCCTGGCGCTGAGCAAGGCGATCGACCGCGGCAGCTACGCGCGCACCGTGTACAACCCGCAGTTCCCGGTGGTCAAGGGGGTGTACGACGTGACCACGCCGTTCTTCCGCGACCAGAGCGCCAAGCTCGGCTTTGACCCGGCCGCCGCCGCCAGCCTGCTCGACGGCGCCGGCTGGGCGCTTGGCGAGGGCGGCTACCGCTACAAAGGCGGCCAGCGTTTGAGCTTGGTCTACAACGTGCCGGTGAAGGAAACCGCCGGCGATGTGCTGATCCAGGACCAACTGCGCAAGGTCGGCATCGAGCTCAAGCTGAAGGTGCAAACCAAGGCCGAATGGGCCGCCACCAACGCCTCGGGCAACTACGACCTGACCAACACCTACATGACCCGCGCCGACCCGATCATCCTGCAAACGGTGCTCGACCCGCGCAGCGCCAACAGCTCGACCCTGGCCACCAACACCTACACCGCCGCCACCCTGCCCAAGGCCGAGGCGTTGTTCGACCAAGGCCTGACCGCCACCCAGAGCGCCCAGCGCAGCGACGCCTACGGCCAGTTGCAAGACCTGCTGATCGACCAGGGCTCGGCGATCCCGGTGTACGAGCGGGTGTGGCAGGCGGCGACCGCGCCGCGGGTGAAGCACTTCAAATGGACCGCCGAGGGCTTTGCCCTGCTGGGTGACATCGAGGTCACGCCATGACCCGCTACCTGCTCGGCCGCGTCGGCCAGGCCCTGCTGGTGCTATGGGGGGCCTGGACGATCACCTATTTCATTCTCTACCTGCTGCCCGGAGACCCGCTGGCGATCATGCTCAGCGCCGCCGGCATGGAGGTCGACGCCATGAGCCCGGAGGCGCTGGCCAAGGCCCGCGCCTACTACGGCCTGGACCGCGGCGTGCTGGCGCAGTATGGCC
Source organism: Pseudomonas sp. NPDC007930 (assembly GCF_042958985.1). NCBI lineage: Bacteria > Pseudomonadati > Pseudomonadota > Gammaproteobacteria > Pseudomonadales > Pseudomonadaceae > Pseudomonas > Pseudomonas sp. NPDC007930. The sequence goes on from NZ_JBIBKC010000030.1 coordinate 22,621, forward strand.
ATCTGCTGTGGGGCATGCTGCACGGCGACCTGGGCCAATCCCTGACCCTGGCGCGGCCGGTGACCGCGGTGTTGGCCGAGCGCCTGCCGCAAACCCTGGCGCTGGCCGGCTGCGCCATCGTGCTGTCGCTGGCCGGCGGCATCGGCCTGGCCTACCTGGCCGCGTACATCCGCTGGCAGCCGCTGAAGGTGGCGTTGGCGCGGTTGCCGGCGCTGGGGTTTTCGGTGCCGGTGTTCTGGATGGGCTTGTTGTTCATCCAGGTGTTCGCCTTTGGCCTGGGCTGGTTCCCGGCCACTGGCAGCGACGGCTGGGCCAGCCTGGTGCTGCCGGCGGTGACCCTGGCGATCCCCAGCGCGGCGGTGTACGCCCAGGTGCTGCAGCGCGGCTTCGCCGGGGTGTGGCGCGAGCCGTACATCGCCACCGCCTTTGCCAAGGGCCTCAGCCGCGCCCAGGTGCAGGCCCGCCACGGCCTGCGCAACGCCGCGCTGCCGCTGCTCACGCTGGTCGGCCTGCAGGTGGGCAATACCGTGTCCGGGGCGGTGCTGGTCGAGACCATCTTCGCCCGCAATGGCGTTGGCCGGCTGGTGCAAGAGGCGGTGCTGCGCCAAGACATCCCCCTGGTGCTGGCAGTGGTGGCGGTGTCGGCCGCCGCCTTCGTGCTGGTGAACCTGATCGTTGACCTGCTTTACCCCATCCTCGACCCGCGCATCACCCACGCCGCGAAGGTGACCTGACCATGCCCACACTGCTCGATACCCCCCTGCCCTGGCGCCCACGCCGCCGCCTCGCGCGCCTGGGCGACGCGCTCACGCCGCTGCTGCGCCGGCCCGGCTTCGTGCTGGCCGTGGCGCTGGTGCTGTTCGCCCTGCTGGCCGCGCTGGCACCGGGGTTGTTCAGCCACTTCGACCCCTACGCCACCCAACCCGCGCAGATGCTCCAGGCGCCGGGCGCGCAGCATTGGTTCGGCACCGATGAGCTGGGCCGCGACCTGTACACCCGGGTGGTGTATGGCGCGCGCCTGTCGATGCTCGCCGCGCTTGGCGCGGTGGGCCTGGCGCTGCTCTGCGGGCTGGGCCTGGGGATCCTCTCCGGGTTTATCGGCGGGCGCCTGGATGCGGCGATCATGCGCCTGGTCGATGTGCTGCTGGCCTTGCCGGGGCTGCTGCTGGCGCTGGCGATCGTCACCGCGATCGGCTTCGGCACCCTGCCGGTGGCGATTGCCGTGGGCGTGGGGATCATCCCTGGCTTCGCCCGCACCACCCGCGCCGAAGTGCTGCGGGTGAAAACCCTGCCCTACGTGGAAGCCGCGCGGCTCGCGGGGGCGAGTTGGGGCAGCACCTTGCTGCGGCATGTGCTGCCCAACGCCTGGGGCCCGGTGGCAGTGCTGGCCACCCTCGATGTGGGCGCGGCGATCCTTGCCACTGCCGGGCTCAGCTTCCTCGGCTTTGGCGCCGAGCCACCCGCGGCCGAATGGGGCACGCTGATCGCCAACGGCCGCCAGTTTCTGATCACCGCGCCGTGGGTGTCGCTGCTGCCTGGGCTGTTCGTGGTGCTGGTGGTGTTCAGCCTCAACCATATCGCCCGCACCCTGGAGGAAACCCAACGATGAGCACGCCGCTGATTGAACTGCGCAACCTGGCGATCAGCTACCGCGCCGGCCGTGACACCACCCACGCCGTACGCGGGCTGAACCTGAGCATCGAGGCCGGGCAAACCCTGGCGATCGTCGGTGAAAGCGGCTCGGGCAAAACCACCCTGGCCAACGCCCTGTTCGGCCTGCTGCCGGCCAGCGCGCGCATCACTGGCGGCAGCCTGCGGATCGCCGGGCAAGACCTCACCCAGGCCAGCCAGCGCGCCTGGCAAGCGGTACGTGGGCAGGTGTTGGGGCTGGTCCCGCAAGACCCAATGGTCAGCCTCAACCCCACCCAGCGCATCGGCCGGCAGATTGCCGAAAGCCTGCTGCAGGCCCACGGCCGGCGCTACCCTGGGGTGAATGCGGGCGTGCTCGAACTGCTCGCCCAGGTCGGCCTGGACCAACCCGCGCTGCGCGCCCGCCAGTACCCCCATGAGCTTTCGGGCGGCATGCGCCAGCGGGTATTGATCGCCATCGCCCTGGCCGGCAACCCGCGCTTGATCGTGGCCGACGAGCCCACCAGCGCCCTCGACGTGACCGTGCAGCGGCGCATTCTCGACCACCTCGAACAACAGGTGCAGGCGCGCGGCATCGCCCTGGTGATCATCACCCACGACCTCGGCGTGGCCGCCGACCGGGCCGACCGGGTGCTGGTGATGAAACACGGCGAGGCGGTGGAATACGGCACCCCGGCCCAGGTGCTCAACCACCCCAGCCACCCCTACACCCGGCAACTGCTCGCCGCCGCCCCGGCCTTTGCCGCCGCCCCGGCACCGCCCGCGCCACGCCCGGCCAGGCCCGGCGAAGCGCCGCTGCTCAGCCTGGAGCAGGTGAGCAAGCGCTACCGGCTGCCGGGTGGCGGGCATTTCGATGCGCTCAAGCAGGTGAGCTTGCACGCCTGGGCCGGGCACACCCTGGCGATCGTCGGCGAAAGCGGCTCCGGCAAAAGCACCACCCTGCGCCTGGCCCTAGGCCTGGACACACCTGACCACGGCCGGGTGCGCTACGGTGAAGAGGACATCACTGGCTACCCCTGGAACCGCCTGCGCCCGCTGCGCGAGCAGGTGCAACTGGTGCAGCAGAACCCCTTCGCCGCGCTCAATCCCCGGCACACGATATTCCAGTGCGTGACCGAGCCGTTGAGGGCCTTTGGCCGCGCCAAGGGGGCGGCGTTGGTGGCGGCCGCGGTTGCCCTGATGGACCAGGTGCGCCTGCCGCGGGCCTACCTCGACCGCCTGCCCCGGGAGCTTTCTGGCGGCCAGCGGCAACGGGTGGCGATCGCCCGCGCGCTGGCGCTCAAGCCGCGTTTGCTGTTGCTCGACGAGCCGGTGAGCGCGCTGGATGTGTCGGTGCAGGCGCAGATTCTCGAGCTGCTCGGCGAGCTGCAGCGCGAGCTGGGGCTGGCCTACGTGCTGGTGTCCCATGACCTCGCGGTGGTGCGCAGCCTGGCCCACCAGGTGCTGGTGCTGCGCCAGGGCGAGGTGGTCGAACAGGGCCCGGCGGCGCAGGTATTGGGGCAGCCACAGCACCCCTATACCCGCGAGTTGCTGGCGGCGATCCCCGGGCAGCGGCGGCAGCTGCCCGTTGCGCGCCAGGCTTGAGGGCCCTTCGCCCGGCACAGCCGGAGTGCCGGACCACGTCCCCCCACGGGTTCTATGTTGCCCAGTAAATCAATTACTTACAAAAATCCGGTGGGAGGCCGGCTGTGCCGGGCGAAGGGCCAGTCAGGTCATGCGCTCAGTAAAACCATTTGAACAAACCAGGGATTTTTATCCTCAATTCAGCGCCCTGATTGCTTAAGTGAACAGCACTACGGCACAGCCGCCCACGGATTGAACTGGAGCTATAGGAAGGGCATGAGGGTTGCTCTTGCTCTTGCTCTTGCTTTTGGTGCGCGATCGCCCAGGCGCCGCCGAACGCGCGATTCGGGAGGCCGAGTGGAGGTGTCGCGGAAGGGG
>NZ_JBIBKC010000031.1:0-26104 GCF_042958985.1 Pseudomonas sp. NPDC007930
AAAAACAAGGGGATATTTTTTGTTTGATGAGAGGCCGGCTGTGCCGGGCGATAGGCCCTGAAGCTCATGCACAAAATCAGCAGAGCTCACAGATTCATCCCTTCCATGAAGCCGTGAATTTGCTTAAGTGAACAGCATTACGGCACAGCCGGGCGAAGGGCCCTGAAATACCCTCCCGGCGAACTTGCCCGCGGCAAAACGATCTAGGCATAGGCCACCCTCGCTGGAGCCTGCCCGTGCCACGCCTGTGCCTGCTGTTGTTGCTCGCCCTGTTCAGCTTCGATGCCATCGCCGCCCCCGCCGCGGCCGAGCCCAAACCCGAAGACACCACCCTGGTTCAGGGCGGCCTGCTCGGCACCCTCGGCTCGAGCCTCGACGACCTGCAAGACTCCCTCAACCTCGACCAGAACCTGCTCGACAACTGGCGCCTGCGCACCGACCGCGCCGCCAACGAAGCCGGCCAACTGATCGACCAGCAGGTGGCGGAGAACAGCCTGGGCCTGGCCCGCGACTTCATCCTGCTCAGCGCCTGCTGGGTGCTGGCCTTCGGCGCCCTGCACGTGCTCGCGCGCTGGCTGTGGGCGCGGGTGGGGCGGCACCCGCCGTTCAACCGGCGCAAGCGCCTGCATGCCGTGTTCGGTTACCTGCTGCGCTTTACCCTGCCGGCGCTGGCGGCGCTGCCCGCGGCCATCGCCGTGGCCCACCACCTGCCGCTGTCGATGGCCCGCGCCTCGGCGCTGAGCTTGGCCTACGCCACCAGCAGCGGGGTGTTTTCCACCTCGGTGGTGCTGTGCGTGATCACCCTGTTCGATGTGGGCCACAAACGCGCGGCGGTGGCGGTGCTGCGCCGCCACGCGCCGCGCCAGTTGTTCCTGATCGGCTTTCTGGCGGCACTGGGCGATGCCCTGACCAGCCCGCAGATCGCCCGCCAACTGGGCAGCAACCTCACCGCCAGCATCGCGGCGATCTGCGGCCTGCTGGCCACGGTACTGTTTGCCGCGCTGGTGCTGCGCATGCGCCGGCCGGTAGCGCACCTGATCCGCAACCGCGGCTACAACCAACGCCACCAGCACCGCGCCGTGCAGGAAACCCTGCGGATTTTCTCGGCACTCTGGTACCTGCCGATTCTGCTGATGATCCTGGTGTCGATGATCCACCTGATCGGCGCCGGCCAGGAAAGCCAACAGGCGTTGCAACGGGCCTTGATGACCACGGTGCTGCTGGTGGGCGCGGTGTTCCTCAGCACCCTCGCGCACCACCTGCTCAGCCCGCCACCGGCCGCCGACAACGGCCGCACTCGGCCCTACCTGGAACTGGTGCGCAGCCTAGCCCACGCCTTGGCGCGGGTGGCCATCGCGATTGCCTTCATCGAGCTGCTGGGGCGCATCTGGGGCGTGTCGGTGCTGCAGTTTGCCGCGCGCAATGCGGTAGGCCGGGCAATCAGCGACTCGATCAGCGCCATTGGTTTGATCTTGCTGGTCACCTGGTTGCTGTGGGTGGTGATCGACACGGCGATCCAGGAAGCGCTCAAGCCGGCGGTGGGCAAGCGCGCCAGCCGCCAGCCCAGCACCCGGGTGAAAACCATCCTGCCGATGCTGCGCAACGCTACCAAGATCGTGCTGCTGGTGATCTGCGTGATCACCACCATGGCCAACCTGGGCATCAACGTCGCGCCGCTGCTGGCCGGCGCCGGGGTGGTCGGCCTGGCGATCGGCTTCGGCTCGCAGCAGCTGGTGCAAGACGTGATCACCGGGCTGTTCATCCTGATCGAAGACACCATCGCCATCGGCGACTGGGTGGTGCTCGACTCTGGCCACGCCGGCACCGTTGAGAGCCTGACCATCCGCACCCTGCGCCTGCGCGACGGCAAGGGCTTCGTGCATTCGGTGCCGTTCGGCCAGATCAAGGCCGTCACCAACCAGTCACGGCAGTTCGCCTATGCGTTCTTCTCGGTGCAGGTGACCTACGACAGCGATGTGGACACCGCCCTGCGGCTGATCCGCGAGACCGCCGCCGACATCGAGAACGACTTCCTGCTGCGCACCAACCTGCAGGGGCCGTTGCAGATTTTCGGGGTGGATAAAATGGACCTCAACGGCATCACTCTGACCGCGCAGTTCCGCACCACCTCCGGCGGCCAGTACCCGGTGGGCAGGGCGTTCAACGAGCGGCTGAAGAAAAAGGTCGATGAAGTCGACAACGTGCAGTTTTCCCAATACCTGGTCGCGCCGCGGCCACAATAACCTTCGGGCGATCAGCGCACGCAAAGCCCCTCGCCGCCGGTACCCGCGCGCCGGCGGCTGAGGTATGCTGCGCAGCTTCGCCCCTCCAGAGGCCGGTTACATCGTGCTGCAAGCCCCCCTTCTGCGCCTGGCGCTGTTCGCTGCGCTGGTCGGCGCCGCCGACATGATCCTCAGCCGCACGCTGCAGGCCAGTGTGTTCTATTGCAGCAGCGTGCCCCCAGGCTGCGGCCTGCTCGGCCTGCAGCAAGGCTTGCTGGAGCTGCTGCAACTGCCCGGCTCGCATGTGTCGAGCTGGTTCGCCCGGGGGCCGCTGGCACAGCTGCCGGCCAGCCTCTGGTGGTGGCTCGATGGCCTGTGCTGGGCCCTAGCCGCCTTCCTCCTGGGTACGCTGGCCTGCCGCCGGCGGGCTCGTTAACCCCCTCCCGCATAGGACTTTTAGCCCATGGCTCACCGCCTGCTCGTTTTGAACGGCCCCAACCTGAACATGCTCGGCCTGCGCGAGCCCGGTACCTACGGCAGCGAAACCCTCGCCGATGTAGAGGCGATGTGCAGCGCCACCGCCCAGGCCCATGGCCTGGACATCGAGTGCAAGCAAACCAACCACGAAGGGGTAATGATCGACTGGATTCACGCCGCCCGCGGCAAGGTCGATGGCATCGTGATCAACCCCGGCGCCTGGACCCACACCTCGGTGGCCCTGCACGACGCCTTCGCCGCGGCCGAAGTGCCAGTGCTGGAAGTGCACATCTCCAACGTGCACAAGCGTGAAGCCTTCCGCCACCACTCGTACATCTCGCTGATCGCCGTGGGCGTGATCGCCGGGTTCGGCACCCACGGCTACAAGCTGGCGATCGACCACTTCGCCAAGTTGTTGAAGAAGGCTGGTTAGGCCACCAGGGCCCCTCGCCCGGCACAGCCGGAGTGCCGGACCACGGCCTCCCACAGATTGTGTATTGCCGCTTAAATCAAGGATTTACACAAACCCGTGGGAGGCCGGCTGTGCCGGGCGATGGGCCCTGAAGCCATGCACAAAATCAGCAGAGCTCACAGATTGATCCCACCCATGAAGCCGTGAAATGGCTTAAGTGGACAGCGTTACGGCCCAGCCGGGCAGTGGCTGCTACAACCCGGTAATCGCCTTCAGTTGCTCAGCCTGCGGCGCCCCCTGCTGCTGCTCCAGCAAGCCGCGCTCGTTGCGGTAGAAAATCGCCGGGGTGGCCTGGGCGCCCAGGGCCGTCATCAGGTCGACGTTATCGGCCAGTTGCTTCTCCAGCGCCGGTGGGATGGCCCCCAGGGCCTTCAGAGTACTGCCCTTGCCGGCGGCCTCGTGGTCATGCAGGGCCTTGGCTGGGTCCTGGCTGGCCAGCAGCGCGGCGGCCTTGCCGGGGCTGTCGTTGCGGATGATCCCCACCATCACGTGGCGCAGCTGCAGCTTGCCAGCCTCCACCGCCGGCCGGGTTTGCTGCCAGAACAGGTTGCAGTAGGGGCAGTTTGGGTCACTGAACACATACACCACCCGCGCGGCATCATCGCGCCCGTCGGCGATCCAATGGCTGGCCTCGAGGCGTTGCCACATCTGCTCGCTCAGCGGTTTGTACACCTGCTGCTCAAGCGGCGCCGCGGAGAGGTCCTGGCCCTGGGCGTCATAGAGGTGGCCCATCAGCACATGCTGGCCGTCGGCGGTGAGGTACAGCGCTATGCCCTGGCCCTGGTAAGTGGCGGCAAAGCCTTGCAGGCCACCGGGGGCGTCGAAGCGGCCGAGCACCTGGGCGCCCTTGCCCACCAGCGCCTGCACAGGGGCGGGCCAATCGCTCGCGGCCTGCGCCGCGCCGCTGCCGAACAACGCCAGAACGAACAACACGCGGCGTAAGGGGGTGTTCATGGTGGCTCCTTGTTACATAAAAGTCGGCCGCCAGCCTGGGCCCAACGCATTAACCGGGCGTTATCAACGTGCATCGTCAACGCCTGCTCCGTTACGATGGGCGCCTTGGCTCTACGATAACGGTTGCGCATGCCCGAACCCTCACTGCCCCCCGTACTGGCCGGCCCCCTGTTACGCCGCTCGAGCCCCGAGCAATTGGCGCTGTGGCTGGTCACCTCGCAGCCGTGCCCGCTGCGGCTGGAACTTCAGGTAGACGGCAGCCCCGCGCGGGCCACCCTCGACCTCGCGGCCCACACCACCACCCTGCAGGTGGGCCGCCATGCCTGGCTGCGCTTGATCAACGTGGCGCTGGCCGAGCCGCTGCCCTACGACACCCTGGTGCACTACGACCTGCTCGCCGCCGGCCAGCCGGTCGCCCAGTGGGGCCCGCACCTGCTGTACGAACGCGCGCAGCGCCTGAACTTCGTGCTGCGCGAGCGCCTCGACCACCTGCTGCACGGCTCGTGCCGCAAGCCCCATCACCCCAGTGCCGATGGCCTGCTGTGCGCCGACCGCCTGCTCGACGCGCGCCCGGCCGCCGCGCAGCGCCCGGCCGTGCTGCTGCTCACCGGCGACCAGATCTACGCCGACGACGTGGCCGGGCCCATGCTGCGCGCCATCCACCAGTTGATCGCCCGCCTGGGGCTGTTCGACGAACAGCTCGACGGCGCGGTGGTGGCCGACAGCCAGGCGCTGTACAGCCACCCAGCCACCTATTACCGCCGGGTGGGGTTGCTGCCCGACCTCGACAGCAACCGCGGCGTGCGCGAGCGGTTTTTCGGCGGGGTGCGCAAACCGATCTTCACCAGCAGCAGCGCCGACAACCACCTGGTCACCTTCGCCGAGGTGATGGCCATGTACCTGCTGGTGTGGTCGCCGCTGCCGTGGCGGCTGATCGAGGTCAGCCTGCCGCCGCTGGAGGCCCCCGCTGCCGAGCGCTGGGCGCTGGAGGCCGGGCGCCTGCGCGGCTTCTGCGCCGGGCTCGGCAAGGCGGCGCGGGCGCTGGCGCACCTGCCCACGCTGATGATCTTCGACGACCACGACGTGACCGACGACTGGAACCTCTCCGCGCAGTGGGAGCACACCGCCTATGGCCACCCGTTTTCACGGCGGATCATCGGCAATGCGCTGCTCGGCTACCTGCTGTGCCAGGGCTGGGGCAACGCGCCGGGGCAGTTCGGCGCACCACTGGAAGCGGCCGAAGCCCTGGCCAGCGAGGCCGCCGCCAGCGGCTGGCTGCCCAGCGCCGGGCAGGATGCGCTGATCCAGCAACTGCTGCGCTGGAACGCCTGGCACTACAACCTGCCGAGCAACCCACCGCTGCTGGTGCTCGACACCCGCACCCAGCGCTGGCGCAGCGAGCGCAACCTGGCCAGCCCCTCCGGGTTGATGGACTGGGAAGCGCTGTGCGAGATGCAGCAATACCTGCTTGACCACCCGGCCTGCGTGATCGTGTCACCGGCGCCGATGTTCGGGGTCAAGCTGATCGAGGCGGTGCAGCGGGCGTTCAGCGCCCTGGGCCAGGCGCTGCTGGTCGATGCCGAAAACTGGATGGCGCACAAGGGCGCGGCGCGCACGCTGCTGAGCATCTTCAGCCATTCGCGCACGCCAGGGCGCTACACCATTCTGTCTGGGGATGTGCACTACTCGTTCGTTTACCGCATTCGCCTGCGCCACCGCGCGGGCGGGCCCAGCCTGTGGCAGGTGACCTCCAGCGGGATCAAGAACGAGTTTCCGCAGCGCTTGCTGGCGTGGTTCGACCGGCTCAACCGCTGGTTGTATTCACCGCGCTCGCCGCTGAACCTGTTGACCCGCCGGCGTGGTATGGAGGTCAGCCCCTACCTGCCCGACCGCCGCGACGCCGGCGAGCGGCTGTGGAATGGCGCGGGCTTGGGCTGGGTGAAGTTCGATGCGCACGGCACGCCGGTGGAGATGGGGCAGTATGATGCCGACGGCCGTGGCAAGACGCGGTTTGTCGAGGGTGGTCTATAGGGCCCATCGCCCGGCACAGCCGGCCTCCCACCAGATTTGTGTAAACCATTGATTTTGGAAGCAACACAGGCCCCGTGGGACGCCGTGGTCCGGCATCCAGGCTGTGCCGGGCGATGAGCCCTGCAAATCACACTCAGATCGGGGTTTTCTGGTGGTGGTTGTCCATCGGCGCCCCGCGGTGCCCGGCGGCATGGCGCTTGGCCTGGTCGATGCCCCATTTGAGCAGTTCCGCGGTCGGCCCCGGGTCTTCGACCTTTTTCTTCACTTCTTCGTGAAGCACCTGGCCGTCGCTGCCGTAAACACGCATTTCGATCAGGTACTCCTGGTCAGCCGTCTGCCGCGCCGTGACATGGATCTTCGCCCCGTTGCCGAGGGTTTCTTCATGCACCTTGGTCAGATGGTCGTTGCCCATCCAGTCTTCATGCCCATGCTCTACCATGCCCGTTCCTCTTGTCCGATGGTGTTGCGGGTTCTACTAGAACCGACCCGGCCATCGGCGCAAGGTTCAAGGCATGGCCAAAGGCTGGGCCAATGCCTGGCGCAAGGTGGCTGCCAGTTCTTCTTCCCGGTAAGGCTTCTGCACGATCAGGTATTGGCCGTCGTCCAGGCCGCCTATTTCAGCATAGCCGGTGATGAACACCACCGGCAGTTCCGGGCGGCGTTTGTGCAGTTCGCCGGCCAGTTGCGCGCCGTTCATGCCGGGCATGGCGTAATCGGTGACCACCAGGTCGATGCCCGGGCCCAGCCGTAGCAACGCTTGGTCGCCGCCGTCGGCCTCCACTACCGTGTAGCCCAGGCCTTGCAGCGCCAGCGCGGTGATCGCCCGCACGCTGGCGTCGTCATCGACCAGCAGCACGGTGTGGTGCTGGCTTTGCGGCGCTTCCACCGGGGCCGTTGGCGCGGCTTCGGCGGCCTGGGTCTGTGGGCCACCAGGCAGGTATACCTTGACCGTGGTGCCCTCGCCCACCACCGAATCGATGGCCACACCGCCACCGGACTGCTTGGCGAAGCCAAACACCTGGGCCAAGCCCAGGCCCGAGCCCTTGCCCACTTCCTTGGTGGTGAAGAACGGCTCGAAGGCCTTGGCCAGCACCGCCTCGCTCATGCCGCAGCCGGAGTCCTGGATCGCCAGCACCACGTAGTTGCCGGGGTCTGGCGCTTCCGGGCGGCGCGCCGGGGCGGTGATCACCTCGTTGCGGGTGGCCAGGCGCAGCGCACCGCCCTCGGGCATGGCGTCGCGGGCGTTGATCGCCAGGTTGAGGATGATCATCTCGGTTTGCGTCGGGTCGACCTGGGCGCTCCACAGCGCTGGCTCGGTGTCGGTTTCGAGCCAGATGCTGCCGCCGAGGGTGCGCTGCAGCAAATCGAGCATGCCCTCGACGGTTTCGTTGAGGTTCACCGCGGTGGGTTGCAGGCGCTGGCGCCGTGAGAACGCCAGTAACTGGCTGGTCAGCCGGGCGCCACGCTCGCCGGCTTCGAGAATGTTCTGCAGGCGGTTGCCGAAGCGGGTGTAGTTTTCCTTGGCGAGGTCGCGCATCAGGAAGTTGGTGCTGCCGAGGATCACCGTCAGCAGGTTGTTGAAGTCGTGGGCCACGCCAGCGGTGAGCTGGCCGACCGCCTCCAGGCGCTGCATCTGCTGCAGCGCAGCCTCTACCCGCTCGCGCTCGGCGATCTGCTCGCGCAGGCGCTCGTTGGTCGCGGCCAGGGCATCGAGCACCTCGCGCTCGCTGGTGATGTCGCGCACCGCGGCGTACAACACGCCGCCTTCGGGCACCAGGGTCCAGGCCATCCAGCGGTAGCCGCCGTCGGCGTGGCGCAGGCGGTTGACGAAGCGGCTCGACACATTGCCCTGGGCCAGGCTGGCCAGCTCACGGTTGGTGGTGGCCTGGTCGTGGGGGTGCACCAGGTCGACCAGGCGCATGCCGGCAAGTTGTTGGCGGGTCCAGCCGAGGGTGAATTCCCAGGCCGGGTTGAGCGCCTCGGGGGTGGTGTCGGGGAGGATCACCGCCAGCAGTTCGCGAGACAACTCCCAGGTGCGGTCACGCTCGCGGGTGCGCTTTTGCACGCGGTCGCTGAGCAGTTCGTTAAGCCGTTCGAGGGCCTCGGTGGCCTGTTGCTGTTCGGTGATGTCTTGCAATACCCCGGTAAAACGCACGCACTGGCCGTGCTCGAAGCTGGAGCGGCCGGTGCTGCGGAACCAGCGCTCGGCGCCGCTGGGCAGGCGCACCCGGTAGTCGACCTGGAACGCCGGCGCGCCGGCCAGGGCTTCGTTGACCCGGTTGCGCACCCGCTCGCGGTCATCGGGGTGAATGCCCGCGTAGAAGAACTCGAGGCTGACGCTGGCCGCCTCGGGCAGTTCGTGCATGGCCTTGCAGCGGGCATCCCAGATCAGCCCTTCGCTGCGTGGGTCCATGTCCCAGGTGCCCATCCGCGCCGCCTCGATGGCAATCCGCGCGCGTGACTCGGCGTCGTGCAGGTCGCGCTCGGCGCGTTGGCGCTGGCGGCGCTCATCGACCTCGGCCAGGGCCCGCTTGACCGCCGCCGGCAGCAGCGGGAGGTTTTGCTTGAGCACGTAGTCGGTGGCGCCGCTGCGCATCATCTTCACCGCGTGCTCTTCGCCGAACACGCCGGAGATCACGATGAACGGGGTCAAGGGCGCGACGTGATGGGCAACCTGCAGCACTTCTTCACCCGACGAACCGGGCAGCAGCACGTCGCTGAGGATCAGGTCGAACTGCTGTTGTTGCAAGGCCGGCACCACCTCGGCGTGGTGGTGCAGCAAGGTCGGCACGAACTCGAGCCCCGCGCGCTCCAGCGTCAGCAAGGTGAGCTCGGCATCGCGGGTACTGTCTTCGATCAGCAGCAACTTCAGGGGGCGCGCGGGCATGGTCAACCTATGTCAAAGGCCCGCTTACACTGGCGGGCGGCGCTGCAGGCGCAGGGAACCGGGTGGTGGCTCGTTGAGAACGGCCCAGAAGATGCCCAAATCGGAAATCGCCGAGACGAACGCCTTGAACTCCACCGGCTTGACCACGTAGGCGTTCACGCCCAACTGGTAGGCACGTTGCAGGTCGGGTTCTTCTTTCGACGAGGTGAGCATCACCACCGGGATGCTGCGCAGCTCTTCGGCCTCGCGCACCGCCTTGAGCACCTCAAGGCCGTCGACCTTGGGCAGCTTCAGGTCGAGCAGCATCACCGCCGGGTTACCTTCGTCACGCCCGGCATGCTCGCCGCGGCGGAACAGGTAATCCATCGCTTCGGCGCCGTCGCGCAGCACGATCACTTCGTTGGCCAATTGGCTACGTTCCAGCGCCACCAAGGTCAGTTCCAGGTCCTTGGGGTTATCTTCCACCAGAAGAATGGGTTTGAGCATGTTTGCCTCTTGAAAAAATACAGGTTGCCTGCCGGTCACTCACGCCGCGGCAACGCGAAATAGAAGGTGGCACCCTCTCCCAAGGCGCCATCGGCCCATACACGCCCTTCATGGCGTTCGATGATCCGCCGCACACTGGCCAGGCCGATGCCGGTACCTTCGAACTCTTCCATGCGGTGCAAGCGCTGGAACACCCCGAACAGCTTGCCGGCGTAGGCCATGTCGAAGCCCACGCCGTTGTCTTTCACATACACGACCACTTCATCGCGCCGTTGTTCGGCGCCGATCTCGATCACCGCGGGCGCGCGGTCTCGGGTGTACTTGATGGCGTTGGACAACAGGTTGCGCAGCGCCAGGTGGATGAACGCGGCATCCGCCACCACCCGTGGCAGCGTGTGCACGTGCCATTGCACCTCGCGCCTTTCGAAATCCGGGGCCATTTCGCGGCGGGTGGCTTCGACCAGGGCGGTCAGGTCGACATCCGACAGGCGCAGCGCCGAGCGGCCCATCTGCGAGAAGCTCAGCAGGTTGTCGACCAGGGTGCCGGCAAAGCGCGCAGACTCGCCGATGTGCTCGAGAAAACGCAGGCCGCGCTCGGACAGGTTGCTGCCCTCGAAGTCGCCCAGCAGCTCGGCGTAGCCGGCGATGTGCCGCAGCGGCGCGCGCAGGTCGTGGGACACGCTGTAGGAAAACGCCTCGAGTTCCTTGTTGGATTTTTTCAGGTCGCCGGCCATCTGCGCCAACTCTTCGGCCTTGCGCAGCACAATGCCGAGCACCGCGGTGCGCAATTCCAGCGCGCCTTCGACGACCATCGGCTCCCAAGCGGTGGAGTGCCCGCTCACGGTTTCACGCCACAGCTCGAAGCTGCTGCGCGGGTTCAGCACGGCGCCCCCGGCCCAGTTTTTTTCCGGGCGGCCGGCCCAGTTGACGGTGCGCTGGCGTTCAACGCGGAACCACATCAGGTAGTGGTTGTGCAGTTCGGAGATCGCCACCGCCAGCACCCCCGCCACGCTGCCGGCCAGGGCGGGCAGCTCGGGGATGTCGCGGCCGACGTTATCGCTCTGGAACACCTGCTGGGTGCCCAGGCCGCGCTCGCTCAGCCAGTTGGCCAGGGCCTCGACCTGCTCGGCGCCTGGGGCGCTGCCAAACAGCTCGCAGCTGGATTCGGAAAACACCGCCGCGCCCTGGGCGCCGGCAAAATCGATGAACACGTCGGGCAGGGCCTTGAGCCCGCCTTGCACGCTGTCGCAGTCGGCCATCGCCGAGAGCATCTTCACGATGTTCTGGCGCAGGCCCAGCAGGCGCTGGGTGTCGGCTTCGGTCTCGCGCGCTTCGATCTGCAGCGACAGCACGCTGCCGAGCAGTTCGCAGGCCATGCGCACTTGGAAGCCCACCGCCAGCGGCGCCTGGTTATGGCACGACACCAACCCCCAGAGGCGCCCACGCACCACGATCGACAGCGACATCGACGCCGAGGTGTTCATGTTGCGCATGTACTGCAAGTGCACCGGCGACACGCTGCGCAGGGCGGCGTAGCTCATGTCGAGCGGGCGCTCGGTGCGCGGGTTGTGTGGTGGCACCAACGGCGAGCTTTGGTAGTCGGCGTCTTCGATCACGCGGATGCGGTTGGCCACGTACAGCGCGCGGGCCTGGGCCGGGATGTCTGTAGCGGGGAAGCACAGGCCGAGGTAGGCCGGGTAGCCGGCGTCGGCCTGCTCGGCCAGCACCAGGCCATTGCCCTCGGGGTCGAAGCGGTAGGCCATGACCCGGCCAAAGCCGGTGATGCGTTTGATTTCATCCACCGCCAGGCGGCACAGCGCCTCGACATCCTGCGCCTCTTCCATGCGCCCGATGAAGCTGCGCACCAGCGGGTACAGGTGGCCGTAGGCCGCGGCAATGTCGCTGGCCGGCTCGAACTCGGCGATGACCACGCCGTCGTGGGCATGGACCATCATCGCGAAGGCGCGCTCGGCCGTGTTGAAGCGAACGTCGCCCCAATGGGAGGGGTGGGTTTCGTCCGCCGGCAACTCGGCCAGCCGCGCCAGCAGTGCTTCACTGCCGGGCAACAGGCTGGCCAGGGTTTGCCCCAGCACGCGCTCGGCGGCCATGCCCAGCCAGGTACTGACGTTGGCGCTGGCCTGCAGCACGCTGAACGTGCCTGGCTCGAGCACCAGCATGAAGCCCTGGGGCTGGATGCTACCCGGTATGTGGATAGGCTCCCTGGCGCACTGCTCGATGGCGGCTGCCAGGCCGGAAGCCGGTACGGTCGAAGTCAACTCTGGCTCCTTGAGTGCCACCCTGGGGGCTATGGCGGTAGATAGCTAAGCCGAACCTTAACAGACTTGTACATCGGGGTCAGGCCCAGCGCGGCAAAAAAAAGCGGCTTGGCGGCCTGCGCGGTGGTGCTTCGGGAACCTCGGCGCAGGTTGCCGGTCAGTAAATGCTTCACGGACGAAAGGCCAGCACAATGACGCGCTTCAAGCACTTTCTGATTACTTACCGCTATAAAGGCGAGGCGCGCAGCTTCGCGCAAAAAGACAACCGCATGACCAGCGCCGATGCCTGGTACTACGCCTCGCTGCACAGTGGTGCCCGCCACCTTTACGGGGTCACCACCAGCCCGCAGTCGCCACGCGACCTGCGCCTGCACGCGCAGCAGTATGGAGTGACCGAGGTGGGCTTCCAGGAAGTACCCTGAGGCGCTCACCCGGTGGCAGGGCGCCAAGCCTGTACAGCGGGCATTTCCTGTACAGCCCCCGTCACGCTTTGCAGACCACTCATCGCGCGCCGCTTCGCCGGGTAAAACTACGCCGCCGCGCTGGCCTCACACACTGT
Organism: Pseudomonas sp. NPDC007930; assembly: GCF_042958985.1. Lineage (NCBI taxonomy): Bacteria > Pseudomonadati > Pseudomonadota > Gammaproteobacteria > Pseudomonadales > Pseudomonadaceae > Pseudomonas > Pseudomonas sp. NPDC007930. The sequence goes on from NZ_JBIBKC010000031.1 coordinate 12,365, forward strand.
ACCCGCGCAAAGCGGGATCCCAATGACTGTGAAGAGGAAGTGATCATGTCTAGCACCGGAAAAAGCACTAACCCGGGCAACTTCGCCAACGATCGCGCCAAGGCTTCAGCGGCGGGCAAGAAAGGCGGCCACAACTCCGGCGGCAACTTCGCCCGCGACACCACCCGGGCCTCCGAGGCCGGCCGTAAAGGCGGCATGAACAGCCGCGGCAAGGCTAAGTCCTGAGGCTGCCCACCGGCTTGGGCGCGGGGTCGCCACGCCGCGGTGCGCTACCGCGGGGCGATGCGATCCTGGCGCCTGGCCGCTAAGTTTTAGCCACCCGCTGCCGATAGCCTGTTCAGTGCGCCGGTACCCCAGCCGGCCAGTGAAACCCGTGGGTGGAGAGTGAGCGTGGAAGATATCTTTTTGTTGGTCGAGCACAGCCGTGACCTGGGCGAGGTACACGTGCTGGGCTGGTTCGCGACCGAGGTTCAGGCCCGAGAGGCCGCCGAGGCCCTGGAGTGGCAGGCGCGGCGCGACGCCGAGCAGCTGCGCGCGACGGCCCAACCGGTGGACAGCGCGCGCTCGCGGCGCTACTGGGTCAAGGGCATTTCGCGCTTCCAATCGGGCGCGCTGGCCAGCTCTACTACCCTGCACTGAGGCGACGAACAGCCGACCACGCCGCAACAAAGCCTTGGCGTTGCTGGCTTTTTGATGGTATCGCTATACCGACCCCGCGCCTCACGCTGGCACGGGGCATGGAGAGCTGGCTCGGGGAGTGCTCAACGTGCTTAGGCACATCAGTATCGATCAGCTTCGAATGGGTATGTTCATCCACGAACTGGATGGCAATTGGCTCGACCACCCGTTCTGGAAAACGCGCTTCCTGCTGGCCCGCCCGCAAGACCTGCAAAAACTGCGGGAATCGGGCGTGCGCAGCTTGTGGATCGACGCTTCACGCGGCCTCGATGCCATCGCCCTGACCTCGGCACCCGCGCCCACGCCAGCGCCACCACCGGCCGCGGCGCCGACCGCTGCGCAACTGGTCACGCCAGTGGCACGGGTCGAACTGCAAGCAGAACTGCCCCAGGCGCTCAAGTTGCTGGCCGGCTCCAAGGCGGCGGTGGCGGCAATGTTCAACGACGCCCGGCTGGGCATGGCGGTCGACCCGGCGCGGGTGACCGAAGTGGTCACGCAAATCTCCGGCTCGGTGCTGCGCAACCCCAGCGCGATGATCAGCCTGGCCCGGCTCAAGCGCGCCGACGACTACACCTACATGCACTCGGTGGCGGTGTGCGCGCTGATGATCGCCCTCGGCCGAGCGATGAACCTGCCCGAAGAACAACTGATGCAGGCCGGCACCGCCGGGCTGTTGCACGACATCGGCAAGCTGGCCATCCCCGATGACATCCTCAACAAGCCCGGGCGGCTGACCGACGAAGAGTTTCGCACCATCCAGCAACACCCGCAGGAAGGTGCGCGGATCCTGATCGACAATTGCGAGGTCAGCGCGCTGACCCTCGACGTGTGCATGCACCACCACGAGAAGGTCGACGGCACCGGCTACCCGTTCGGCCTGCAGGGCGAGCAGATCAGCCTGTTCGCGCGGATGGGCGCGGTCTGCGACGTGTACGACGCCATCACCTCGCAGCGTGCCTACAAAAGCAGTTGGGACCCAGCCGTGTCGATCAGCAAGATGGCCGAATGGAAAGGCCACTTCGACCCCGACGTGCTGCATGCCTTCGTCAAGTGCGTGGGCATCTACCCGATCGGCGCGCTGGTGCGCCTGGAAAGCGGCCGGCTGGGGATCGTCACTGAACAGAGCGAACGTTCGCTGCTCACGCCCAAGGTGAAGGTGTTTTTCTCGACCCGCTCGAACATGCCCATCCCTCAGGCCACGGTGGACCTCTCCTCGAGCCAGTGCACAGACCGCATCATCGGCCGCGAAGCCCCGGAAAAGTGGGGCTTTCGCGACCTTCACGAGCTATGGGCAGGGCCGAACTCGCTGCCCGACTAGGGCCTAGCCACCGTCGGCATGGCACACCCGCCGGCTATCGTTGGCCACCAGTTGGTTGGCGCTGGGGCCGGAGAGGATCTGGGTGGAATAATCGAGAAAGGTCACCTTGGCCTGGCTGACTTCCAGGCAGCGGATGTCTGACGCTACCCACACCCCTTTCAGCGCGATCGGCCCGGAGCCCTTGCCCGCCAGGTAGGGGCCGCTGAGGGTGACGTTCTTGTCCAACCCGCCACCGGCCACGCGCCGGCCAGCCACGTCATAGGCTGCCAGCCTGAGCTCGACGTACTTGAAGTCGCGCCCGGATGTATTGGAAAACGCCAACGCCAGGTCGACGTCGCCTTCGCTACTGATCGATGGGGCGAAGGTTGTGATCTGCAGCGGCGCGCCATCCACGCCGCCGCCTCCGCCCCCTGCACACGCCGCCAGCAACAACACGGCCACCAGGCCACCGCCGAACTTCATGCCTTGCCTCATGCATGCCCCTTTCTTGTTCAGGTATGTCGCGTTTGAGTGTAGCCATGTTCACGCAGGGCGGATCCGATTGTTACAACAACCCCTGCGGCCCGTGGTGGCGCAATGCCAAAGCGTTGAAAAAAATCGGATCCCACGCTGTCGGGATGAAAAAACCGCGTCTAGTCTTTGATACGAGCCACACACAATTGCTGGCGCCAGGCCATAAGAAAAGAGACAACCCTGCTATGGAACAGGAACCCGCGTTCGAAAGGGTCGGCAACGACCGGTTTCTCTGGAAACACCTCTGGCTGCTCGACGGCCACCAAGTGCGCTGCCGCTATTGCGAGGTGGAGCAGCCGCTGGAACATTCCCACTTGCCGTTCTGCCACGAAGCCGACTGCCCGGCGCGCACACCGAGCGACCAATACCCCTGGCGAGACCTGATCGATGTGTTAACCCTGCCCTACCGGCATTGACGGGCAGGGCCGTGAAAACACCCCCACACGCTCAACAGAACCTTGATGCGCGTTTCACGCCGGTTTCACGTTTGAACGCCGATACTGGGCTCCCCATGTGTGATCAAGCTTCAGCCCGCTTCGGCGGGTTTTCTTTTGCCTGCCGTTCAGGGTTGCGGGGTGGCCGCGCGATGTATATAGTCCCCGCCTGGGTCGCCAAAGGCTTGTGGTTCAACAAGTTAGCGGCCCTTGCGCTACCGCCCGAATGGTGAAATTGGTAGACACAAGGGACTTAAAATCCCTCGCGGGTAACCGCGTCCCGGTTCGACCCCGGGTTCGGGCACCACTGAGATCAATAGCTTTGGCCGCGCTCGCGGCAGCCAACCGGCTTGCGATTGCCCTCATTCTTCACCCTCGCCGCTCCCTGCCCCACGGTATGCCTCCATGGCTGCGCCGCCTGCTCTATACCTGCACAACCCGACCGGCCTCCTTCAAATTTCGCGGATTCGAATCGCTGTTAGCATGGGATGGGCAAGCTAGCTTTTGAAAATCGCCAAGGCCGATCAGTCAAAAATCTATGACGCTGCCCAGGCGCTGGCCCACATGCCCAACGTACAGAACATCAAGGCCCTCACTCGGCATCAATTCGGGTACCGCTTACGCGTAGGGCGCTACCGTGTACTGTTCGATTGGGAAGGCTCGGTCAAAATCGTGAACATTGAAGAGGTCAGCAAACGCGATGAACACACCTACTGACGTACAAATCATCAACGGGCCAGACGGCATGCCCGCTTTCGTCGTGATCCCTTACGCACAGTATGTGAAAGACCATCCAGCCGAAGACCTAATACCCAACGAAGTGGTAGGTTACATGGTCAAGGAAGGGCTTACGCCTATCGCTGCCTGGCACAAACATCGTGGATTATCGCAGGCGGAAGTCGCTGCCCGAATGGGTATCTCGCAACCCGCTTACGCCCAACAGGAACAAGCGGCAAAACCGCGCAAGGTGACTCGGCTGAAAATAGCCAATGCGTTAGGCGTGGCCGAACCCTTGCTTAATCTGTGAGCCTCGCTTAATGCACCCATCGCAAGCGCTGCGGTGTGTCGGCGGGGACCGACGGGCTTAACAATGCCAAAACTATCGGCGAGCCCGCACCCCACCTAGAGCGCTGCACAATTGCATGCCCACCGCATTCGGCCTGTTCAGGCCGGGCAGGCTAAACCGGCGTCACCGAAATCACCTCCAGGTATTTGAACCGCAGCTTCTTCGCCGCCGCCTTGGCTTCCTGTTCAGCCACCAGGGTGCTCAAGGTACTGGCGTCATAGACCAGGTCCTCGGTTTGCCCTTCAAACAACTTACTGGCGCGGATGATCACCCGCAGTTTGGGGAAGCCGCGGCCGCCGGCCGCCTTTTTCGGCTGGGCCGCCGGCCCCGCGGGAACATCGGCCTGGCGCGCCGGGGGCGGTACCAGTGCCTGGCTGGAAAGCCCAAAGAGTGCAATGCGCATTTCTTCTTCTAGATCGTTGCTCATTCGATACCTCTTAGTACCTTGCGGATACACACTGCGAGCGGGCTGGCGTGGGTTTAATGGCGGTTTTTCTCGTGTGCGACACAGCCCCAGTAATAAGACTTACCCACGGCCGCCGGTGCCGCGCGGCTGTGGCTGCTGAAGGTTTGTTCGGTAATACCGACGGCCATCTTGCGCATCCACGGTTGGGAATAGTTGCGCTTCAACAACACCCGCCGAGTGCTGTACAGGGTTTTACCGGAGAGTTTGGCGTGCTGCGCGGACGCCGCCACCTCCGAGCCCCAGCGGCACACCTGAACTTCCTGCCGCGACAGGTTGCGCGCCTGTGCCGCGCTGATGGGCACCGCCATGAGCAGGGTAAAGGCCGCGATAAAACTCGACACACGCATACAAAAAGGCTCGCAATGATCGGGAGCCGGAAAGCTAGCGAAAACAATTTGTTACGGGGGCCATCATTGCGATGGCACCCCTGCCCTTCAGCCCAGCTTACTGCAACCAGGATTCAACGGTATCGCCACCGAACTCGGCCTTCCAGGCCTTCAGGGTTTTGTGGTTGCCACCTTTGGTTTCGACCACTTCACCGCTGTGCGGGTTTTTGTATTGTTTCACTTCACGGGGTTTGCGTTGTGCTTTAACCGGCGCCGCGGCAGTGCGTGGGCTGCGGCTCGGTGCGTGCGGGTCAAGCAGTGCAATGATGTTTTTCAGGCTGTAGCCATACTCGGCGAGCAGGTCACGCAGCTTTTGTTCGAATTCGATTTCGCGTTTCAGGCCGTCATCATTTTTAAGGGTTTCCAGCTCGGCCAGTTGGGCTTGCAGCTGTTGTTCAAGGGCACGGAATTCGGCAAGGCGAGACATGGGTATTCCTTCAGGTGTTCTAACGATGGCCTCAGTATAGGGCGGGCTATTGCGGATCAACAAGAACTCTGTGTTTTTAATAGTCCGCGCTTTCCGCCAAAACAGCGGAATAATTAAACCGCTGTTAATTCAATACTGGGCCTGAATCTTGTGCCGCGCGGCACTTATAGCTTGCGGCTTGCGGGCTTGGACGTCACGCAGAGGGCTAAAAGCCCCCTTTTTACACCACATTTTTGTAGTATATTGCTTAGGCAGACGGAGGCACATTTATGTACAGCTACCCTATCCGATTTGAAAGCGACACCGCACCCGGCATGGCAGTGTTTTGCCGCGACCTGCCGGAACTCAATAGCTTCGGCGATGACGAGCGGCACGCCATGAGCGAGGCGGTGGATGCAATAGAAACCACGCTGTCAATCTATGTTGATCAACGCCGAGAAATCCCGCGGGCGACCGCGGCACAGGCAGGCGAGCGCGTTGTTCACCTGCCGGTTACCACTGTAGCCAAGATCGAACTTTGGAACGCGATGGTCGAGCGCGGCATGCGCAAAGCAGATTTACGCCGCCTGCTCGGCGTTGCACAGAACACCAGCGACCGCCTGATCGACTTCTTGCACCCCAGCAAGATAGATGCGCTTGAGCAGGCGCTGGCAGCGCTTGGCAAACGCTTGGTGATACACACCGAGGCCGCTTGATGCTCTAGGCGCAGGCGGCATTGCGCAAAGCTATGCTACTACTCGCTCTCCTCCAGCACTTGATCACGTACCCCTCACGGCACCCCCGGATGCGGCCGCGGATACACCCCCACTACCTCCAACGGCTTGGCATACGGCCCGTCCCACAACTGCGCATGCAACTGGCCAATGCGCCCGGCCATGGCAGGGTTGCGCATCACCACCTCGAGGTTGCGCGAGGTGTCGAGGTAACCGCCCAGCCAGTTGCTGGTGCCAACCCAGGCGACGGCGCCGTCGATTTCCATGGTTTTGCTGTGGATCACCCGGGCGTAGGGGATGAACCCCTGCGGCGCGCGCGGCAAGGTGACGATGCGCACCTGCACGTTGGGCACCCGCGCCAGGCTTTGCAGCCAGGGTAGCTCCGGTTCGCCGAGGTTCCAGTCCGAGACCATCAGCTTGACCTGCACGCCACGGGCGGCGGCCTCGCGCAGAGCGTTGTCGATCAGCGGGTAATACGGCCGGGTGTGGTTCGGGCCGTAGCTCAGCGGGGCGTAGTCGAGCAGTTGCACGCGCACTTCGTGCTGGGCCTGGGCGAGCAGGCGCGGCAGCTCGCGCTGCGAGTCGCGCACCCCGGGCGGGTTGAAGCGCGCCGGGCTGGCGATCAGGTAGTGCGCAGGCGGTTCAGCAGGTGCCGCGCTGGCCGCCGGTACTGGCACGGGCTGGCCAGCGGCCAAGGCGGCCTGCGCGGCCCAGTCCTGGTCGAAGATCGCCTGGGCCTGCCCGGCAATCGTGGCGTCGGTCACCCACAGGCCGGTTTCGTGGATGTGCGCCAACGAGCGCCAGTCAAAGTTCTGGCTGCCGATAAAGGCGCGCTGGCCGTCGACCACGAAGAACTTGGCGTGGATGATGCCGCCCCCAACCTGGGCATAGGCCAGGGTGTGGAAGGTCAGGTTGGGGATCGCCTTGAGCTGTTCGAGGGTGCTCGCCTCGGAAAGCTTCAGGCCCTTTTCTTCGAGCAGGAAGCGGATTTTCACCCCGCGCTCGCCGGCCCGGCGCAAGTGTTCGAGCACCTCGCTGAGGGCGCTACCGGGCACGGCGGCGGCGTAGAACTGTTCGATGTCGATGCGCTCGCGGGCGCCGTCGAAGGCTTCTGCCCAGACGTTGGCCGGGCTGCGCAGGTCGGGGGTTTGCAGGGCGGTGGCTTCGGGCACGGTGTGCACCAGTTCCAGGCCGGGGATGGTGAAGCTGGCCCAGCAACTGGGGGCTGCCAGCAGCAGCGCCCAGCCGAGGCGTTTGATCAGTGGCGGCATGTAGGTTTCTGCCTGGGTTGAGGGCCCTTCGCCCGGCGCAGCCGGGGCGCCGGCGAAGGGCTAGGCGGCTTAGAGGGTACGCAGTTGCGGGGCGCGCTCGTGGTGCGCCGGCGCCAGTTCATCGGCGGTGCGGGCGCCCATGGCGGCGCGGATCAGCAAGCGCTTGAGCAGGTCGTTGATGCGCTCAACGCGGTCCTGGAACAGGTTGTGGAACACCACGCAGAACAGCGCGATGGCAATCCCCAGGCCAGTGGCGTAGAGGGCGGTACCGATACCGGCGGAGATCTGCCCGGGGTCCGACACGCCGGCGCTGGCCAGCGCCTTGAAGGTGTCGATGATGCCCAGGATGGTCCCCAGCAGGCCCAGCAGCGGCGCCGCGGTGACGATGGTTTCGATGATCCACAAGCTGCGCGCCAGCGGCGCGCGGCTTTCGAGGTACTGGCTTTCGATCACATCGTCGAGGTCTTTGCGGGTGCCATGGCTGGCTTTCTGTTCCAGCACGGCGCGGGCCATGGCCAGCGGCAGGCTGGGCTTGGCCGCCGCGCCCTGGGGCAGCTCGGCGGCGTTGCGGGTGCCCGGCGCCATGCCGTCGACCAGCCGGCGTGCCTGGCGGGCGACGTAGGCGAAGTACAGCGAGCGCTCGATGATGATGAACACGGCGATCGCCAGCGCGCCGTACATCACATAAAAGGTGATGTCGTGCATCAGGTTGGTATTCATGCTGCCTCCAGGTTAAAAGTCGGCTTCGAGCGACACGGTCACGGTGCGTTCCAGGCCAACGATGTAGGCCGGGTCGCCGTCGCGGTAGCCGCTGTAGCTGGCCGAGTTGGTCTTGACCGTGTACACGCCGTCCAGATACTTCTTGTCGAACAGGTTGTCGACGTTCAAGCGCAGCGTCGCGCTCTTGACCACGCGTTTATCCACCGGCAGGTAGATACCAGCGCCGAGGTTGAACACGGTGCGCCCGGGAATGGACTCATCGTTGGTCAGGTCGCCGTAGATCTTGCTGGTGTACTTGGCACCGAAAGTGCCGTAGTACAGGCCGTCGTCATAACCGATGTTGGCCGCCAGCATGTTTTTCGGCACGTTGGCGAACTGTTTGCCCGCCGTCGGCACCGTCACCGGCACGCCCGCGCTGTAGGCGGTGATGTCGTCTTTCTGCTTGGACTGGGTGTAGGTGTACGAGGCGTAGTAGTTGAAGTGGTGCGGCAGCAGCCCGCTCCATTCCAGTTCGATGCCCTTGTTGTCGACGTCGCCGGCGCTGATGTCGGCGTAATCGCCGGCGGCATCGCGGGAAGACACCTGGCGGTCCTTGAACTGCATGTAGAACAGGGTGGCCGCCAGGCTCATGTTCTCTTCCTGCCAGCGCCAGCCCAGTTCGTGGTTCCAGCTCAGTTCCGGGTTCAGGTTGATCGAACCGGCGCCGGCGTCGTACAGCACGTAGTTGTAGGGAATGCGCATGTTGCGCGACAGGCTGTAGAAGAACTGGTTGTGTTCGTCGGCCTGGTACTTCAGCCCGGCGTTGGGCAGGAACTTGTTGTAGCTCTGCTTGCGGCGCTCTTCGCGTTCGGTGAGGCTGCCGAGGTTGTGGCCCTTGCGCTCGACGTTCATGAAGCTCAGGCCGCCGGTGAGGGTCCAGTCGGCGTTGATGTACCAGCTGTCTTGCACCCAGAGTTTTTGCGCGGGGGTTTCGGTGTAACGGTTGCGGCCCTGCACGGTATTGCCGTTGGCGTCGGTGACTTCACCGTGGTCGGGGAAGTCGCTGCCCACCGGGTTGCCCAGCGAGTTGATGGCGATGAACGGCTGGGTCTGGCGCTGGCGGGCCAGTTCGTACCAGTAGCCGAAGGTCATGCTGTGGTCGCCCAGGTCCCAGTTCAGCTTGGTGGTAAAGCCCGGGCGCCAGGTTTGCGTGCGCGAAGAACGGTAGTACACGCCAGAGTTGGGCGTGCCGTCGGCGGCGTAGCCGGCCGCGCTGTTAAGGTTCGACAGGTCGTAGTTGCCCGCGGTGCTCGAGGCGCTGTTCAGCGCCGAGGGCGACGCGCCGCCACCGCCGCCGTTGCCGTAGTAGTAATACGGGTTGAAGGTCCAGGTCAGGTTGTCGGCCAGCTTCAGTTGGCTGTTGAACACCGCGGTGAAGGTTTCGAACGGGTTCAGCGCCAGGCCGTAGTAGCTGTTGATCTTGCCGTTGCTGCCCTTGGTGGCCAGCGCCGGGTACGGGTCGAAGTCACGGCCGTTCTGGGTGAACTGCGCCTTGGTCAACTGGCTGTAGCTGTTGTTTTCCTGCTTGTGGTACTTGAGGATCAGGTTGGCGAAGTTGCCATCGCCGGCGTCGAAGAAGCTGTTCCATTCGACCTTGTCGGCGCGCACCGCGCCGTCGCCGCGCCACTTCTGGCCTTCGGTGTGCGACGCCGACAGCCAGTTCGACAGGCCGTTGATTTCACCGGTATTGACCCGCGCAAAGGTTTTGTAGGTTTGGTTGCTGCCATAGGTTTGCTTGACGAACGCGCCGCTTTCCTTGGTCGGGCGCACGGTGGTCAAACCGATGTTGCCGCCGCTCGAGCCGATGTGCGGGCCGTCAGACTCGCTCGAACCCTGGGTGACGAAGATCTGGTCGATGTTTTCCGAGTCACCGAGCAGGTTGGAATACAGCGCATAGTTGCCGGAGTCGTTGATCGGCATGCCGTCCATCGACATACCGACCTGGTCGGAGTTCATCCCGCGCATGGTGAAACGGAAGCTCGACAGGCCCGTGGCGTCTTCGCTGGAGATGTTCAAGCCCGGGGTGTACTTGAGCTTGTCCATGGCGTTGCCGGTGGGGGTCATTTTCTCCATGGCTTCCTTGGTCACGGTCGAACGCGCCTTGGCGCTTTCTTCCTGCACCATGTAGCCACCGCCCAGCGTCGCCTTGCCTTCTACGCCGATGTTGCCCACGTCGCGGTCGGTGCTGGTGTCGTCGGCCAGGGCCACGCCGTGGACCAGGCCCGCGGCGACCAGCGCCAGGTGAATCTTGCTATACCTCATGACAGGCATTCCTATGGTGTGTGTGGTGCGTGCTGTTACTGCACGCTGTAGTTGAAGGTGGCAGTGAAGCGTTGCTCGTTGCGCCCGTTGAAGGCTTGTTCCGGGAACGGCTTGACCTGCTTGATGCGGCGCAGGCTGTTGCTCGCGGCGCGGTTGAGCAGTTGGCTGGAGGCCGGGGTTTGTATGCCGGCATCGAGCACGTTGCCGGCGCGGTCGACCAGCAGCCACACCACCACATCGCCGGTGGGCCGCTCGAGCGAGGCCTGGCGCCCGGTGGGGTATTGCTTGAAGCGGTCGATGTCATTGCGCAGGCCGCTCATGTAGCCGCCCTCCAGGGCCTGGCTGTCGACCTTCGGCGCGGCCGGCGGCGCGGCGGGCGCGGGCTTGGCGGGCGCTGGCGTAGGCGCCGGGGCGGGCGTGCTGGCCACCTGCGGCGGCGGCGGGGCCGGCTGCGGCGTGGGTTTGGCGGCCGGCTTGGGCTCGGCCTTCACCACCGGCTTGGGTTTGGGTTTCGGCACGGGCTTGGGCGGCGCTGGCAGCGGCGCTTCGGGCGCGTCGATCAGCGGCGGTTGCTCCGCCACCGGTTCCACCGGGGTGGGCTCGGGCGGCGGCGGTTCGGGCAAGGGCTGGGGTTGCGGCTCGGGCTCGGGCGCGACCAGCGCCACTTCCACAGCGCTGTCGTCGTAGTGCGGCTCAAGCTTGAGCGGGCGGGTGTTCACCGCCAGCAGCACCACGGCGCCGGCGATCAGCGCCGGCAGGGCGCCAAAGCCCTGGCGGGCACGGTAGAAGTAGTAAAGGCTCATGGTTTGCGGGTAGCGATCGAAACAGAGGTAAAACCACCCAGGCGCAGGGTGTCCATGACTTCCACCAGCCGCGCCACTTCAACGCCCTTGTCGCTGTTGACGATGATCGTGGTCTTGCTGTCGGGCTGCTGCTGGGCCTTGAGCGCGGGCACCAGGTCGGCCACTGGCATGGCCTTGCCATCGAGCTGCAACTGGCCGTCCAGGCCCAGGGTCACGACGGCCTTGTTCTGCGGCTTGAGCTGCTGCGCGCTGCTGGCGCTGGGCAGTTGGGTCTTCATGCCCAGGGCCGGGATCACGTTCAGGCTGACCAGCACGAAGAACACCAGCAGGAACATCATCACGTCGATCATCGGGATCAGTTCGATGTGGGCTTTGCGCTTTTTTGGTTCGTCCCAGGTTCTCATGGGGCCCTCCTCAATAATTAGAGCCGGAACTCTAAATTTGATAAATGACCGTTCGGTTAATGAATATTTACAATTCGAAATAATCTGAAGCCCGCCACAGAGCGCCCGGGAAGCCGTCATTTAGACGTCATACAACCGCAACGAAAGCTGCCCACAGTGTCCGCTTTTGACCAGGCAGACAGCAGCCGATGGCCCCTCCTTCACTCCGCACCGCGCGCCTGTGGCTGACCCCACCGCAAGCGCAGCAAGCCGGCCACATCGGCTACTGGCTGGGCGCGCCGTACCGGGGCCAGGGCTATATGCGCGAGGCCACCGAGGCGGTGCTGCGCTATGGTTTCGAAGACCTGGCCTTGCAACGCATCCACACCGCCTGCTTTGCCGCCAACGCAGCGTCGGCGCGGGTGCTCGAGGGCGCCGGGCTGCAACCCGAAGGCTGCCGGCGCCGGGCGTTTCGCAAGGGCGATACCTTCCACGACCTGTTGCTGTTCGGCGCCCTGCGCGAGCAGTGGCTGGCGGAGCCGCGCTGATGGCCACCCTCACCCTACCCCGCCGCCACCTGCTCGGTGCCGGCCTCGGCCTGGCGCTGCTGGGCCCCTACACCCGCGCCGCCGGGGTGGATTACCCGTTCAGCCTGGGCGTGGCCAGCGGCGACCCACTGCCCGATGGCTTCGTGATCTGGACCCGCCTGGCGCCGCGGCTGAACCTGCCGCGGGCGGTGCCGGTGCGCTGGGAAGTGGCCAGCGACGCGCAGATGCGCCACTTGGTCAAGGCTGGGGCCACCCACGCCCACCCGGCCGCCGGCCACAGCGTGCACGTGGAGGTGGCCGGGTTGGCGCCGGGGCGGCCGTACTGGTACCGCTTCACCGCGCTGGGCGAACAAAGCGCCATCGGCCGCTGCCTTACCGCGCCGCCGCCGCAGGCGCTGGCGCCGCTACGGCTGGGGGTGGTGAGCTGTTCGCACTGGGAGCTGGGCTACTTCAGCGCCTACCGCCACCTGGCCGCGCAGCAGCCCGACCTGGTGCTGTTCCTGGGCGATTACATCTACGACAACAGCTTCCCCGACGGCCACCCGCAGAAGATCCGCAGCCACCACAGCGCCAATGCCGTGACCCTCGCCGACTACCGCGCGCGCTACGCGCTGTACCGCACCGACCCCGACCTGCAAGCGCTGCACGCCTGCGCCCCGAGCGTGGCCACCTGGGACGACCACGAGGTGCAGAACGACTACGCCGGGCGCTGGTCGCAGAACCCCGAGCAAGCCGTGGCCAGCTTTATGGCCCAGCGCGCGGCGGCCTACCAGGCGTTCTACGAGAACATGCCGCTGCGCCGTGCCCAGCACCCCACCGCCCAGGGCCTGCGGCTGTACCGGCGCTTGCGCTTCGGCGCGCTGGCGCAACTCGATGTGCTCGACGGCCGCCAGTACCGCGACCTGCAAGCCTGCCCGCAGCCCGGCGCCAGCCGCGGCGGCCACCTCGCGCCGCTGAGTTGCCCAGACCTCTACGCGCCCCAGCGCAGCCTGCTGGGCTTCGAGCAGGAGCACTGGCTGTACCAGGGCCTGGCCAGCTCCCAGGCGCGCTGGAACCTGATCGCCCAGGACCAACTGATTGCGCCGTTCTGGCAACACAACGGCACCGACCCGGCCCTGAGCACCTGGACCGACGGTTGGGGCGCCTACGGCGCCAACCGCGAACGGCTGATGGCCGCCATGCATCGCGCGAAGCTGCGCAACCCGGTGTGCTTCGGCGGCGACATCCATTCCTACTGGGTCACCGACCTGCACCTCGAAGACCGCAACCCGGACTCGGCCAAGGTCGCCACCGAGTTCGTCGGCACCTCGGTGACGTCCTACGGGCCGCCCTATGAGGCGTTCATGAAGATGATGGGCGAGAACCCCCAGGTGAAGTTCTTCGACAGCCGCCGGCGCGGGTTCATGGCGGTAGACCTGAACCCGCAACGGATGGACGTGACCTTGCACAGCGTGAGTGACCCGCGTGACCCACAGGCCGCGTTGGGCACGCTGGCGCGCTTTGTGGTGGAGGATGGGTTGATCGGCGCGCAGCGGGTGTAGGGTTTCAGGGCCCTTCGCCCGGCACAGCCGGCCTCCCACGGGTTCTGTGTAGCCTAGGAAATCAAGGACCACACAAGTCTGGTGGGAGTCGCCCCGCCGCCAAGGCGCCGCGCTGTCGCGCAGCAAACAGGGGGCGCACGGCATTCGAGCCAAGGTGATCCGACCTGATTAA
>NZ_JBIBKC010000032.1:0-24668 GCF_042958985.1 Pseudomonas sp. NPDC007930
CGGCTGTGCCGGGCGATAGGCCCTGAAGCTCATGCACAAAATCCGCAGAGCTCACAGATTGATCCCTCCATGAAGCCCTGAAATGGCTTAAGTGAGCAGCGTTACGGCACAGCCGGAGTGCCGGACCACGGCTTCCCAGCAGATGTTTGTAAGTCATAGATTCACGGGGCAATAGGCAACCCGTGGCAGCCTCAGATAGGTATGCGCGCATCAACCCCCTGCACGCAGTCGATCAACGCCGCCGCCGCCGGCGGCAGCCGGTACCCCTCGCGCAAGATGATGCCTGGCCGGTAGTGCAAGGCCGCCAGCGCCGCTGGCAGGTCGCGAAAGCGCAGGGGGCACAACCGGCCGGCGGCGATCGCCGGCTGGCACAGCGGCAAGGCGGCCACGCCGAGGGCGTCGGTGGCCTGCACCAGTTGCATCAGGCTGGCCGGGTCTTCGCTTTCGAACTGCGCGGCGTAGTCGCTGCGCCCGGCCAGCAGTGCCAGCGCCTTGCGCAGCGGTGGCTGTGCTTGGCTGCTGGCCAGCGGGTAGTGCACCAAGGCCGCGGCGGCGGCCAGGCCACGGGCCAACAGCGGGTGCCCGGGCCGGCAAAAAAATTGCGCCGGTTGCGGCGCCAGGGGCAGCACCCGCAGGGCCGGGTCTGCTTCGAAACGGCGGCTGTCGGCCAGTAGCAGGTCGACACTTTCGCGCGCCAGCGCCACGCTGGCGTCCAGCCCGTTGAGCAACTGCCACTGCACTTGGATGCCCGGATGGCTGTGATGCAGCGCGGCAATCGCCGCGGGCAGCAGCGCCAGCCCGGCATTGGCCTCCACCGCCAGCCGCACCTGGCCGGCATCCAGCGCGCCAAGCTGGCCGATCTCGCTGGCCAGTGCCGCCACCCCCTGCAACAAGCGGCGGGCATGCTGCACCAGCACTTCGCCCTGGGCAGTAGGGCGCAGGCCGCGGTCGGCGCGGTCGACCAACGCGCAGCCGAGCGCCTGCTCGAGGTTCTGGATGCTGCGGCTGAAGGCCGGCTGAGTGATGCCCATCGCCTCGGCCGCGCGCACGAAGCTGCGGTGTTCGGTCAGGGCGAGGAAATAGCGCAGTTGGCGAAGGTCCATGGGGCGGTTTCAGGGCAGAGGAGGGGCGAGCCTAGCCGGCCCGGCGCGCACTGAAAAAGAACGGAAAAACATAGGGCTATAAGCATTGGGATCCTTCTGGGCGCGCGCCGCGTGACCCATCACGCGTTGATCGCCTTACATAAAGAGGCGTAATCAATGGCGTCGGCGGGCCTTAGCCGCAAACCGGGCAAAACCCCGCGCCACAAGGGGCCGGTGGCAAAATCGCGGCAGCCGCGCGGCGCGTTCGCTCATAACGATATTCGATTCAAATATTTCCGGGCCGTGTAACCCCCTCCCTACATTCGCAGGCCCTAACCCGCGCTTGCCAGGACATTGCCCGATGGTTTCCACCGCACCCGCCACCCCTTGGCCGCAAGGCCCGTCGCCGGCCGAGATCGAAGGCAGCCCGCTGGCGCGGGTATTGCGCCAGCCGTTTTTGCTGGGGTTGTTCCTACCGATCCAGAGCGGTGGCTGGAGCCCCTCGCAATTGCCGCGCGGCACCGACTGGCGCTTCGACTACAACCGCCGGCTGACCTTGCAAGCCGAAGCCCTGGGCCTGGACCTGGTGTTTGGCCTGGCGCAATGGAACCCCAAGGGCGGCCACGGTGGGGCGATTCGCTACCGTGAAGACAGCCTCGACCCGTTCGTGACCACCGCGGCGCTGGCCGCGGTGACCGAGCGCATTTTGCTGATCGCCACCGTTCATGTGCTTTACGGCCCCTGGCACCCGCTGCACCTGGCCAAGTTCGGCGCCACCCTGGACAGCATCACCGGCGGGCGCTTCGGCATCAATGTGGTCACCGGCAACCTCGACAGCCACGCGCGGATGTTCGGCGCCGCGCAGATCGAGCACGATACCCGCTACCGCATGGCCGACGAGTTCGTGCGCCTGCTCAAGGCCTACTGGGCCAGCGACGCCAACCTGGACCTGGCCGGGGAGTTTTGGCGCAGTGAGCAGGCCTTCGTGACGCCGCGCCCGGCCTATGGGCGCCCGCTGCTGGTGAACGCCACCGGCTCGCCCGCCGGCATCGAGTTTGCCGCGCGCCACTCTGACCTGGTGTTCATCACCAGCCCCGCCGGCGCCGAGATCGAAGCCGCGCTGGCGGCCCTGCCGGCGCACACCGCGGCGATCCATGGCGCGGCCCAGGCCCAGGGGCGGCGGGTGCGCACGTTGATCAACCCGATGGTGATCTGCAAGCCCACCGAGCGCGAGGCGTGGGAGTACCACGACGCCATCGTCGGCGCCCAGGACCGCGAGGCGGTCGATAACTTTTTCGCCAGCGCCCAGGCCCGCGACAGCCTGGCCTTCCGTGGCCACCAGCGCGACCAGAAGGCCGTGGGCGGCAACATCCAGTTGATCGGCAGCCCGCAGCAGATCGCCGAACAGCTACAACGCTTGCAGCGCGCCGGCTGCGATGGCGTGCAACTGGCCTTTTACGACTTTGAGCCAGACCTGGCCTATTTTGGCGAGGCCGTGCTGCCGTTGCTCAAGCAGGCGGGGCTGCGCCGATGAGGGGGGCGAAAGCGGCGTTCTGGCGGCTGTTGCAGGCGTTGCCGGTGGCGCTGATGGTGGTGGTGCTGAATTTCTTTCTGCTCAAGGCCGTGCCCGGCGACCTGGCCGATGTGATCGCCGGCGAGGCGGGCGCCGCCACCCCGGAGTTCATGGCCCAGTTGCGCGCGCAGTTTGGCGATGACCAGCCGCTGGCGGCGCAATTCAGCGGTTACCTGAACCGCATGCTGCATTTCGATCTGGGCTGGTCGTTCCGCTACAACCAGTCGGTGGCCTCGTTGATTTTCGAACGGCTGCCGGCCACCCTGCTGCTGATGGGCCTGGCGCTGAGCCTGGCGGTGGCGCTGGGCACCTGGCTCGGGGTGGTCTCGGCCACCACCCGGCGGCCGTGGCTGCAACGCGGCATCGGCGTGCTCGGTACCCTGGGCTTTGCCTTGCCGGCATTCTGGGTCGGCTTGATGGTGGTAGTGCTGTTCACCCTCAAGCTGGGCTGGTTCCCCTCCAGCGGCATGAACACCATGGGCAGCCAGGCCAGCGGCCTGGCCTATGCGCTGGATGTGCTGCGCCACCTGGCGATGCCGGTGGGCTGCCTGGCCTTCAGTTACCTGGCGCTGTACCTGCGCTTGATGCATGAAGCGGTGCGCGATGTCAGCACCCTCGACTTCGTGCGCACCGCGCGGGCCAAAGGCAGCAGCCGCCGGCGCCTGGTGTGGCGGCACATCGTGCCCAACGCCTGGGTGCCGATCGTGACCCTGACCGGGGTGCAGTTCGGCGCGCTGCTCAGCGGCAGCGTGACCCTCGAAACCGTGTTTGCCTGGCCGGGGCTTGGCCAGTTGGCGCTGATGGCGGTGCAGTCTCGCGACGTCAACCTGCTGCTGGGGCTGCTGTTCGTGACGTCGCTGTTCGTGGTGCTGGTGAACCTGCTCACCGAGGCGGTGCACGGCTGGCTCGACCCACGGATCGAACAGGGGGCAGGGCGATGAGGCGCGTGCGTGTTGATCTACCGGCCTGGCTCGGCCTGGCGGTGCTGCTGGCTATCGCCCTATTGGCCCTGGCGGCACCCTGGGTGGCCGGCAATGACCCGTTGGCGATGGTCGCCCGGCCGTACCTGTGGCCGGGGCAGAGCGGCGCCCACTGGCTGGGCACCGACATGCTCGGCCGCGACCTCTGGAGCGGGTTGGTCTACGGCGCCCGGGTGTCGCTGCGCATCGGCCTGGAAGCAGGGGTGTGCAGCGCCGCGCTGGGGCTGGCGATCGGCTGCATCGCCGGCTACTGCGGCGGCTGGGTCGACAACCTGCTGATGCGCCTGACCGAACTGTTCCAGATCATGCCGTCGCTGATCTTCACCCTGGTGCTGGTGATCATCCTTGGCCCACGGGTCGACACCCTGGTGCTGGGCATCGCCGCCACCGCCTGGCCGAACGTCGCCCGCCTGGCCCGCGGCGAAGCCCAGCGGCTGGCGGCGATGGAGTTCGTGCAGGCGGCGCGGGTGATCGGCATGGGCCGCTGGCGGATCCTCTGGGTGCACATCGTGCCCAACGCGATGATGCCGGTGCTGGCGATGCTCGCCATGCTGGTCGGCCACGCGGTGCTCACCGAAGCGGCCCTGGCGTTTCTCGGCCTGGGCGACCCCAACGTGGTGTCGTGGGGCAGCATGATCGGCGCCGGGCGCGACGTGCTGCGCACCGCCTGGTACATGACCGCGCTGCCGGGGTTGGCGATTTTCTTCAGCGTGGCGGCGCTCAGCGCGCTGGGCGCTGGGCTCACTGACTGGCTCAACCCGCGCCGAGGAGCACTGGCATGAACCTGCTCGACGTTGAAGGCCTGCACGTGCGCTATGCCGGCCAGGCCGAGGATGCGGTGGAAGGGGTGAGCTTCAGCCTCGCCGCCGGGGAAACCCTGGCGCTGGTGGGCGAGTCGGGCAGTGGTAAATCCACCACCGGCTTTGCCGTACTCGGCCTGTTGCCGGCCCAGGCCCACGTGCGCGCCAGCCGCCTGGACTTCGCCGGCCAGGCGCTGCTCGGCGCCAGCGAGGCGCGCCTGCGCGAAGTCCGCGGGGGCGGCATCGGCATGGTCTTCCAGGATGCGCTGTCGGCGCTCAACCCGCTGCTGAGCATTGGCGAACAGGTGGCGGAAGCGGTGCGCCTGCACCTGCCGGTCAGCCGCGCCGAGGCCCGCCAGCGCGCCCTGGGCTTGCTCCGCCAGGTGCGCATCGCCGAGGCCGAGCGGCGCTACGATGACTACCCGCACCGGCTCTCCGGTGGCATGCGCCAGCGCGTGGTGATCGCCATGGCCCTGGCCGGCGAGCCGCAGATGCTGATCGCCGACGAGCCGACCACCGCCCTCGACGTAACCATCCAGGCCCAGGTGCTGCGCCTGCTGGCCGACCTGCAGGCCGAGCGCGGCCTGGCCCTGCTGCTGATTACCCACGACCTCGGGGTGGTCGCGGAAATGGCCGACCGGGTGCTGGTGATGCGCCACGGCCGGGCCCTCGAACAGCGCGAGGTGCAGGCCCTGTTCAGCGCCCCGCAGCACCCCTATACCCGCCAGTTGCTGGCGGCTTGCCCACCGTTGGGAGCCTTGCCATGAGCCACACCCCGCTGTTGCAGGTGCAGGATTTGCACGTGCGCTACCACACCCCGCGCGGCAGCCTGGCGGCGGTAGACGGCGTTAGCCTGGCGCTGAACCGCGGCGAAACCCTGGCAGTAATCGGCGAGTCTGGCTGCGGCAAAACCTCGCTGGGCAAAGCGCTGGTGGGGCTGAATACGCCGGCCGCTGGCAGCATTCGCTTTGATGGCCAGGCCCTTGAAGCGCTACCCCGGCGCCAGGCGCAGGCACTGCGGCGGGCGATCCAGATGATCTTCCAGGACCCGCTCGCCGCCCTTGACCCGCGCCAGCGCGCGGCCCTGGCGCTGGAATGGCCGCTGCGGCTGAACACCCCGCTCGGCCGCGCCGAACGCCTGGCGCGCGCCCACGGCTTGTGTGAGCAGGTCGGGTTGGAGCCGGCGCTGCTGGCGCGCTACCCCCATGAGTTGTCTGGCGGCCAGCGGCAACGGCTGAACATCGCCCGGGCACTGGCCAGCGCGCCGTCGCTGATTGTCTGCGACGAGCCAGTGTCGGCCTTGGACGTGAGCCTGCAAGCGCAGGTGCTTGCTCTGCTGCGGCAACTGCAGCAGCAGTTGGGCGTGGCGTATGTGTTCATCAGCCATGACATCGCCGCGGTGCAGCACATCGCTGACCGCATCGCGGTGATGTACCTGGGCCGGGTGGTGGAAGTACTGCCCAAGGCGCAGCTCTGGCAGCACGCCGCACACCCGTACACGCGCTTGCTGCTGGCCGCGGTGCCCCGCCGCGACCCGGCGCAGCGGCGGCTGCGCCAGGCACCGTTGCTGGAGGGCGACCCGCCCAGCCCCTTCGCCCTGCCGGCCGGTTGCCGCTTCCAGGCGCGTTGCCCCCAGGCCAGCGAGCTGTGCCGGCGCAGCGAACCGAGCCTGGCCGCCCACGGCGCCGGCCACCAGGTGGCCTGCCACCATCCGCACGCCGCTGAACAACCGATTAACCTGGCCCCTGCAAGGAGAGCCCTGTGAGCGCCCAACCCACCCCTGCCGAGTTGCTCGCCGATGCCGAGGGCTTCGCCGCCGAACTGGCCCGCGGCGCCGCCCAGCGTGACCGCGAGCGGCAGTTGCCGTTCGAGGCCTTTGCCCAGTTCCGCGCACTGCGCCTGGGCACGCTGCACATCCCGCGCGCCTTCGGCGGTGCCGGCGGCGACTGGGCACACGTGGCGCAATTGTTCATCAGCCTGGCGCGCGGCGACTCCAACGTCGCCCAGGCGCTGCTGTCGCACTTCGTCTTCATCGAGCGCCTGCGCCTGATGGGCAGTGCCGAGCAGCAGCGCGCCTACCTGCCGGCGGTGGCCGAGGGCGTGCTGCTGGGCGGCGCCGCGGCCGAGCGCGGCAGCGGTTACCGCGGCGAGGTGCGCACCACGCTGCTGCGCGACGGCGCCGGCTACCGCCTGCACGGCACCAAGCATTACTGCACCGGCGCGTTGTTCGCCGATGTGCTCAAGGTGCGCGCGGTGGACGAGGCCGGCGAACTGGTCGCCGCCCTGGTGCCGGCGACCCGTGCCGGCATCCGCCGCCTCGACGACTGGGACGGCATGGGCCAGCGCTGCACCGCCAGTGGCACCACGCTGTTCGAGCAGGTGTGGGTCGCGCCCACTGAAGTGCTGCGCCTGCAACCCTGGCTGGGCCAGCGCAACCACGCCGGCGCCAGCGCGCAGATCATCCATTGCGCGATCGACGCCGGGATCGCCCTGGGGGCGCTAGACGCCGCCCTGGCCTGGGCGCGGCGCGGCATTCGCGCGGTCAAGGAGAGCGGCCAGGCGCGCGCCCAGCAAGACCCCTTCGTGTTGCGCTCGCTCGGCGCCATGGCCTGCCAGGCCCGCGCCGCCGAAGCGCTGACGCTGGACGCTGGCGAACGCCTCGCCGAGGCTGCCGCGGCGCGCTTTGGCGGCAGCGCGCAGGCCCCGGTGCTGGCCCTGCAAGCCTCGCTGGCGGTGGCCGCGGCCAAGGCCGTGACCACCCAGGCCTGCCTGGCGCTGAGCCAGGCGCTGTTCGACGTTGGCGGCGCCGCCACCACCATGGCCAGCCATGGCCACGACCGCCACTGGCGCAACGCCCGCACCCATACCACCCATGACCCGGTGGCCTACAAGTACCGCGCGCTAGGCAATGCCTGGCTGCACGGCGCCGAGCCGCCGCTGACCTTTTCCTATTGATTGCCTGGATGCCCCTGATGAGCCTTGATGCCTATACCCTTGAACGCCGGCAGTTTCTGCGCCTGCTCGGCCTTGGCGCCGGCGCCGCGTCGCTGGCCGGCCTGCTGCCCTCCGCCCTGGCCGCCGAGGTCGCCAGCCAGGCGGCCGGGCAGGGCGTGGTGAAGGGCGGAACCTTGTTCGCCAACGTGACCCCCGAGCCCGCCGGGCTGGTTGCCGGGATCAACATCTCCAGCCCGGCGGTGGTGATCTCCTCGAGCATCTTCGACGGTTTGGTCACCTACGACGCGCAGTTCCGCCCGCAGCCGCAACTGGCCGAGCGCTGGGAGGAGGCCGCCGATGGCAAGCGCATCACCTTTTACCTGCGCAAGGGCGTGAAGTGGCACGACGGCACCCCGTTCACCTCGGCAGACGTGCAGTATTCGATCCTCAACGTGGTGAAGAAAACCCACCCGCGCGGCGCCTCGAACCTGGCCAAGGTCACCGACGTGCTGACCCCCGACGAACACACCGTGGTGTTCGTACTCAGCGGCGCGGCGCCGGTACTCTGGGCCACGCTGTTCGGCACTGAAACCCAGATCGTGCCCAAGCACCTCTACGAAGGCAGCAACCCGCTGACCAACCCGTGGAACAGCAAACCGGTTGGCACCGGCGCGTTCCGCTTCAAGGAGTGGGTGCGCGGCAGCCACGTGACCCTGGAGCGCAACCCGGATTACTGGGACAGCGGCAAGCCGTACCTGGACCAGATCATCTTCAAGATGATCCCCGACGCCGGCGCCCGCGCGGTGGCGCTGGAAAGCGGCGAGATCCAGTTCGCCGCCAACAACCCGGTGCCCGAAAGCGAAGTGGCGCGGCTGCAGCAGAACCCAGCACTGCAGCTCGACACCACCGGCTGGCAAGTGCCGGCGCCGATGTTCTTCTTCGACTTCAACCACCGCCGCAAAACCTTCCAGGACCTGCGCGTGCGCAAAGCCTTTGCCCACGCCATCGACCGCCAGGGCTTGAAGGACATCGTCTGGTACGGCCTGGCCGAAGTGGCCGAAAGCTGCGTGCCGAGCTTCCAGAAGCAGTTCTTCAAGCCTGGCCTGCCGCAGTACGCATTCGACCCGAAAAAAGCCGAGCAACTGCTCGATGAAGCGGGCTTCCCGCGCGGCAGCGACGGTGTGCGCCTGCGCATCAACCACGTGACCGAAGTGTCTTACGGGCAGGTGTACCTGCGCGCCGCCGAGTACATGCGCCAGCAGCTCAAGGCCATTGGCGTGGAGATGGAGCTGATCAACCTGGAGCTGGCGGCGATGATCCGCCGGCTGTTCACCGACTACGACTTCGACACCGTCTCGCAGTGGTACTCGGCCTACCCGGACCCGCAGATCGGCGTGACCCGGCGCTTCTGGAGCAAGAACATCAAGCCCGGCACGCCGTCGAGCAACAATTCGGGCTACGCCAACCCGGAAATGGACCGGATCATCGAGGGCATCCAGGAGGAGGGTGATGTGGCCAAGCGCAAGCTGCTGATCGACCAGATGCAGGCGTTGGTGCAAACCGATGTGCCGTCGGTGAACCTGCTGGAGCTGAAGTTCTTTGGCTTTTATTCCAGCCAGCTACAGGGGCTGCGCAAGGGGCCGTTGTTGTTCTATTCGAGCCTGGCCGATGCCTGGCTGGAGCACTGAGATGGCCGCCGAGCAATGGTTGTGCCAGGCCCGGGCGGCCTGGCAGCAGGTGCTGGCGCAGGCGCGCAGTGGCCACACGGGCGCGCCGGATGACCCGTACCTGCTGCACCGGGTGGGCGAGGCCGGCGCGCAGTTGCAGGCGGCCGAGGCCTTGCTGCGCCGGGCCCAAGTGGCCGGCAGCGCGCTGGCGCTGGCCCAGGCCGAGTACAGCAGCGCCCAGGCCGCCCAGGAGGTGGCGCAGTTGCTGCTGGCCCTGGGCGGCAGCCCCGCGCCGCCGCCCACCGGGCCGGCCTGGCAGGGGCAAAGCCTGCGGGCGATTGGCGATCACCTGCTCAATGGTGCGGGCTTCGGAGGGGCCGGGGAAGAGGCCAGCCAGGCCTTGCGCTGAGTAAAACCCGCGATTTTGTGCAGGAGCTTCAGGGCCTATCGCCCGGCACAGCCGGAGTGCCGGACCACGGCCTCCCACCAGATTTGTGTAAGTATTTGATTTGCGGGGCAACACAGAACCCGTGGGCCGGCTGTGCCGGGCGATGGACCCTCAGCCCCTACGCCTGGCGAATCAACTCATACGCCCGCCGCACCAGCGGGTTGAGCGAGCCCGGGCGCACCCACAGGTAGTAGGTCACATCCGGCAGCCGCGGCAGGCCGTCGGCTTCGCCCAGCACGCGCATATCGGGGCCGAGCAGTTCCATGCTCCGCGGGGTGATGCCCAGCCCAGCGCGCACCGCGGCCTTGATGCCGATCAGGTTCGACGCCACGTAGGCCTGGCGCCAGGCGATGCCTTCGCGCTCCAGCGCCTCGAGGGCGTAGCGGCGGTAGATGCTCGGGTCGTCGACCAACACCAGCGGCAGCGGCTGGCCGGGGTCGTGGCGGTAGTGCGCGGCGCAGATCCACCATACCGGCGAAGTGCGCAGCGCCACCCCGGTCAGGCGTTCGTCGTGGCGGGTAGAAATCACCATGTCGACCTTGCCCCGGTGCAGGTCGTCCATCAGGAACGGGCTGCGGCCTACGTCGATTTCCAGGCGCACATTGGGCGCGGCGCGGGCGATGCGGGTGAGCAGCGGCGGCAGGATGGTGTCGGCGATGTCGTGTGGTGAGCCGATCCGCAGCACGCCACTGGGGCCGTCGCTGCGCAACGCGCCAAGGGCCTCGTCGTTGAGGCTGAGCAACTGCCGGGCATGGCGCAGCAGTTGCCGGCCGGCGTCGGTCAGTTGTTTGCTGCGGCCCTGTTTGCGCAGCAAGGCCACGCCGGTGTGCTGCTCCAGGCGCTGCAGGTGTTGGGTCACCGACGACTGGGTGCGCCCCAGCAGTTGCCCGGCCTCGGCGAAGCTGGTGGCGTCGGCCACAGCGACGAAGGTGCGTAGCAGTTCAAGGTCAAGGGTGGGGGTCATATCACAGCGCTTACGCAACCAATAATGAAGCGTAATGTATTGCATCGGCTAAAACGCTTAAACCCCCGGTTTAAAGGCAAATAGCCCAAGGCTAAACTTTAAAGTTATAACGATAGTAAATCTTTGCATTTCACCCCGCCCCGGCGCCTTCCTAGCATGCGGCCACCTGCCCGTACCGCTTGGAGTATTGCCCATGGCCTGCCGCCACTTGTTGTCGATCACCGCTTACCTGGCCGTGTGGGCCAGTGCCTCACTGGCCCAGGCCGACGCCACCCTGGAGCGCATTCAGGGCCGCCAGCAACTGAATGTGGGCGTGATGCTCTCCGGCGGCCCGTTCGGCGCGCTGGACCCAGCCAACCAACAGCCGGTTGGGCTGAACGTCGACATGGCCAACGAGCTGGGCAAGCAGTTGGGGGTAAAGGTTGAACTGGTGCCGGTGCTGCCGGCCAACCGCGTGCAATTTTTGCAGCAGGGTAAGGTTGACCTGCTGATCGCCAACATGGAGTGGAACCCCGAGCGCGACCAACTGCTCGGCCACGTGCCCACGCCGTTCTACAAGGTGGGGGGCACCGCCGCGCTGCCACCGGGCAGCCCGATCAACACCTGGGCCGAGCTCAAGGGCCAGCCGGTGTGCACCTCCCAGGGCAGCAGCTACATCAAGCCGCTGACCGAGCTGGGTGCCGACATCAAAGCCTTCAAAAGCTCGGCGGAATCCCTGCTGGCGCTGCACGGCGGCAACTGCGTGGCGGCCGTGCACGACGGCACCCTGGTCAAGCCGCTGCTGGCCAGCAACCCGGACTGGCAAGGCTATCGCGCCCTGGCCCCCGAGCTGAACCCAGCGCCTTCGGTGATCTGGACGCGCCCTGGCGAAACCGACACCCAGGCCCGGCTCGACCCCATCGTGCAGCAGTGGCACCGCAGCGGCTGGCTGGTGCAAGCCGAGCAGCGCCATCACATCGACCCCCTCCCGGCCAGCGCCTTCGGCCTCTGACAAGGACCCGCCATGCCTCGTAAAACCCTCGCCCTGTTGCTCGCCCCCTGGCTCGCCCTGAGCGCCGCCAGCGCCCTGGCCGATGCCACCCTGGACAAAATCAACGAGCGCCACAGCCTCAGCGTGGGCGTGATGCTCACCGGCTTGCCATTCGGCACCCTCGACCCAAAAACCCAGCAGCCGGTGGGCTACAACG
The DNA here is from genome assembly GCF_042958985.1 of Pseudomonas sp. NPDC007930. NCBI lineage: Bacteria > Pseudomonadati > Pseudomonadota > Gammaproteobacteria > Pseudomonadales > Pseudomonadaceae > Pseudomonas > Pseudomonas sp. NPDC007930. Next base: position 11,636 of record NZ_JBIBKC010000032.1, read on the forward strand.
TCGAGCTGGCCAACGAACTGGGCAAGCGCCTGGGCGTGGCGGTGCAAACGGTGGCGGTGCTGCCGCCCAACCGCGTGCAGTTTCTACAGCAAGGCCGAGTCGATGTGCTGATCGCCAACATGCAGTACACCGACGACCGCGCGCAGATCCTCGACTACCCGCCCACCCCCTATGAGCAGGTCGGTGGCGCCGCGGTGATCGCCAAGGGGGCCGGCATCCACCGTTGGGCCGACCTCAAGGGCAAGCCGGTGTGCGTGTCCCAGGGCAGCAACTTCATCGAGCCGCTGCAAAGCCAGTACGGCGCCGAGATCAAAGCCTTCCGCAGCCAGAGTGAGTCCTTGCTGACGCTACGCGGCAACGGTTGCGTGGCCGCGGTGCACGTGGCGCCGACCATGCGCGCGCTGGTCAAGCAGCCGGAATGGGCCGGCTATGAACTGCCGCTGGCCGATGAGCTGATCCCGTCGAATTCGGTGATGTGGGTGCGCAAGGGCGAGCACGACTTCCAGGCCCGCCTGGACGCGATCATCCGTGACTGGCACCGCAGTGGCTGGCTGATCGCGCTGGGCCAGCGCACCGGCATGGAGCCCTCGGCGGCGCTGTACGCGCTGCACGAGCAGTACAAAGGCCTTGCGCCGCTGCAGGCCGCGCAATGACCGACCCGCTGCTCGGCGCCCTGGTGGGGCTGTTGGGTGCCCGCTATGCCGAGCCGGGCGCCGCCGCGGGCGAGCGCCTGGCGGATAAACACCGGCGCTACCACGGCCAGGCGCGGGCCTATGTGCGCCCAGCCAACACCGACGAGGTGGCGGCGGTGGTGCGCCTGTGCAAAGCCTTTGATGCCAGCGTGGTGGTGCAGGGCGGCAACACCGGCCTGATGGCCGCCGCCACCCCCGACGCGAGCGGCCGCAGCGTGCTGCTGAGTCTGGAACGAATGAACCGCGTGCGTGAGGTCGACAGCGCCAACGACACCCTCACCGCCGAGGCCGGGTGCATCCTGCGCCACGTGCAGCAGGCCGCCGCTGGCGTTGGCCGGTTGTTTCCGTTGAGCCTGGGCGCGGAGGGCAGTTGCACCCTGGGCGGCAACCTCGGCACCAACGCCGGCGGCACCGCGGTGCTGCGCTATGGCAATACCCGCGAGCTGTGCCTGGGCCTGGAGGTGGTCACCGCCGAGGGCGAGATCTGGCACGGCCTGCGCGGGCTGCGCAAAGACAACACCGGCTACGCCCTGCGTGACCTTTACATTGGCAGCGAAGGCACGCTGGGGATCATCACCGCGGCCACGCTCAAGCTGTTCCCCCAACCCAGCGCGCGCGCCACCGCCTACGTGGCGTTCGGCAGCCTGGCCCAGGGCATCGCCTTGCTCAGCCACCTGCGTGCCGGGCTCAGCGCCGGGCTTACCGGCTTCGAGCTGATGAGCGCGGCCTGCCTGGCGTTGGTCGGCCAGCAGTTTCCCGGCAGCGTGTTGCCGTTCCCCCGCTTGCAGGCGCCCTGGTACGCCTTGCTTGAACTCTCCGGCTACGCCAGCCAGGGCGAGGCGCAGGCGCAGTTGCAGCAGGTGCTCGAAAGCGCCCTGGAACAGGGTTTGATCAGCGACGCCAGCCTGGCCCAAAGCCTGGCCCAGAGCGAGGCGATGTGGCAGCTGCGCGAGAACATGAGCGAAGCCCAGGCCCGTGAAGGGCGCAACATGAAACACGACATCTCGCTGCCGCTGTCGCGCCTGGAGGCCTTTGTGGCCAGCACCGAACAGCAGCTCGCCGAGCAGTTTCCCGGGGTGCGCCACTACACGTTTGGCCACCTCGGTGACGGCAACCTGCACTACAACGTCGCCGCGCCGTTGGGCATGAGCAGCGAGGCGCACATGGCCCGCTACGCGGCGCTGAGCCAGGTGGTGCACGACAACGCCCACGCCCACGGCGGCTCGATCAGTGCCGAACACGGCATCGGCCAGCGCAAGCGCGACCTGCTGCCGCGCTACAAAAGCGCGGTGGAGCTGCAACTGATGCGCCGCCTCAAGCAGGCGCTGGACCCAGACAACCGCCTGAACCCCGGCAAGGTCATTGCCCTGGAGCCCACCCCATGAGCCTGAAGCTTTCACAACGCGTGCAGCGCGTTGGCCTGTCGCCCAACGCCGCGGCCAAGGCCCGCGCCACTGAACTGCGCGGCGGCGGCCGCGACATCCTCGACCTGACCACCGGCGAGCCAGACTTCGACACCCCCGAGCACATCAAGGCCGCCGCCTGGGCCGCGCTGCGGGCCGGTGCCACCAAGTACACGGCCACCCCGGGGACCCAGGCCCTGCGCGAGGCAGTCGTGGCCAAGCTGGCGCGGGAAAACCAGCTCAGCTACAGCCTGGCCGAGGTGGTGATCGCCAACGGCGCCAAGCAGGTGATCTTCAACGCGTTCGCCGCGACCCTGGACGAAGGCGACGAGGTGATCGTGCCGGTGCCGTACTGGCCGACCTTCCCCGATGCGGTGCGCTTCAACGGCGGCACCCCGGTACTGCTGGAGTGCCCGTTCGAGCAAGGCTGCAAGCTGCTGCCGGAGCAATTGGAGGCGGCCATCGGCCCGCGCACCCGCTGGTTGATCCTGAACAACCCCGGCAACCCCAGCGGCGCCCTGTACAGCGCCACCGAGCTGCACGCCCTGGCCGCGGTGCTGCGCCGCCACCCACAGGTGTGGCTGCTGCTCGACGAGCTGTACGAGCACATTCGTTTCGACGGCGGCGCGCCGAGCAACCTGCTCAACCTGGCGCCAGACCTCAAGCCGCGCACGCTGCTGGTCGGTGGGGTGTCCAAGACCTACGCCATGACCGGCTGGCGCATTGGCTTTGGCGCGGCGCCGGCGGCGCTGGCCAAGGCGATGGTGGTGGTGCAGTCGCAGGCCGCCTCTGGGGCCAGTTCGGTCAGCCAGGCCGCGGCGCTGGCCGCGTTCAACGGCGGGCTCGGCTTTTTACCGGCGCAACTGGCGGCCTACCGCGAGCGCCGTGACCTGCTGGTGGCCGCCTTGGCGCCACTGCCAGGGCTGCAGGTGCTGGTGCCGGAGGGCGGTTTCTTTGTGTTCGTGCGCTGCGCGGGTTGGATCGGCCGCCTGCGCCCGGATGGCCAGCGCATCAACAGCGACGCATGCGCCGCTGCCTGGCTGCTCGAACACGGCGTGGCGGCGATCGCCGGCAGCGCCTACGGCCAGTCGCCGTGGCTGCGGTTCTCCATTGCCACCGCCACCGCGGCGGTGGCCGAAGCGGGCCGGCGGGTGGCCGCCGCCTGCGCGCAACTGAGCGAGCCCGCCCATGCCTGATGTGCTGCAACTGTTTATTCAGCTGGGCGCCAGGCTGGGCCTGAATTACCAGTTCCTGGCCGACGCCTACAGCCGCGCCAGCCTGCTCGACGGCGCCCTGACCACCCTGGCGCTGTGCCTCTGCGCGGCATTCGGCAGCCTGCTGGTGGGGCTGGGCCTGGCCTGCGCGCTGGTCAGCCGGCGCCGTTGGCTGGCGCTGCCGGCGCGGGTGTTCGTGGAGGTCACGCGCAACACGCCCACCCTGGTGCAGCTGTACTGTGCCTTTTTGGTGCTGAACATGCTGCTGACCCAGGCGGTGGGCACCGGCAACCCGCTTACCCCCTTTGCCTGGGTGGTGATCGTGATCTCGCTGCACAAGGGCGCGTTCCATGCCGAGGCCTTGCGCGCCGGCCTGCAGGCGGTGCCGCCGACCACCCTCGAAGCCGCCGGCTCGTTGGCCTTCAGCGGCGCGCAGCGGCTGCTCTACGTGCAGTTACCGCTGGCGTTGCGCTTTGCCTTGCCGTCGCTGGTGAACAACCTGATCGACCTGGTGAAGATGACCGCGATCGCCTCGGCCATCGCCGTGAACGATGTGACCTACGCGTCGATCATGATCTGGACCCAAAGCGACAACGTGATCGAACTGATGATCCTGATCCTGGCGTTCTATGGCGCGCTGGGGTTTGCCGTCAACGCCATTGGCCGCGCCGTTGAAGCGCGCCTGAGGATGCCCGGTTATGGCCACTGATACCTTTGCCGCCCTGGTCGAATGGGCCCCGGCCTTGCTGGTGGGGCTGGGCCAGAACGTGCTGATCAGCCTGACCGCGATGGCCCTGGGCAGCGCTGCCGGCCTGCTGATCGGCGCGCTGAATTTCTCGCCGCTCAAACCCTTGGCGCGGCTGTGGGTGCAGCTGTTTCGCAACGCGCCCTGGCTGGTGTTGATTTACTTCACCACCTACGTGTTTCCCTTCGAGGTCAAGCTGTTCGGCCACTACCTGGCGTTTCCGGACTGGCTGAAGGTCACCGTGGGCCTGGCCTTGCCGGCCAGCGCCAACGTCGCCGAAGTGCTGCGCGGCGCGGTGGGCTCGATCCCGGCCACCCAGTGGGAGGCGGCACGCTCGTTGGCGTTCAGCCGCGCACAGGTGTTCACCCAAGTGATCCTCCCGCAGTGCGTGACGCGCATGCTGCCGCCGTGGATGAACCTCTACGCGATCATCACCATGGGCACCGCGCTGGCCTCGCTGGTCGGCGTGCACGATGTGATCGACACCGCGCAGATCGCCAGCAACACGGTTAACCGCATCCCCTTTACGGTGCTGATCTACTTCAGCCTGCTGGGCTTGTTCTTCGCCTGGTGTTTTCCGATTTCCCGCCTCACCCAACGCCTGGAGCGCCGCTATGCCTTCCACTGAAACGCCCCTGGTACGCCTGCGCGACGTGCACCTGGCCTTTGGCGCCACGGCAGTGCTCAAGGGCATCGACCTGACCGTGGCGCGCGGCCAGGCGGTTTCGATCATCGGCCCGTCTGGCTCGGGTAAAAGCACGATTTTGCGCTGCCTCACCGGCCTGTTGCGGCCGCAGCGCGGCGAGCTCGAAGTGGCCGGCAGCGCCGTGCATACCCTGCGCGATGAAGCCGCGATCCGCCTGCTGCGCCAGCGCGTGGGCTTTGTGTTCCAGCAGTACAACCTGTTCCCGCACCTGAGCGTGCTCGACAACCTCACCCTGGCGCCGCGCAAGGTGCTCGGCATGCCGGCGGCCGAAGCCCGCGAGCAGGCCATGGCGCTGCTGGAGAAAGTTCGCATGCAGCACAAGGCCGCGGCGTTCCCCGGTGAGCTATCCGGCGGCCAGCAGCAGCGGGTGGCGATCGCCCGTGCGCTGGCCATGCGCCCGGCGCTGATGCTGTTCGACGAGGTCACCTCCGCGCTGGACCCGGAAATGGTCGGCGAAGTGCTGAAGGTGATCGGCGAGCTGACCGAGGACGGCATGACCTGCGTGCTGGTCACCCACGAAATGCGCTTTGCCGAAGACATCAGCGACCAGGTGTATTTCACCGAGAATGGCGTGATCGTCGAGCACGGCAGCGCCGCGCGGATTTTCCAGCAACCGGGCCACCCGCGCACCCAGGCGTTCTTGCGCCACGCCTTGGGCGAGGGCACCCGGCGCGTGCCGCCGGCCTACACATTGCGCAACTTCAACCCGTATCACCTGAGCGTGTAACGCTCGCCTGCCGTGAGGAGATAACCACCATGAGCCACCCCCGTGTCGCTGTGATCCAGGGCTTTCTGGATGACGTGCGCGCCATCCATGCCGCCGGCGTTGACCGCGCCGCGCTCAAGCGCATCGCTGCCTTGCTCGAAGGCCTGGCCGCGCGGCGTGACCTGTTCAACTTCGAGGCGTTTCCGGCGCCGGTGCCGGGGGAGGGCAAAACCGCCTTTCGCTACCGCCTCAACGACGACGGCGAAACCCCCACGCTGTACCTGAACTCGCTGCTGCCGGGCAAGCGCACGCCGGCGCACAACCATGAAACCTGGGCGGTGATCGTCGCCCTCGAAGGTGAAGAGCTGAACAAGGTGTACCGCCGCGAAGACGACGGCCGCGACCCCGCCTTCGCCGAGCTGGCGGTAGCCCGTGAGGTGATCGTCAAGCCTGGCACGCCGATCGAATTCCTCGGCGATGACCTGCACAGCATCCAGGTAGACGGCAGCACCCCGACCTTGCACTTCCACCTCTATGGCCGCCCGCTGGAATCGCTCGATGGCCGCTACGGCGTGCTCGAGGGCGGCCGCGTGGTGGGCTACAACAAATCGCAGATGGAACCGTCCATCGAGGCGTACGGGGTATGATCGAGCTTTACTACTGGCCCACGGCCAACGGATTGAAAATCGGCATCCTCGCCGAAGAACTGGGCCTGGCCTACCGCATCGTGCCGGTGAACATCCGCCAGGGTGAGCAGCGCAGCGAGGCCTTCCAGCGGATCAGCGCCAACGGGCGCATCCCGGCCATCGTCGAGCCGGCCAGCGGGCTGGCGTTGTTCGAGTCCGGGGCGATCCTCAACCACCTGGGCGGGGCCTTGTTGCCGCCGGCGGGCAGCCCGGCTTACCTGCGCGTGCAGCAATGGCTGTTCTGGCAGGTGGGGCACGTGACGCCGTACCTGAGCCAGTTGCAGCTGTTTCGCGAAAAAGCCCCGGCGCCGATCCCCTTCGCGCTAGACCTGCTGCAGCGCGAGGCGGAGCGGCTGTATGGCGTGCTGGAGCAGGCGCTGGCCGGTGAGCAGTACGTGGCCGGGGCGTATTCGGTGGCCGACATTGCCATCTTCCCGTGGATACAACCGGCGCGACAAGGTATTGACCTAGCCGCTTACCCCGCCATCGCCGCCTGGCGCGAGCGCCTCAAGGCGCGCCCGGCGGTGCAGCGTGCCTATGCGCGGGGGCGTGAGATCGCCGCCGAGGAAAAATCCCTGGTGCTGGAGTGAACATGAGCGATTCGATCACACAGGCGCAGCTGGAGCAGTGGCTGTACGACGGCCAGGAACTGGCGTTGTTCGACGTGCGCGAGCACGGCCAGTACGGTGAGGCGCACCTGTTCTTTGCCGTGCACCTGCCCTACAGCCGGCTCGAACTCGACGCCCCGCGGCTGGCGCCGAACCCGGCGGTGCGGGTGGTGCTGTACGACGAAGACGGCGGCGCGCTGGCGCGCCGCGCCGCCAGCGCGCTGGTTGCCCAAGGCTACCGCCAGGTCTGGCGCCTGGCTGGCGGCGCCCAGGGCTGGAAGGCCTCGGGCCGCGAACTGTTCGCCGGTGTGCATGTGCCGAGCAAGGCCTTTGGCGAGCTGATCGAACTGGCTTGCCACACCCCCCATGTGAGCGCCAGTGAGCTGGCCGCCTGGCAGGCCGACGGCCGCCCATTGGCGCTGCTCGATGGCCGCCCGCTGGATGAATTCAACAAGATGAGCATCCCCGGCGGCGCCTGCTGCCCCAACGGCGAACTGGCGCTGCGCGCCCAGGCCATGGTCGGCGATGCCAGCACGCCGATCGTGATCAACTGCGCCGGGCGCACCCGCAGCATCATCGGCGCGCAAACCCTGCTCAACCTCGGCCTGCCCAACCCGGTGTACGCCCTGGAGAACGGCACCCAAGGCTGGTTCCTCGCAGACCTTCCGCTGGAACACGGCCAGCAGCGCCAGTACCCAGCGGCGCCGGCCGAGCGCGGCGCCCTGCAACAGGCGGCGCGCCAGTTGGGCCAGCGCGCCGGGGTGGCGGTGGTGGCGGCCGATCAGGTGCGCGAGTGGTTGGCCGACGGCAGCCGCAGTGTGTTCCTCTGCGACGTACGCACCCCGGAGGAGTTCGCCCTAGGCAGCTTGCCGGGCGCCCAGCACGCGCCGGGCGGGCAGTTGATCCAGGCGACTGACCTGTACATCGGCGTGCGCGGCGCGCGGGTGGTGCTGTTCGATGATGACGGCGTGCGCGCGCCGGTGGTGGCCAGCTGGTTGCGGCAATTGGGCCATGAGGCCTACGTGCTCGAGCACGGCCTGGCCAGCGGGCTGGCGTTGCCGGCCGCGGCGCTGCGGATAGCGCGCCTGCCGTTGGCCGCCGCGGGGCCGGCGACGGTGCTTGACCTGCGCCCCAGCGCGGCGTTTATCCAGCGCCGGGTAAAGGGTTCGCAGTGGGCCACCCGCAGCCTGCTGGCGGCGCAACTGGCCGGGGTGGAAGGGCCCGTGTGGCTGCTGGCCGCGGAACCTGAACTGGCCGCGCTGGCCGCCGCCGAACTGCCTGCAGAGCAGCGCGCGCGGGCGTACTGGCTGCCGTCGCTGGAAGGCCAGGCGCTGGAGGAGGGCGGGGCGCCGCTGGCGGACGCCCAGCGCATCGACTTTTTGTTCTTCGTGCACGACCGCCACGCCGGCAACAAAGCCGCGGCGCGGCAGTACCTGGCCTGGGAAACCGGCCTGCTCGGGCAGATGACCGCCCGCGAGCGCGCCCACTTCAAGCCCTTGGGCAGCGCCGAACCGCTGCAAACCCGGCTGGTGCATGGCGGCCGCGGCGCGGCGCAGCCACGCCCGCATGGGGTGAATGCGCCGGTGGCGCGGTTGTCTACGGTGCTGTTTGACAGCGTCGCGCAACTGCGTGACGCGCGCAGCCGCCGCGAGCATGAGCGGGTGCTCAGCTATGGCGCCCGTGGCAACCCCACTGCCCACGCCCTCGAAGACTTGGTCACCGAGCTGGAAGGTGGCCACCGTAGCAAGCTGCTGGCCACCGGCCTGGCGGCCAGCGCGCTGGTGCTGCAAGCCTGTTTGCGCCCGGGCGACCACGTGCTGATCACCGACGCCGTGTACGCCCCGGTGCGGCGCCTGGCGGAGCAGTTTCTGGCGCCGTTCGGTATTGAGTACAGCTATTACCCGGCCAACGGCCAGGGCCTGGAAGCACTGCTGCGGCCCAACACCCGGCTGGTCTATGCCGAGGTGCCAGGGTCCTCGCTGTTCGAGCTGCTCGACCTGCCGGCGCTGGCCCACCTGTGCAAGGCCCGCGGCATCCTCCTGGCGGTAGACAACACCTGGGGCTCAGGTTACCTGTACCGGCCGCTGGCGTTGGGCGCAGACATCTCGATCATGGCCCTGACCAAGTACGTGGCCGGCCACAGCGACGTGATGATGGGCAGCGTGACCACCACCGAAGCGGCCTGGCCGGCGCTGGCGCGGATGGCCGACACCCTCGGCCATACCGTCAGCCCGGACGATGCCTGGCTGGTGCTGCGCGGCGCGCGGAGCCTCGCCGCGCGGCTGGCCGTGCACGAGCGCCAGGGGCTGCAGGTGGCCCACTGGCTGGCCGCGCAACCGGCGGTGGCGCGGGTGTTCCACCCGGCCTTGCCCAGCCACCCTGGGCACGCCCTGTGGCGCCGCGACTTCGCCGGCAGCAATGGGTTGCTGGCGGTGGAGTTCGTGCCAGGCTTCGACGCTGACCGCTTCGTCGATTCGCTGGCATTGTTCGGCATCGGCGCGTCGTGGGGGGGCTTCGAAAGCCTGGCGGTGGTGGTCGACAGCGACCGCCACGGCGGCTACCGCCCGGCCGGGCCGGTGGTGCGGCTGCACGTCGGGCTGGAGGCGCCCGAGTCGTTGCTGGCGGACCTGGCGCGGGGGTTGGGCGAGGTGGGGTAAGGGGTTGGGGGCCCCTCGCCCGGCACAGCCAGCCTCCCACCAGATTTGTGTAAGCCATTGATTTTGGGAGCAACACAGACCCCGTGGGAGGCCGGCTGTGCCGGGCGATAGGCCAGTCAGATCATGCGCTCGGTAAAACCCCAGGGAGAGATCAAGGCTTTGTACCTAAGATTTAGCGCTTTGATTGCGTAAGTGAACAGCATTACGGCGGTGCTGGGCGAGAGGCCATCAGTTTTCGTCGCCTCCTGACAGCACCGGTGATCACCGGGCCTGCCAGCACCTAAAAAAACGGGGCCTTTGCGGCCCCGTTTTGGCGTTGGGTGTTAAACCACCAAACTCAACAACATGATCAAAATGATCCCCACCACCGACAAGATGGTTTCCATCATCGACCAGGTCTTGAAGGTTTCGCTGACGGTCATGTTGAAGTACTGCTTGACCAGCCAGAACCCGGCGTCGTTCACGTGAGAGAGGATCACCGAGCCGGCGCCGGTGGCCAGCACCAGCAGCTCGCGGTTCACGTCCGGGACCAGGGTGACCACCGGGGCGACGATGCCGGCGCCGGTGATGGTGGCCACGGTGGCGGAACCGGTGGCCACGCGGATCACCGCTGCCACCAGCCAGGCCAGCAGGATCGGCGAAATCTGCGCCTGCACCGCCAGGTGGCCGATCACGTCGCCCACGCCGCTGTCGACCAGCATCTGCTTGAAGCCGCCGCCGGCGCCGACGATGATCACGATCGCCGCGGTCGGGGCCAGGCTTTGGTCGAGCAGCTTGGCCACTTGCTGGCGGCTGAAGCCGCGCGCCGCGCCAAAGGTGTACAGCGCCAGCAACAGGGCGGCGAGCAGGGCGGTGATCGGGTGGCCGATCAGGTCCATCCAGGCGCGCACGATGTGGTCCGCCGGCAGGGCGACGTCTGCGGCGGTTTTCAGCAGCATCAGGAACACCGGCAGCAGCACGGTGACCAGGGTGATGCCGAAGCTCGGCAGCTCGTGGCCGTCATGCTCCTTGGCGATCTGGTCCATCAGTTCTTTGTTCGGCGTGCCGGGCACGTACTTGGCGATCAGGCTGCCCCACAGCGGGCCGGCGACGATGGCTGTGGGCAGGCCCACCAGCAGGCCGTAGAAAATGGTTTTGCCGATGTCGGCGCCAAACACGCCGATCGCCAGCAGCGGGCCCGGATGTGGCGGCACCAGGCCGTGCACCACCGACAGGCCGGCCAGCAACGGGATGCCGATCTTGACGATCGACAGCCCGGTACGCCGTGCCACCACGAACACCAGCGGGATCAACAGAATGAAGCCGATCTCGAAGAACAGCGGGATGCCGACCAGAAAGGCCGAGAACATCATCGCCCAGTGCACCTGCTTGACCCCGAACCAGCGCACCAGGGTTTGCGCGATCTGGTCGGCGCCGCCGGAGTCGGCCATCAGCTTGCCGAGCATGGTACCCAGCGCCAGCACGATGCCGACAAAGCCCAGCACGCCGCCAAAGCCGTTCTGGTAGGCCTGCATCACCTTGGCCACCGGCATGCCGGAGGTCAGGCCGAGAAAGCCCGCGGCCAAGGTCAGGGCCACAAAGGGGTGGAGCTTGAGCTGGGTGATCAGCAGGATCAGCCCGATGATGGTCACGGCTGCGTCGAGCAGCAGAAATGCGTTGTTCGATAGCCCTAGCATGGACGCCAACATGGCATTGCCTCGTTTTGTGGTTATAGGTGGCGGGTGAAACGGGTCACGCCGGTTGTTTCAAATTGCGCGCGCCGCACTGGCGCAGCCAGGCATCGACCTGGCCGGCGAGTTCCGGCACCGGCGCGGTGGCGTCCAGCGCCAGGGTGGCCGGCTCGCCCACGGGCGATTCGAGCGCGGCGAACTGGCTCTGCACCAGGCTGGCCGGCATGTAGTGGCCGGGGCGGTGCGCCACGCGGTAAGCGGATTCTTCCGGGGTCAGCTCGAGGAACACGAAGCCCAGCTCGGGCACGGCCGCGCGCAGGGTGTCGCGGTAGCGGCGCTTGAGCGCCGAGCAGGTGAGGATCGGCCGTTCGCCGGCGGCCACCGCGGTGGCCATTTCCTCGCCCAGGCGGGCCAGCCAGCCGGCGCGGTCATCGTCGGTCAGGGGGATGCCGGCGCGCATCTTTTCAATGTTCTCGGCCGGGTGAAAGGCGTCGCCTTCGATCAGGCGGCCGCCGCTTTGGTCAACGATGGCCTGGCCAACGGTGCTTTTGCCGCAGCCGGTAACGCCCATGACGACCAGTGCGCAGAGAGGGGAAAGCATCGAATACCTCCAGCGGGGTAGCGCTGTCTCGCAAGCCGGGAAAAAACCCTTGCCGGAGGTGCCACACCCGTGTTTTTTGTTTGTTTTGTCCAAGCGGTTCGCAGCGTTCGACCACAGGGCAATGGGAAAATTCTTTAATGCCCCGGTTTGAGACAGCGCTACCTTAGCCAAAAATATTCAATTGGCAAGTACAATTTGCCACCCCCCAATAAGAACAGCCGCCCCATGCCCCGACTCGGAACCCGCACCACCGGCCGCCCCACCCTGAACGAAGTGGCCGAGCTTTCCGGCGTATCGCCGATCACCGCCTCGCGGGCGTTGCGCGGGGTCGCCAGCGTTGACCCCGCCCTCGCCGGGCGGGTGCGCGAGGCCGCGCTGCAACTGGGCTATGTGGCCAACCCGGCGGCGCGGGCGCTGGCCTCGGCGCGCAGCTCGTCGGTGGTGGTGTTGATCCCGTCCTTGAGCAACCAGTTGTTCATCGACACCCTGGAAACCATCCACGCGGTGATGCGCCCGCGCGGCATCGAAGTGCTGATCGGCAACTACCACTACAACCCGGCCGAAGAAGAAGCGCTGATCCGCAATTACCTGGCCTACCAGCCGGCCGGCATGCTGCTCACCGGGCTGGCGCGCACCGAGGCGTCACGGCGGATGATCGCCGCCAGCGGGGTGCCGTGCGTGCACATGATGGAGCTGTCCGATGACCCGGCGCTGGCCTGCGTGGGGTTCTCCCAGGAGCGCGCCGGCAGCGTGGCCACCGAGCATTTGTTGAGCCGTGGCCGGCGCCGGGTGGCATTCGTAGCGGCGCAACTGGACCCACGGGTGCTGCGCCGGCTCGAGGGTTACCGCGGCGCCTTGCGCGCCGCCGGGGTGTACGACCCGCGCCTTGAAGTGATGTGCCCGCAACCGTCGTCGATCGGCCTGGGCGGCGAGTTGTTCGCCCAGTTGATGGCTGAACACCCCGACGTCGACGGCGCATTCTTCTGTAACGACGACCTCGCCCACGGCGCCATTTACCAGGCCCAGCGCGAAGGCATCGCGGTGCCCGCGAGGGTGGCGATGGTGGGCTTCAACGACCTGCCCAATTCCGCGCACCTGGTGCCGCGGCTGACCTCCATCCGCACGCCGCTGGCGCAGATTGGCGAGCAGGCGGCGTTCAAGCTGCTGGCGCGGCTGGATGGCAAGCCGGAGTTGGCGCCGGGGCTGGACCTGGGCTTCGAGCTGATGGTGCGGGAGAGTTGACGGGCCTCTCGCCCGGCACAGCCGTAATGCTGTTCACTTAAGCAATCAGAGCGCTAAATCGGGGTTAAAAAGCCCTGATTTCTTCAAATGGTTTTACTGAGCG
>NZ_JBIBKC010000033.1:0-15153 GCF_042958985.1 Pseudomonas sp. NPDC007930
TTGGCCAGGGATGGCCCTTCGCCGCGGGCCCCTGGAGCGGCGCCGGAGCGAGGGAACCCCCGCCGTAGGCGGGGGCCGGACGATTGAGCGCAATGGTTTTGCCTACTTTTCCCGGAAGAAAAGTAGGACGCCGTAAAGGCGGAAAGGTGAAGTGGTGTCTCCACCCATAATGGATCAGCTCACTGGCTCAAAACCATAGACTCTTCCACCAGTTTTGTGTGGTCCCTGATTTCTAGGGCAACACAGAACCCGTGGGGGCCGGCTGTGCCGGGCGAAGGGCCGGTGGCCTTAGCGCATACCCTTGCAGAACTCGGCAATCCGCTCGCACCCCTCGCCCAGCACCTGCAGGCTGGTGGCGTAGCTCAGCCGCACGTACGGGCTCAAGCCGTAGGCCGCGCCCTGCACGGTGGCGACGTGGTGTTCGTCCATCAGCGCCAGGCAAAAATCGGTGTCGCTGCTGATTTTACGCCCGCCGGCGGTGGTGCGGCCGATGAACGCCGAGATGTTCGGGAACAGGTAGAACGCGCCTTCCGGCTTGTGGCAGGTCAGCCCGTCGATGCCGGCCAGGCGCTCGAGCACGAAGTCGCGGCGCTGCTGGTAGATGCCGGCGCGCTCGGCGAGCAGGCCTTGAGGGCCGTTGAGCACGGCGGTGGCGGCGGCCTGGGTGAGGGTGCAAACGCCGCCGCTGTTCTGCGTATTGACGTTGCTCACCGCTTTGATCAGGTCTTGCGGGCCGCCGCAGTAGCCCATCCGCCAGCCGGTCATGGCGTAGGCCTTGGACACCCCGTTCACGGTCAGTACGCGGTCGTACAGGCGCGGCTCGACCGCGGCGATGGTGCAGAACTCGAAGCCGTCGTAGATCAGGTGCTCGTACATGTCGTCGGTCATGATCCACACGTTCGGGTGCTGCAGCATCACCTCGGCGATGGCTGCCATTTCTACCCGCGAGCAGGCCGAGCCGGTCGGGTTGCTGGGGTAGTTGAGCAGCAGCCATTTGGTTTTCGCGGTGATCGCCGCGTCGAGGTCCTGGGCCTGCAGCTTGAAGTTGTTGGCCTGGCTGCACGGCACCTGCACCGGCACGCCGCCGGCGAACTTGACGATGTCGGCGTAGCTGATCCACGCCGGGGTGGGGATCACCACCTCATCGCCCGGGTTCAGGGTCGCCAGCATGGCGTTGAAGATCACCTGTTTGCCGCCGCCGGCCACGAGGATCTGGTTGGGCGCGTAGTCGAGGTTGTTGTCACGCTTGAACTTGCGCTGGATGGCCATTTTCAGCGCCGGGGTGCCTTCGATGGCCGGGTATTTGGTGTCGCCGCCCAGGGCCGCGGCGTGGGCCGCTTCGATGGCGTGGGAGGGCGTGGGGAAGTCCGGCTCGCCCGAGGACAGGCTGATCACCTTGACCCCTTGGGCAGTGAGTTCGCGGGCCTTTTGGGTCATCGCGACGGAGGCGGACACAGAAACGTTCTTCAAGCGGTCAGCGGTAGCGGGCATGGCAGTGGGCATTCCAGGGTGGGCGGGCCAGGCACCGCCAGCGCGGGCCTGGCGGGCGGGTTATTCCAAGGCTTCGAACTTCATCTCGGAGAGCTTCTGGGTGCGCTCCTGGCGGACCATCTTGTACTCGGTGTCCGGGCCGATCCAACGGTTCCAGATCTGGTCGATCTCACCGGCCTGGTCCATCGCGTACAGCGCTTCGTTGACCTTCGCCAGCATGGCCGGTTCTTCCAGGCGCATGCCCACGCCGATCGGCTCCAGCGCCATCGGTTCGCTGACGATGCCCAGCTCGACGCCACCGGCCTTGGCCTGGCTCACCAGTTTTTGCGCCGACATGGCGTTGGTGACCACCCCGAGCACTTTGTTCTGCTGCACCGCCAGGTAGGCGGAGCCGGTGTCCTGGAAGGTCACCGGGTTGGCGCCGGCCATGCGGATCGACTGCTCCGAGGTGGAGCCCTTGGTGGCGCTGATGCGCTTGCCTTCGAAGTACGCGCGCGGTTTGTCGGCCAGCGGCGCCTTCACCACCAGCATCTCCTTGGCCACGTAGTAGGGGTCGCTGAACTGGATCTGCTGGCCGCGGGTCTTGGTGTAGGCCAGGTTGGCGATCACCACGTCGACCCGGCCCATCTTCACTTCCGGCACCCGCGCTTCGCCCGACAGCGGCTTGAGCTCAAGCTTCACGCCCAGGTGCTTGGCCAGCGCGGTGCAGAGGTCCACGTCCATGCCTTCGAGTTGGCGGCTGGTGGGGTTGGGCGCCGAGAACGGCGGTACGTCGGAGTACACCCCGCAGCTCAGGCTTTGCTTGGCCTGGACATCGGCCCATTGGTCGGCCTGGGCGGTCATGGCCAGCAGGGGGAGCAACATCATGGCCATACGGGCCGGCTGAATACGCATCAAAGTGTTCCTCGCGAAAAGTAATGAACGAACGGCAGTTCAGGGCAGAGCCGGCGCTCTGTGGCGCCTCAGTGGTGGCGCAGGTCGCTGATGAAGCGCTGCGCCCGCGGGTGTTCGGGTTGGCTGAAGAACGCCTCGGGGGTGCTGCGCTCGAGGATCTGCCCGGCGTCCATGAACCAGATGGTGTCGGCCACTTCGCGGGCGAAGTGCATCTCGTGGGTCACGCACATCATGGTCATGCCGTCCTTGGCCAGGCTGCGCATCACCTGCAGCACCTCGCCGACCATTTCCGGGTCCAGCGCGGAGGTGGGCTCGTCGAACAGCATCACCGGCGGTTCCATGGCCAGCGCACGGGCGATCGCCACGCGCTGCTGCTGGCCGCCAGACAACTGCGCCGGGTAGGCGCCAGCCTTGTGCGCCATGCCCACGCGGTCGAGCAGCTCCATCGCCCGCGCCTTGGCCGCGGCGCCCTTGAGCCCGCGCACCTTGGTCGGCGCCAGGACGATGTTGTCGAGCACGCTCATGTGCGGGAACAGGTTGAAGCTCTGGAACACAAAGCCGATGCGGCTGCGCAGGCGGTTGACGTTGGCGTCGGTGCCGTGGATGTCGTGGCCTTCGAAGAGGATCTGCCCGCCCTGGATCGCTTCCAGGCGGTTGACGGTGCGGATCAGCGTGGACTTGCCCGAACCCGACGGGCCGCACACCACCACCACTTCACCTTGGCGGATCTCGGCGTTGATGGCGGTCAGCGCGCGATACTCGCCGTACCATTTGTCGACGTTGGCAAACATGATCATGGGGTTCATGGCGATCATCTCGAAGGTTCAGAAGAAGAAAGGGGTGCCGCCGCCGCGGCGCTGGCCGGGCCGGCGCTGCCCTGGCGCTTGCGCTCGATGCGCCGCTCGATGTGCAGGGCCAGGCGGGTCAGGCTGTAGCACAGGCAGTAGTAAGTGATCGCCAGGATGATGTAGACCTGGAACGGCTTGGTCAGCAGCTGGTTGTTCACCTGGTTGGCGGCGAAGGTCATCTCTTGCACGTTGATGATGTAGCCCAGGGTGGTCTCCTTGATGATCGAGACGAACTGGCTGATCAGGCTCGGCAGGGCGTTGTACAGCGCCTGCGGCAGGATCACCCAGCCCAGCGTGCGCCAGTAGCCCAGGCCCAGGGCCCGCGAGGCTTCGAACTGGCCACCGGGCAGGCCCTGGATGCCCGAGCGGACGATTTCGCTGAGGTACGCGCTCTGGTAGATCACCAGGGTGCAGAGCATGGTGGTGAAGCCGCTGATGTTGTGGCCGATCAGTACCGGGACCAGGAAGTACGTCCAGAAGATCACCATCAGCAGTGGGATGCCGCGCAGCACGTACACCCACACGGTGGCCGGCAGGCGCACCCAGCGGTACGGCGAGATGCGTGCGATGGCCAGGGCGATGCTCAGCGGGAAGGCGATGATCAGCGCCAGCGCCGACAGCACCAGGGTGTTCACCAGCCCGCCCAGGGGGCCGTTGGGGTACTGGCCGATCAGCAGCAGGGCCCAGTTGTCGTGGACGATCTTGAATACGTCGAACATGCTCGCTTACCTCGCCTTCGCCAGATCGAAACGCCGCGCGATCAGCGCGCCGAGGCCCATCAGCAGCAGCGAGACCGCCAAGTAGCCGACGGTGGCGACCAGGTAAGACTCGAACGTGCGGAAGGTGTAGTTCTCCACTTCGCGGGTGGCGTAGGTGAGTTCGAACACGCCGATGGCCATCGCCAGGCTGGTGTTCTTGAACAGCAGCACGGTGTGGTTGATCAGCGAGGGCAGGGCGTTGCGCACCCCTTGCGGGAGGATCACGTAGCGCATCGAGCGCATGTAGCCCAGGCCCAGCGCGCGGGCCGCTTCGGTCTGGCCGTTGGGGATGGCGCGCAGGCCGGCGCGCAGGTCTTCGGAGAAATACGCCGCCTGGCACAGCCCCAGGGCGATCACCGCGAAGATGAACTCGCTGCTGTAGTTGGCCAGCCACAGCTGCACGTGCTCGGGCAGCAGGGTGGGCACGCCGAAGTACCAGAGCATCAACTGCACCAGGGTCGGCACGTTGCGGTGGTAGCTCACATAGCCGGCCACCAGGCGCTCGGCCAGGGGCTTGTGGGTCAGGCGCACCACCACCAGCAGGAAGGCCAGCGCCATGGCCAGCAGCCAGGCGTAGAGCATCAGTTGCAGGGTCAGCCCCGCGCCTTGAAGCATCAGCCGGGCATATTCACCGGTGAGGATCGGCCCCAGGTCGAAGTCTTTCATCATAGTGGTCACCCTGTCGGGTCCAGAGGGCAGCAGTGTTTCCGAGCCGGTGGGGGGGGCGGCGCCGCGAGGCGGGCCGCTCTTGTCCGGCGAAAGGGGTCAGGCTTGCGGGCGAGTGGTTTGCAGCCCGCCGGGCACTTGCAGGGTGGGGGTGATTTCCATATGGCCCACGTTCATGCTCACCGGCGCGGCGATGGCAAAAGCGATCGCCCCGGCGATGTCGGCCGCCACCGGCAGCTCAAAGCCCTCGATGAACTTGGCGCGGGTCTCGGCGGCATTGCCGTGCACGTGCTCGAAGATGTCCGTGGCGACGCGGCCGGGGCAGATTTCGGTGACCCGCACGCGCTTGCCGAACACGTCGATGCGCAGGTTGCGCGAGAGCATGCTCACCGCCGCCTTGGTGGCGTGGTAGGTGCTGTTGCCGCCGAAGTTGTAGGCCGCGGCGATCGAGCTGATGTTGATCACGTGGCCGCGATCACGGGCGACCATGCCCGGCACCAGCAGGCGGGTGAGGTGCAGCACCGCGCGCAGGTTGACGTCGATCAGCGCGTCGATGCCGTCGGCGGTGGCGTTGAGGATCGAACCGGGGCGGTCGACACCGGCGTTGTTCACCAGGATGTCGACCTCCAGGCCCTCGACCACGCGGGTGACCGCCGCCAGGTCGGCCACATCCACGGCGTGGACGATGCAGCCGGTGCGCGCGGCGAGTTCGGCCAGCTTGTCGGCGCTGCGCGCCAGCGCATGGACCTTGATGCCTTCCTGGCACAGGCGCTCGACGGTGGCGGCGCCGATGCCGGACGACGCGCCGGTGACCAGCGCGGTGGTGTAATCGGAAAATGGCATGGGCGGGGGTCCTTATCAAAAATTCAGTGGCACTGGGTGGCCTTGGCTATGACTCTAAAGAGCTGCCCGTGGGGGCGCCAAGACCATTTGGCTGTTGGGCGATAAGGCTTTCTTATGCCCCCACAGCCCGCATCGTTCAAGGGTTTCAGCCTACCAGGCGGGAAATCGGGACGATCTGCCCGCCGCCCTGTTCGATCTCGGCGCGAATGCTCCGGGCCAGCTCCAGGGCGTTGGCGTTGTCGCCGTGCAGCAGGATCGAACAGGCCGGCACCGGGATCACCTCGCCGCTGTAGCAGGTCACCGTACCGTGATCGAGAAACTGCCGCACGCGCTCACGCACTCGCTCTGGCGCCTTGATCACCGAGTCGGGCAGCGCCCGGGGCACCAGCAGGCCGTGCTTGTCATAGGCGCGGTCGGCGAGGAAGGTGCTGGCGATGCGCAGGCCGTGGTGCTCGGCGGCGCGCTCCATGGCCACGCTGGTCGACGAGCTGACGATCAGCGCCGGGTCGAAGGCTTTCACCGCGCCGAGCAGCGCCATGGCCAGCTCGGCGTCGGCCGCCACGCGGTTGCCCAGGGCGCCGTGGAAGCTCATGTGGGTCAGCCGGTGGCCGGCCACCTGGGCCATCCCGGCCAGCGCGCCGAGCTGGTAGACCACGTAGGTTTGCAGCTCGTAGGTGTCGATCTGCATGGGCCGGCGGCCAAAGCCGAGCAGGTCTGGGTAGCCGACGTGGCCGCCGAGGTCGATGCCCTTGGCCAGCGCCAGGCGGGTGGTGCGGTCCATGATCAGCGGGTCGCCGGCATGGAAGCCACAGGCCACGTTGGCCGACGAGATGATGCTCATCAGCGCTTCGTCTTCGCCCATGGTCCAGGCGCCGAAGCCTTCGCCGAGGTCTGCGTTGAGGTCGATCTTCATCGGTTCAGTCTCCCGCCAGGGCCAGCAGTGGCGTGGCGTAGTCTACCAACTGGCCGTCTTCGACCAGGTAGGCGCCGGCGTTGCCGGCAGTGTGTACGGTCACCGGCAGCAGCAGGCCGCCGACGGCGATCACCCCGACCACATCGCCCACCGCCAGCGCCTGGCCAGGGCTGGCCTGGGCCTGGGTGCGCGAGGGGTGGCGGGCATGGAAGTGGCCGCAGAAGGTGGCCATGGCGGCCACCGCCGGGGCGGCTGCGGGTGCGGCGGCGGCGGCCACTGCCCCGGCGCTGGCCGGGTGCGCCGGGGCGCTGCCCAGCGGGCGCACCAGGCGAATGTCGAAGCCTTCGCTGCGCAGTTCCAGCTGGCTCAGGTTGGCGGCGGCCATCCAACTGGCGAGCTGGCGGATCTTGTCGATGTGCATGGTCAGTTCCCTGCCTGGCGGCTGCTCAGCCAGCGCTCGAGATGGTGAATGTCGACGGCGCCGGCGGTAAAGGCCGGGTCCTGGAGGATCTGCCGGTGCAGCGGCAGGTTGGTGCTCACCCCCTCCACGTGGAACTGCGCCAGCGCCGTGCGCATGCGCGCCATGGCCTGCTCGCGGGTGGCGCCGTGGGTGATCACTTTGGCGATCATCGAGTCGTAGTACGGCGGCACCTTGTAGCCCGCCACCACGTGGGTGTCGACGCGCACGCCGAGGCCGCCGGGCAGGTCCCAGCGGGTCACGCTGCCAGGGGTGGGGATGAACGTGGCCGGGTGTTCGGCGTTGATCCGGCACTCCAGGGCATGGCCCTGGGTCAGGATGTCGGCCTGGCGCAGCGCCAGCGGCTCGCCCATGGCCACCCGCAGTTGCTGCTCGACGATGTCGATGCCGGTGGTCATCTCGGTGACCGGGTGCTCTACCTGCAGGCGGGTGTTCATTTCAATGAAGTAGAACTCGCCGTCTTCATAGAGGAATTCAAAAGTACCCACGCCCTGGTAGCCGATCAGGTGGCAGGCATCGACGCAGCGCTGGCCGACCTTGGCCAGGGCGGCCGGGTCGATGCCCGGCGCCGGGGCCTCTTCGAGGACCTTCTGGTGGCGGCGCTGCAGCGAGCAATCGCGGCTGCCCAGCCATACGCCGTTGCCGTGGCTGTCGCAGAGCACCTGGATTTCCACATGGCGCGGGTGGCCGAGGAATTTCTCCATGTACAGTTCGGGGTTGCCAAAGGCGCGGCGGGCTTCTTCGCGGGTCACGCTGACCGCTTGCAGCAGTTCATCGGCGCTGTGCACCACGCGCATGCCACGCCCGCCGCCGCCGCCGGCGGCCTTGATGATCACCGGGTAGCCAATCTCGGCGGCGGCGCCCTCGATCAGCTCGCGGTCTTCGGGCAGCGCGCCTTGCGGGCCGGGCACACAGGGCACGCCGGCTTCACGCATGGCCTGCTTGGCCGCGACCTTGTCGCCCATGCGGCGGATGCAGGCCGCGTTGGGGCCGATAAAGGCCAACCCGGCGTCGCTCACTGCCTGGCTGAAGGCGGCGTTTTCCGAGAGAAAGCCATAGCCGGGGTGTACCGCTTGGGCGCCACTGGCCTGGGCGGCATAGAGGATGGCGTTGCGGTCGAGGTAGCTCTGCCCCGGCGCCGCCGGGCCGATGCACAGGGCTTGGTCAGCGTGGGCCAGGTAGGCGGCGCCGGCGTCGCCCTGGGAGTAGACCATGACCGTTTTCAGGCCCAGTTGGTGGCAGGCGCGCTGGATGCGCAGGGCGATTTCGCCGCGGTTGGCGATCAGTACACGTTCGAACATGGCTTACTGGCCCTCGCCCAGGCGAAACAGCGGCTGGCCGCTTTCGACTTCCTGCCCGGCCTCGGCCAGCAGGGCCTGCACGGTGCCGGCGGCGCTGGCCTTGACCTGATGGAACATTTTCATCGCCTCGACGATGCACAGGGTTTGCCCGGCCTGCACCGTGCTGCCCACGGTCACGAAGGGGGGTTCGCCCGGCGAGGGGGTGAGGTGCAGGATGCCGTACAGCGGTGAGCACACTTCAGTGGCTTGGGTGCTGGCGGCGGCTGGGCTGGCCGCGGGCGCGGCAGCCTGTGGCGCCGGCTGGGCTGGGGCTGGGGCGGGCGCTGGCGCTGGCGCTGGCGCTGGCGTGGCCTGGCTGGCGCCGCCGTGGCGGGCCAGGGCCAGCGTGCTGCCGCCTTCGCTCAGGGTGAGTTCGGTGAGGTCTGACGCCCCGAGCAGGTCGATCAGTTCTTTGATGCGGCGTTGGTCCATGTGCAGGGCCCTTTGACAACGGCGTGCGCCAGTGGCGGGAATGGCCGAACTGTAACGAGCCCGCGCCGCCGGGCGCCAAGAGGCTTTATGCGTGGTGCGATAAGCCCGGCTTATGACCAGCGCGCGGGCGCTGGGTCATAAGCGTTACCTATCCAACCAGAAGAATCTTGTCTTAACGCCGTGCCGAGTGACCTGCGTAGCGTGTAAACACCGCTTGAACCTACCCGGCGAAGTTCGGGAAAACACTCGGCGGCGGTTTTAACCTTTCTTGTTTCGCTGCACATGGGGCAGCCTGCCAATATCGAACTCTACTAATATTGGGCGCTGGGGAACTTGCGATGAAGAAGTATGCGTTGGGCGTACTGGGCGTGTGCATGGCACACGGCAGTTATGCCGCCGGGTTTGTCGATGACAGCCATGCAACACTGTTGCTGCGTAACTTTTACAGTAATGCCGATAACCGCGACGGCGCGGCCAACCCGAACTACACCCAAGAGTGGGGCCAGGGCTTCGTGCTCAACTACACTTCGGGCTTCACCCAGGGCCCGGTGGGCTTTGGCGTCGACGCCGTGGGCATGTTCGGCCTGCGCCTGGACTCGGGCAAGGGGCGCCACTACAACCCCACCAGTACCGCCAGCAACGGCAACATCTTCCCCACCGACAGCGACGGCCGCGCGGTCGACGATTTCGCCAGCCTGGGCCCTACGCTGAAGGCCCGGATCGGCAAGACCGAGTTCCGCTACGGTACCCTGCAACCCCAGCTGCCGGTGCTGTTCGCCAGTGACCGGCTGGTGTTTCAGACCTTCAACGGGTTCCAGGTCGAGTCCAAGGACATCGATAACCTGACCCTCACCGCCGGGCGCATCGACCACGTCAAGGAACGCGGTTCGACCGACTGGGAAGGCCTGTCGATCGCCGGTTCGAACGCCACCGTCGACCCGCTCAACCCGACCGTGAACACCACCCGCAGCACCCACGTGAATGAGTTCCTGTACGCCGGCGGCAAGTACAAAGTGAATGCAGACTTGCTCCTGCAGTACTACTACGCCAACTTGCAGGACTTCTACAAGCAGCACTTTCTCGGTGCGGTATACGGGTTTAACCTCGGCCCAGGCCGGTTGACCACCGATGTGCGTTATTACAATAACAGCTCGGACGGCGCCAACAGCCATGACCCGGACTACTACAGCACCGGTTATTACGGCAACGGCCGCACCCGCGGTGAAGTCGACAGCCGCCTGAGCAGTGTGTTGTTTACCTATGCGCTGGGCGCGCATTCGTTGTCGGCGGGTTACCAGCAAGTCAACGGTGACAGCGACGCGGTGTGGGTCAACGAAGGCGCCGGCACCACCAGTTACTTCATCACCGAAACGATGTCTGGCAAGTTCCAGCGCGCCGGCGAGCGCTCCTGGCAGTTGCGTTACCTGTACGACTTCGCCAGCGTTGGCGTACCCGGGCTGACCTTCAAGACCAACTACTACAACGGCGACCACATCAAGACCGCCACCGGTGACAAGAAGGAATGGGCCCGCGACATGACCCTGGCCTACGTGGTGCAAAGCGGCCCGGCCAAAGGCCTGAGCACCGCCCTGCGCTACGGCATCTTCCGCACCGACATGCAACGCGACACCGACGAATACCGGGTGATCATCGACTACCCGATCAACCTGTTCTGACTCCGCTGGAGGCTCCTTGGCGCAGCCTGTGCGGGCTGTGCATTGGCGGCGCAAGGGTGACCTTGCGCCGTTTTTTTTGTGGGCTTCAGGGCCCATCGCCCGGCACAGCCGGCCTCCCACGGGTTGTGTATTGCTGCGTAAATCACTGGCTTACACAAATCTGGTGGGAGGCCGGCTGTGCCGGGCGAAGGGCCAGTCAGGCCTCCCCAACCCCTCAACGCACCACCACCCCCTGGCGGCGCTGCACCAGCCAGCCGTCCACGCTCCAGCGGCCGCCGCCGAACGCGGCCACCTGCAACAGGCCGCCGGCAATGGCGATGTTCTTGAAGAACTGAATGAACTGGTTCTGGTCGCCCAGGCCACTGTGGAAGATCAACGCGGTAACCACCGCAAAGGCGGCCATCGCCAGTGCCACCCAGCGGGTGGCCAAGCCCAGCACCAGCAGGCTGGCCAGGCCCAGTTCCACGCCCAGCGCGCCGAGGTAGCCAAGGGTGGGGAAGGGCATGCCGCTGGCGGCGATGTAGGCCAGGGTGCCGGCTGGCGCGCCGAGCTTGGCGGCGCCGCTGAGCAGGAACAGCGCGGCCAGTAGCAGGCGACCGAGCGAAGCGGTGAAGGCTTGGGTGGTGGAGTTCATGGTGTGTGGCTCTCTTAACGGTTCAAGGGTTGGCTATACCGAAGGTCATTGGATGCGCTCGGTATGGGGGCCATTCTGCGGTTGCGCTTGAACAGAGACAATTAGCCAAATTTGCAAAATATTGATTCGATTTTAGGGACAGTTCTGCTGCCCATAAGGTTTTTCCTCAGCAGCGACTACAAAAATCATAATTTCGCCAAACCCGGCTGATCCACACAATGGGCCCATGACCTCAGGGCACCAGCAAAGGGCACAGCCATGACAGCAACAACCACACAGATCGACACCTTGGTCGTCGGCGCCGGGCAAGCCGGCATTGCCATCAGCGAACACTTGAGCGCCCAGGGCGTGCCGCACCTGGTGCTGGAGCGCAGCCGCATCGCCGAAAGCTGGCGCAGCGGCCGCTGGGATTCGCTGGTCGCCAACGGCCCGGCCTGGCACGACCGCTTCCCGGGGCTGGAATTCGACGACGTCGACCCTGACGGCTTTGCCGGCAAAGACCGCGTGGCGGCCTACTTCGAAGCCTACGCCGACAAATACCAGGCCCCGGTGCGCACCGGCGTCGAGGTCACCTCGGTGCTGCGCAATGAAGGCCGCCCGGGCTTCACCGTGCATACCAGCGCCGGGGTGTTCGACGCCCAGCGCGTGGTGGTTGCCACCGGCCCCTTCCAAACCCCGGTGATCCCGCCGATCGCCCCGCGCAGCGAAGCCTTGCTGCAAATTCACTCGGCCGCCTACCGCAACCCGCAACAGCTGCCCGACGGCGCCGTGCTGGTGGTGGGCGCCGGCTCCTCGGGGGTGCAGATCGCCGATGAGCTGCAGCGCGCCGGCCGCCAGGTGTACCTGTCGGTGGGCCCGCACGACCGCCCACCGCGCCGCTACCGGAACCGCGACTTCTGCTGGTGGCTGGGCGTGCTCGGCGAGTGGGATGCCGAAACCGCGCGGCCGGGCAAAGCCCACGTGACCATCGCCGTGAGCGGTGCCCGTGGCGGCCAGACCATCGACTTCCGTGCCCTGGCCCAGCAAGGCGTGACCCTGGTCGGCGTGACCCGCGCCTTCGCCGGCAACCTGGTGAGCTTCCAGCCCGACCTGGCGGAAAACATCGCCCAGGGCGACGCCAACTACCTGGCCGTGCTCGATGCCGCCGATGCCTACATCGCCCGCAACGGCCTGGACCTGCCCGAAGAACCCGAAGCCCGCGCCAGCTACCCAGACCCCGCCTGCCTGCGCGAGCCGTTGGCCGAGCTGGACCTGGCCGCCGCCGGGGTCAGCACGATCATCTGGGCCACCGGTTACTCGGCTGACTACAGTTGGTTGAAGGTCGATGCCTTCAACGAGGCCGGCAAACCGCGCCACCAGCGCGGTGTGTCGAGCGAGCCGGGGGTGTACTTCCTCGGTTTACCCTGGCTGGCGCGGCGTGGTTCGGCGTTCATCTGGGGCGTATGGCACGATGCCAAGCACGTCGCCGACCACATCAGCAAGCAACGCAATTACCTGGCTTACCAAGACGCCGCCCAACGCGCGGCCCACCGTTGAACCCCCGACCCGAGAGCGCACCGATGCCCACCCATACCCGCATCCGCATGTTCAACACCAAAGACACCTACCCCAACCAGAGCCTGGACAACGACCTCTGCCAGGCCGTGCGTGCCGGCAACACCGTGTACGTGCGCGGCCAGATCGGCACCGACTTCGAGGGTAACCTGGTGGGCCTGGGCGACCCTCGCGCGCAGGCCGAGCAAGCCATGAAGAACGTCAAGCAACTGCTCGAAGAAGCCGGCAGCGACCTCTCGCACATCGTCAAGACCACCACCTACCTGATCGACCCGCGCTACCGCGAGCCGGTGTACCAGGAGGTGGGCAAGTGGCTCAAGGGCGTGTTCCCGATCTCCACCGGTATCTGCGTGTCGGCCCTCGGCCAGCCGCAGTGGCTGATGGAAATCGACGTGATCGCGGTGATCCCGGACGACTGGCAAGCCGCCCAGGCCTAAGGAGCGACCATGACCTTTTCGATCGTCGGCCGCTGCGCCGAAACCGGCCAGTTGGGCATCGCCATCAGTTCCTCGAGCATTGCCGTGGGCGCGCGTTGCCCGTGGGTGCGCGCTGGGGTTGGCGCGGTGGCCTCGCAGAACGTGACCCTGCCGGCCCTTGGCCCGCAGATTCTCGACCTGCTCGAACAGCAGCATGAACCGGCCGCGGCCATGGACCAGGCGCTGAGCGCCAACGGCTGGAGCCAGTACCGCCAGGTCACGGTGATCGACGGCAGCGGCCGCACGGCGTTTTTCACCGGCAGCCAGGCGCTGGGTACCCACCACGCGGTGGCCGGTGAGCAGTGCGTGGCGGCCGGCAACATGCTCGCTGGCCAGCACGTGATCGACGCCATGGTGCAGGCCTTCGAACAGGCCCCCGGGGTGCTCGCCGAGCGCCTGCTGGCGGCGATGGCGGCGGCGATGGCGGCCGGCGGCGAGGCCGGGCCGGTGCATTCGGCGGCGCTGAAGGTGGTCGATGATCTGATCTGGCCGCTGGTCGACCTGCGCGTCGACTGGGCCGACGAAGACCCGATCGGCCAACTGGCCGGCCTCTGGCGCGCCTACCAGCCGCAGATGCAGGACTACGTAACCCGCGCCCTGAACCCCACCGCGGCGCCCAGCTACGGGGTGCCGGGCGATGAGTGAGAGCAGCCGCGCGCTGCTCGAGCGGCTGGTCGGCTTTGCCACCGTCAGCCGCGACTCGAACCTGGCGCTGATCGCGTTCATCCAGCAATACCTGGCTGGGCTGGGGGTTGAGAGCGAGCTGTTCTACAACCCCGAACGCACCAAGGCCAACCTGTTCGCCACCCTCGGCACGCCGGGCAGTGGCGGCATTGTGTTGTCTGGGCATACCGACGTGGTGCCCACCGATGGCCAGGCCTGGAGCAGCGACCCGTTCGTGCTGCGCGAGCACGAGGGCCGCCTGTACGGCCGCGGCACCGCCGACATGAAAGGCTTTATCGCCTGCGTGCTGGCCGCCGTGCCGGCGCTGCTGGCCAAGCCGCTGCGGGTGCCGGTGCACCTGGCGTTTTCCTACGACGAAGAAGTCGGTTGCCTGGGCGTGCGGCCGATGCTCGAAGCCCTGGGCCAACGCCCGCACAAGCCGGCGCTGTGCCTGATCGGCGAGCCCACCGAGCTCAAGCCGGTGCTGGGCCACAAGGGCAAGCTGGCGATGCGCTGCAATGTGCGCGGCGCCGCCTGCCACTCGGCCTACGCGCCCTATGGGGTAAACGCCATCGAGTACGCCGCGCGGCTGATCGGCAAGCTCGGTGAGATCGGCAGTGTGCTGCGCCGGGTGGAGCACCACGACACGCGCTTCGACCCGCCGTTCTCCACCGTGCAAACCGGGGTGATCCACGGCGGCCGGGCGCTGAACATCGTGCCGGCTGAATGCACCTTCGACTTCGAAGTGCGCGCCTTGCCCGGCTTCGACGCCGGCAGCGTGGCCGAGCAACTGCAGGCCTACGCCAGCGCTGAGCTGTTGCCGGCGATGCACGCGGTGCAGGCCGATACCGGGATTGGCTTCGAAGCCTTGAGCGCCTACCCGCCACTGGCCACTGCCGCCGACAGTGACGCGGCGCGGCTGCTGGCGCTGCTCAGTGGCTCCGAGGATTTCGGCACCGTGGCCTTTGGCACCGAGGGCGGGCTGTTCGATGAAGCCGGCATCCCCACCGTGGTGTGCGGGCCGGGCAGCATGGACCAGGGGCACAAGCCGGATGAGTTCGTCAGCCTGGAACAGCTGGCGGGGTGTGACCAGATGCTGGCGCGGTTGGCGGCGTATCTGCAGGCTTGAAGGGGGGGCAGGGCCCTGATTTTCTCTAGGTGGTGTTACTGCGCGCATGGCCTGACTGGCCCTTCGCCCGGCACAGCCGGAGTGCCGGACCACGGCCTCCCACCAGGTTTGTGTAAGTGCTTGATTTACGGGGAAACACAGAACCCGTGGGAGATTCTATGGTTTTGAGTAAGTGAGCTGATCCGTTTCCTGTGGCGACATCACCTCACCTTCCGCCTTTTACGGCGGGTTACTTTTGGTTTCGCCCAAAAGTAACCAAAAGGCATTGCGCTCAATCGTCCGGCCCCGCCTACGGCGGGGGTTCCCTCGCTCCGGCGCCGCTCCAGGGGCCCGCGGCGAAGGGCCATCCCTGGCCAAT
>NZ_JBIBKC010000034.1:0-13423 GCF_042958985.1 Pseudomonas sp. NPDC007930
TTTTAATCAGGTCGGATCACCTTGGCTCGAATGCCGTGCGCCCCCTGTTTGCTGCGCGACAGCGCGGCGCCTTGGCGGCGGGGCGACTCCCACGGCTTCAACCTGGCGGCGATCACCGCGGCGATCTGCACCGGCCGCGAGGCCCATGAAGACAAAAGCAAACGCTACATCGCCGGGGTCGCCTGCGGGCTGTTCTACCTGCTGATGGGCACCTTCGGCGCCACCCTGGCCTCGGTGTTCTCGGCGCTGCCCAAGGAACTGATCGCCGCGCTGGCAGGGCTGGCGCTGTTTGGCGCCATCGCTGGCGGCCTAAGCGGCGCCATGGCCGATGACAAGCAACGCGAACCGGCACTGATCACCTTTCTGGTCACGGCCTCTGGGATGAGCTTCCTCGGTTTGGGCGCGGCGTTCTGGGGGCTGGTGTTCGGGCTGGTGGCGTACGCCGTATTGACCTGGAGCAGCCCCGCCAAGGCCGCGCCGGCACAGGAGGTGCGCCAGCCATGAGCGCAACCTATGACTTCGTGGTGATCGGTGGTGGCATCGGCGGCGTGGCCGCGGCGTATGAACTCAGCCAGCATGGGCGGGTGTGCCTGCTCGAACGCGAAAACGTGCTGGCCTACCACACCACCGGGCGCTCGGCGGCCATCTCGATGGAGAGCTACGGCAACCGGCACATCCGCGCCCTGACCTGCGCCTCACGGGCATTCTTCGAACAGCCGCCGGCGGGGCTGAGCGAAGTGCCCTTGTGCAGCCCGCGCGGCGCCCTGATCGTCGCCACGGCCGAGCGCGAAGCACAGTTGCGGCAACGTTTTGCCGTGGTCGCCGAACAGGTCCCCTCGGCGCGTTTGCTCGATCGCCAACAGGTGCTGGCCTGCGCCCCTTACCTCGCGGCGCAGCGCTGGGCGGCCGGCATTCATGAACCCAGCGCCTTCGACCTCGACGTCCACGCTATTCATGCCACGTTCCTCGCCGGCTTGCGCCGCAACGGCGGTGAGGTACGCCGCAACCAAGAGTTACTGGCCGGCCGCCGCAGCGCCGGCAGTTGGCAACTGACCACCTCCGAGGGCGCGTTGCGCGCCGCCGTAGTGGTCAATGCCGCGGGCAGTTGGGCCGATGAGTGCGCGCGCCGCTGCGATGTTCCGGGCATCGGCATGCAAGCGCTGCGGCGCACCGTGCTGAGCGTAGACCCCGGCTGCGACGTCCAGCACACGCCCTACTTGGGCACACTGGATGAGGACATCTTCATCAAGCCCGAGGGGGGCCGGCTGATCGTTTCGCCGTGCGATGAAACCCCCAGCGCGCCCTGCGATGCCGCCCCCGAAGAGCTGGACCTGGCGATCACCATGGAGCGCTTGGAGCAGGCTACCGCGCTACGCCCCACGCGCATTCTCAATCGCTGGGCGGGCTTGAGGAATTTCGTGGCCGACCGTACCCCAGTGCTGGGCAGCGATCCGCAGGCCGAGGGTTTTATCTGGTTCGCCGCGCTGGGTGGCTACGGCATCCAGACCGCACCCGCCGCCGCGCGCCTGTGCAGTGCCGCGGCACGCGGCGCGCAGGTGCCCGGCGACTTACAGCTTACCGGCCTGCAACTGGCCACCTTCAGCCCCCAGCGCTGCCGCGAAGGGCAACTGAGCACGCAACCGCTCAAACCGGTTGCACAACTTCACTGACCTCCACTCACTACAAGGAATGTACCGCATGAACAGCAAAGCCCAGATCAACAACACCCGCAGCCGAGAAATCATCTTCAGCGAAAACGCCCCATTGCCGTTGGGCACCTATTCCCAAGCGGTGCGCGCCGGCGAGACCATTTACCTGTCGGCGCAAACCCCCGTCGAACCGAAAAGCAACGACGTGCTGGCCACCGACTTCGAGGGGCAATTAGTGCAAACCCTCGACAACCTCAAGGCGATGGCCGAAGCCTGCGGTGGCAGCCTGGCCGACGTGGTGAAGGTCAATGCCTTCATCACCGACATCAACGAATTCCCCACCCTGAACCGGGTGATGGAACGTTACTTCAGCAAGCCCTACCCGGCCCGTACCACCTCCGGGGCCAGCGCGCTGGCACGCGGCACCCTGGTCGCAATCGACGCCATCATGGTGGTCTGAGCCACGCTGCCGGGCCGCCCGGCCCGGTCACCTTGCGCCTAGGGGGCACCGGATGCACACAACCTACTCGCTCAATTGCCTCACCTGCCAGGCCACCTATCGCCCCGGCAGCATCAGCTACTGTTGCCCAGCCTGCGGCGAACAGGGCGCCCTGGACACGCACTACGACTACCCTGCCCTGGCCACCCGGCTGGACCGCGATGCGCTCGCCGCGCGTGGGGCCGAGGGCATGTGGCGCTTCAGCCCTTTACTGCCGCAAGTGCGCGAAGCGTTTCGCCCCAGGCTGCTGGTGGGCAACACCCCGCTGTACCGGCACCAAGGGCTGGTCGAACACGAAAGCCACCTGACGGTATGGATCAAGGATGAGTCGCGCCAGCCCACCGGTTCACTAAAAGACCGTGCCAGCAGCCTGGCCGTAGGGCTGGCGCTGGAGGCCGGCGCCGAGGTGATCGCCGTGGCCAGTACTGGCAACGCAGCCTCCGCGCTGGCCGGCATGGCCGCCGACCGGCGCCTGCGTAGCGTCATTTACGTTCCACGCGCCACACCGCCAGCGAAACTGGCGCAAATGGTCGGGTTCGGTGCTGAAGTAAGGCTGGTCGACGGCGCTTACGATGAGGCGTTCGAACACTGCCGCCAGGCCTGTGATGAAAATGGTTGGTACAACCGCACCACTGGCATCAATTCGTACATGACCGAGGGCAAGAAAACCGTCGCGTTCGAGATTGCCGAACAGATGGGCTGGCAGTTACCGGAGCTGATATTCGTGCCGGTGGGCAACGGCTGCATCCTCGGGGCCGTGTACAAAGGCTTCTACGACCTCAAGCAGTTGGGCTGGATCGAACGCATACCGCGGTTGATCGGTGTGCAGGCGCAGGCCAGCAATTTCATGTACCGCGCCTGGCGCAGCGGCGGGCCGATAGACGCGGTTGCGCGGATACCGCCGGCAAGCCGCGCCAGCAGCATCAACGTTGCCTTCCCGCGCGACCGCCTCAAGGCGTTGCGGGCGGTGCGCGCCAGCGGCGGCGAATTCATCTGTGTCAGCGACACGCAAATCACCGACGCCGCGCGGGCACTGGCCGCGCGCACCGGGGTGCTAGCCGAGGCCGGTGCCGCGGCAACCTATGCCGGGCTGCTGCAATGGGCCGCCCAGCATCCCGCCAGTACCGGTAGCGCGCTGCTACTGATCACCGGCAGCGGGCTCAAAGACACCTCGCTATTCATCAGCGGCCACAGCACCGAGCACCGGGCTGGCGCCGCTTCTAGCCAACCTGCCTGACTGAGGAAACACCATGCACCCAGAACTCAACGACCCGGCGATTGCGCGCCTGATTGATCGCGAGCGGCATCGCCAGGAACAACACATCGAATTGATCGCCTCGGAAAACTACGTCAGCGAAGCCGTACTGATGGCCCAAGGCTCGGTGCTGACCAACAAATACGCCGAAGGCTACCCAGGGCGCCGTTATTACGGCGGCTGCCAAGTGGTCGATGACATCGAAAGCCTGGCCATCGAACGCGCCCGCGCGCTGTTCGGCGCAGAGTACGCCAACGTACAACCCCACTCCGGTTCGCAAGCCAACCAGGCGGTATTGTTGAGCGTGCTCAAGCCTGGCGACACGATCCTGGGCATGGCCCTGGCCGACGGAGGCCACCTGACCCACGGTAGCGCGGTGAATTTCTCCGGCAAGCTGTTCAATGCCGTGAGCTATGGGGTCAATGCCGCGGACGAACGCCTCGACTACGGGCAGGTCGAGCATTTAGCGCTGCGGCATAAGCCCAAGTTGATCATCGCCGGCGCCTCGGCTTACTCGCGGCGCATCGACTTTGCGCGGTTCCGGCAGATCTGCGACCAGGTAGGCGCCTACCTGATGGTCGACATGGCCCACTACGCCGGGTTGGTCGCCGCGGGCCTGTACCCATCGCCAGTGCCGTACGCTGACTTCGTCACCAGCACCACTCACAAAACCCTGCGCGGGCCACGCGGCGGCTTGATCCTTGCCCGCGAACAGCACGGGGCGGCGCTGGACAAAGCGATTTTCCCCAACCTGCAAGGCGGCCCGTTGATGCATGTGATCGCGGCCAAGGCGGTTGCCTTTCGCGAGGCCAGCGGGCCGGCGTTCGCCGCCTACCAGGGGCAGGTACTGGAAAACGCCGCGGTCATGGCCGCCACCCTGGAGCAACGAGGGCTACGCATTGTGAGCGGGGGCACCGATTGCCACATGTTCTTGGTCGACCTGCAGCCGCTGGGGCTCAACGGCCGCGAGGCGGAAGGGTTGCTCGAGAGTGCGAAAATCACCCTGAACAAGAACGCGATCCCCAACGACCCACTGGGCCCGATGATCACCAGCGGGATCCGGATTGGCAGCCCGGCGATTACCACGCGAGGCTTTCGCCAGGAACAGGCCGCGAGCCTCGCGCACCTGATCGCCGACTTGCTGCATGCACCGAACGACCCGGCAGTGCACGGTAAAGCGTGCCGGCAGGTTGAACGCCTGTGCGAGGCCTTTGCGGTGTACCGCTAGCGGCGCGGGCTACCACAGGTTCAGCGGTGCTTCAGGACCCATCGCCCGGCACAGCCGGAGTGCTGTTCACTTAAGCCATTTCGGGGCTTTGGAGAAGGGATGAATCTGTGAGCTCTGCTGATTTTGTGCATAAGCTTCAGGGCCCCTCGCCCGGCACAGCCGGCCTCCCACCAGATTTGTGTAAGTATTTGATTTACGCGGCAACACAGAACCCGTGGGAGGCCGTGGTCCGGCACTCCGGCTGTGCCGGGCGAAAGGCGTATAGCCTGCTTGCCCCCCCTCCCACATCACGCCCGCTGGCCCCGAGCCAAGGTTCTCACCAAGGCATCCAGGCTAGTGTTGCGCGCTGCGGCCTCATGGCGCAGCGCATCGATCACGAACACGTAGCGCAGGTCTTCAAGGCTCATCTGCTCGCGCTGCGCGTCTTCCCGGCTCAGCCGTAACAGTTGCTGGAGCAGGTCTGGCCGGGCCGCGAGGTGTACGCAACCTGCCAGAAATTCATCGTTCATCAAGGGTTCTCACAACACACACTCCTACGGCGATACCCGCGCGCAAGCCGCTTTGTCGCAGGGGGCTTGGCGGTGGTCCAGGAGTTGTAAAAATGCCGGCAGTATTCTGATCGCTCGATCAGTTTACAGGAGCCTCGGCAGGAATGGATCCAGCCACTGATCGGGGCGTTGGCGTGCCGAGGTGGCTGGCCAGCGCTTGCGAGAACACCTTGGCCGCGGCCCAGCGTAGATGAATCGCGTCGATAAAGGCCCCGGCGCCGTACCCATGGCCGGCGTCGGCATTCCAGAAGCGCGCGCCGGTCGCTGCCAGGGCCTGGCGCAGGTCGCGGTCGAACTGCGCGGCCAGGGTGTTGTGGGGGTCATAGGCGGTCTTCCACTGTGGGTGCAGCGGGGTCGCTACCACGGTGAACGCCCGGCCATCGCCCTTGAGCTGGGTGGCCAACTGGCGCAGCGCGGTAAAGCAGGCAGGGTCCAGCGGGTCGGCCTTGGCGTAGGTGAGGCCGCGGGAGTTCGGCGTATTCAGCGGGCCATCGCCGTAGCGGTCGAACACCAGCGGGTCGAACTCGATCAGGTCGGCGCGCTGGGCTTTTACGCTCAGGGCGTTGCGCAGCAACGACAGCGGCGAGAAGTAGCGCGCATAGGGCAGCCAGCGCGAGCCATTGCCATACACATAGGCATCGGCGTCCTGGCGGTTGAACACGGCCGTTGGTACCGCGCCGCAGCCGGCGAAATCCTGCGGGTCGACAATCATCAACACCTGCCGCACCGAAGGCTCGCGGCCCAGCAGCCAGCCGGCGACGTACACCGCCTGGTTGGCGCGCAGGCCGCAGAACGCGCCATTGAGCGGGCGGGTGCCGGGCAGTTGCGCGGCGACGGTTTCGCCGTCGAAATGCCGCCAGGCCACCGACGACCCCACCACCAGCAGGTTGGGCGCGGCCACCGGGTGGTTGCGCAGGAAGGCCAGCTTCTCATCGGCGCACAGGCTGTTGGCAAACGCCGGGGGCGGCAAATGCCCGGTGTGGTCCAGGGCCCACAGCGAAGTGGTGAACAGCACGAAGCTGCCGGCCAGGCCGGCAAGGACCGAAACCAGGTAGCGCGCCGCCATCGGCGCGGAGGCGGCGGGCATCGGTCACACCCCCGCGCTTTTGTGTTCGATCAGCGCGACGAACTGGCCCACGTCGCGCAGCGATTCCAGTTCGGCGGTGCGGAACTTGACCCCGAAACGTTGCTCGGCGGCAACGATCAACATCACGTGCATCTGGCTGTCCCAGCCGTCGACCTGGTCCGCGGTGGTCTGGGGGTTGAGCACCAGGGTGTCGTCGTCGAACAGCTCGCGGAACAGGCCGGTGAGTGCGTGCAGTACGGTCTCAGTCATGGCGGATCTCGATAAAGTGGCCAGTGCCCGGAGGGGCTGGCAGTGGGTAGCGCCAGAAGGTCGCCGCCGAGGCAGCGGCACTGGGCTGCTGGGTGAAGCCCAGCCGCGGGTAATGCTCGGCGACCATGGCGTTGCGTTCGGTGGGCCGGTACTCGCCAACCAGCGCGCGGTAGCCGGCCTCGCTGGCGCGGCGGGCAAGCACCTGCAGGGTGGCCTCTTCAACCTGCCGGCCGAGCACCCGGCAGCTCATCAGCCAGGTGTCGATCAACAACTCATCGCTCGCCAGGCTGGGGCATGGCCGGGCAAGCACCACGCTGATCAGCCCGTTGTCGCCGAATTTGTCTTGCAGCCGCAGGCTCAAGGCGATGGCGCCGGGGGTGCCGGCGATACGCGCGACCTCGGCTTCGTTGTAGCGCCGGGTGGTGAGGTTGAACTGGTTGGTTTTGTTGATCAGTTGGGTGCTGCGCGCCAGTTGCGCAGCGCCCAGGGTTTCGGCGCCGAGCACCATGCACAGCCCGCGCAGGTAGGCGGGCATGTCGGTGGCCTGCCCTTGCGCCGCGGCCCGCGCGCTGTTGGCGGCGTAGCTGTGGGCGCGGCCAGCGTCGTCGCGAGTGAACGCGATAGCCTCGAAATAGCCCGCCGCGGCAAGCGTGGTGGCGTAGTCGGCGGCGTCGTCGGGCAACTCTGGAACCGCCACCTGCGGCAGTTCACGGCGCACGATGTCGCGCTCGGCGGGGTTGTCGTCCACGAACACCAGGCTGTCCAGGCCGATGTTCAATTGCTCGGCGATGCGCCGCAGGTTGCTGGGTTTGTCTTCCCAGTTGGCGACGAAGGCGGCGATGTCAGCGCGCTTGAGGGCCATGTCCGGGTGCCCGAACGCCGCCTCGGCCACGCCTATATCGTTTTTGCTGCACACCGCCAGTATCACTCCGCGGCTGGCGAGCTGCGCCACATAGCGCTGGAAGGCCAGGAACGCCTCGCCGGTCGCGCTGCCCTGGCCTAGCTGGATACCGTTCACGCCGTCGTCGCCGACCACGCCGCCCCAGAGGGTGTTGTCGAGGTCGAGCACCAGGCATTTGCGCGAGCGCCCGACCACCGCGGCGGCGATGCGCGCCACCTGCTCGCCGTACAGCGGCGCCCACACCGGGCTGACCCATTGCTTGGCCTGGTGCCAGCGCACCGGGTTGGCCAGGCCATCGCCGAACTGCCCCTGGCTGGCGCCCCAGGCCAGGTCGAGCAGCAGCACCCCCTCTTCGCGGGCCGCCTGGCGGATGCCGTGGTTCAAACGCTCGAGCAGCGCGCGCGGCGAGCCGGGTACCAGGGCATCGTAGGCGCCAAACAACGACGGCTCAGCCGGCACCAGGGTTTGCTGGATCACCTGCGCGGCATACCGTTGCCGGGCCTGGCGCCACAAGCCGACCAGCTCATCGACGCGCGCCCGCACCGCCGCCGCGGCCTCGGCGTCGCTGGCCTGCAGCGGCAGCGCGGGTGGCGTGTCATGGGCGTCTAGCGCCAGCAGGATCACCTGCGGCGCGAAGGCCTGCAGCTCGGGGTTATCCGCCAGCAGCGCTTGGCGGTACAGGCCATAGGGCGCCAGGTACAGGGCAATGCCCACCCCGCGCGGCAACCCGGCCACGCGAATCGCCGGTAGCAGGTGGTCCATGGTATGCGACGACAACACCGCCAGGCGCAGCGGGGTAAGCCCCGGCACGGCCTGTTCACCTTCGCTGGCGAGCAAGCCCAGGCCCTGTTGGGCCAGGCGGTCGATGCGCAGCGTCAAGGTGAAATCGCGCCGATAACCGGCCAGGCTGCTGGCCAGGC
Organism: Pseudomonas sp. NPDC007930; assembly: GCF_042958985.1. NCBI lineage: Bacteria > Pseudomonadati > Pseudomonadota > Gammaproteobacteria > Pseudomonadales > Pseudomonadaceae > Pseudomonas > Pseudomonas sp. NPDC007930. The sequence continues at coordinate 8,337 of NZ_JBIBKC010000034.1, forward strand.
GCAGCCGCGCCAGCGCCGCCGGTTGCAGCTTGGCCGCACTGATCGCGGCGCTGAGGTCAGGGTGTTGCGCAAGCCAGGCAAGCTGTTCCATCGCGGGCTCCTGCGGCAGTCAGAATTTGAAATAGAGAAACTCGGTAGGGGCCACCGAAAACGCGGTGCCCAGCGCAAAGAACCCCAGCACGCCGAGGGCCAGGCCCATCACCGGGTGCGGCCGCCAAGCGCTGAGGGGCAGCAGGCGCTGGCTCCAGTGCTGTGCCGGTTGGCTGTTCAGCGCGGTGTTGAAATGCCCCATCCACTGCTGCAGGTTCGGCAAACCCCAGACAAACCCCAACATGCAGGCAATCAGCGCCAGCGCATGTACCTGCGGCCAGTGCACAGCGAAGGGCAACTGGCTCAAGCCAGCCATGCCGGCCAACATGGCAAACGCCGCGTGCAGGCTGGCCGCGCGGAAAAACACCATCGCCACCACCACGCAGCCGAAGGTCAACAGCACCGCCGGCACCCAGTGCAGCAGCCGGTCGCTGTCCAGCGCCCACCCCTGCTTCACCTTCCAGGCGCGCCAACCATGGGCGGCCACCAGGTACGCGCCATGCAGCAGGCCGAAGGCAACAAACTGCCAGCCGGCGCCATGCCACACCCCGGAAATGAACAGCGTCAGCACCGTGGGGTAAGCCACTAGCATGCAAAAGGCGCCCAGGGGCATCCTGCCGCGGCGCGGCATCGGCTGCCCGGCGGCCATGCGCCGGCGAGTGATGCGCATCACAATGGGGTTGTAGATATACGCGGTGAGAAAGCGGGTCAGGGTCATGTGCCAGCGCGCCCAGTAGTCGATCACATTGCGCGCCTTGAACGGGCTGTTGAAGTTGGCCGGCAGGCGGATGCCGAACAGCAGAGCAAGGCCGATGGCCATGTCTGTGTAACCGGAAAAATCCAGGTAGATTTGCAAGGTGTAACTCAGCGCGCCGATCCAGGCGTCCTGGAGCGCCGGCACGGCGCCTTGGGCGGCGGTCATAAAGGCTGGCGCAGCGTTTTCCCCGAGCGGGTCGGCCAACAGTACTTTCTTGAACAAACCCGCCAAAAACAGGGTGAACCCCAGGGCCAGGTTCGCCAGCCGCGGGGTGAAGTTGTCCGCGCCGCGAAACTGCTCGAGCATTTCTTTGTGGTGGGTAATCGGCCCGGCGATCAAGTGCGGGAAGAACGTGATGAACAAGCAGTAGTTCAAGAAGCCATGTTCTTCGACGGCGCCGTCGTGGGCATCGACCAAGTAGGCGATTTGCTGGAAAGTAAAAAACGAGATCGCCAGCGGCAGTACAATATCGGGGATTGCCCAATGCCCCCCGAACAGCGGGGCCAGGTTACCCATTATAAAGCCGGTGTACTTGAAGTACCCCAGCAGCGCCAGGTTAACCATTACGCCCAGCACCAGCCCGGCCCGCGAGCGTTTACGCCGTAGATACCCCCCCAGCCCATAGTTGAAGGCGATGCTCGCCAGTAACAGCGGGAGGTTGGCCGGCGCCCACCAGCCGTAGAACACCAGCGAAGCCAAGGTCAACCACAGCGCGGCGGCGCGCGGGTGGCCGTGCCTGGCCAATAATAAAAACCCCAGTAACACCACCGGCAGAAAGCCAGCAATAAACACCGTTGAATTGAAGAGCATATACGCCCCGTTGGCTGTATGAACTAACAGCCTCGCTGAGAGAACGCTCCGGGCAAAATTCAGCGTCTGGAATGTGGAATCTTCCAATACAGAAGGGGCACGGCAAGGCAGTAAGGCGCAGTCCCGCTAGATCACTGGCTTTTTAGAATGGGCAGCACTCGCCGGCGGCGCAAGCGTATTCTCGTGCGGTGCGATGCCGGGCCGGAGGGCGTCAATAAAGTATCGATTGCAGTGGTTTTATTGGCCCGCTGGCACCGAGCGTTTCGGTAAACCATGGCCCGCGGCGTTAACGGCGCCATTTGCACGGCGCCGCCTGCGTGAGGGTTATATGCCGCCATCATTCAACCGTTGGGGTTGAGCGCCGGCTTCAGTTACGCCGCCTCCGGGCGTTTTTCAACGTTGACCATCCAATGCACCCCAAAGCGGTCGGTGAGCATGCCGAACCCCTGCGCCCAAAAGGTTTCGCCCCACGGCGCGCGCACCGTGCCGCCCTCGCTGAGGCCGTCGAACCAGGCTTTGCCCTGGGCGAGGTCGTCGGTGGCGATCGACAACGCATAGCCGGCATGGGCTTGCGGGTCGGCGCTGGGGTCGTCGCTCATCATCAGTTGGGTACCGCCCAGGGCCAGGTTGGCGTGCATGATGCCGTCCGCGGGCGGGTTGGCGCAGCCTTCGCTGGCCGCGCCCGGCGGCGCCTCGGCGAAGGTCATCTTGTACTGCACCGTGGCGCCGAGCACGGCGCAGTAGAAGTCCATGGCTTGCTGGCAGGTGCCGGCAAGGAACAGGTAGGGTTGCACGTTCATGGTAGGGCTCCCAGGCAGTGGCGGCGGCGAATGCACCGCCGTACTGCTGAGTTTAGGCGCTGGCCGGGCAGGCGTTGGGCCCCTCGCCCGGCGCAGCCGGAGTGCCGGACCACGGCCTCCCACCAGAGATTTATGTAAGTACCTGATTTAAGGGACAACACAGAACCCGTGGGAGGCCGGCTGTGCCGGGCGAGGGGCCAGTCAGGCCATGCGCATCAGCTTCAGGGCCTAACGCATGATGAAACCGCCATCCACCGAAATGGACTGCCCGGTCACGTAGGTGGAACGGTTGCTGCTCAGCCACAGCACGGCGTCGGCGATTTCTTCTGGCTTGCCATGGCGGCCCATGGGGATGGCCTGGGTCATGCCCGCCAGCGCGTCGCCCTGCCCCGCTGCAACCATTTGCTCGGCCATGGGCGTCCAGATCAGCCCTGGGCACACGGCGTTCACCCGGATGTTGCGCGCGGCGTATTCCAGCGCGGCGCTTTTGCTCAGGCCGATCACCCCATGCTTGGCGGCGTGATAGTTGCCGCGCTGCGCGCCACCGACCAGCCCGCCCAGCGACGAGCAGTTGACGATGGTGCCGCTGCCCTGGCCGCGCATGTGCTGCAGCTCGAACTTCATGCAGTTCCACACCCCGCGCAGGTTCACCGCCATCACCCGGTCGTAGTCTTCGGCGCTGGCGTCGGCGGTTTCAGCGAGCAGGTTCTGGATGCCGGCGTTATTGAAGGCGGCGTCCAGGCGGCCAAAGGCAGCCACGGTTTCCTTGACCGTCGCGTGCACCTGTTCGGTGTCGGCCACGTCGCAGCCCAGGCCGATGGCCTGGTAACCGGCCTCGATCAGGCCGGCGGCCACCGCGCGCGCGGCCTGGGCGTTGATATCGACCACCGCTACGCTGGCGCCCGCCTCGGCAAACGCGTTAACCGTGGCCAAGCCAATCCCCGACGCGCCGCCGGTGACCAGCGCGACCTGCCCTACAAATGAAAAACCCATGGTGCTGACCTCAACGATTTCAGTGTTCAAGGGTGGCGCGCGCGCAGTACCACCGCGCCCGCCAGCAGGCAGCACAGGCCGCACACGGCCAGCGCCGCGCCCATCGGCCATGGGCTGCCGTCGGCGAACACCGCGACTGCCGCCGAGCCGAGGATGCCGGCGCCGTACTGCAGCGCGCCGGCCAGCGCCGACGCCGTGCCGGCGATGTGTGGCGCGCAGTTCAGCGCGCCGCTGATGGCATTGGCCAGGACCATGCCGGTGGCCGAGACGAACAGAAAGCACCCGCCGATCAGCAGCGCCAGCCCGCCCGCGCCGCCCCAACTGGCAAAGGCTACGAGCGCGCCGGCCAGTGCCGCGAGCAACCCGCCGGCGGCCAACAGGCGGTCGCTGCCATAGCGGCCAACCAGCCGCGCGTTGATCTGGTTGGTGAGCATCATGCCGGCGATGCCGGCGCCGAACAGCAGCCCGTAGCCCTGCGGGCTGACGTGGTACCAGCCGATGTAGGCAAAGGGCGAGCCCGCGATATAGGCAAAGGTGCCAGCATAGAAAAACCCGCCCGCGGCCACGTACGCCATGAACCGTGGGTGGCGCGCCAACGCGGCATAACGGCCCAGCACCGCCCTGGGCGAGGCCGGCGCGCGGCGTTCGGCCGGCAGGGTTTCCGGCAGCCAGCGCAGGCTGGCGAGGGTCCCCAGGCCGACCAGCACCAACACCCAGAACACCGCGTGCCAGCCCTGCCACTGCAGCAGCTGCCCGCCGAGGGTGGGCCCGGCCAGCGGCGCCACGGCCATGATGGTCATCAGCGTGGCCATCTTTTGCGCGGCCTGGTCGCCGGCGTACACATCGCGCACCATGGCCCGGGCCAATACCACGCTGGCGCAGGCCCCCAGCGCCTGCACCACGCGCCAGGCAATCATCTGCGCGCCGCTGGCGGCCAGGGCGCAGCCGGCCGAGCCGATCACGAACAACAACAAGCCACAGGCCACCGGCAGGCGCCGGCCAAAGCGGTCACTCAGCGGCCCCCAGAACAACTGCCCGAGGCTGAAGCCCGCCAGGTAGCCGCTGATGGTCAGCGCCAGGGTGCCGCCATCGGCGTGCAGGGCGGCGGCCATGGCCGGCATCGCCGGCAGGTACAGGTCGGTGGAGATCGACGCGAACGCCAGCAAGGCGCTGAGGATCAGCAACACGCGCAGGCCCTCGGCCTTGCTGTTGGCGGCCACGCTGCCTGGGCGCGCCAGCATCGCCCCGCCTGAATCCTGTTGCCCCGCCATCGCCACCGCTCCCGTTGGTTTACCGGGCCTTACCCTACGCAAGCCGGCCCTTGATGAGTACCGGGCGCACACGGGATAAGCCAGTGAGCGGCGCTCATCAATCTCGGCTGTGCCGTAATGCTGTTCACTTCAGCAATTCGAGCGCTTCATGGGGAGGATCAATCTGTGAGCTCCGCTGATTTTGTGCATGAGCTTCAGGGCCTATCGCCCGGCACAGCCGGCCTCCCACGGGTTTGTGTTGTCTCGTAAATCGAGTACTTACACAGACCTAGTGGGAGTCGCCCCGCCGCCAAGGCGCCGCGCTGTCGCGCAGCAAACAGGGGGCGCACGGCATTCGAGCCAAGGTGATCCGACCTGATTAAAAGC
>NZ_JBIBKC010000035.1:0-13142 GCF_042958985.1 Pseudomonas sp. NPDC007930
ACTCGACCTTGGGCTACAGAGCACCGAACGAGTACGAGCGGCTAGCTGCCTAGACACCACTTATTGAGGTGTCCGGAGAAACTTGACCAGGCCACAGGCAAATTGTAACGGCGCTTGGCACACCCAGGATTCCGCAGCCCACCGATGCTAGTGTGCGCGGCCCACAACAATAAAAAACCACCGCACATGGATTCAAAACACGCCGCCACCCTGCTCAAGCGGCTGGCACGCGACGGGCTGCTCAGCTTCATGCATCAGCACAAACAGCGCGTTGCGCTGATCGCCAGCGTGCTGCTGGCCAGCGTAGGCCTGGCAGCACTCTCCCCCCTGGCCATCGCCCGCTTGATCGAGCAATTGGCCGAGCATTACCGCGACGATGGCGCGCTGTGGTACATCGGCGCGTACGTGCTGTTGCGCTTTCTCGGCCAGGCCCTCACCGACGCCCGCTGGGTGCTGATCAACCCCACCCTGTACAACGCCACCTACGCCTTTTGCCATGCCTTGGTCGAGCGTATCGCCGCGCTCCACCGCGGCCACCCTGGGGTAGCCGACAGTGCCAGCCAAGTGGCGGAGCGCGGGGCGATCCTGAGCAAGATGCAGGTCGGGTTGATGGCCGTGCTGCATTCGCTGCTGGTGGTGATCCTACCGGCGCTGTTCGAATGCGTGCTGCTGATGGCACTGGTCTATTGGTTTCTGGGCCCTTTCTTTATCGTTTATTTCTTGATCGGTGCGTGCGTGCTGTTTTTCTCCACGGGTGTGGGCCGGGTGCGCGAGGTGCAGTGCGGGCAGTGCGCCTACGAGGCCGACAATCAAGTACTGGCCTACAGCGGCAGCATCCTGGCCAATGGCAAGTTGGCGCGAGAGATGGCGGCCGAGATTTTTTTCCGCCGGCAGTTGGGCCAGCGCATCGATACAGCGCTAGGCGAATACCAACGGCTGTTTGCGCAAAAATACCGGCGCGCGACCTACCTGACGCTGTGCATCTGCGCCGCCTACGTAGGGGTATTCGGCTGGGCCGGTTGGCTGGTGGAGCACGGTGCGATCGGCGCAGGGCAGATCTTCCTGCTGGTGGTATACCTCGACCGGCTGCTGGCGCCGGTGACTCAGGCATCGGCGGCGTTCAACAACCTCTTGCATGGGTTGATCAGCATCCGCGCCGGATATGGCTTGCTCGATACCCTGGCGGCCAGTGCTCCACCGGTGCTGGCTGCAGGGCCGGTCAGGGAGGTGCGGCTGCAACGCGAGCTGGCGTTCAGCTATGAGGGCAATACCCTGCATCTGGGGCGCGGCACGCGTATCCGGGTGGTGGGGCCTTCAGGCGCGGGTAAAACCACCTGGCTGCGTGGCGTTTACCAGGTTTTGCTGGCGGGCGGGGCGGTACGGCCAGAGCAGGTGCATTACCTGGGCGCCCAAGTAGAGTGGGTACCTGGCACGCTGTTCGAAAACATCGCACTGGGGCACCCGGGGTTATCCGAAGTGCGTGTGCAGCGCGAGCTTGACCTCTGGGCCACGGCGTTCGGTAACCGGGCGCTGATGGCCAGCCAACCTATAGCCGGGTTGTCCGCCGGGGAATTGCAGTGGATGGCGCTGGTGCGCAGCCTGTTGCGCCAGGCGCAGGTGTTGATACTCGATGAAGCCACCCACTCGCTCGATGTGCGCACCGAGCCACAAGTGTGGCGCTACCTGCTGCGACAGTTGCCGACGCAGGCGGTGCTGCTGTTGGTCAGCCACCGCGGGCAGTCCCCTGTGGAAGTGGATGTTGAGTGGGCGGTGTGTGGGTGGGATTGAAATTTGGGCAGGTGCCAACAACCCTACCTCGCTGGAGATCGGATTCTGTAAATGCATTTTTCGAGACGACTAAACGATGGCAATTAGTATTAGGGAAATTTTGACAGGCGCAATTCCCTTGGGTATAGCTAACGCGACCATTGTTCTGATGCCGATGATGGATACGATAATGCTTGCACGGCATGGCATACCAGACTTGGTATCTGGGGGCCTTTCAATGCAAATATATAGCCTGCTATTTATCATGGGCGAAGGTATCGTCCTTGGCTTTGCCCCTATTTACGGTCGCTACTTAGAAGCAAAAGAAACAACTAATGCTGAAGCTACAAAACGTGCAGCCCTAATTTTAATTACGCTCTACAGTGTCATCGTTGCTACCATTCTATTTTTCGGGTCGGAACTGATGGCAGTACTGGAGCAACCTACAGTTCGCGCAGAGCATGCCAAACATTATATGGCACTCTTAGGCCTGAGCTGCTTGCCTAATCTGCTTTTTATCTACCACTGGGAAATCTTAGCCTTCGAGGGTGATGGCCGGCACATAGTGATAGCGGCTGCATTTCAACTAGCCAGTAATGTAGCATTGAACTTTATCTTTATATATGGAAACTCTTTTTTACCGGCTTTAGGGGTAACAGGGGCCGGCATTGGAACGTGCATATCGTCATGGCTGGGCTTGGCATTAATATACGCCTACGCCAACCGTAAGTTCCAGAACCACCCAAACAATGAGTTAAGGAACAGGGCATCACCTCACCAATGCCTGCTCAAAGCAGGAGAGATAATAAAAATAGGCGTTCCCATAGGGCTCACTATAATTAGCACTGTCGGCTTTCTATCGGTATCGGCCTTTACTATGAGCCAATATCCGGAAGAGGCGCTAGCGGCACACCTTGCAATCCTGCAACTCAATGAAGTGGTCGTTGTTTTTGCTCTAGGGTTCAGTGAGTATTGCGCCATACAGGTTTCTGCAAAAGTTCGATTCCAAACCAAAACTCAAATGATCGAATTTTTCAAAAAAACAGTAGGCACTGCTATTTTTTTCATCTGCTTCTTACTAGCTGCCATGTATATATTTCGAGATTTTATTTTTGAAATTTTCTTCTCTAGCCTCAGCAATGAAAACCTCACCATAGTGCGCCACATGGAACGCTTCCTGCGGTTGTCCATTCTATTCTTAATCATTCATACCTACGCGTTAACAATATCTGGGATATTAAGGGGCTGCGAAATTGTAAGACTGCCACTTCTAGTGAATATTTTTGGATTATGGGGAGTTGGATACGTGTCCCAAAACGTCTTGCTTTCACTGAACCCTGGGCAGCCGGAAGGTATCTGGCACGGAATGCAATATGGATTTACTGCCGCAGCAGTAGGCGCATCTCTATTACTACTCAAAGCCTTAACCCGCCCAAAATACCCCTTGGACTTTCATTCATCATGAAAAACCAAATTACACTACTCACTAGATTTTCAATCTTGGCCACTCACCGAAGCTAGTGCGCCCATCCCACAACAATACTCCCCAAGATCGATTTAAAACACGCTATTACCTGCTAAAAATCTGGCACGCGGCGGACTGCTCAGCGTCACTCATCAGCACATGCAGCGCATTGCACTGATCGCCGGAGTGCTGCATTCACTGCAAGAGGTGACTCTGCCGGCACTATTTGAATGGCGGTGCTGATGGCGCGGGTGTACTGATTTCTGGCCCCGTTCTTTAGTGTTTATTTCTGCATCGGGGCGTGCTTTCCCTACCGGAGCAGGCCGGGTGCGCGAGGTGCACTGCGGCCAGAACAGGCGGTATTGCTGTTGGTCAGCCACCGCGGGCAGTCCCCGGTGGAAGTTGATGTTGAGTGGGCGGTGTGTGGACGGGATTGAAATCTGGGCAGGTGCTTTGGGGCCGTCGCCCGGCGCAGCCGTAATGCTGTTCACTTTGTAATCAAAGCGCTGAATCGAGGGCGAAAAGCCTTGGTTTTTTCCAGTTGGTTTTACTGAGCGCATGGCCTGACTGGCCCTTCGCCCGGCACAGCCGGCCTCCCACGGGTTCTGTATTGCTAGGTTAGTCAAGGACTTATACAAATCCTGAACAGCACCCCGGCGATGCCGGGCGAACGGCCAGCCCGCCTCACCAGCGCCGTTTACCTACCCGCTGGCGCCTTGGGGGCGGGGCCGAACAGGTTACTGCCCGCGTGCCCCGCCATCAGGCAGAACACAAAGCCCACGACCGGGACCAGGACCCAGTACCACCGGCGGCCGACATCGTGAACGCGGCGTACGGCCATCGAAACGCCGATGGCCCAGAACGGCACGGCCAACAGCAGGCAGAGGGGGGCCGGGTCGCCCAGCTTGAACAGGGCGAAGATGAAGCCCACCACGAAGTTCACGGCCAGCAACAGCAGCAGGTTATAGAGCACGCCCAGCCAATAGTGCTTGCGCCGCAGGCGCCCACGGAAGTTGAAGATGTCTCGCCACAGTTGCGGGTAAAAGTGGGCGGTAGGCACTGCGCATTCCGCCATCGGTGGCAGGTACGGCGAGGGTTTGCAGCGGCTACAGGGGCGGCCGTTTTCCGCGAGAAGGGTGTTGCAGGTGGAACACAGTTGGGCTGCCATCGGGGGCCTCCTGGTGGTAGGGGGCCAGTAGTTTATGGCACAGATGAGGGTGATTCGGGGCATGGGGGCAACTTCAGCGGTTTCCTACAATTCGTGGCCAGAATTGACGGCACAGAACGCACCCGCCCCCGATCATCCCCCCACCAAAGGCCATTCCCGCACCAACCGGTAGCGCCCCTTCACCGACTCATACAAGCCAAACGCCGTGGCCCTGAGCATGAACTCCGGCGCCACCATCGCCTCTGGCACGCCGCCGCGCACGTCGCGGGCGAGGGTGAGGTGGGGGCGGTATTCGCGGTGGGCGTCGCTGAAGCCCAGCGGCAGCACGGCTTGTTGCACGTCGTAGACCAGCCGCAGGAGGTTTTTCGGCGGCTGTTCGGCGGCCAGCACCAGGGCGCCGACGTTCTGCCAGAGGTCCAAGTGGTCCAGCCCGAGCAACAGCGAGCCGCCGGGGCGGGGCATGTGGTCGATGGCGTGGCAAATGGCGGCGATGTCACGGATCGGTACCGCGCCGAGGAACATCAGGGTGACGTGGAAGTTCTCCGCCGGTACCGGCTTGCCGCTACGCAGGCGCAGGCCGGCGCGCCATTGGCTGATGCTCTTGCGCAGCGCCGGGGTGGCGGCCAGGGCGAAGAACAGGCGTTTGCTCGGTTCGCTGAAAGTTGCGGGGGGCACGGCCATGGCGGTATCGGTTCCGGGTGGGCTCAAGGTTCAGAGTGGCGCTGCGCGGGGGTGTTCCGCCGGCGGGCGTATGCCGCCGGTGTGCACGAACAGCACGCGCTGCTCACGCAGCGGGTGGGCCAGCAGCGCCATCAGCGCCTTGCCGGTGTACAGCGGCTCCACTGGCAACGGGCACTGCGCGACGAAGGCGAGCAGCTCGTCGTCGAAGCGGCCGAAGCCCTGCCGCGCGGCTTCGACCCGTTGCACCTGAGTGCCCGCCACGGCGGCCTCCACGCCATGCCCGGGTGGCACGGCCATGGCGGCGTACACCGGCCGTGCATCGAACGCGGCAATGCCCAAGGCGGTGGTGCCGGTGCCGGCGGCCAGCCACCAGGCATCGAAGTGGGCCCAGCCCAACGCCGGCAGTTGCGCCAACGCTTGCTCCACCAGCACGCGGCAACCGCGCTGGCCGAGCGCCCCGCCACCGCCTTCGGGCACCGGCTCAAAGCCTGGGTAGCGGGCCAGCCACGGCGCCCAGAAGCCCGCTTGATGGCGCTGGCGATAGCCGCCATAACCCAGCCAGTGCAACTGCATGCCAAAGCGTTGCAGGTCGCGCACCGTGGGCGTATCCACCGGCTCACCGCGCAGTAGGCCGACGCTGGCGAAACCAAAGCGCGCCCCGGCGGCGGCCAGGGCGTGCAGGTGATTGGAGTGGGCGCCGCCGAGGCTGATCAAACCCTTGGCACCGGCCGCGGCCGCGTGCTCGAAGTAGCCCTGCAGCTTGTAGGGCTTGTTGCCGCTCAGCAGTGGGTCGACCAAGTCGAGCCGCAGCACCGCGGCATCGGCCAGGCCCGGCAGGCGCAGCGGCTGCAAAGGGGGCATCGGTAGCGCCGCCAGGGCGCGGGTGAAAACAGGCATGGCGCCCTCGTTCAACACTCAGGGCGCCAGTGTAACCCGTTACAGCGTGGCGGCCAGGCGGCTGCCCTGGTTGATCGCGCGCTTGGCGTCGAGCTCGGCGGCCACATCGGCGCCGCCGATCAGGTGCACCGCCTGGCCGGCGGCGAGCAGGCCGTCGTACAGTTCGCGCAGGGGGTCTTGGCCGGCGCAGATCACGATGTTGTCGACCTCCAGCCACTGCGGCGCGCCGCCCTGGATGCTCACCTGCAGGCCGGCATCGCCAATGGCCAGGTACTCCACGCTGTTGAGCATCTGCACGTGTTTGTGCTTCAGGCCCGCGCGGTGAATCCAGCCGGTGGTTTTACCCAGCCCGTCGCCGACCTTGCTGGCCTTGCGCTGCAGCAGGTACACCTGCCGCGCCGGCGCGCTGACCTGGCCGCGCACCCCGGCCACCCCGCCGCGCGCCTCGAGCGCCGGGTCGATGCCCCACTCTTGCCAGAACAGCGCCGGGTTCAGGCTCGGCGCCTCGCCGGCGTGCACCAGGAACTCGCTCACATCAAAGCCGATACCGCCGGCGCCGATCACCGCCACCCGCGCGCCCACCGGCTTGTGGCCGAGGATGACGTCCAGGTAGGTGAGCACCTTGGGGTGCTCGATGCCCGGAATCGCTGGCAGCCGCGGCTGGATGCCGGTGGCCAGCACCACCTCGTCGAAACCGCCGGCCAGCAGCGCCGGCACACTCATGCGTTGCTCCAGGTGCAGCGCCACGCCGGTGGTGGCGAGCTTGCGCTGGAAGTAGCGCAGGGTCTCGAAGAACTCTTCCTTACCCGGGATGCGCTTGGCCACGTTGAACTGCCCGCCGATCGCCGCGGCGCTGTCGAACAGGCTGACCTGATGGCCACGCTCGGCGGCCACCGTGGCCGCGGCCAACCCGGCCGGCCCGGCGCCGACCACGGCGATGCGCTTGGGCGTGGCGGTGGGCAGGTAGTTAAGCTCGGTTTCGTGGCAGGCCCGCGGGTTGACCAAACAGCTGGTGAGCTTGCCAGCGAAGATGTGGTCGAGGCAGGCCTGGTTGCAACCGATGCAGGTGTTGATCTCGTCGGCGCGGCCGGCGGCGGCCTTGGCGATGAACTCCGGGTCGGCCAGAAACGGCCGGGCCATCGACACCATGTCGGCGCAGCCTTCGGCCAGCACCCGCTCGGCCACTTCCGGGGTGTTGATGCGGTTGGTGGTGACCAGCGGCAGGCGCACCGCGCCGCGCAGCTTGGCGGTCACCTGGGCGAAGGCGGCGCGCGGCACCTTGGTGGCGATGGTGGGGATACGCGCCTCGTGCCAGCCAATGCCGGTGTTGATCAAGGTCGCGCCGGCCTGCTCGATGGCCTGGGCCAGTTGCACCACCTCGGGCCAGTCACTGCCGCCCTCGACCAGGTCGAGCATCGACAGCCGGTAAATGATGATGAAGCGCTCGCCCACCGCCGCGCGGATGCGCCGCACGATCTCCACCGGCAGGCGCATGCGCTGGCTGAACGGCCCGCCCCACTCGTCGCTGCGCTGGTTGGTGGCGGCGGCGAGGAACTGGTTGATGAAGTACCCCTCCGAACCCATCACCTCGACGCCGTCGTAGCCGGCCTGCTGGGCCAGGCGCGCGCAGCGGACGAAGTCTTCGATCTGCGCGTCGACCTCCTCGGTGCGCAGCTCCCGCGGCTTGAAGGGGTTGATCGGCGCTTGCAGGGCGCTGGGGGCGATCAGCTTGGGGCTGTAGGCGTAGCGCCCGGTGTGGAGGATCTGCAGGCAGATCTTGCCGCCCTCGGCATGCACCGCGGTGGTGATCACCCGGTGGCGCTCGGCCTCTTCAGGGGTGGTCAGCTTGGCGGCGCCGGCGTAGGTCACGCCTTCTTCGTTGGGGGCGATGCCACCGGTGACGATCAGCCCTACCCCGCCGCGGGCGCGTTCGGCGAAATACGCCGCCATGCGCTCGAAGCCGTGCTCGCGTTCTTCAAGGCCGGTGTGCATCGAGCCCATCAGGCTGCGGTTGCGCAAGGTGGTAAAGCCGAGGTCGAGCGGGGCAAGCAGGTGCGGGTAGGGGCTGGTGGTCATCAGGGCAACTCCGGTTGTTCAGGCAGGGCGTTTTATCGTTAACGCCTGGCCCTGACAGTAAAGCCGCCACGGGGCAGGCTCAATGATCGAAACTGACAAGTCGTTGATCCTGGCGCACAGGGCGACTACCCTGAGCGGCGAATTCCCGCAGGCCGGTGCAATGCGCAAGTTTTTGATTTGTTTCCTACTGTTGCTGTGTGTTGGGCTGGCTGGCGCCTATGGCTATTGGGCGCAGCAACGCAGCGCCAGCCACTACCTGAGCGACCTGCGCATCCAACTGGCGGTGAACCAGGGCAGCCCGAGCGAGCGCGGCAACCTGCTGGGCGTGCAGGCCGAGCTGTTCGCCCCGGATTACCAAGACGTCGCGCGCCTGCGCCTGAAGCTCGCTGCCTACCTGCAACGGGCCCGCGAGCTGGGCTTGATCAACCCGCGCACGGTGGTGGTGCTGCCCGAGCACATCGGCACCTGGTTGTGGCTGCGCGGTGAAAAACGCGAGTTCTACCAGGCCAGCGCACACAGCGAGGCCAGCCATTGGCTGGCCGCCAGCCACCCGCTGGCCTTCGCCTGGGCCTGGCTCGGCGCCGCCGACGACGACCGCTCCGCCGACGCCCGCCTGCGCCTGAAGGCGCGGCACATGGCCCACGAATACCAGCGCTTGTTCGGCGGCCTGGCCGAACAGTTCGGCGTGACCCTGGTGGCCGGCAGCATCGTGCTGCCATCGCCGCGCCTCGAAGACGGCGAGCTGAAAACCAGCAGCGGCCCGCTGTACAACACCACCCTGGTGTTCGCCGCCAACGGCCAGGTGCTCGGCGCGCCGCTGCGCCAGCGCGAGGCGCAGAGCATGCGCGGGGTGGCCGACGCCGAGCCGGCGCCGCCGCCGCAACTGTTCGACACCCCGGCCGGGCGCCTGGGCGTACTGATCGGCCACGACGCCCTCAGCCCCGAGCGCGGCCAGGCCTTGGTGGCCGCTGGCGCGCAGCTGTTGGCCATACCGGCCTTCCTCGACGGGCCCGACACCTGGGCTGCCGAACGCGCGGCCTGGCAAGCCGCCAGCCTGGCCCCGGCGGTGCCCAGCGTAAGCGTGTTCATGCACGGGCGCTTCTGGGACCGGCGCAACTACGGGCAAAGCTTCGTCGGCGCCGCCGGCCAGGCCAACGAAGCCGCCCCCGGCCCAGGCGCGCGCCTGGTCAACCTGTGGCTGTAGCATGAACAGCCCCGCGGTGCGCCTGGGTGACCTGTCGCTAGGCTTCGTGCAACTGCTGGCCGAGGCCCTGGCCGCCGAGGGCCAGCCCGCCGCGCCGCTGCTCGAGGCCTTTGGCTTCGACGCCGCGCGCCTGGCCGAGCCACGGGCGCGGCTGTCGATCCCGCGCTACATGCGCTTGGGCCACGCCGCCATCACCCTCTGCGCAGACCCGGCCCTCGGCCTGCACATGGGCCGCGCCAGCCGCCTGGCCCTGCTCGGCCTGGCCGGCGTCACCGCGGCCCAGGCGCCCACCGTGCGCGAGGCCGCGCGCACCCTGGTGCGCTTCGAGCCGCTATACGCCAGCAACTACCGCGGGCAATCCAGCTTCGACGAAGACCCCCACGGCGCCTGGCTGAGCTTCTACTCCATCAGCCCCTACAACGGCTACAACCGCTTTGTGGTCGACTCGGTGCTCAGCGGCTGGCTGCGCCAGCTCGGCCAACTGGCCGGCACGCCGCTGGCCGCCGAGCAGGTGCAGATCGAATTCCCCGCCCCCGCCTACGCCGCCAGCTACGCAGCGCTGTGCCAGCAGCCGGTGCAATTCGGCGCCCACGCCAACCGCCTGCGCCTGGGCCAGGCGCAACTGGCGCTGCGCAACCCCGAGCACTGCCCGGGCACCTGGCGCCACCTGTTGCAACTGTGCGAAGCCGAACTGGCCCACCTCACCCGCACCCGCAGCCTCAGCGAACGGGTCACCGCCCTGCTCGGCCCACTGCTCGGCGGCGGCCGCGAACCCGACCTGGAACTGGTGGCCGCGCGCTTGAAAATCCCGAGTTGGACACTGCGGCGCAAACTGGCCGAAGAAGGCACGCGCTTTCGCACCCTGCTGGCCGATACCCGGCGCGACCTGGCGCGGGTGTACATCCGCGAGACCGACCTGGCGTTTGGGGAAATTGCGTATTTGCTGGGGTTTGCCTCAGCCGAGGCCTTCGCCCGCGCGTTCAAGCGCTGGAGCGGGGTGACACCGGGGGCGTTTCGGCGGGAGGGGGGCTAGGCGTTGCGCAACGCCTAGAGTTCGGTGGCGTCGTCGGCAGGTTCCGGCAGGTCGCGCTGGTCTTCGCCGAGCTCCAGCAGCTCTTCTTCGTATTCGCTCATGGGGGGTGCCTTTTTGTGAGGTGGGGTTGGATAAGACGGAGGGTAGCGCGGGAAATTTACCGAATGGTGACGGGGGTCAAAGCTCGAGGTAGGACAGGTACAGGCCGCTGGCTAGCATGGGCAGGAAGAAGGCGTTTTGCAGGCACAGCAGAATTTTGAGCCACCACCCGAGCAGTACAGCATGACTGCGAGGATGAAGATGGCCCGGTATTTTCTCTCAACTACCCTTTGCACGGACATAGCGCAGTCGAAACCAGAGCTCCCGCGGCAATGATTGGCCGCCCGAGAGGGTAAATCACTTCACTCCAGCCAGGCGACCAAACCACCACTTGCCACGCCTATTAGCATCAACATGGCCCCCGTAGTCCAAAGCCTGACCATGTGGCATTCTAAATCTTTGGGAAAGGCGTCTAAGTATTCTTTTTCGATAAACCCTTTTTCAACATACCAAGCTTTCTTTTTCAACATACCCACAACAAAACCATAAAAAAGCCACCTTGCCCTGACCCCGCCCGATAAGGCGTCCCTTAGGTGATACTTGAATCTTTCACTGCCCTCAAAGCAGCTATAAATTCGCTTGAAGTTCTTTTGTAAAAACCATAAATTCAACAACAATATAAGCGACGCCAAAACGCAGCAAATAGCCCCGAAAGCAGAAATAGCAATTATCATTCCACAATCACTTCATACATTGACTTAGAAAACCTGCCCGCTACTGCAGAACAAACTTTATCGCCCAGCCAGGCCCCTCCAGCGCCAAGTGCAACTAAGCAGACAATTGTACCACCCCCCCCAGTCGGTATGCCGATCCCTACACACACCGTACCACCGAAAGCCCCTCCCATATACGTACCCAAATAAGCTCCAGCCATCTGCCCTCCCACCAGCTTGCTCGTTTCCACTACTAAAACTTTTTTACATTGACCCTTTCGCCCTACCTCGCAAGCATTTCTTATTGTCAACAACGTACTGGCGGTGGCGATCCCCATCCCCAAATACGCCCCCTTTTTCATAAAAGGAGAATTATTTGCCACTACATCAAGCTTATTTGAGCAGCCTTTAATATAGTCGCAGATACTCCCTCTCCACGATCCACTTTTCAACATACCAAGCTTTCCGCTGAAACATACCAATAACAAAACCGTAGAATAACCACCTAGCTTTAATACCCCCACGCTAGGCGTGCGCCAGATGATACTGGCGCCACTCACTGCCCTCGAAACAGCTATAAATCCTATCGAAATTCTAGCGAAACAGCCAAAAACTTATGAGCAGCACAAACGTTGCAACTACAAAGCACAAGGCACCTAAAACGGCTATAGATACTGTCACTCAGTGACAGCCCCATATAAAGATCCTGCGAGTTACCCTGCCAGGGTTTGGGCAAGTGAGGCGGGCAGTTCGTGGCAGGCGCTGTAATAGCTACCTCAGCCTATTCAGTACCAATGCCCCAAAAGTAATTTTGACATTACCCCTTCAGCCACTTAAGCAACAAAGCTCCAATCATGCCACAACCAAATAGGATGCCGTTTAACCACCAAAGCCTTTTCATGATTAATTCTAAACTAGCAGGGAAGGCGTCAAGATATTGCTTCTCTACATAGCCCTTTCGAACCGACCATGATTTACGCTGCAGGAGCCCAATCACAAAATTATAAAAAGCCCATTTTCCCTTGAAACCTCCATATTTAGAATATCTCAAAAAATACTTTAGCCTTTCACTGCCTTCGAAATACGCATAGATTTCATCAATTTTTTTATTTACGAAAACTATAGTGACTAGTATAGACGCCACTCCACCCACGAAACAGAATGCGCTGAAAAAGGCCAAGAAAATTCTCACTCAACGATTACCTCATACAACGCCTCAGCAGCAAAACCTGCTCCCCAAGATCCAGCTTTATCGGCGAGCCAGGCACCACCTGCACTCAAAGCCACAACGCAAATTATTGAACCAACGCCTCCAGTTGGTACTCCTATGGCTACACAAATTGCCCCTCCTGCGGTCCCACCCAGATAGCTTCCCGCAGCCAAACTCAATCCTTGGCCAGTGACTAGCTTACTAGTTTCCACCACCGAAACCTTCGCACACTGCCCTTCCCTACCTAACGCACATGCATTTCTAATGGTCAAGCCAGTACCAACAGCAGAAAGCCCCATCCCCAGATAGGTGCCCTTACTCATAAGATTTGATGCTCTGGCTACGCGATCAAGCTTGTCAGAGTACCCCTTGATGTACCCTTTATTTTCATAGCTTTTTGTAGAGATCTCTAGTCTATCCTTGATGCTCATATCTTTCTGCAAACCAGTCGCGAAGCGGCCTATGCCCCTCAACTGATTTTCCAATCGGTAAAAATACACATCACGCTTCTTGTAAAATAGTGGCTTGTTACCATCCCCAGTTGGCCCCATGTGCGCATCATGGATTTCCTGAATTGCTTTCATCGTTTTATGCACCGCATCGAGATGCCGACTCCACATATCACCAACAGGGCCTGGATATAATGACGCGTAGCCCAACATTGACTTTATCAAAGCCTCATTCTTGATGAGAAAATCATCAATGGGGGCTTCGTTTTCAGCTAATGCCAGGTGTATCTTCCGAGCAATTTTCAGCTGCTCCTCCAACTCATGCCGGCACCCCCCATCAGGATCTGGCCTGGTCAAGTTTCTCCGGACACCTCAATAAGTGGTGTCTAGGCAGCTAGCCGCTCGTACTCGTTCGGTGCTCTGTAGCCCAAGGTCGAGTG
>NZ_JBIBKC010000036.1:0-10632 GCF_042958985.1 Pseudomonas sp. NPDC007930
CTGGGATCGAATTTTCTGTACTTCTTGGTCATGAAAAGCTCCTCGATAGGGTCATTTTCACCTATCGAGGTGTCCGGGGTTAGTAGACCACTACACTGTGCTAGGGCTAGAGGCCCCCCACACCTACCCCCCCTCAACCCACCGCGCCAACACACACCCACACACCAACCCCCAAAACGCCGAACCAATCCCAAAAAAACTCACATCGCTCAACGTCACCACAAACACCGCCAAGGTCGCCAGCGGCAGCGCCGAGCTGAACGCCGCGCTGAAGGCTTTTTCCACCACGCTCAACATCGCCAGCCCGGCGAGCACGGCGATGTATTCCACCGGCAGGCTGGTGAGCACGAAGCCGTAGGCGCTGGCGAACACGCCGATCAGCACGCTGATGGCGCCGGCGGCGAGGGCGGCGAGGTAGTGGCGGCCGGTTTGCCCGGCCGAGACGAGGATGGCATTGCACGGCCCGGCGAGCACCGAGGGGCAGCCGCCGAAGGGGGCGGCCACGGCGGTGAGCACGCCGCTGGCGACGGTGATCAGCTTGACCGAGGGCTGGTAGCCGGCGGTTTTCAGCACGGCGATGCCCTGGGCGTTCTGCACGAACAGCACGGTGACCAGCATCGGCACCACCAGTTCGGAGATCGCCTGCGGGTTGAACACCGGCCAGGTGAGTATCGGGGTGGCCAGGGCGCTGGGGGCGCTGCCCGGCGGCCAGGCGAAGCCGCCGGCCAGCACCACCAGGGCGCCGGCCAGCAGCGCGCCGATGATCGGCGGCAGCAGGGCGCGGCCGCGGCGTTGTTGCCAAAGCAGCGCGAAGTACACCGCCAGCATGCTGCCACCCACCCAGGGCGCGGCCACGGTGGCGTGGACGATGCCGATCAGGTACTTGAGAAACAGCCCGGCGATCATCGCCATCACCACCGGCATCGGCACCCAGCGGTCGAGCCAGCCGACCACGTTGGTCAGGCCCATCACCACCAGCACCAGCGCGCACACCAGGTACGCCCCGATCACCGCCGGGAAGCCGTGGTGGACGATCACCGGCGCCACCAACAGGGTGCCGGGGATGGTCCAGAGAAACACCAGCGGCTGGCGGGTGAGGGCGCTGAGCAGCAGGCTCGCCACGCCGTTGAGCGCCAGCACCGCGAACAGCCACGACGACACCTGGGCAAAGCCCAGCCCGGCGTCGCGCGCCGCGGTGATGATGATCGCCACCGGGCCGGTGGCCGAGAAGGTCATGCCGACCAGCGCCAGTGAGAGGTAGAGCGGCCAGCGGTCGTTGGCCGCCGGGTGTGCGGGGTCCATACACGGTCCTTACAAAGAGAGATACGCGCGGCGCACGCTTTCGTTTTCCGCCAACTCCGCCATGCTGCCTTCAAAGCGAATCTGCCCCTTCTCCAGCACATAGGCGCGGTCCGACACCCATTCGGCGAAGTGCAGGTTCTGCTCGGAGAGCAAGATACTCGCACCGCGCGCCTTGAGCTGCAGGATCATCTGCGCCATTTGCTCGACGATCACCGGCGCCACCCCTTCTGAAGGCTCATCGAGCAGAATCAGGAACGGGTTGCCCATCAGCGTGCGCGCCACCGTGAGCATCTGTTGTTCGCCGCCGCTCATCTGCCCGCCGGGGCGTTCGGGCATGGCGCCGAGGTTGGGGAACAGCGCGTAGAGGTCTGCCGGTTGCCAGTTCAGCGCCGGGCTGCCGTCGGGCCAGGCGCGCGCGGCCTGGCGGCCGGTTTCGAGGTTCTCCGCCACCGACAGGTGGGTGAACACCCGGCGGTCCTCGGGCACGAAGCCCAGGCCCATCCTGGCCAGTTGGTAGGGCGCCCGTTGCGACACGTCCTGGCCAAGAAAGCGCACCTGGCCACGGCGGCGCTCGAGCAGGCCCATCAGCGCCTTCAAGGTGGTCGACTTGCCGGCGCCGTTACGCCCCATCAAGGCGACCACCTCGCCGCGGTGCACGCGCAACCCCACATCGAAGAGAATCTGCGCGGCGCCGTACCAAGCGTTGAGGCCGCTCACCTCCAGCAGCGCGGGGCTCTGGGCGTTAGTCATGGCTGGGCTCCTGGCTGGGTTTTTCAAAGGTTTTACCGCTGCCGAAATACACTTCCTGCACCTGCGGGTGGTTGCGGATGCTTGCCGCGTCGCCCTCGGCGATCAGCCGCCCACGGGCGAGCACGATCATCCGGTCGGCGTGGGCGAACACCACGTCCATGCTGTGCTCGGTGAACAGCACCGCCATGCGCCGTTGCACCACCAGCCGCTTGGTCAGCGCCATCAGCTCGTTGCGCTCTTGCGGGGCCATGCCGGCGGTGGGTTCGTCCATCAGCAGCAGGCGCGGCGCGTTGGCCAGGCCCATGGCCAGCTCCACGCGTTTGACGTCGCCGTAGGCCAGCTCGCTGCACGGGCGCTCGGCGTGGGCGGCCATGCCCACCTGTTCGAGCAGCGCCAGCGCGGGCTCGCGGTACTGCGCGCGGGCCGGGCGCCACCAGCGGTACAGCCGCTTGTGGTGCGAGAGCAAGGCCATTTGCACGTTTTCCAGCACCGTCAGCGAGGCGAAGGTGGCGGCGATCTGGAAGGTCCGGCCTACGCCGAGGTGGCAGATTTCCCGCGGCTTGAGGCCGACCAGCTCGCGGCCGTCGAGGCTGATCGAGCCGGCCGAGGCGCGCAGTTGGCCGCCGACCATGTTGAAGGTGGTCGACTTGCCGGCGCCGTTGGGCCCGATCAGCGCCAGCAGCTCGCCCTCGTGCAGGTCGAAGTGGATGCCGTCGACGGCGCGAACACCGCCGAAGGCTTTGGCCAAGCCCCTTACTTGCAGCAGGCTCATGCGCGTTTCTCCTGTGGCAGTACCGCCGCTTTACGCCGGGGCAGGCGCGCCCAGGCGCCGCCCAGCCAATGAAAAAAACCGCCGAGGCCCTGTGGGAACACCAACACCAGCAGCAAGATCACCGCGCCGAACACCGCGCGCCAGTAGTCGGTGGCGCGCATGATCGAATCCTGCAGCACGCTGAACACACTGGCCCCCAGCAGCGGCCCGGCCAGGTGCTGGATACCGCCCAGCAGCACCATCACCAGGCCGTCGACCGACTTGCCCACGGCCATTGAGTCTGGCGAGATGCCGCCCTTGGAGAACACGAACAGCGCCCCGGCCAGCCCGGCGAAGGCCCCGGCCACCACGAACGCCGCCCACTGCACGCGCTTGACGTGCATGCCGATGGCATCCGCGCGCAGGGCGGAATCGCGCGCGGCGCGCAGGGCATAGCCGAACGGCGAGAAGAGTATCCGGCGCAGCAGCAACACCGCCGCGGCCACCAGCACCAGGGTGAGGTAGTAATAGGCGGTATCGCCCAGCCATTCGGCTGGCCACACGCCGATCAAACCGTTGGAGCCGCCGGTCACGCCTTCCCACTGGAACACCACCGACCACACGATCTGCGAGAAGGCCAGGGTCAGCATGGCCAGGTACACCCCGCTCAGGCGCACGCAGAACCAACCGAACAGCAGCGCGCCGGCGCCGGCCACCAGCGGCGCGCAGGCGAACGCCAGCGGCATGGGCAAGGTCAGCGCCTTGAGCAGAATGCCGGCGCCGTAGGCGCCCAGGCCGAAGTACGCGGCATGGCCGAACGAGTGCAGGCCGCCTGGGCCCATGATCAGGTGCAGGCTGGCGGCGAACAGCACGCTGACCAGCACGTCTTGCGCCAGCACGCTGGCATACGGCAGCCAGGGCTTGAGCACCGGCAGCAGCGCCAGGGCGATGAACACCCCCATGGCAATGCAGCGCAGCGGCGCGCCGGCCGGGCGCAGCGGGGCTTCGGCCGGGGCGCTGTTGCGGCTGCCGGCCTGCGGGCGGCCGAGCAGGCCCCAGGGGCGCACCACCAGCACCACGGCCATCACCAGAAACTCCACCACCAAGGTCAGCTTGCTCAGGGAAAACTCCAGGCCCAGCAGGTGCACGCTGCCGATGCCCACGCACAGGGCCTTGATCTCGGCAATCAACAAGGCCGCCAGGTAG
Organism: Pseudomonas sp. NPDC007930; assembly: GCF_042958985.1. NCBI lineage: Bacteria > Pseudomonadati > Pseudomonadota > Gammaproteobacteria > Pseudomonadales > Pseudomonadaceae > Pseudomonas > Pseudomonas sp. NPDC007930. The sequence continues at coordinate 4,010 of NZ_JBIBKC010000036.1, forward strand.
GCGCCGGGCAGCGAGCCCATGCCGCCGACCACCACCACCACGAAGGCATCGCCGATGCTGCGCAAGTCCAGCGCCAGGCTGGCCGGCTCACGTGGCAGTTGCACCGCGCCGCCGAGCCCGGCGAGCATCGCGCCGAGGGCGAACACCGCGGTGAACAACCACGCCTGGTTCACCCCCAGGGCGCCGAGCATCTGCCGGTCTTCGGTGGCGGCGCGGACCATCACGCCCCAGCGGGTGCGGGTCAGCAGCAGCCACACCAGCCCCAGCACCAGCGGGCCGATCACGATCAAAAACAGGTTGTAGCTGGGGAACTGCCGGCCCAGCAGGCTGATCGAGCCGGCCAGCCCCGGCGCGCGGCGCCCGAGCAGTTCCTCGGGGCCCCACAGGTACAGGGTGGCGTCGTTGATCACCAGCACCAGGGCAAAGGTGGCGAGCAACTGGAACAGCTCCGGCGCTTTGTAGATGCGCCGCAGCAAGAGCATCTCGACCAGCGCGCCGAACACCCCGACGGCCAGCGGGGCCACCAGCAGGCCCAGCCAGAAGCCGCTGGGGCCGAGGTGGCGGAGCAGGTACTCGACGCTGGAATAGGCCACGTACAGCCCGAGCATGTAGAACGAGCCGTGGGCGAAGTTGACGATGCGGGTGACGCCGAAGATCAGCGACAACCCGGCGGCGACCAGAAACAACGACGAGGCTTCGGCCAGGCCGTTGAGCAGTTGGGCAAGCAGGGCGGAAAAGTCCATGGCGTCACTCTAGGGGTGAGGCGTGGGAGGGCGGCTGTGCCGCGCGATGGCGCCGCGAGGCGGCCATATGTGCCCGGGTTCAAGGGCCCTTCGCCCGGCACAGCCGGGGTGCCGGACCACGGCCTCCCACAGGTGGGTGTGTTTAACGTCCCGTTACTCGGCCGGGCGCAGCTTGCGCGCCTCTTCCTCCGAGGGCAGCAAGCCCTCACCCGGCTTGAAGGTGTAATCCACCATCACCCCGCTGCCGTCCTTGACCGCCAGCTTGCCCACGTACAAGCCCCAGGTGGCCTGGTGGTCGCTGGCGCGGAACTGCAGCGGGCCATCGGGGGTTTGCACCTTGAGCCCGGCGAAGGCGTTGACCAGTGCCTCGGAGTCGGTCTTGCCGCCGGCGGCCTGGATGCCCGCGGCGATCGACTGCACCGCGGCATAGCCGATGATCGAGCCGAAGCGCAGGTTCTCGTTGCCGTACTTGGCTTGGTAGGCCTTGAGGAAGGCCTGATGCGCCGGGGTGCTGATGCTGTACCAGGGGTAGCCGGTGACGGTCCAGTTCGGCGGGATTTCATCCTTGAGCGGTTCGAGGTATTCCGGCTGGCCGGTGATGATCGACAGCACCGGCAACTGCTCGCCGAAAAACTCGCGGGTGGTGCCTTCGCGCACGAACTTGGCCAGGTCGGCGCCGAACAGCGCGTTGAACACCGCATCCGGCTTGGCATCGACCAGCGCCTGCACCAGGCTGCCGGCGTCGACCTTGCCGAACGGCGGCGCCTGCTCGGCGACGAACTCCACGTCTGGCTGGCGCGCCTTGAGCAGGGTTTTGAATGCACTGGCCGCGGCGGTGCCGAACTCGTAGTTGGGGTACACCAGCGCCCAGCGCTTTTTGTGCAGTTTCACGGCTTCGTCTACCAGCGCCGCGGTGAGCATGTAGGTGGACGCATCGAGGCGGTAGGTGTAGCGGTTGCCGGCGCTCCAGACGATGTTGTCCGACAGCGCCTCGGTGACCAGCACAAAGCGTTTCTTCTGCTTGGCGTAGTCGGCCAGGGCGGTGCCGATGTTGGCGTAGAAGGCCCCGGCGAGCACGTCGACATGTTCGCGGTTGATCAGGTCTTCGACCTGGCGGATGGCGTCGCCGGGGTTGGCGTTGTCATCGCGGGTCACCAGTTCGAGCTTTTTGCCGGCCACGCCGCCCTGGGCGTTGATCTGCTCGATCGCCAGCTCCATGCCCTTCTTGTAGCCGTCGGTGAACACCGGTTGGGATTTGTAGCTGTTCACTTCGCCGATCTTGATCACCCCGTCGGCCCAGGCCAGGGGCGTGCCGAGCAGCGCCAGCAGCAGCGGCGCCAGTGTGAAACCTGCACGTAAAGCCATTGCGTTCTCCCTAGGTTCTTTGAACCGCAAACACAGCATCGATGAGGGGCGGCAGCCCAAACACGGCAGTTTCAGCAAGGCAAGGGGTGTGCCAGTGGGGCTGGCACGCTGTTATTGGAATTCAAGCCACCGCGCGCTGTGGCGCGCCGGCGTGTTCGGCATAGCGTTGTGGGCACAGGCGGGCGTCGTACTCGTACACCCAGTTGGCCTGGATGCCCACCGCGTTGGGGTTCAGCCACTGCCGCCAGCGGTAGGCCAGGTCGCGCTTGAACTGCGACCAGGGCGAAGGCAGGTGATAGGTGCGGCCGCGCTCGCGGGCTTCGAGTTGCACCCGGCGGGTGCGCGCCAGGCGCTCGCCCTCGTAGGCTGCCAGGGCGTCGGCCAGCGAGGCCTTGCCGTGGAAGGCCAGGGCCTGGGCGAGGGCATAGGCGTCTTCGATGGCCATTGCCGCGCCCTGGGACAAAAACGGCAGCATCGGGTGGGCGGCATCGCCGAGCAGGGTGGCGTGGCCCTTCGACCAGCTGCGCATCGGGTCGCGGTCGAACAGGCCCCATTTGTAGATGGCGTCTGGGTCGGCGCGGCGGAACAGCTCGATCAGGTTCGGGTGCCAGCCCTCGAAGCCGGCCAGCAGCTCGGCCTGGGTGCTCTTGGCGTTCCAGGATTCTTCCACCCACGCCGGGCTTTCGTTGACCGCGACGATGTTCACCGCCGCGCCGCCCTTTACGTAATAGGTGACCACATGGCCCTTGGGGCCCATCCAGAAGTTCGAATCCGGGCTCACGAACGGCAGCGGGTGGGTATCCACCGGCACCAGCGCGCGCCAGCACATGTGCCCGGTGTAGTTGGCGGCCTCCTCGCCCCACAGGGCTTCGCGGATCACCGAGCGCACGCCGTCGGCGCCGACGATCAGGTCCGCCTCGAACTGGCTGCCGTCGGCAAAGCGCGCCACCGCGCCATCGCTGTGCTGCTCCAGGCCGACGCAGGCCTTGCCCAATTGTGCCTGGGGCGCCTCGATGCCTTCGGCCAGGGCGGCGTGCAGGTCGGCGCGGTGCACGTGGTAGAAATCCGCGCCGTACAGCTGCCGGCAACTGGCCTTGAGCGGGGTGCGGAACAGCTCGCGGGCGGTTTTCCAGTTGCGCCCGACCATTGCCTGGGGCAAGAAGCCAATGCGCGCCAACTGCGCCTCCAGGCCCAGGGCGTGCAGCACCTTGACCGCGTTGGGGGTCATCTGCACGCCGGCGCCGACTTCGCCAAAGGCCGGCGCGCGTTCGAACACATGCGCCTCGATGCCCAACTGGTTGAGCGCGCGGGTGAGGGTCACGCCGCCGATGCCGGCGCCGATGATGCCGACTCGCAGGGTTCTGTTCATCAAGCTAACTCCCTTAACAGCGTGGTCAGAGGTCGAGCACCAGGTCGTCGCCCAGGCCCCGGGAACAACAAATCATCATGTGGCTGTTGGCCGCGCGCTGGGCCGGGCTGAGCACGCTGTCGCGGTGCTCCACGCAGCCGCCCAGCACCTTCACCTCACAGGCCCCGCACACGCCTTCTTCGCAGGAGTAGGCCACGTCTACCCCGGCGGCCTCGCAGGCCTGCAGCAGGGTTTGCTCGGGCGCCACCTCCAGGCTGATGCCCGATCGCGCCAGCCGCGCGCGAAAGCCTCCCCCGGGTTGCAGTGCCTCCAGGCTGGCGCTGAAGCGCTCGCGGTGCAGCCGTCCCGGCGGGCGCCCGGCGCTCAGTTGGTCGAAGGCATCGACCATCGCCTGGGGCCCGCAGCAATACAGCTGGGCCTCGGCCGGCAAGGTGGGCAGCAGCTCGGCCAGGCGCGGCACCGCGGCGCCCTCGCGGGTGGCGAACAGCCGCACATCGGCCTGGCCGGCCAGCTCCGCGGGGAACAACCAGTGCTCGGCGCGCGCCGCCCAGTAGTACAGCGCCACCGGCCGGCCCTGGGCCTTGAGCTGGCGGTACATCGCCAGCAGCGGGGTGATGCCGATGCCACCGGCCAGCAGCACGCTGGGCGCGGCCCCCGGCTGCAGGGCGAAGTGGTTGCGCGGGGCAGACACTTCGTAGTGCTCGCCCACCACCGACTCATAGTGCAGCCGCCGCGAGCCGCCCTTGCCGCCTTCGGCCAGTTGCACGGCGATCTGGTACTCGCTGGGCGACGGCTGCGGCCACAGCAACGAGTACTGGCGCAGCAGGCCTTCGCCGAGGGCCACGTCGATGTGCGCGCCCGGTTCGAAGGCCGGCAGCGCGCTGCCGTCGGGCGCGGCGAAGCGGTACAGGTTGACCCCCGCCGCGGCGTACTCCACCGCCTGCAGGCGCAGCCTGAGGCGGCCGGCGTCAGATAACCCCATAGGTAATGCCCTTGTTGCGCAGCCAGGTGCGGTAGCGCTGGCCCATCAGGTCGGTGCGGTGGTGCAGCTCGTAGCGCAGTTCCACCGGGATGCGCTCGGGGCGCTGGGTTTCGACGATGTCCTTGTCTTGGCCGAACACCACGTCGGCGCGCTCGCGCACCGCCTCGGCGCTGGGGCGCGGGTCAACGTCTAGCGAGGCCAGCACCCGCACGATGCTGCGGGTGGCGTCCAGCGCCTGCACGGTGAAGAAGGTGGTGAAGGTGTCGCTGTGCTCGGTGACCGGCTGGCCCTCGGCGTTGGCCGCCTGGGTGCGCTTGGAGAAGTAGCCCACCAGCGGGCGGAAGGTGTGGTAGGTGTAAAAAGCCACCAGCGGCGTGCCGCGGGCATCGCCCCAGGGCTGGAACACCCGCACCTCGGAGGATTTCAGCCCGCTGGCGGTTTCTTCGACGGTATAGGGCTCGAGCCGGTCAGGGTTGTCCATCACCCCATTGAGGCCGGCGTGCACGAACGGGAAGTGGGTGGCGTCGATGAAGTTCTCCACCGCGCGGAAGCCGTTGGCCTCGTACACATACGGGCCGCTGTGGACCTTCATGAAGCGCTCGCTTTCCCATTCCGGGAACACCGGGATGTCGGCCGCCGGGGTGCCCAGGCACACCCACACAAAGCCGTAGCGCTCCACTGCCGCGCAGGGGAAGGCGCGGGCTTTTTTCATCGGGGTTTCGTCGGGCGCGGCGGGCATCAGGGTGCAAGCGCCTTCGCCGTTGTAGCGCCAGCCGTGGTAGGGGCACACCACCTTGTCGTCTTTGATCCAGCCCTTCGACAAGCGCGCCCCGCGGTGGATGCAGAGGTCTTCCCAAACGTGCACCTGGCCGTCGCTGCTGCGCCAGGCGACCAGCTCGCGCTCGAGCAGGCGCACGGGGTAGAGGGTGCCTTCAACGAAGTCGGTGGCGTAGCCGACCACGTGCCAGTCGTTGAGCAGTACCGGGTCTTGGCAGGCGTCGCCCGCGGTGATCGGCTGGTGGGATGACACGGCGATCAGGTTCATCTCGGTGCCTCGCTGGATCAATTAATTAATCGACTCGTTAATTAATCCGATAGCAGAAGCCGTGCCAGTTTTATCGCGTGTACGCTAAATGCCGATTTTGCTGGGTGGGGCGTGGCCGCGGCCGCTTCGCCCGCCCAGGGTTTGTGTGCTGCTTTGGTGCATCAGGCGTTCGCAGGCACCGACATGCCGCCTACGACGAACGCCGTGACCTGGTCGATCAGCGACTGCCAGTCGTCGGCATCGTACTGACCTTCGGGTACACGCTCTTCCATGCGGTGGCTGTCGGAGAACGCATACAGGTAGGTGCCGACCATCAGGGTGATGCGCCAATGGGCGTCGAGCGCCGACAGGCCCGGCAGCGCCGCTTGCAGGGCCTCCACGTACAACTGGGTGGATTGGCCGTAGGCCTTGTCGCGCAGCGCGTAGGAAATATGCGGCGGCTCGGTGTGCAAGCGCGCCTGCAGGCGCAAAAAGTGCCGGCCCTGCTCGCTGGTGCGCAGCACCACCGTGGGCAGCAGGAACGCCCGCACGATCTCGCCCACGCTGGGCGTGCCCTCGGCGCGCAGCGCCTCGAGGTTGGCCACGCGCTCTTCCGACACCGCCGCGCCGCGGCGCAGGAACACCTCTTCGAACAGGCCGTACTTGGAGCCGAAGTAGTAGTTGATCAGCGCCTGGGTCACATGGGCTTGGTCCGACACCTCGCGCAGGGTAGTGCCGGCGTACCCGGCGTTGGCGAACAGGCACTCGGCGGCGTCGAGGATCGCCTCGCGCACCCCGCTGGCGCCCTCCGGCCGGCCGGGGCCCTTGCGCTTGGGTTTGCTCTTGGCGGGGGAGGCGGGCAGGGTGCCGCGGCGGCCACTGACGGTGTGCATGCAAAGGCTCTTCGTGAGGCAGGGAAGGCCGTACCTTAAATTAATTGGCCGGTGGTTTAAATATGCGCAAGTATAACCGCCTCCCGGGCCAAGGCCGGTGGGGCTGTGCCGGGCGATGGGCTAGTCAGGTCATGCGCTCGGTAAAACCACCAGGCGAAATCAGGGCTTTTCACCCTCAATTAAGCGCTCTGTTCACTTAAGCGCTGTCACGGCTTTATGGAAGGGATCAATCTGTGAGCTCTGCGGG
>NZ_JBIBKC010000037.1:0-1201 GCF_042958985.1 Pseudomonas sp. NPDC007930
CTGCCTAAGGCAGATTGCTTGGGTGTTATATGGTCAAGCCTCACGGGCAATTAGTATTGGTTAGCTCAACGCCTCACAGCGCTTACACACCCAACCTATCAACGTCGTAGTCTTCGACGGCCCTTTAGGGGATTCAAGATCCCAGTGAGATCTCATCTTGAGGCAAGTTTCCCGCTTAGATGCTTTCAGCGGTTATCTCTTCCGAACATAGCTACCCGGCAATGCCACTGGCGTGACAACCGGAACACCAGAGGTTCGTCCACTCCGGTCCTCTCGTACTAGGAGCAGCCCCTCTCAAATCTCAAACGTCCACGGCAGATAGGGACCGAACTGTCTCACGACGTTCTAAACCCAGCTCGCGTACCACTTTAAATGGCGAACAGCCATACCCTTGGGACCGGCTTCAGCCCCAGGATGTGATGAGCCGACATCGAGGTGCCAAACACCGCCGTCGATATGAACTCTTGGGCGGTATCAGCCTGTTATCCCCGGAGTACCTTTTATCCGTTGAGCGATGGCCCTTCCATACAGAACCACCGGATCACTAAGACCTACTTTCGTACCTGCTCGACGTGTGTGTCTCGCAGTCAAGCGCGCTTTTGCCTTTATACTCTACGACCGATTTCCGACCGGTCTGAGCGCACCTTCGTACTCCTCCGTTACTCTTTGGGAGGAGACCGCCCCAGTCAAACTACCCACCATACACTGTCCTCGATCCGGATGACGGACCTGAGTTAGAACCTCAAGGTTGCCAGGGTGGTATTTCAAGGATGGCTCCACGCAGACTGGCGTCCACGCTTCAAAGCCTCCCACCTATCCTACACAAGCAAGCTCAAAGTCCAGTGCAAAGCTATAGTAAAGGTTCACGGGGTCTTTCCGTCTAGCCGCGGATACACTGCATCTTCACAGCGATTTCAATTTCACTGAGTCTCGGGTGGAGACAGCGCCGCCATCGTTACGCCATTCGTGCAGGTCGGAACTTACCCGACAAGGAATTTCGCTACCTTAGGACCGTTATAGTTACGGCCGCCGTTTACCGGGGCTTCGATCAAGAGCTTCGCTTGCGCTAACCCCATCAATTAACCTTCCGGCACCGGGCAGGCGTCACACCCTATACGTCCACTTTCGTGTTTGCAGAGTGCTGTGTTTTTAATAAACAGTCGCAGCGGCCTGGTATCTTCGACCAGCGTGGGCTTACGGA
>NZ_JBIBKC010000037.1:1296-3109 GCF_042958985.1 Pseudomonas sp. NPDC007930
CGGAGCAAGTCCTTCACCCTCGCCGGCGCACCTTCTCCCGAAGTTACGGTGCCATTTTGCCTAGTTCCTTCACCCGAGTTCTCTCAAGCGCCTTGGTATTCTCTACCCAACCACCTGTGTCGGTTTGGGGTACGGTTCCCGGTTATCTGAAGCTTAGAAGCTTTTCTTGGAAGCAGGGCATCGACCACTTCGTCGCCTAAAGGCAACTCGTCATCAGCTCTCGGCCTTGAACACCCGGATTTGCCTAAGTGTTCGGCCTACCACCTTAAACTTGGACAACCAACGCCAAGCTGGCCTAGCCTTCTCCGTCCCTCCATCGCAATAACCGGAAGTACAGGAATATTAACCTGTTTTCCATCGACTACGCTTTTCAGCCTCGCCTTAGGGACCGACTAACCCTGCGTCGATTAACGTTGCGCAGGAAACCTTGGTTTTTCGGCGTGGGAGTTTTTCACTCCCATTGTCGTTACTCATGTCAGCATTCGCACTTCTGATACCTCCAGCAAGCTTCTCAACTCACCTTCACAGGCTTACAGAACGCTCCTCTACCGCGTGACCTAAGTCACACCCGTAGCTTCGGTACCTGGTTTGAGCCCCGTTACATCTTCCGCGCAGGCCGACTCGACTAGTGAGCTATTACGCTTTCTTTAAAGGGTGGCTGCTTCTAAGCCAACCTCCTAGCTGTCTAAGCCTTCCCACATCGTTTCCCACTTAACCAGGATTTTGGGACCTTAGCTGACGGTCTGGGTTGTTTCCCTTTTCACGACGGACGTTAGCACCCGCCGTGTGTCTCCCATGCTCGGCACTCGTAGGTATTCGGAGTTTGCATCGGTTTGGTAAGTCGGGATGACCCCCTAGCCGAAACAGTGCTCTACCCCCTACGGTGATACATGAGGCGCTACCTAAATAGCTTTCGAGGAGAACCAGCTATCTCCGAGCTTGATTAGCCTTTCACTCCGATCCACAGGTCATCCGCTAACTTTTCAACGGTAGTCGGTTCGGTCCTCCAGTCAGTGTTACCTAACCTTCAACCTGCCCATGGATAGATCGCCCGGTTTCGGGTCTATACCCAGCGACTAAACGCCCTATTAAGACTCGCTTTCGCTACGCCTCCCCTATTCGGTTAAGCTCGCCACTGAATATAAGTCGCTGACCCATTATACAAAAGGTACGCAGTCACAGAACAAGTCTGCTCCCACTGCTTGTACGCATACGGTTTCAGGTTCTATTTCACTCCCCTCTCCGGGGTTCTTTTCGCCTTTCCCTCACGGTACTGGTTCACTATCGGTCAGTCAGTAGTATTTAGCCTTGGAGGATGGTCCCCCCATGTTCAGACAAAGTTTCTCGTGCTCCGTCCTACTCGATTTCACTGCAAAGAGACTTTCGTGTACGGGGCTATCACCCACTATGGCCGCACTTTCCAGAGCGTTCCACTAATCTCAATACAGCTTAAGGGCTGGTCCCCGTTCGCTCGCCACTACTAAGGGAATCTCGGTTGATTTCTATTCCTCAGGGTACTTAGATGTTTCAGTTCCCCTGGTTCGCCTCTTGCACCTATGGATTCAGTACAAGATACCTAGGTTATCCTAGGTGGGTTCCCCCATTCAGAGATCTCCGGATCACAGTCTATTTGCCGACTCCCCGAAGCTTATCGCAGGCTATCACGTCTTTCATCGCCTCTGACTGCCAAGGCATCCACCGTATGCGCTTCTTCACTTGACCATATAACCCCAAGCAATCTGGTTATACTGTGAAGACGACATTCGCCGAAAATTCGCAAGTCAAACTCACAAATTTTACCTTAGCCTGACTA
>NZ_JBIBKC010000038.1:0-2349 GCF_042958985.1 Pseudomonas sp. NPDC007930
AAAGCCCATGCCCAGAGCGCCGTCGGTGTAGAGCACGTCGGCCAGCTCGCCGAGTTGGTTCACCGCCGTGAGAAACGCCGGGTTCACCCGCAGGCCCTGCCCCGGCTCGGCCACCCAGCGGTTGCCCTGGCGGCGCAGCACGCCGGCCAGCTCGCGCTGCAGGAAGCTGTCGATGCGCCCGCTGTCGCGGCGCACCATCTGCCCGAGCATGGCCAGCGAGGCATCGCCGGTGCCGGCGGCGGCGAACGGGTAGCGGCCGGCGAAGGCGCTGTTCCACGGCGCCAGAATGCCTTGCTGCCACTGGCTGTTGAGGCTGCGCGCCGAGGGCGCCAGCAGGCGCTGCCAGGCTTGTTCCAGCGGCTGCACGAACAGCGCCTGGCCGGCGCCGTGCCACTGCGCGCCGAGGCTGGCCGCCAGCAGCCGGCCAAAGGCCTGGGGCTCGGTCAGCTCCAGGCCCTTGCCTTGGAACACGCTCTGCGCCAGGGCCAGGGCGGTGGCTTGGGGGTCCGCCGCCTGGCTCACCTGTTCGAGCTTCAGGCGCACGGCGGTGAGGCGGTTGAGGTAGGCGGCCAGGCTCAGCTCGGGGTCGCCCGGGCTGAGCAGTTGCTGCCAGGGGCTGAAGGCGCTGGCCGGCGCGGGCGGCTGCAGCGCCGTAGGCTCCGGGCGCTGGATGATCTTCTGCGCCTGGGCCAGCAGGCGTTGGCCCAGCGCCGGGCCGCTGTCACCCGCCTGGCCGTGCCAGGCCACTTGGGTGAGCAAGGCCTTGAGCGGCGACTGCTGGGCGTCGCTCAGCAGCGCCAGTTGTTCGAGGGTGCCGTTCAACCCGCGCGCCGGCTGCCAGCGCAGGCTGTTGAGGAAGGTTCGCCAGGCGTTGGCGTAGTCCTGCCGGTAGCGCGCGGTCAGGCGTTGCTTCAGCGCCTCGGGGGTGAGCGCCGGCTTGAGGCTGCCGGGCTGGTCGCTGAGCACCCAGTCGACCTGCTCGCGGCGGGCCTCGGCAACCTGCTCGATGGCCTCGCGCACGCGGCCTTCCCAGGCCTGGCGGGTGAACACCGCGGGCACGCTTTTGGCTGTGCTGAACAGCGCGGCGGCGTCAGTGTCGCCGGCCAGGTCTGCCAGCGCCAGGCTGGGGTAGTCGTTGGCCACGCTGGCCAGCACCTGGGCGTACAGGCCGTTCTCGGCGCTGCGCTGGCCCATCTCGGCGAGCAGCACCTGGCGGGCCCGGGCCACCAGCTTGGCGTCTTCGGCCAGGGCCCACTCGGGGTGCCGCGGCAACTGCTCGGCGTAGAACGGCCACAGCGCCGGCAGCAGGCCGCGCTCGCTGCCGACGCGGGTGAGGAAGGCGGCGTCCAGGTGCTGCTGCGGGCGGGTGAGCATCAGGTAGGCCTTGAGCGCCTCGTAGCCTTGTTGCGCGTGGGCTTCGCGGGCCAGGTCGCCGGCGGGCAGGTTGCCGAGCTGGGTGAGCTGGGTGGCCAATTGTGCGGCCAAGGGGTCGCGCAGGTGGCGTTGGCTGGCGGCGGCGTAGGCCGGCCAGAGCTGCGCCAGCAGTGGCTTGGTGCGGTCCAGGCCGAAGCGGGCGTACCAGGGCGCGCCTTCGTCGGCGCGGGTGGCCAGGCGCGAGGCTTCGAGCGAGAGGTTGTGCAGCGCCAGTTGGATGGCGCGCGGGGTGGCGGCGCTGTGCAGTTGCTGTTGCAGGCTGTGCAGGTTGGCAATTTCGGCGCGGTTGCTGGTGTAGGCCAGGAGTACCCCGGCGAGGAGGATGGCGGGGGTGGCCAGGGTGGCGAGGTAGGCCAGGCGCCGCAGCGGCCAGCCGGCCCACTGGCCCTGGGCGGTGTCTTTGAGGATGCCGTCCCAGGCGGCGTCGCGCTGCCACAGTTGCGCCGGGCCACCCTCGGCGCGCGCCAGCGGCAGGCTGAACCACAGCCCACGCAGCCACAGGCCACGGGCCAATACCGCCGCTTGCGGGCGCAGCGCCTCGCGCCAACGGGCGATGCCCTCCTCGGCGAGCGTCCAGGACAACCGGTAGTAGAAGTCGTGGATCACCTGGCGGTTGAGGCGGAACATGCCCGAGGCGCACAGCGGCGCGGGCAAGGCCGCCAGTTGCTGGGCGAACTCTTCGGGGTTGAAGGTGGGGTTGAGCAGGCAGCCCGCGGGGAGGTTGGGGTGGCCGGGTTGTGGCCATTGGCTGCTGCACACTTCCCACAGGTGCAGGGGCGCTTGCCAGCGCAGGGTGTGGCCGAGGTTGCGCAGGTGGCGCAGGCCGGTATCGAGGTACACCGGGGTGGCGCTTTGTTCGGCGCTGAGGGCCCAGACGATGGCGTCGAACGGGCGGCGCGGGCAGAGCTTGCGCCA
>NZ_JBIBKC010000039.1:0-1252 GCF_042958985.1 Pseudomonas sp. NPDC007930
TGTAGTGGTCTACTAACCCCGGACACCTCGATAGGTGAAAATGACCCTATCGAGGAGCTTTTCATGACCAAGAAGTACAGAAAATTCGATCCCAGCTTCAAGCTGGAGGTCGTCAAGATGATCAAGGATCAGGGCCAGAGCGTCGCCGAAGTGTGCCGCGACCTGGGCTTGGGCGAGACGGCTGTTCGGCGCTGGCTGCAGCAGTACGAGTCCGAGATGCTTGGCCAAGCCGGCATCGGAAAACCGCTCACTGCTGAGCAGCAGCGTATTCGCCAGCTCGAGCAGATGGTTCGGGACCTGAAGATGGATAACGACATACTAAAAAAAGCTACGGCCTTCTTTGCCCGCGAATTGAAGTGATCCACACACTGGTACATCAATTACAACGCAAGGCCTACCCGGTGGCACGTGTGTGCCGGGTGCTGCGGATCAGCAAGTCAGGGTTCTATGAAGCGCGCCAGCGGGCCTCGCAAAAGCGGGTAATCAGCCCAGTGGTGATCAAGCTGCGCGCGGCATTTGCGGCCAGCGGCGGCGCTTATGGGAGCCGCCGTTTGCGCGAGGTCTTGCGCCGGCAGCGGATCAATATCGGTCGCTTCAAGATACGCGCCCTGATGAAAGAAAATGGCTTGAAGCCCGTCTGGAAAAGGAAGTTCGTACACACCACCAACAGTCGTCACAACTTGCCTGTGGCCCCCAACCTGCTGGAGCGCCAGTTCACGGTGACAGCGCCAAACCAGGCATGGGTTGCAGATATCACGTACATCCGTACAGGCAGCGGCTGGCTGTATCTGGCAGCCGTTCTAGATTTGTACTCGCGCAAGATCGTGGGCTGGTCGATGGCACCGCACATGCGTACGGAACTGGTGACCAGCGCGTTGCAGTTGGCGATTGCCCAGCGTGCGCCAGCGCCGGGCTTGATCATGCATAGCGACCGTGGGAGCCAATACGCCAGCGCCGCGCACTGCGACTTGCTGCACCGGTATGGCATGCGGCAGAGCATGAGCCGCAAGGGCGACTGCTGGGACAATGCCGTGATGGAGCGCTTCTTCCTGAGCCTGAAAATGGAACGGGTATGGCTCAAGAAATACGCAAACCAAGCTGAGGCGATCAAGGACGTAACGGACTACATCATGCGCTTCTACAACAGCGAGCGGCTGCACTCGACCTTGGGCTACAGAGCACCGAACGAGTACGAGCGGCTAGCTGCCTAGACACCACTTATTGAGGTGTCCGGAGAAACTTGACCAGGCCA
>NZ_JBIBKC010000040.1:0-1243 GCF_042958985.1 Pseudomonas sp. NPDC007930
AACCAAGAACAAAAGTGCTGCGACGTTGGAAATCGAGAGAGATCCGGGCCAATTTCGCTGGCGATGACCAGAGCCGTGTCGACACCGATCGTGGGGATCGCCGTAAGATCGACACCCGTTACACGCCATAACGCCTGATGCAGAGCTGCTTGGTCAGCAGCACTACGGTGGGGGCTACGCAGTACTTTGCGGGAGGGTTTAGGTGCGTCTTCGCGCTTCGGCAGTTGCTCCAGTGCGGCGCTAATTGCCTGGTCGCAGGCGGCGATTTGTTTTTCCATAAAGTCGTAGCACTGAACTTCCTGTTCAAGGGCATGCAAGTGTTCGGGCCGCCAATTGCCGTGCAGGCTGCGTGCAACGGTTTCCTGAGTCGCCCTGATACGGCGGTCGATCATGTTGGCCAGCTTTTCCGGATTACGTTCTCCAGCAATGATGGCTCGCAAGATCCTCATGCCCGTGACGCCGGAAATATCGCTGATGACGTTGGCCAGTTGGATATTCATCTGGCTGAGCGCTTTTTGCATGCGGTTCAACGCTTGAGCCTGATCGCGGACTCTGATCGCGCGCTGGCGAACCAACGCCCGGATTGAGCAGATCGCATCCGCCGGGCGGAAGGCGCCACGCAACAAGCCGTGGCTCATCAACTGCCAAATCCACTGGCAATCAAGTACGTCCGACTTACGCCCGGAGATTTGCCGGGTAGCCCGCGAGTTAACCAGGTAAACCTCAAAACCGCGGGAATCGAGAAGTTCGAAAAGCGGAATCCAATAGACCCCGGTGGCCTCCATGGCGACCACGGTCACCTTGACTTCAGCAAGCCAGTCGGCAAGCCGAATGAGGTCGTCGGTAAAGGTGGAAAAGCTGCGAATAGGTTGAATGTGGTCACGATTGACCGCCACCCAATGCTCGCGACTGCCGATATCGATACCGGCACAATGTGGGTGAACAAGATCAAAGGCTTGGCTGGATCGCTTGCGCGCCATGGTTTTTCCTCGCACGATATAGGGCGCGCGGGGCACACGGTGGCGAAAGGGTTCACTCTCTCATACGTGGTCACCTTCTCACGAGGGTGCCGACATGGACTCCACGCCGATACCGTGCGGGTCACTCTCCCACGCGGGTGCTACACACACCACTGCGAGCTTCGACCTCTGTCCCGCGCGCTCTAATCGTAACAAAGCCAAAGGCGGCTGCCCCTTCGGGTCAGCCGCCTTTGGCTTTTAATCAGGTCGGATCACCTTGGCTC